>NZ_JBEZFZ010000029.1:0-119523 GCF_040649735.1 Nonomuraea sp. NPDC048892 | reverse complement strand
GCGCGGGGGGCCCCCCGCGTTTCCCCCCCCCCACCCCCCTCCCTTCTGCCCCCCGCGGTGCCCGCGGGGGGGGGGGCCCCGCGGGGGGGCCTCTACCCGGCCCCCCCCCGCGGGGCCCCCCCGCCGGGTCGCTCCGGCGGGCTCACCCGACCGGCTGCTTGGTGGGCTGTCCGATGGCCGGCCCGGTGGGCGGCCCAGTCGGTTGTTTCGTCGGCGGCTTCGTCGGCTGTTCCGTCGGCTTCTTCGCAGGCTGCCCGGCCGGCGATTTCGAAGGCTGCTTCGTGGGCTGCCCGGTGGACTGCTTCGTGGGCTGCTTGGCGGGAGTCTCGTCGGACCCCCGAGCCGACCCCTCGGACGGCCCCTGGGATGGCCCCTGGGATGGCTCAGCGGCCGTCACAGCCCTGCGTCCCGTGCCCTTGTCGGCGGCCTCCACCGACTCCCACAGCGTCTCGTACCACGGCGGCACCACCGCGGGCTGCTTCACCGCCGCCTGCTGCCTGCTCTGGTCGGGCTCCATCACCACGTAGCACTTCTCGCCCGGCCCGCAGTAGTGGAGCCGTTCCTTGGCCGTCTTCTTGATCCAGTTGGGGTCGTCGCTCTGCCGGTCTCGGGCCAGCAGGGCCTGCTTCTCCGCCTCGACCCTGGCCTTCTCCGCCCGCAGCTCGGAGATGCTGCGGCGCAGGCTGATGTACTCGCGCACCGGGTAGGCCAGGCTCATCGCGATCGCGCACACCACGACGGCCAGGATCGCGGCCCGCCCGGTCAGCTGCGGTCTCTTCGCCAAGTTGCTGCACACCCCCTCAAGTGCGGCTCGCGGCCGGGTCAGGGGCGCCGCGAGCCGTACTCGAAACTAGCGCCGAAAACGCGGGAACGCCGCGCGACCCGCGTAACGGGCGGCGTCATCGAGCAGCTCCTCGATGCGCAGCAGCTGGTTGTACTTCGCCACCCGGTCGGATCGGGCGGGGGCGCCGGTCTTGATCTGGCCGCAGTTGACCGCGACGGCGAGGTCGGCGATCGTCGTGTCCTCGGTCTCGCCGGAGCGGTGGCTCATCATGCAGCGGTAGCCGCTGCGGTGGGCCAGGTCCACGGCGTCGAGGGTCTCGGACAGGGTGCCGATCTGGTTGACCTTGACCAGCAGGGCGTTGGCGGTGCCCTCCTTGATGCCGCGCTCGAGCCGCTCGGGGTTGGTCACGAACAGGTCGTCGCCGACGAGCTGCACCTTGTCGCCGAGGGCCTCGGTGATGGCCTTCCAGCCGGCCCAGTCCTCCTCGTCGAGCGGGTCCTCGATCGACACCAGCGGGTAGCTGGCGACCAGGTCGGCGTAGAACTCGATGAGCTCCTGCGCCGACAGGCCCTTGCCGTCGATCGTGTAGACGCCGTCCTTGTGGAACTCGGAGGCGGCCACGTCGAGCGCCAGCGCGACGTCCTCGCCCGGCACGTAGCCGGCCCGCTCGATCGCGACGAGGATCAGGTCGAGCGCGTCGCGGTTGGAGGGCAGGTTGGGCGCGAAGCCGCCCTCGTCGCCCAGGCCGGTGGCGTAGCCCTTCTCCTTCAGCACGCCCTTGAGCGCGTGGTAGACCTCGGTGCCGACGCGCACGGCCTCGCGGAACGACTCCGCCCCGATCGGCGCGATCATGAACTCCTGGATGTCCACGTTGGTGTCGGCGTGGGCGCCGCCGTTGAGGATGTTCATCATCGGCACGGGCAGCACGTGCGCGTTGGGCCCGCCGACGTAGCGGAAGAGCGGCAGGTCGGCGCTGTCGGCGGCGGCCTTGGCCACGGCCAGGGAGACGCCCAGGATGGCGTTGGCGCCGAGCTTGGCCTTGTTGGGCGTGCGGTCCAGGTCGATCATGATCTGGTCGATGATGCGCTGGTCCTCGGCCTCGACCCCGTTGATCTCCTCGAAGATCTCGTCGGTCACGGCGAGGACGGCCTTCTCCACGCCCTTGCCGCCGTAACGCTTGCCGCCGTCACGCAGCTCGACCGCCTCGAACTGGCCGGTCGACGCCCCGCTCGGGACGGCCGCGCGGCCGCTGCTGCCGTCGTCGAGCACGACCTCGACCTCGACCGTGGGGTTGCCCCGGGAGTCGAGGATCTCGCGGGCGTATACGACCTCGATGGTAGCCACGGGATGCGCTCCTAAATCGAAAGGTGATATGCCGTCAGAGCCTATCGGTACGTCCGCCCGCCAGGGCTGCTCGGGCGTGCACCCGCGCGGTCTCCAGACGGCCCCGTCGCGGCGAGCTCAGTCGCTCGCCTCTGGCCGCTCGTCGCGCACGGCTCAGTCGCTCGCCGACTCCCACGTGCGGACCCGTTCGCGGTAGGCCCGCGCCGCGGACCTCAGCTCGGCCTCCGCGTCGAGCCCGGCCTCGGCGGCCCGCCGGACCAGGTCGAACAGCTCGCGCGCGACCCCTTGCCCGACCGCGGAGGAAAGCGACTCGGGCGCCCCCGCCCGCTCGGCCCTGCGCAGCAGCTGGGCGGCCAGCGACAGCGCCGGCTGGCCCATCGGCACCCCTTCGAGCACCGACTCGCGCCCCTTGGCGGCCCGCTCGGCCGCCTTGATGGCGTCCCAGTTGGCGTTGACCTCGTCGGCGCTCTCGGCGCGCACGGAGCCGAAGACGTGGGGATGGCGGCGGACGAGCTTCTCGACGATCCCGGCGGCCACGTCGTCCACGTCGAAGCCCTCGGCCACCCGCGCGTGGAAGACCACCTGCAGCAGCAGGTCGCCCAGCTCCTCGCGCAGCGCCGCGTGGTCGCCCTGCTCGATGGTCTCCAGCACCTCGTAGGCCTCTTCGAGCAGGTACGGGACCAGCGTCTCGTGCGTCTGCTTACGATCCCACGGGCACTCGGTGCGTAGCCGGTCCATGACGCCCACCAGGTCGAGCACCCGCGCCCCCGGCAGGTCGTACGACCCCGGCACGACCTCGATCACCGGCGGTTCGTCGAGCGCGATGGCCGCGTGTCCCACGCCCCGCATGAAGTCCTCGGCCTCGGGCTCCGACACCGGCGCCAGCCACACCACGGTCTCGGCGACCGCGCGCCGCGCCAGCGCGGGCGGGTCGGGCTCGACGACCTCGGCCTCGATCCCGGCCTCTGCCAGGTAGGGCAGCTGCGGATGGGCGGCCGAGCCGGTGAGCACAGGGCCCGAGCGCAAGGCCTGCCAGGCCTGGTGGCTCAGCAGGCCCGGCGCGACCCTGGGCGAGGTGGTGACGACGATCAGCGGCACGGTCAGCCCTGCGGCTGCTGCTGCGGCTGTGCCTGCTCGATCTGCTTGCCGAATCTGCCGGTGTCGAGGAACAGCGCCGGGTTCTCCTGCGAGCGCTGCGGGTTGAGCGCGCCGTAGCGGGGGTTGAAGACCGTCTTGATGGAGGCGAACTCCTGGCCCAGCTTCTGCCGGCCCGCCTCGCCGCCGAACTGCTGCTGCAGCTTCGACAGGCCGACCATGATGCGGCCGTAGTCGCGGGCGTCGTTGGGCGAGACGCCGTTGGCCAGCAGGTTGATCTGCGGCGACTCGAACTGGCCCGGGTCCTTGAGCGCGGCGTCGATCTCGGTCTCGCTCACCGCTACGTTGTAGCGCGCCATGAGCTGCTTGGAGATGCTCACGTTGACCAGGCGCTGCAGCACGACCTGGGTGGCCGGCACGCCCAGCGCCTTCTCGTCGAGCTGGTTCTGCTTCAGCGCGGCCAGGTAGGCCTGCGTGTCAGCGCTCAGCTTGCTCGTCGAGATGCGCTCGTTTCCCACCACGGCCGCGGCGCCCGCGTGCATGGGCGAGGAGCAGGCGGTCAGTCCTACGACCACCGCCGCGGCGGTCACAGCCACTCGTATCGACTTCACGTACGTCCCTTTCCGACCCGAAAACCGCCGCTAGCTTACCCGGGCGGGCTCGAGGAACATCGCCTCGACCAGATCGCCGCACCATTTGAGCAGGTCGAGGTCGCGTAGCGGCTGCCCGCCCAGCGGCTTGGTCTTGGGCACGGGCACCAGCAGCGTCTCCGCCGCCTGCTTGTATATCGCCTTCTTGTACAGCCGGTCGAGCCGGACCTGCTGCGACTCGCGCAGCCTGGCGGGGCCGAACTTGATGTTCTGGCCCTGCAGCGTGACGTCGGTGAGCCCGGCCGCGCGCGCCTTGATCCTGAACCTGGCCACCTCCAGCAGGTTCTCCACCTCCACCGGCGGCTTGCCGTAGCGGTCGGTCAGCTCGTCGCGCACCTCGGTGATGTTCTCGATGGAGACGATGGCCGCGATCCGCTTGTACGCCTCCAGCCGCAGCCGCTCGGAGGTCACGTAGTCGTGCGGGATGTGGGCGTTGATCGGCAGCTCGACCTTGACGTCGTGCTGCTCCTCCTGGACCTCGGCGCCGGTCAGCTTGGCCTTCTGCTCCTGCACGGCCTCGGCCATGAGCCGGACGTACAGGTCGAAGCCCACGCCCGCGATGAACCCCGACTGCTCGGCGCCCAGCACGTTGCCCGCGCCGCGGATCTCCAGGTCCTTCATGGCGACGTACATGCCGGCGCCCATCTCGGTGTGCTGCGAGATCGTGGCCAGCCGCTCGTGGGCGGTCTCGGTCAGCGGCTTCTCCGGCGGGTAGAGGAAGTAGGCGTAGCCGCGCTCCCTGCCCCGCCCGACGCGCCCGCGCAACTGGTGCAGCTGCGACAGGCCGTAGTTGTCGGCCCGGTCCACGATCAGCGTGTTGGCGTTGGGCACGTCGAGCCCGGACTCGACGATCGTGGTAGAGACGAGCAGGTCGTACTCGCGTTCCCAGAAGCCGATCATGATCTTTTCGAGCTGGTGCTCGTTCATCTGCCCGTGCGCCACCGCGATGCGCGCCTCGGGCACCAGCTCGCGCAGCCGCGCGGCCACCCGGTTGATCGAGGCGACCCGGTTGTGCACGAAGAAGATCTGCCCGTCGCGCATCAGCTCGCGCCGGATCGCGGCGCCGATCTGCTTCTCCTCGTACGGCCCCACGAACGTGAGGATCGGATGCCGCTCCTCGGGCGGCGTGAGGATGGTGGACATCTCGCGGATGCCGGTCAGGCCCATCTCCAGCGTGCGCGGGATCGGCGTGGCGGACATGGCCAGGACGTCGACCTGCGTGCGCAGGTGCTTCATGGCTTCCTTGTGCTCGACGCCGAACCGCTGCTCCTCGTCGATGATGATCAGGCCGAGATCCTTGAACCTGACCTCGGGGCTGAGCAGCCGGTGGGTGCCGATCACGACGTCGACCGCGCCCGACCGCAGCCCTTCGAGCGTGCCCTTGACCTCGCCGTCGGTCTGGAACCTGGAGACCGCCCTGATCGCGACGGGAAAGCTGGAGAAGCGCTCGGCGAAGGTGGACATGTGCTGCTGCACCAGCAGCGTCGTGGGCACCAGCACCGCGACCTGCTTGCCGTCCTGGACCGCCTTGAACGCCGCCCGCACCGCGATCTCGGTCTTGCCGTAGCCGACGTCGCCGCAGATCAGCCGGTCCATCGGGACGCCGCGCTCCATGTCGCGCTTGACCTCGTCGATGGCTTCGAGCTGGTCGCCGGTCTCGGCGTAGGGGAAGGCGTCCTCCATCTCGCGCTGCCAGGGCGTGTCCGTGCCGAACGCGTGTCCCGGCGAGGCCATGCGCGCGGAGTAGAGCCTGATCAGCTCGCCGGCGATCTCCTTGACCGCCTTCTTGGCGCGGGACTTGGCCTTGGCCCAGTCGGCGCCGCCCATGCGGTTGAGCGTGGGCGCCTCGCCGCCGACGTAGCGGGTGACCTCGTCGAGCTGGTCGGTCGGCACGTAGAGCCGGTCGCCCTTGGCGTATTCGATGACGAGGTATTCGCGGGTGGCGCCCTGCACCGTGCGCTGCACCATCTCGATGTAGCGGCCGACGCCGTGCTGCTCGTGCACCACGTGGTCGCCGACCTTGAGCTGCAGCGGGTCCACCATGTTGCGGCGGCGTGAGGGCAGCCGGCGCATGTCCTTCGTGGAGGCCTTCTGGCCGACCAGGTCGAGGTGGGTGAGCACGGCCAGGCCGGGGGTGATGAAGCCGTGCTCGATCAGGCCGGTCGAGACGTGCACGACCTTGGCCTCGGGTGCCTTGTCCAGGAACTGGTGCAGCCTGGCAGGGACGTCGACGCCCTTGAGCAGCTCGACCATGCGCTCGGCCGGGCCGTGGCCCTCGCTGAGCAGCACGACGGCCTTGTCCTCGGCCAGCCAGCCCTTGATGTCGGCCAGCGCCTTGGCGGTGTCGCCCCGATAGGCCTCGGAGTCGTGGGCGTCGAGCTCGACCCCGTTGCCGAAGGGCGCGATCGTCCACCACGGTTGCCCGAGCGCGTCGGCGTGGTCGCGGATCTCCTCCAGCGAGCGGAACGCGGCCGCGCCCAGGTCGATGGGCGCCTCACCGCCGGCCGCCGCGTTGATCCACGAGGCTTCGAGGAACTCCTGCGAGGTGCGTACGAGCTCCTCGGCCCGGCCTCTGATCCGCTCGGGGTCGCAGACGAACACGGCCGACCTGACCGGCAGGTGGTCGAGCAGCAGGTCCATCTCGCCGGCCAGCACGGGCGCGAACGCCTCCATGCCCTCGACCGGCGTGCCCTCGGCGAGCTGGTCGAGCACCTCGGCCAGGGCCGGATGCTCCTCGGCCAGCTCGCGCGCCCGCTGCCTGACCTCGTCGTTCAGCAGCAGCTCGCGGCAGGGCGGCGCGAACAGGCCGTCTTCCGCCGCCTCAAGGGAGCGCTGGTCGGCCACCTTGAACCAGCGGATCTCCTCGACCGTGTCGCCCCAGAACTCCAGTCGCAGCGGATGCTCCTCGGTGGGCGGGAACACGTCGAGCAGCCCGCCGCGCACGGCCACCTCACCGCGCTTCTCCACCATGTCCACGCGGTGGTAGCCGTTGGTGACCAGGTTGCCGACGACGTCGTCGAGGTCGGCGTCGTCACCGGCGCGCAGCCTGATCGGCTCCAGATCGCCGAGGCCCTTCACGATCGGCTGCAGCAGCGCCCTGACCGGCGCCACGATCACGCTGAGCGGCCCGGCGGCGGTGTCACCCTTGACCGGGTGGGCCAGCCTGCGCAGCACCGCCAGCCGCTGGCCGACGGTGTCGCTGCGCGGCGAGAGCCGCTCGTGCGGCAGCGTCTCCCAGGCCGGGAAGACCGCCACGGAGCCGGGCTCGATGAGGCTGGTCAGCGCGGCGGCGAGGTCTTCCGCCTCGCGCCCGGTCGCGGTGACGGCCAGAACGGTCCGCTGATCGTGCCCGGCCAGCGCGGCCACGCCGAACGGCCGCAGCGCGGACGGCGCGATCAGCGCGACGTCGCCGCCCTCTTCGAGAGCGGCGGTCAGTCTCGGGTCGGCGCGAACAAGGTCAAGTAGTCCGGAAAGACTCATCAGATACGCCCACAGCCCCACGACGGCAACACGACTACCCCCGGATGTGTCAGGTCGCGGGGGTCTCGTTCCAGACTACTCGCCGCTCCCGACCTCACTCGACCCGATAACCAGGCACGGACGGCCAGCGCACGGTCAGCACGGTGGACGGCTCCTCCGCCCGCCAGGAGTGGTCCACGCCCTTGCCCCAGACCACGTAGTCGCCCGGCTCGGCCAGCAGCACGCTGCGGCCCGGCAGCTCCACCCGGAAGCGGCCGCTGATCAGGACGAGCAGGGCCGTGCGCGCCTCGCCCTCGACCCACTGCGCCCGCTCGTCGCCCTGCGGGTGCACGCCCCACTTGATCTCGACGTCGTCACTGTGGCGGGGGTCGCCGGGGGGCTTGAAGTGACCGAGCAGCCAGCCGTGGTCGAGCGCGCCGTCCACACCGGCGTTGCCGACATAGACCTGCTCGTCGAGGGGATCGTTCACGGGGCAGGACGCTAGCAGGGAAATGCCTTACCGATCCGGCTTGATTGATTACTGTAGGTCACATGTCTGAGGTGCGATCGGTCGCCCAGCGAGGCGACCTCTTCGGTGAGCGGGTCCGCGAACACTGCGCGGGGCGGCCGGACAGGCGGCTCGACGTGCTGGTCGCCGGCTGCGCGCACGGTGAGCCCCTGGTGCTCGACCACGTCGAGACGCGGGCGACCGGGGTCGACGAGAACCATCCGGCGATCAGGAGGGTGGTGGCCGAGCGGGCCGACCTGGTGGCCTATTCGCTCGGCGACCTGCGCTCGGCGCCGCTGCCGCCGCGCGGTTTCGACGTCATCCAGCTGTCGTTCCTGCTGGAGCGGGTCAAGCACGCGGAGCTGGTGTTCGACCGGCTGCTGCTGGCGCTGCGGCCTGGCGGGCTGGTGCTGGTGCGCGTACGCGACCGCGGGTCGGCCTACGGACTGCTCGACCGGATCACGCCCTCGTGGCTGCGCCGCCTGCTGTGGCGGGTCCTGGTGCCACCGGGCACGCCGGGCCCGTTGCCCAGGGTCTACGGGCCGCTGGCGTCGAGCGACGGCCTGCACGCGTTCTGCCTCAGCCGCGGCCTCATGATCACCGACGACGAGCGCACCACCAGCGGCCCGGCCCGCTCGCGCCGGCTCGGCGCCGCCGCGGTCGCGCTGATGTCGCGCCTGACCCACAATCGTTTCCCCGCCTCTCACGACGAGATCACGATGGTGATCAGGAAACCCCAGCACCACTTCGCCAGGCTCATCTAGCGGCACACTGTTATCAGTCGGTATGCTCTTTTCCTACCAATTCAATCGGAATAGTTGGGATGTAGGAACCGTGGAGTGGACCCCCGACCCGCGCGAGCTGGCCGACCTCGAACTGTTGCTGTCGGGCGCGTTCGAGCCGCTGACCGGGTTCCTCGGCCACGACGACCTGCACACCGTCCACGAGCGCGGCACCCTCGCCGACGGCACCCGCTGGCCCGCGCCGGTCACCCTCCACCTGCCCGCCAGCGTCTCACCCGGCGACGAGGTCACCCTGCTCGACCCCGAGGGCCTGCCGCTGGCCGTGCTGACCGTCACCGCCCACGAGCCCGACGGGCTCACCTCCGGGCCGATCAAGGGGCTCGGCACTCCTGAGCACGGCCCGTTCGCCCGCCTGCGGCGTACCCCTGCCCAGGTCAGGGAGGAGCTCGGCGGGCGGCCCGCGCTCGCCGTCACCATGCGCGGCCCGCTCGACGACCTCTCCGAGATCGCCGACACCGCGAAAGAGCTCGACGCGGTGATCCTCCTGCTCCCCCTCGCGTACGGCGAGCCGGGCCCCGCCCTCGTCCGCGCCGCGCTACGCGCCCAGGAACGCCTGCCCGCCGGCACCCTCGTGGTCCCCGTCCCCCTCGCGCCACGCGACGAGCCCGAGATCGACCTGGAGCTGCGCGAACACGTCGCCACCGCCTACGGCGCCACCGAACACCTGGCAGGACCCGACCCCGTGCACATCCCCGGCCCGCCCCACCGCCGCGGCCTGGTGGTCTTCTTCACCGGCCTGTCCGGCTCGGGCAAGTCCACGATCGCCCGCGGCCTGCGCGACGCGCTGCTCGAACTGGGCACCCGCACGGTGACCTACCTCGACGGCGACGTGGTGCGCCACCTGCTGTCCAAGGGCCTGACTTTCTCCAAGGCCGACCGCGACCTCAACATCCGCCGCATCGGCTTCGTCGCCGCCGAGACCGCCCGCCACGGCGGCCTGGCCATCTGCGCCCCGATCGCCCCCTACGCGGCCACCCGCGAGGAGGTGCGCGAGATGGTCGAGTCGGTCGGGGCCGACTTCCTGCTCGTGCACGTCGCCACGCCGCTGGAGGAGTGCGAGCGGCGCGACCGCAAGGGCCTGTACGCCAAGGCCCGCGCCGGCCTCATCCCCGAGTTCACCGGCGTCTCCGACCCCTACGAGGAGCCCGACGACGCCGACCTGGTGATCGACACCACCCACATCTCGATCGATGCGGCCGTGTCCCGGGTGCTCGACATCCTGAAGGGCGGAGGGTGGGTCCGTTGATCGACTGGGCCCTGATCGCGGGCTCGTTCCTGGTCGCGATCGTGGTCGGGCTGACCGGGATGGGCGGCGGGGCCCTGATGACCCCGATGATGATGCTGTTCTTCAACGTCCCGCCGCTGGCCGCGGTCTCCAGCGACCTGGTGGCCTCGGCCGTGATGAAGCCGGTCGGCGGCGTCGTGCACCTGCGCCGGGGCACGGTCAACCTGCGGCTGGTCGGCTGGTTGTGCGCGGGCTCGGTGCCGGCGGCCTTCTGCGGGGTCTTCCTGGCCAGGGCGTTCGCGGTGACCGACGGGGTCAAGTACGCCCTCGGCGTCGCCCTGCTGCTGGCCGTGGCGGGGATGGCGGTCAAGTCCTGGCTCGCGTCCCGCCAGGAGGGCGGCGCGGCGAGCCCACGGGAGATCGTCGTGCGCCCAATTCCGACCCTACTGGTCGGTATGGTGGGCGGCGTGGTCGTGGGCGTCTCCTCCGTGGGCTCGGGATCCCTGATCATCGTGGCCCTGCTCGTCCTCTACCCGGCACTCAAGGCCAACCAGCTCGTCGGCACCGATCTGGTGCAGGCCGTGCCGCTGGTCGTCTCCGCCGCGCTCGGCCACCTGCTGTTCGGCGACTTCCGGATGGACCTCACGGTGTCGCTGCTCATCGGCTCGATCCCGGGCGTCTACCTGGGCGCCAGGATCTCCTCGCGGGCGCCGGGCGGCCTGATCAGAGCCCTGCTGGCGATCGTCCTGCTCGCCTCCGCGCTCAAGCTCCTCGGCGCGGGCGACGCGCTCACCGTCGGTGCGCTGGCGGCGGCGACGCTCGTGACCGTCACCGGCTGGAGGTTGCGGGTCAGGGCCGCGGCACGGGCGTCGAGCGGAAGTACGGATCTCGAGCCAGCTCGCTAAACGCCTTGTCGGCCCCCGAGTCGGAGTCGAAGCTGGTGTCGCCGCGCGGGGCCTGCGGGGAGTCGAAGTAGAGCAGCGCCTTGATCTGCGGATACCGCTGGATCTGGGTGCGTACGGACTCGAAGAATCTTCGCTTGAACGCCCGGTCGCGCGGCCGCTCGAACACCCCCCACTCCGCCACCATGACCGGTTTGCCGGGGAAGCGCGCCTGCATCCACCGGTAGAAGCCGGGCCACTGCGGATATTCCTTGCGCGTCTTGTTCACGAGCCCGTCGAAGTCCTGGACGCGGTCGTCGGCGTAGGGGTCCATCGCCACCCAGTCGACCACGTCGTCACCGGGGTAGAGGTCCTCGAACCAGGTCTCGGCCGCCCAGTTGGGCGCCCCCATGTACGTCATGACGACGACGGCGTTCCGCACGCCCCCGGCCCGCAGCCGCAGCACGACGTGGCGGAACATGGCGGCGTAGTCGGTGGCCTGCATGCCCGACCCCGACGACGGATCGACGTCGTTCTCGGGCTCGTGGTGCAGGGTGAGGAAGAACCGCTCGGGGAAGGTGCGCCGCAGGTGGGCGGCCAGCCGGTCGATCCTGGCGTCGAGCGCGCCGCCGGCGATCTCGGCCCAGGTCCGGTCGAGCGACGGCTTCCAGTTGATCATGAGCAGCCGCGGCCTGGCGGGATCGCGGGCCAGCCGCACCTCGGCCCCGGTGGGGAACAACTCGCCGCCCCGGTGATAGACGTGCACCACGTCGGCCGCCACGCCCATGCGCGACTCGGCCCCGTGCAGCGCCTGCTCCACCGGCGCACCGGTGAACACCTCGGGCGCCATCCCCCACCATGCGCCGCACGACGGGATGAGCCTGGAGGTGGCGGTGCAGGCGGGCGAGCCCGCCTCCTTCACCGCGGGCGCCCCGGCCGGCGGCACCGCGCGTGAGCCCTCGGCACTGGAGCAGGCGGTCAGTGCCGCGACCGCGGCCAGGATGACGCCGCGGAATGTTGCGTTTCGCGAAATTCCCCGTAGCTGCAAAGCCTTCCAACCCCTTCGTCGAACGACCCCCGCCTGTCACACCTGAACCTTGCCATGTCATTCCTGGAACTTCAGCCAGTGTGGAAGTCTCTCCAGTTCATAGCCGCGAGGTGACGTTCCAAATTTCCCGAAATTTCCATTTATCGGGAGGCTTCTATATGGCCTTTCCGGAGAAAATCTTGAGTATTCAGCCGGGCCAATTACCGGCCCGCCTATAGTGGGCGCTCATGAGCTCCGGCACCGACCTGGACGAGCATCTGTCGCTGCTGCGCAGGCGGTGGCTGCTCCTGGTGGGCTGCGTGGTCGTCGGCGGCACCGCAGGCCTCGCGCTCATGCGCTTCGTCCCGCCCGCCTACACCGCCACCACGCAGGTGCTGGTCATGCCCGTCGGCCCGCAGGAGCAGGCCAACCAGGTGACCAGCCGCCAGCGCGAGGCGCTCAACCTCGACACCGAGGCCCAGGTCGCGCAGTCGGCCGTGGTCGCGGCCAGGGCGGCCAGAGAGCTGGGCGCCGACGTGCTCGAACCGGCCGAGGTCTCCGTGCCGCCCAACTCGGCGGTGTTGTGGATCTCGGTGACCGCCGCCGACCCCACCGCCGCGGCCGCGCGGTCCAGGGCCTACGCGCGGGCCTACCTCGCCAACCGGCGCGAGAGCGCGCTCACCTCCATGGCCGAGCAGCAGGAAGCGGTGCTGAGCAAGCTCAAGCAGGTCAACGCCGGCATCGACACGGTGATCAAGCAGCTCGGCACGCTGCCCAAGGGCGGCGCGGAGCACGCCATCGCCGCGCAGCGCCAGGGCGTGCTCAACCGGCAGGCGGCCAACCTGGCGCTCAAGTACGACGCGCTCAGGACCGTCGCCGTGACCCCCGGCTCCGTCATCAGCCAGGCCGTCCCGCCCGCCGAGCCCAGCTCCCCCAGCCTGCCGCTGCACCTCGGCACCGGGCTGATGGCCGGGCTGCTGATCGGCTCGGCCGCCGCCTACGCCCGCGACCGCCTCGACACGCGGCTGCGGACCGCCGCCGACGTCGAACGCCTCACCGGCCTGCCCGTGCTCAGCGACCTGTCGGGCCCGCGCGAGCACGGCACGCTGCACGAGCTGGCCGGCGCCGTGGTCTCCGCCTGCCCGGGCAAGCGGCTGCTGGTCAAGGCACTGCCCGCCGACCTGTACGCCTCCGCCCTGGCCGAGCCGCTGTCGATCAGCGCACCGCTGGTCGTGCTCGACGGCACCGACGTACGCGACCTGTCCAGGGCCGACGCCGCCGTGCTGCTGGTGGGGCTCGGCCTGGTGCGGGCCGGGGAGGTCACCGCCACCGTGACCCGGCTCGCCCGGCACGACGTTCCCGTCATCGGCGTGGTGACGGCCACCGACGCGGTGCCGTCGTTCGTACCCCTGCTGGAGCCGCTCCCGCACACCCCGCTCGGCAAGCTCGTCGCGACCGGCGAGCTGGAGCCGGGCACCGCGGCCGAGACCACCCCCATGCAGGCCCTCCACCACCCGCGGCGGCCGGGTCATCCGACGTGACGACGGCCGCGTGGCCCATCGCGGCGCTGCTGGTGGGCTACCCGATCTGGTGGGCCCTCGGGTTCGGCGGGCTGTCGGTGATCGTGCTGGCCGGGCCCATGGCGGTGCTGCTGTGGCGGCGCCGCCCGATCAGGGTGCCCCGGGGGTTCGGGCTGTGGGCGCTGCTGCTGGCCGGCTACCTGATCAGCGCGCTGATGCTGGCCGAGACGCCGCCGGGCACGTACGGCGAGCTCGGCGCCGGCCGGATCATCGGCTACGGCATGCGCCTGGGGCTCTACTGCTCGGCCCTGATCATGGTGCTCTACCTGGGCAACCTCACCGAGCGGGAGCTGCCGCAGCTGCGCCTGGTGCGCATGCTGGGCGTGCTGTTCGTCACCACGGTCGCGGGCGGGCTGCTCGGCGTGTTCCTCCCCGCCTTCTCCTTCACCTCGCCGCTGGAGCTGGTGCTGCCCGAGTGGATCAGCGGCAACTCGTTCGTGCGCAACCTCATCCATCCCACCGCCGCCCAGACGCAGAAGGTGCTCGGCTTCGCCATGCCCAGGCCGGAGGCGCCGTACGAGTGGGCCAACGCCTGGGGCAGCAACGCCTCGGTGCTGCTGGTCTGGTTCGTGGTCGGCTGGTGGGTGCACGGCAGGACGCGGCACCGGGTGTTCGTCGCGGTCGTGCTGGCCCTGGCCGCCATCCCGATCGTGTACTCGCTCAACCGCGGCCTGTGGATCGGGCTCGGCCTGGCCGTGCTGTACGTGATCGTCCGGGTCGGAGGGCGGACCAGGGTCGCGCTCTGCGGCGCGGTGGTGGCGGCGGCGCTGGCGTTCACGCTCAGCCCGCTGGCGGGCCTGGTCACGCAGCGGCTGGACCGGCCCCACTCCAACGACATCCGCGCCTTCACGATCTCCGCGACCCTCGCCGCCGCCGGTCACTCGCCCGTCATCGGCTACGGCAACACCCGCAACGCCCTGGGCAGCCACCGCTCGATCACCACGGGCAAGACCGGCTGGTGCGACACCTGCGGGCATCCGCCGCTGGGCAGCGACGGGCAACTCTGGCTGCTGATCATCACGCAGGGGTTCACGGGGGCGGCCCTCTACGTGGCGTTCTTCCTGGGGGCGATCCGCCGCCACTGGCGCGACCGCAGCCCCGTCGGGCTGGCCGGGGTGCTCGTGATGGGGCTGGTGCTGCTCTACATGTTCGTCTACGACGGCCTGGTCACGCCGCTCAGCCTGTATCTCGTCTCGTTCGCCCTCCTGTGGAGGAACTCATGAACGACTCCGCCGTCCGTCTCGGCTACCTGGAGGAGACCGTGCGGCTGCTGTATCCGGGGGGCGGTCCCGCGCGGGCGTACACGCTGCTGCCGCACGCCCGCGTGCCGCGCAGGCTGGCGCCGCGCCGCTGGTGGCACATGGGGGCGCGGATCGCGGTGCCGGTCGAGGACTCCATCACCACGTACCTGAGCGAGGTGTTCGAGCGGCCGGTGGAGACCGTTCTTCACGTACGTCCCGCGCTGCGGGCCAACCGCAAGCCCGTCCTGGAGGCCCGCTCCGGCGGGCGGCGGCTGGCGTTCGTGAAGATCGGCGACACCGCGCGGGCCCGCGCGCTGGTCACGGCCGAGGCGGCGGCGCTGCGCCGGCTGGCCGGGCTGGCCCTCGACACCGTCACCGTCCCCACGGTGCTGCACCACGGCGACTGGCGCGGCCTGTCGGTGCTGGCCCTGTCACCGCTGCCGGTGCGGCGCGGCCGGGTCCCCGAGCGGCTGCTGCTGGACGCGATCAAGGAGATCGCCGGCACCGGCGGCCCGCGCCCGGCCTGGCACGGCGACTTCTCCCCGTGGAACCTCGGCAACGCCCCCGACGGCCGGCTGCTGGTGTGGGACTGGGAGCGGTACGAGATCGGCGTCCCCTACGGGTTCGACGCCGTGCACCACCTCTTCCAGCGGGCGCTGCGCAGGATGGCGCCGCCGGTCGCGGCCCGCGCGTGCGTGGCCCGCTCCGTACGAACGCTCGCGCCCCTCGGACTGGCCGCCGCGGCGGCCAAGCAGACCGCCATGCGCTACCTCATCGCCCTGGCCGACCGGCACGCCGCCGACGGCCACACCCCGCTCGGGCCGCCGGAGTCCTGGCTCAACCCGGCCGTCGACCACGAGGAGCTGCTCACGTGAAGACCATGAAGCGATCGGTGCTGTCGTTGTCGCTGGCAACCGGCCGGTTCACCTCGGGGGCCCGCCTGCTGCCGTCGTTCCTGATCACGGGCGCGCAGCGGTGCGGCACCACGTCGCTCTACCGCGCCCTGGCCCAGCATCCGCTGCTGCTCAAGCCGGTGCTGCGCAAGGGGGTGCACTACTTCGACGTCGGCTACGAGCACGGCCTGAACTGGTACCAGTCGCACTTCCCGCTGCGGATGAGCGCGGCCCTGCTCGGCCACCGGTACGGCAGCCGCGCCCACGCCTACGAGTCCTCTCCCTACTACCTGTTCCACCCGCTGGCCGGCGAGCGCATCGCCGCCGACCTGCCCGGCGTCAAGCTGATCGTGCTGGTCCGCGACCCGGTCGAACGGGCCTGCTCCGCCCACGCCCACGAGCTGGCCAGGGGCTTCGAGACGGAGTCGCACTTCGAGCGGGCTCTGGAGCTCGAGCCGGAGCGCCTGGCCGGGGCCGACAACCTGCTCAGGGAGTCCCCGTACGCGCTGCACCACTCCCACCGCCACCACGCCTACCTGGCCAGGGGCCGCTACGCCGACCAGCTCGACCGGCTGGAGCCGCTGATCGGCCACCAGCGCATCCTCGTGCTCGACAGCCACCGCTTCTTCACCGATCCCGAGGCGGCCTACGATCGGGTGCTGGAGTTCCTGCGGGTGCCGCACGTGGGCTATCCCGTGTTCGAGCGGCACAACGGGCGCTCGCTGCCGCGCCGGGTGCCGAAGGAGCTCGCCCGGTCTCTGCGGGAGCACTTCGCGCCGTACGACGCGCGGCTGACGCGCTGGCTGGGCGGTGAGCCCTCGTGGCGGCGGTGACCTTCCGCAGAGGGCTGGCCGGGGTCAGCGGGGCCGCTTTCAGCGCGCTCGCCCAGTTCGTCCTCGTGGTGGTGGTGACCAGGGCGTATCCGGCGGCCGAGGCCGGCGGGTTCTTCACCGCGACCGCGCTCGCGCTCATGGTGGCGGGCGTCGCCAAGCTGGACGCGGGCAACGGGCTCATCTACTTCATCGCGCGGGCCAGGACGTACGGCTATCGCGGCATCTCCGGCTACCTGCGGGCGGCGCTCGTGCCCTGCGTGCTGGTGGCGGCGGGGGCGGCGGTCGTGCTGTACCCGCGCATCGGGCCGCTGGCGGCGCTGCTGCCCGTCATGGTGGTGGTGGACGTGCTGCTGGCCGCCACCCGGGGGTTCGGGTCGCTGCGGCCCACCGTGCTGCTGGACGGGATGCTGGTGCCGGCCTGCCAGCTCGTGCTGGTGGCCGCTCTGGCAGTGGCCGGGACGCCGGCCTCGTGGCTGCCGGTGGCGTGGGGGGCTCCGTACCTGCCCGCGCTGGTGCTGGCCGCGGCCGGGCTGCGGGGGCGGGCGCCGCGCACGGCGTACCTGCCGGGGACCGGGAGGGACCTGTGGCGCTACACCGCGCCGCGCTCGGCCGCCGGCGCCATCCAGGCGGTGTTTCAGCGGATGGACATCGTCATCGTGGCCGTGCTCGCCGGGCCCGCGCCGGCCGCCGTCTACACGGCCGCGACCCGGTTCAAGGTGGTCGGGCAACTGGCCAACCAGGGGCTGGCACAGGCGGTGCAGACCGGGCTGGTCAGAGCGCTGGCCGCGGGCGAGCAGGAGCGGGCCGGGGAGCTGTACCAGGCGGCCACCGTCTGGCTGGTGCTGCTCACCTGGCCGGTGTGGCTGGCCTACGCGGGGCTCGCGCCGTGGGTGCTGCGGCTGTTCGGGCCCTCGTACGGCTCCGCCGTGCCCGTGGCACTGGTGCTGGCCGGGACGATGATGGTGGCCACCGCGTGCGGGATGGTGGACGTCGTCCTGACCGCCGCCGGACATACCGGCACGAGCCTGCTCAACCTGCTGGCCGCCGTCGGCTGCACCGTGCTGCTCGACCTGGCGCTGGTCCCGGCCCACGGCGCGCTCGGAGCGGTGGCCGGCTGGTCGGGGGGCGTGCTGGTGAAGAACCTGCTCCCCCTGTGGCAACTGCACCGCCGCTACGGGCTGCACCCCTTCGGCCGCCACACCCTCGCGGCCCTGCGCGTACGCGGCTGGGCGGCGGCATGACGGTGCTGGTGACGGGCCTGCCGCGGAGCGGGACGAGCTGGACGGGCAAGATGCTCGCCGCCGGCGGCGACCTGGTCTACGTCAACGAGCCGCTCAACCCCCAGCACCCTCCCGGCCGCTGCCCCGGGGTGCTGTCCGCCCAGGTCACGCACCGGTTCCAGTACATCTGCGACGACAACTCCGACCTCTGGCTGCCCGCCTTCCGCGACACGGCGGCCCTGCGGTACCGGTGGCTGGCCGAGTTGCGTGCGAACCGGTCCCCGTACGATCTGGCGCGCCTGCTCCGCTACGGCACCGCCTTCACCCTCGGCCGCCTGGCCGGGCGGAGGGCGCTGCTCGACGACCCGTTCGCGGTGCTGAGCGCGGGCTGGTTCGCGCGCCGGCTCGGCTGCCGGGTCATCGCCCTCGTACGGGATCCGGTGTCGTTCGTGGCCAGCTGGGAGCGACTGGGCTGGACGGTGTACTTCCACGAGCTGCTCGAACAGCCGCTGCTCGTCCGCGACCATCCCGAGCTGCTGGAGCTGCGCTCGCTCGTCGGCTCCCAGGACCGGCTGGCCAAGGCGGCGGCGCTGTGGCGGGTGACCAGGGCGATCCTGGAGCGCACGCCGGGCATCCTGGTCACGTCGTACGAGTCGCTGGCCGCCGACCCGGTGCCCGCCTTCCGGCGCCTGTACGCGTACGCCGGGCTGCCCTGGACCCCCGCCGCCGAACGCCGCATCACCAGGGCCTGCTGCCACGAGGCGGGCGAGGGCGCGGGCTCCGGCTTCGCCTGGTCCGGTTTGTCGCGTACGGCCTACCGCCCGATGGATTCCCGCCGTGCCCTGTCGGAGGGCCCCCGCGGCCTCACCCCGGACCAGGCCACCCGCATCCGCGCCCTGACGGGGGCCTGAGCCTGCTACGGCGAGCTGAGTCGCTCCGGGCGGCGGCGGCTCGGCGTGAGGAGATGGCGAGGGTGTCTCAGTGCGCGGAGGCCGCTTCTGAGGCGGACTGTCAGGCAGCCGGTGAGCAGGCCCGCCGCGAACGGCAGGTCGTCGATCAGGTAGCGGCGCGCCAGCCGCCCCGGCTCGGTGAGAAGCCGGAACGCCCACTCCAGCCCGGCCCGCCGCAGCCACTCAGGAGCCCTGGCCACCGTGCCCGCGGCGAAGGCGATGGCCGCCCCGCAGCCCACGAACCACGCCTGCGGCAGCTCTTCCCGCAGGGAGGCGATGAGCCGGTCCTGGCGAGGGAAGCCGAGGCCGACGAAGACGATCCTGGGCCGGGCGGCGACCACCTTGCGGCGGGCGCGGTCGATCCCTTCGGGGGTGGCGTCGAAGCGGTAGGGCGGCGCGTCGACCCCGCACACCCGTAACCCGGAGTGACGCCGCCTGAGCGCGCCGGCCGCCTTCCTGGCCACACCGGGCGGGCCGCCGAGCAGGTAGACGGGCCAGCCACGGCGGGCGGCGAGCCCGCTCAGCGACCAGATGAGATCGGCCCCCGTGACCCGTTCCGGCACGGGCGTGCCGAGCAGCCTGGCGGCCCACACCAACGGCATCCCGTCGGGAACGACGAGCTCGGCCGAGCACACCAGCCGCTGGAGCTTGGGGTCTGCGGCGACAGCACGGCAGATGTCCACATTCGGGGTGACAATCCGCCCGCCCCGGCCGACCTCCAGATCCGCGGCCACCCGCTCAACGACCTCCGCCTCCGTCAACGCATCCACCCCCACCCCACCCACGACCACCCGCCCGTCGCCAGACCGCCGCCGCGACGCCTCACCGCTCCCCTGCGGCTCGTCGCCCTGGGGCGGGATCAAATGCCGTGTCCGCGGGTGTGCAGGGCCGACAGCACCGTGGGCGCGGAGACGAGCCCGGCCGCCACCGCGAGCGCGATCGGGGCGCGTGGCTCGCGGGGCCGGGTGGCGAAGGCGCGGGCGGCCCAGCGGACGGCCGCGCGCCGTCGCCCGAGGGCGGCGTGGCCGAACGCCAGCTGACCGTAGACCCGCGCCGCGCCGCACGGGTCCACGGCCAGTTCCGGATGCCGGGCGAGCATCCACTCCAGCCCGGCGATGCGGTCCGCCCACCGGGCGGCGTAGTGGGACCCGGCCCAGCGCACGAGCACAAGCGGCCGGTCGATGTGGACGAGCGGCCGCCGCTTGGCGGCGCGTAGCGCCAGGTCCCAGTCTTCGTTCTGTCCGGCGGGGGCGCTCTCGTCGGGCCGGAGCTCGCCGCGCCGGAACAGAAAGGTCGATGAGTGCACCATCACCATCCGCGACCGGATCAGGTCGGCCGCGGTCACCACGGAGGCGCCGGCGAGACGGGCCACGCGACGGCCGCGGTGCTCCACCTCGATGCCGCAGCTGGCGAACTCGCCGCCGCCGTCACGCAGGGCGCGGATCTGGGCGGTGAGCTTGCCGGGCAGCCACACGTCATCGTCGTCGCAGAAGGCGATCAGCTCGGTGTCACAGGCGTCGATGCCGGTGTTACGCGCACCGGGAAGTCCAGGGGTGCGCGTGTTGCCCAGAACGCGCACCGTCCGCTCCGCCCCGCCCGATCGCCCAGCCAACCGCTCGTCCGGCAGCCCGGCCAGTTGCCCCGTCACCTCATGGGCGCTGACGCCGTCCGCCACCACGACCACGTCGAGCCGCCCGGCATGCTCCTGGCCGAGCACGGCGGCCACGGCCTCGCGCAGCGGCCCCCGGCGGTCGCCCCGGGTCGGGACGATCACCCCCACCGAGGGCGTCACGCCGCCCCCCGATACCCGTAACGCGCCCGCAGCGGCCACGTCAGGGCGCTGACCACGCGCCGGTCCGCCTCGGGCAGCCGCGCCCGCCACATGTCATCGCGGCACAGCACGATCTGCCCCACGTGAAAGCGCATCGGATTGCCCGAGACCGTGTGGGAGTGGCCGAGCCAGGCGGTGCGTCCGTGCAGGAAGGGCAGCTCGGGCTCGGGCAGCCCGAGCTGGAACGCCAGCGCCCGCAGGGTGTCGCCGGGCGCGGCGACCAGGTCCTCGTACCGGATCCTGGTCACGCGGGCCCTGCGCATGGGCAGGAGCGAGAGCGCGGCGTTCTGCGCCGTCCAGTGGACGGCGGTGCGGGCCGGGCTCCAGCGGGTCATCGGCCGCCCGTCCTCGGGCCGCCGCACGGTCCTGCTCCAGGAGTGGGCCACCGCGCGGGGATCGCGCACCACGTGCACGATCTTCAGGTCGACGCCGCCGGCGATCAGGCAGCGGGCCAGCGAGGCGTGCTTGCTGGAGTCGACGACGACCGGCGCGCCGGTCGCGTCGTAGAGCTGCCGGTACGCCCGCACGTACTCGGCCAGATCGGGATGGCCGATCCGGGGGATTCTGCGGGTGCGGTCGATCCTAGTTCTCAGTCTCAGGATCCGTTCTGCCGACCCTCGCGTCCAGCCACCAAAGGCGCGCTCCCCCACGAAGCGCCAAAATGGACACGAAGGGAAGGACGCACCGCACCCGCAGAGCTCTTCCGCGAGAACCCCGCGCTCCCACAGGTGCACCACCTCGCCGAGCGCCACCACGCCGGGAAGCTCACCGAGGAGCCGCTCCAGCAGCGTGGTGCCGCTGCGTCCGAGGCCGCCCAGGTAGATCACCTGGGCGTGCGTGCTGTCTGTCACGGGGCAGGGCCTTCGCGTCGTCGACTACCGAACGCGACGACCTTAGCGCGCAGGGTAATCGGCGGGTATGGAAAACCCCAAAAGATCTACCTAGCTGGCGTCCATGATCATGCCGGCGCCGACGGTGCCGTTCGTGGCCTCGTCCACGAGGATGAAACCGCCGGTCAGCCGGTTACGGGCATAGTCGTCCACGAACATCGGCTGGGTGACCCGCAGCGACACGCGCCCGATCTCGTTGAGGCCGAGCGAGGTCGCCTCCTCGTCCCTGTGCAGGGTGTTGACGTCGAGCCGGTAGTGCAGGTCACGCACCATGGCGCGGGCTGTACGGGTCGTGTGCTTGATCGTCAGCTTCGAGCGCGGCGTCAGCTTGACCGCGTCGGCCATCCAGCAGACCATCGCCTGCAGCTCCTGCGCGACCTGCGGCTGGTTGTTGGGCCTGGCGATCATGTCGCCGCGCGAGATGTCGAGGTCGTCCTCGAAGCGCAGCGTCACCGACATGGGCGGGAACGCCTCCTCCACCGGCCCGTCGAAGGTGTCGATGGAGGCGATCCGCGTGGTCAGGCCCGAGGGCAGGTGGACGACCTCGTCGCCGGGCTTGAGCACGCCGCCGGCCACCTGGCCCGCGTAGCCGCGGTAGTCGTGGAAGGCGTGGTCGGTGGCCCGCTGCGGGCGGATCACGTACTGGACGGGGAAGCGCACGTCGACCAGGTTGCGGTCGGAGGCGATGTGCACGTTCTCCAGGTGGTGCAGCAGCGAGGTGCCGAGGTACCAGGGCATGTTCTCCGAACGGGAGACCACGTTGTCGCCGTTGAGCGCGGAGATCGGGATGAAGGTCAGGTCGGTGACGTTCAGCTTGGACGCGAACGCCGTGAACTCCTCCCTGATCTCCTCGAAGCGCTCACGCGAGTAGCCGACCAGGTCCATCTTGTTGACGGCCAGCACCAGGTGCGGGACGCGCAGCAGCGAGGTCAGGAACGCGTGCCTGCGCGACTGCTCCAGCACGCCCTTGCGCGCGTCGATGAGGATGATCGCCAGGTCGGCCGTGGAGGCGCCGGTGACCATGTTCCTCGTGTACTGGATGTGGCCGGGCGTGTCGGCGATGATGAACTTGCGGCGCGGCGTCGCGAAATAGCGGTACGCCACGTCGATCGTGATGCCCTGCTCCCGCTCGGCCCGCAGGCCGTCGGTCAGCAGCGACAGGTCGGTGTATTCGGTGCCCCGGTCGCGCGAGGTGCGTTCGACGGCTTCGAGCTGGTCCTCGAAGATCGCCTTGGAGTCGAAGAGCAACCGTCCGATGAGGGTGGACTTGCCGTCGTCGACGCTTCCCGCCGTGGCAAAGCGAAGGATGTCCATTAGCTGTGACCTTCGAAAGTAGACGCCGTCTGAATGACTGGTACGGACGGTTCCATCAGAAGTAGCCCTCGCGTTTCCGGTCCTCCATGGCGGCCTCGGAGGCACGGTCGTCGGCCCTGGTGGCGCCGCGCTCGGTGATCCGGGTGGCCGCGATCTCCTCGATGATCTCCTCCACCGTGGCGGCCGAGGACTGCACGGCGCCCGTGCAGGTCATGTCGCCCACCGTGCGGTAGCGCACCACCGACTCGAACAGCGGCTCGTCGTCGCCGCGCTGTACGACGTCGGAGTCGGGCAGCAGCATGCCGTCGCGCTCGAAGACCTTGCGGGTGTGGGCGAAGTAGATGGAGGGGATCTCGATGCCCTCGCGCCTGATGTAGTCCCAGACGTCGAGCTCGGTCCAGTTGGACAGCGGGAAGACGCGGATGTGCTCGCCCTTGCGGATGCGCGAGTTGTAGAGGTTCCACAGCTCGGGGCGCTGGTTCTTCGGATCCCACTGCCCGAAGTCGTCGCGGAAGGAGAACACCCGCTCCTTGGCCCTGGCCTTCTCCTCGTCGCGCCGCGCGCCGCCGAACACCGCGTCGAACTCGTGCTCCTCGATCGCGTCGAGCAGCGTGGTGGTCTGCAGGCGGTTGCGCGAGGCGCGCCGCCCGGTGTCCTCCACGACCCGGCCCTGGTCGATGGAGTCCTGCACGCTGGCCACGATCAGCCGCGCGCCCAGCTCGGCCGAGCGGCGGTCGCGGAACTCGATGACCTCGTCGAAGTTGTGGCCGGTGTCGACGTGCATGAGCGGGAACGGGATCGGCGCGGGCCAGAAGGCCTTCTCCGCGATGCGGAGCATCACGATCGAGTCCTTGCCTCCGGAGAAGAGCAGACACGGACGCTCGAACTCGGCCGCCACTTCGCGCATGATGTGGATGGCCTCTGCTTCGAGCACGTCGAGCTGCGACGTCGTGTAGTCGCGCTGGAGCATGGGAGCTTTCCTCCGGCGGTTCAGCGGTGCAGGTCCCGGATGCCGGCGAGCAGGGATGTCGCCAGCTCCGGTAGGGAAACCAGGATATCCGGTAGTGATGGGTCGGCTTGGTTGTAGGTGAGCTCGGAGCCGTCGATCCGGCTCGCGTGAGCCCCGGCGACCTGGGCGACGGCGACCGGCGCGGCCGAATCCCACTCGTACTGGCCACCGGCGTGTACGTACGCCTCGACCTCTCCGGTGAGCACGGCCGAGATCTTCGCGCCGGCCGACCCGATGGGCACGAGGTCGGCCCCGACGAGGTAGGCCAGCTTGCGCACGAACTCGGGCGGCCTGGTGCGGCTCACCGCGATGCGGAAGCGGCCCTTCTCGAAGGCGGGCGGCTTCGGCGGCTCGGCGGTGGTCAGGGTGCGGCCCTGGGCGGGCAGCGCCACGGCGCCGGCGGCCAGCCTGCCCCGCTCCCACAGCGCCACGTGGACCGCCCAGTCGGCCCGGCCCACCTCTTCGTCCTCGGTCAGCCGCTCGGAGAACTCGCGCGTGCCGTCCAGGGGATCGACGATCCAGACCCGCTCGGCGCTCAGCCGGCGCGGATCGAGCCGCTCCTCGCGCGTGGCCTCCTCCGACAGCACGCTGTCGCTGGGCCGCAGCCGGCCGAGGGACTCCATGAGGTAGACGTGGGAGGCCCGGTCACCCTCCGCCCGCAGCGCGGCCGCGTCACCGTAGCCCATGCGCTCGCGGATCCGCAGCAGCCGCTCGCCCGCCTCGTTCGCCAGATCGGCGGCGAGGGCGTGGTCGTCGCGAATCGTCATCAATATGCTCCTTGCCCGCGGGCGACGGCCGACCAAGTCTTCCACAGGATCTGTAGGTCCAAGGTGAGGGACCAGTTCTCGACGTAACGCAGGTCCAGACGTACGGATTCCTCCCACGATAGGTCAGATCTGCCACTGACCTGCCACAGCCCGGTCAGCCCAGGGCGTACGAGGAGTCGTCTGCGCACGTCGTCACCGTAGCGCGCCACCTCTTCCGGCAGTGGCGGCCGGGGGCCCACGAGCGACATGTGGCCGCGTACGACGTTGAGGAGCTGAGGCAGCTCGTCGAGCGAGTGGCGGCGCATCAGCGAGCCGAGCGGCGTGACCCGGGGGTCGTTGCGCAGCTTGAACAGCAGCCCGTCGCGGTCGCTGACCAGGGTCACCTTCTGCTGCTCAGAACCGCGGCGCATCGTGCGGAACTTCACGATCGTGAACAGCCGGCCGTCCCTGCCCACCCGAGTCTGGCGGAACAGCGCGGGCCCCGGGCTGGTCAGGCGCACGGCCGCGGCCAGCCCGGCCAGCGCCGGGGCCAGCAGCACCAGCAGGGCGGCGGCCACCAGCCGGTCGAAGACGTTTTTCACCAGTTGCCTGACCCCGGCCAGCTCGGGGTGATCGACGTGCAGCAGCGGCATGCCGGCGATGGGCCTGATCATGGTGCGCGGCCCGGCCACGTCCATCAGCGCCGGGGCGACGACCAGCTCGGTGCGGGTGCGCTCCAGCCGCCAGGCCAGCCGGCGCAGCGCCTGGCCGTCCATCTCGGGGCAGGCCAGCACGGCCACGGTGTCGGCGTCGTACTGCTCCACCACGATCGGCACGTCGGTGAGGTCGCCCGCGACCGGGACGTCCGCCACCCGCCGGCCCACGTGCCCGCCGGGCAGGCAGGCGGCGACCACGTCCATGCCGTGGTGGCGTTCGCGGCGGAAGAGCCGGATCAGCTCCTCGATCGAGGACTCGTGACCGGCCGCGACCACCTTGCGCATGCAGGCGCCCGCGGCGCGGCGGCGGTGCAGCGAGCGGCGCAGGGCGTACCTGAAGACGAGGGTGAACAGCGTGACCAGGGGCAGGGCCAGCACGACGTAGCCGCGGGCGACGTCGGTCTTGGTCACGTAGGAGCCGATGGCCGTGCCGGCCACCAGCGCCACGCCGGTCTGCACGATCCGGCGGAACTCCTCGGAGCCGACGCCGAGCATGCGCGGCTCGTACGCCCGGTTGAGCGCCACCGCGCAGCACCACACCCCCGGCAGCACCATGCTGACCAGCAGGTACGGCAGCACGTAAGGCGTGATCCCGCCGAATCTGACGGTGAAGGCGGCCCCGGCCCCGATCGCCGCCCCGCACAGGTCTCCCGCCACGGCCATCAGCCGGTAGGAGCGGACCCAGGAGAGCGTGCGCGGCCGGTCTCCCCAGCCGAGCTCATGACCCGTCCTGACGACGGCCATGACCCCATCACCGCGCACGCCTGCCTCCAGGTGACCAACCTCTCCTGAACGGACAGTCACCGATCGTAGCCGTGCGTAAGGCCGCGATCCGGCGAACGACTCTATGCGGGGATCAGCGAGGAGGGCCGGATATGTGCAGATCAGCCCGGTGGAAGTCGTTCTGTGTGGCCTCCAGGCCGCGGGTCATCAGCGACTCCACCACGTCGGCGGCCCGGTCGACCAGGAAGGGCAGGTCCTTGCGCTCCATGGTGGCGAAGTCTCTGAGCACGAACGAGGCCGGGTCCATGCGGCCGGGCGGGCGCCCGATGCCGAAGCGGACACGCAGGTAGTCGCGGGTGCCGAGCACCTTGGTGATCGACTTGAGGCCGTTGTGGCCGTTGTCGCCGCCGCCCGGCTTGGCCCGCAGCGCGCCGTAGGGCACGTCGAGCTCGTCGTGGACGACGATCAGCCGCTCGGGGCCGATCTTGTAGAAGTCGCAGAGCGCCTTGACGGGCCCGCCGGACAGGTTCATGTACGTCAGGGGCTTGGCCAGAACGGCGGTGCTCGTCTCGCACACCTCGGCCCTGCTCTTGTGGGCCTTCATCCGCCCGCCGGCCCTGGCGGCCAGCTCGTCCAGCACCATGAAGCCGGCGTTGTGCCGGTTGCCCGCGTATTCGGGCCCTGGGTTACCCAGTCCGGCGATCAACCAGCGATCCATGCGCTCCCCTCACAGCGGAACGGGACGGCTCGAATCCGGCCGCCCCGTCCACGATCGAACCCGACGCTTACTCGCTGTCGGCGGCCTGCGCGGTCTCGCCCTCGGCGGCCACTTCGCCGCCTTCCTCGCCCTCGGCGGGAGCCTCCATCGGCTTGTTGATGACCTGGAGAATCACGGCCTCGGGGTCGGCGGTCAGCGTGCTGCCCTGCGGCAGCTTGAGCTGGGCGGCGGTGACCACGGTGCCGACCGTGAGGCCCTCGACGTCGACCTCGATGCCGGTCGGGATGTGGGTGGCCTCGGCCTCCACGCCGATGGAGACGAGCTGCTGGTCGAGCAGGCCCTCGGAGTTGACGTCGCCGGTCGTGGTGACCGGGATCTCGACCGTGACCTTCTCGCCGCTCCGGACCAGGAGCAGGTCGACGTGCTCGACGAAGCCCTTGATCGGGTCGCGCTGGACGCCCTTGGGCAGCGCGAGCTCGTCGACGCCCTCACCCTTGAGGCGGATCAGCACGTTGGGCGTGCGCAGCGCGAGCAGCACCTCGTGGCCCGGCAGGGTCAGGTGCTTGGGGTCGATGCCGTGCCCGTAGAGAACGGCGGGCACCTTGTCGGCACGGCGGATCTTGCGGGCGGCGCCCTTGCCGAACGTGGTGCGCGGCTCGGCGGCGATGCGAACTTCAGACACGACATCTCCTAGGGATGCGGTAGGCGGCTGGTGCGGCGCTCTCCCTGACCCGCCCTAGCGGGAGGCGTTACGAGCGCAACCTGTTCAGTCTACTGGCTCACGTGTCGCCCTCGAACAAGCTCGTGACCGAACCGTCCTGGAACACCTCGGTGATCGCGCGGGCGATGAGCGGCGCGATGGACAGCACGGTGAGCTTGTCGAACTTGGCGCTCTCGGCCAGCGGCAGCGTGTTGGTGACGATGACCTCGGAGATCCGGGAGTTCTTCAGCCGGTCGACGGCGGGGTCGGAGAAGACCGCGTGGGTGGCGGCCACGATCACGTTGGTGGCGCCCTGGTCGTAGAGGGCATCGGCGGCCTTGCAGATGGTGCCGGCGGTGTCGATCATGTCGTCGATGAGGACGCAGGTGCGGCCGCGCACCTTGCCGACGACCTCGCTGACCTTGACCGAGTTGGCCACGTCGAGGTCGCGCCGCTTGTGGATGAACGCCAGCGGCGTGCCCAGCGTGTCGGCCCAGCGCTCCGACAGGCGCACCCGGCCGGTGTCGGGCGAGACGACGGTGGTGTTCTCCAGGTCGAGCTTGTTCTTGAGGTAGCTCTCCAGCACCGGCATGGCGAACAGGTGGTCGACCGGGCCGTCGAAGAAGCCCTGGATCTGGGAGGTGTGCAGGTCGATCGACATGAGCCGGTCGGCGCCCGCGGTCTTGAACAGGTCGGCCATCAGCCGGGCCGTGATGGGCTCGCGGCCGCGGCCCTTCTTGTCCTGGCGGGCGTAGCCGAAGAACGGCATGACCACGGTGATGCGCTTGGCGGAGGCCCGCTTGAGCGCGTCGACCATGATGAGTTGTTCCATGATCCACTTGTTGATCGGCCCGGTGTGGCTCTGGATGACGAAGGCGTCGCAGCCGCGTACGGACTCCAGATAGCGGGCGTAGATCTCGCCGTTGGCGAAGTCGATGAGTTTGGTGGGGGTGAGGGAGACGCCGACGTGCTCGGCGACCTCGTCGGCCAGCTCCGGATGTGCCCGGCCCGAGAAGAGCATGAGGTTCTTCTCACCGGGCTGTTTGATGCTGGTCACTGCTCTTTCTCCTGATCTTGCCCGGCCAGCGCCCGCTCGGCGGCCGCGGCCGATTTCGTGCCCGCGCGCCTGCGCACGACCCATTTCTCGATGTTGCGCTGCCGTGCGCGGGCCACGCCGATGGCGCCCGGGGGGACGTCGTCGGTGATGGTCGAGCCCGCCGCCGTGTAGGCGCCGTCGCCGACGGTCACCGGGGCGACGAGCATGGTGTCGCAGCCGACGAACGCGCCGTCGCGCACGGTGGTGTGGTGCTTGTCGACCCCGTCGTAGTTGACGAAGACGGTGGAGGCGCCGATGTTGACGTCGTCGCCGATGGTGGCGTCTCCCGCATAGGACAGGTGCGGCACCTTGGAGCGCTGGCCGACCTTGGTGTTCTTCATCTCGACGAAGGTCCCGGCCTTGGACCTGTGACCCAGCACGGTGCCGGGGCGCAGGTAGGCGTAGGGGCCGACGTTGGCCTCCGGGCCGATCTCGGCGTGGTCGCAGACCGCGTTGCGGACCACGGCGCCCTGCCCGACGAACGTGTCGGTCAGCGTGGTCGCGGGGCCGACCTCGGCGCCGGACTCGATGACCGTGGCGCCGTGGAGCTGGGTGGCGGGGTGGACGACCGCGTCGGGGCCGATCTTGACCCCGACGTCGATCCAGGTGGAGTCGGGGTCGACGATCGTGACCCCGGCCCGCATGTGGGCCTCAAGCAGGCGCCGGTTGAGCACCTTGCGGACGGCGGCCAGCTGCACGCGGTCGTTGACGCCCTCGACCTCGACGAAGTCGGCGGCCACGCAGGCGCCTACCCGGTGGCCGTCGCGGCGCAGGATGGCGAGGACGTCGGTCAGGTATTCCTCGCCCTGGGCGTTGTCGGTGGACACGCGCTTGACGGCGTCGGCGAGCAGCAGGCCGTCGAAGGCGTAGATGCCGGAGTTCATCTCCCTGATGGCACGCTGCTCCGGATCGGCGTCCTTCTCCTCGACGATCTCCAGGACCGCGCCGGCGTCGTCGCGGATGATCCGCCCGTAGCCGGTCGGGTCGGGCACCTCGGCCGTCAGCACGGTGACCGCGTTGCCCTCGGCGGCGTGCCGTTCGAGCAGCCCGGCCAGGGTCTCGGTGCGCAGGAGCGGCACGTCGCCGTAGGTGACCAGGACGGTGCCGGAGATCGTGCCGACCTCTTCGAGCACGGTGCGGACGGCGTGGCCGGTGCCGCGCTGCTCGCGCTGGACGACCGCGCGGGCGTCGGGGCTGCTCGCGGCGAGATGGCCGCCGACCTGCTCAAGGGCGTGGCCGATGACCACGATGAGCCGCTCGGGGTCGAGGTCGCGGGCGGCGGAGAGCATGTGGTCGACCAGTGCTCGGCCGCACACCTCGTGGAGGACTTTCGGGGTCTGGCTCTTCATCCGGGTGCCCTCGCCCGCGGCGAGGACGATCACGGCTGCCGGGCGCGGCACACTCACGGACTGAGGCTCCTGTGGCTGGAAGGATCAGGGCTCTGCGGTACGTCTACCGCACCGCTACCCTCCCGACACCGTGAGGATACCTGGCCCCACCCCGGAGATTTCGCGGGGGGAACACCTCAGAGCTCCCGGAAGAGGACTCGAACCCCTACAAAGTGGACCAAAACCACTTGTCCTGCCGATTAGACGATCCGGGACGGGCCGAACACGTGATGTCCGACACCCCCTACGATACCGACCCCGCGGCCTGGCGCGCGCCCGTAATAGCCTCCCGCCCGCGCAACGTAGCGCATCCGCCCTGCTGACAGGGGTTTCGGAGCGGGCGTCCTTATAACAGACCGTCCGAAACGGCGCAAGCCACGAACCCCACGCACCTTGCCGGAAGCGCCGTCATCTTCCCGATATTCCCAACTTAGGTCTTCCTAACTTACGCTGGCGTAGGTTACGGTGGCGTAGCCTGGACATACATCCACATACACGTCGTTGGAGGTCGCCAGTGACCGTTATCGCCGAGCGTTCAGCCTCTTCCCCGAAACCGGAGTTCGAAGCGGAGCCGAAGTCCAAGTCCGAGCTCATCACCTTCGGACTGGTCGTCGGGCTGCCCATCGTCGCGCTCGCCGCGGCCGTGCCGTTCGCGTGGGGATGGGGGCTCGGCTGGACGGACATCGCCATCGCGTTCGTCTTCTACGTGGTCTCCGGACTCGGTGTCACGGTGGGGCTGCACCGCTACTTCACGCACGGCTCGTTCAAGGCCAAGCGGCCGCTGAAGATCGCGCTGGGCATCGCCGGCACCCTGTCGCTGGAGATGTCCGTGCTCGACTGGGTGGCCACGCACCGCAAGCACCACAAGTTCTCCGACAAGGAGGGTGACCCGCACTCGCCGTGGCGCTTCGGCCCTGGCTTCAAGAACATGGCCAAGGGCCTGCTCTACGCCCACATGGGCTGGCTGTTCGAGAGCGAGCGCACCAACAGGGAGAAGTACGCCCCCGACCTGTGCCGGGACGACGACGTGCTGAAGATGCACAAGTGGTTCGGCGCCATGGCGCTCGCCTCGATCCTGCTGCCCGGCGTGCTCGGCCTGCTGCTCACCTGGTCCTGGCAGGGCGGCCTGACCGCGCTGTTCTGGGGCTCGCTCATCCGCATCGGCCTGCTGCACCACGTGACCTGGTCGATCAACTCGATCTGCCACGTCTTCGGCGAGGAGAACTTCCAGGTCCGCGACAAGTCGCGCAACGTGTGGTGGCTGGCCATCCCCTCCTTCGGCGAGTCGTGGCACAACCTGCACCACTCCGACCCGACCTGCGCCAGGCACGGCGTGCTCAAGGGTCAGATCGACCTGAGCGCGGGCCTGATCAGGATCTTCGAGAAGCTGGGCTGGGTATATGACGTGCGCTGGCCGACGCCTGAGCGCCTGGCGGCGAAGCGCGTTGCCTGACCCTGCCCAAGATCCGATGAGCGGCCACGGAAGCGTGGCCGTCATTATGGGTACCGTGACCGAACCCCGATCCCGCAGGCGCATGTCCGGTGCAGAGCGAAGAGAGCAGCTGATCAGCATCAGCCGCACGCTCTTCGCGGAGAAGGGGTTCGACGGGACCTCTATCGAGGAGATCGCCGCTACCGCGCAGGTGTCGAAACCCGTGGTATACGAACATTTCGGTGGTAAGGAAGGCGTCTACGCCGTCGTCGTCGACCGCGAGATGCAGAAGCTGCTCGGCATGATCACCGAAGCCCTCTCCGCCTCCCACGCGCTGATCAAGCTGGAACGGGCCGCGCTGGCCCTGCTCCACTACATCGAGGAGAGCAGCGAGGGCTTCCGCATCCTGGTCCGCGACTCCCACGCGGCCTCGGGCACGGGCACGTTCGCGAGCCTGATCAGCGAGATCGCCAGCCAGGTGGAGGACGTGCTGGCCGACGAGTTCGCGGGCCGCGGCTACGACCCCAAGCTGGCCCCGATGTACGCCCAGATGCTGGTCGGCATGGTGGCGCTGACCGGCCAGTGGTGGCTCGACGTGCGCAAGCCGGGCCGCGAGGAGGTCGCCGCCCATCTGGTCAACCTGGCCTGGAACGGCCTGACCGGGCTCAACCCCACTCCGTCGATCACCGTCACGGGCAGCCGTGGCCAGGGCCAGCCGCCCAAGCCGCGGACGAGCGGGGAGAAGGAGCTGCGCGAGTTCGAGAAGGCCAGGGAGAAGGAGTTCAAGGAGGCCGAGAAGCAGCGTCAGCGCGAGCTCAAGGAGGCAGAGAAGGCCAGGGTGCGCGAGCTGAAGGAGCGCGAGCGGCTGCTGAAGGAGGCGGAGAAGGAACGCGAGCGCCTGCTCAAGGAGGCCGAGAAGGCCCGCGAGCGGGAGGAGAAGATCCGCCAGCGGGAGGCCAGGCTGGCCGAACGGGCCGCCCGTCTCGAACAGGTAGATCATCCTGAGTGAGTCTTGAACACTCGGGGCGTACCGGGTGACGATGGGGTTGAGCTGGGCCGACCTTCCAGGTTGAGCCGTTGCGGCTACGTTAACGTTCTGTTCAACCAATTGGGGCAATATACGCCATATGTCCGCAGAACCGGTCGGAACTGCCAACGACCTGCCCCTGCCACAGGAGCGGTTTCTCAACCGTGAGGAGAGCTGGCTCCAGTTCAACGAACGCGTCCTCGACCTGGCCGAAGATCCCTCCCTTCCCCTCCTCGAACGGGTGCGCTTCCTCGCCATCTTCGCCAGCAACCTGGACGAGTTCTTCCGGGTCAGGGTGGCCGGACTGAAACGGCGCATGGCGACCGGCCTGCTGCTGCGGACCAGGAGCGGGCTCAAGCCCCGCGAAGAGCTGATCAGGATCGCGACCGTCGCCGACCGGCTGGCCAGGCGGCACGCGGCGGCCTTCCACCAGCAGATCTGCCCCGAGCTGGCCACCGAGGGCATCGAGGTCGTCCGGTGGGACAACCTCGGCCGCGAGGAGCGCACCGAGCTGCGCAAACTGTTCAGGGAACGGATCAGGCCCGTGCTGACGCCGCTGGCCGTCGATCCCGCCCACCCGTTTCCCTACATCTCCGGGCTCAGCCTGAATCTGGCCGTCCTCGTGCGCAACCCGGCGACCGGCCACACGGTGTTCGCCCGGGTCAAGGTTCCCTCGCAGCTCCCCCGGTTCGTCCCGGCGTCCAAAGACCGCTTCGTCCCGCTCGAAGACGTCATCGCCGCTCATCTCGGACAGCTCTTCAAGGGCATGGAGATCCTCCAGCACCACGTCTTCCGCGTCACCAGGAACGAGGACCTCGACGTCGACGAGGACGTCACCGAGAACCTCATGCAGGCCCTGGAGAAGGAGCTGCTGAAGCGGCGCTTCGGCCCGCCCGTGCGCCTGGAGGTCGAGGACACGATCACCCCCGAGGTGCTCGCGCCGCTGGTCGAGGAGCTGGAGCTGGCCACGCACGAGATCTACCGGCTGCCTGGGCCGCTCGACCTGTCGGGCCTGCACGCCATCGCCGACCTCGACCGGGGCGAGCTGAGCTACCGGCCGTTCGTGCCGGCCGAGGTGATCAACGCCGAGGACGACGTCTTCTCGATCCTGCGCGAGCGCGACGTGCTGCTGCACCACCCGTACGACTCGTTCGCCACCAGCGTCCAGCACTTCATCGAGGCCGCCGCGGCCGACCCGCGGGTCCTGGCGATCAAGCACACCCTCTACCGCACCAGCGGCGACTCCCCCATCGTGGACGCCCTGGTCGACGCGGCCGAGGCCGGCAAGCAGGTCGTGGTCGTCGTCGAGATCAAGGCCCGCTTCGACGAGCGGGCCAACATCACCTGGGCGCGCAAGCTGGAGCGGGCCGGCTGTCACGTCGTCTACGGCGTGGTCGGGCTCAAGACCCACTGCAAGCTCGCCCTCGTCGTACGCCAGGAGCCCTCGGGCGAGCTGCGCCGCTACTGCCACATCGGCACCGGCAACTACAACCCCAAGACCGCCCGCCAGTACGAGGACTTCGGCCTGCTCACCGCCGATCCGCTGGTCGGCGAGGACGTCACCGACCTGTTCATCCACCTGACCGGCTACTCCCACCACTCCGCCTACCGCCGCCTGCTGGTCGCGCCCCACTCCATGCGCGGCGGGCTGCTGGCCAGGATCGAGCGGGAGATCACCCACCAGCAGGCCGGGCGTCCCGCGCGGATCAGGATCAAGACGAACTCGCTGGTGGACGAGCCGATCATCGACGCCCTCTACCGGGCCTCCAGGGCGGGCGTTCCGGTGGATCTGTGGGTACGCGGCATCTGCACCCTGCGTCCGGGCATTCCCGATTTGTCGGAGACGATCCGCGTACGGTCGATCCTGGGGCGCTTCCTGGAGCACTCCCGCGTCTACGAGTTCGGCCTCGGGCGCCGGCCCGAGGTGTGGATCGGCAGCGCCGACCTGATGCGCCGCAACCTCGACCGCCGCGTCGAAGCCCTGGTCAAGGTCACGGCGCCGCAGCACAAGGCGTACCTCATGGAGCTGATGGACCTGGCCATGGCCGAGAACACCAACGCGTGGTGGCTCAACTCCGACGGCACCTGGAACCGTCATCCTGGCGAGGACCTGCAGAGTCACCTCATCGGCACCCGCCGCTGGAGGACCGTTGACGACTGACCTGCCTCGCGTCACCGGGAGAGAGTGATGATGACCGACCCGCTCCGGGCCGCCGGAGCCGTGGTCTGGCGGGGCGAGCAGAGCCGCCCCGAGGTGGCCGTCATCCACCGGCCCGCCTACGACGACTGGACCCTCCCCAAGGGCAAGCTGAAGCCGGGCGAGCACGAGATCGCCGCCGCTCTGCGCGAGGTCCGCGAGGAGACCGGCCTGACCGTCCTGCTCGGCCGCGCGCTGCCGCCGGTCCACTACATGACCATGGGACGGCTCAAGCGGGTCGACTACTGGGTGGCGCGGGCCGCCACTGACGACGGGGCTGACGCCGGGTTCGACGGCGGCTTCCATGCCGGCTTCGAGCCGGGCGAGGAGGTGGACGAGCTGCGCTGGCTGCCGGTCGAGGAGGCCAGGCAGCTGCTGACGTACGAGTGGGACGCCGGGCTGCTGCGCGCGCTGCGGGCCGCGCCGCTGGAGACCGTGCCCCTCGTCCTGGTCCGGCACGGCTCGGCCGGTTCCAGGAGCGAGTGGCAGGGCGACGACGCCGCGCGTCCACTCGACGCCGACGGCGGTTCCCAGGCGGCGACCCTGGCCACGGCCCTGCCCGCCTACCGCCCCGAGACGCTGCTGAGCTCGCCCAGCCTGCGCAGCGTGCAGACGCTGGAGCCGTACGCGGCCGCGATCGGCGCCTCGCTCAGGACCGACCCGCTGCTCAGCGAGGAGAGCCAGGATCCGAACAAGACGCCGGAACTGGTCGGGCGTCTCTCGGGGCCCGCGGCCGTGTGCAGCCACGGCAAGGTGCTGCCCGCCCTCATCGAGGCGCTGAGCGGCAAGGACGTGCACCTGCGCAAGGGAGCGTTCGCCGTCCTGCACCGGGCCGGCGGCCAGGTCGTCAGCGTGGAACGCTACGAGACCTGAGCGATGGTGCGGCGCTACGAGATCTGATGCATTTTGCAGCGGATTCGCCCTCTATTGCGGTCTTCGCCGTTTCAGACGCGACATGAATGGAGACGAGCCGTAATGACGACGGCAGGAACCCTCCCGGCCTGGAGAAGCCGTGCACAAATCCCCGCCGGACCAAGCGCCTGCGATTGACAGGAAACGTTCATTTCCGGTTTTGTGAAAGCCTGTCAGAAGTGGGTAGCCGTACCTGGCTCCGGCGAACACATGCCGGGTGCGTTCACAGGCGATGGATGGTCGGGTGGGTACGTGAGTAAGCACTTGCTCCACGCGCCGATCAACAGTGACCTGGAAACGTTGCGCGCCCGCCTGCGGGCCGTCGGCCGGCAGGCCGGACTGGGGGCACGTCGCGTGGACGACCTGGTGATCGCGGTCCACGAGGCGGTGCTTCATGTGCTCGACAAAGGCGCCGTGCGGGGCAGTGTGCACGCCTGGCAGGATCACCATTCCCTCACCGTGCAGGTCATCGACGAGCACGGACTGCCGCGTGAAGAGTCCATACCCGAGCAGCCTTCCTGGTCGGACGCGCACAATGCCCGGCTGTGGGTGATGCGGCAGGCGTGTGACGAGCTGAGTATCGACCTGCGGCCCGGCCTCACTCTGGTGCAATTGCGTCTGTCACTTACCGACAACCATGAGTAACGTATCGTGGCGGTACTGTAACCATTCCGACTGCTGACAAATGGCAACGGAAAGTCTCACCATTCAAGGCAGCCGAGCGCTCAGGCCGAGACTTTCCGGCCACCGGCCAGCGTGTCGGCCCGCCGAATGGTGGAGGTCTGCATGGTGGGGCTCATTCTGGAAGCCCGGCCCCTGTCGGGCGGCGTACTCATCATCGTCCGCGGGGAGGTGGACGCGACCAACGCCCACCAGCGATCACCTGCCGTCGGACCACGACGGCCCTGAGCCGGACCTGCAGTCCGGCGTGAGCTGAGCCGCGTCCCGCCCGGCGCGGGATCCCTCACAGCAGCTTGCCGACCGCCTTCACGGTCTCGGCCCACACCTCGGGGAACTCGGCATCGGCACGTTCCGCCTTGCCGCGTTCGATGCCGATCAGCAGGCCGTACGTGAACGTGTCCTCGCCCGCCTGCCGTGCGCGCTCCGCCTCCTGGAGCAGGGTCTCCTGCGCGACCACGCCGTCCTGGTGCAGGCCCAGGATCTCCTGGACGCCCTCGGCCAGCTTGGCGAGCCTGCCCATGCCGCCGCCGATGCTCGGCTTGAGCGCTTCTGCGGTGTAGCGAGCGCGTTTGGCCGCCTTGCGTACGTCGTGCATGGCCAGGGCGCGGCGCTCGGGGTCGTCGATGGCCTGGGCTTGGTCGTACCGCTTGGTCACCCGCTCCCAGCCGGCCACGGCGATGGCGCGCAGCTCGTCCTGCGCGGGCCTGGCCGCGGCCTTGCCCAGGGACGGGGCCGACACGAGCTGATCGAGCGCGTCGAGCAGCAGGTAGTAGCGCTCGCCGCTGAGCGCCTCCCCGATGCGGCCGTACGCCTCCTGCTCGCGTTCGTGCAGATCGGTACCGAGCCGGGTCCTGATCGGGCCCGTGACCAGCTCGGGCGCCAGCCCGTCGAGCAGTCCGGCGAACCTGGCCCTGATCACCTCCAGGTCACGCGCCTCGCCGAGCACTGTGCCGAGCCATCGCAGCTCGTCCTGGACGTGATCGGTGTCGGTCACGACCTTCTTGAACGCCTTGAGCGCGCTGCGCAGCCTGCGGGCCGCCACGCGCATCTGGTGCACCGCGTCGTCCTCGGCCCTGCGCACCCGCGGGTCCTGCGAGAGCAGGGCGTTCACCTGCGACGCCAGGTAGGCGACGACGACCTCGCCCGCCGTGCCCGGTTCGGTGGGGGCGGTGGGCAGCGGAGCGGGTTCGAGGAGTTTGGCGAGCTTGCTGGTGGCCTGTGACGGTACGGCGCCGGCCTTCCTGAGGCGCTTGCCCACCTTGGCCAGCAGTTTCGCGGTGCCGCCTTCGAGCAGCTCCGCCTCGACCTCCCGCCAGCGGACGATCGTGGTCTCCGCGCCGTACACGGTGCCCTTGACCCGGTCGTCGGCGACCTCCACCAGCCTGGTGTCGCCGTCGAGCAGGACGGTCACGTTCCTGCGGGTGTCGAGCTCGGCGACCGGTTTGAGCTCAGCGCCGCGGGTGTAGGCGCGGACGAGCTCGGCCAGCTCGGTGGGCACGATCTTGGCGCTGCGGGTGAGGGGGTGGTGGATCTCCTGGCGCACGCCCTTGGCCTTGGGCAGCTTCAGGTGCCAGCCCGCGTCGTCACCGCCCCGCCTGCGCCTGAGCGTGATGCCCCGGGCGGCCAGCCGCAGGTCGGCGGTGTCGAAGTAGAGAGCCACGAGCTGGTGACTCTTCGTGCCTGCGACGTCGCCCAGACCGCTCAGGTCCGGCAGCGTGAACTCCGGGGAGACGTCGAACTTGTCCTCGATCTCGATGCCCACCGCACCTCGCAAAAAGTCCGATTTCGGACAATGATGCCACCGGGCGGTGGACATCACACCAGTTGCAGGAGTTCGATTCTGTTGCCCACCGGATCGGAGACGTAGATCCTGCGCCAGCCAGGGGCCAGCTCGTCGGGGACAGACCCCGGAAATTTCGCGATATATACGTCGAGATCGTCCACCACGAAGGCCGGATGAGCCTTGCGAGCCGGCCTGAAGTCGTCCTCGACGCCGAGATGCACCTCCACCCCGTCACCCCGGAACCAGGCGCCACCGCGTCCGGCCAGCTCGGGCGGCTTGGGCACTTCGCGCAGGCCGAGCACGCCCGCGTAGAACTCCCTCAGCAGCGGCTCACTGCCGCGCGGGGCAGCGAGCTGAACGTGATGCAGCCCCCGAATCAAGATCCGCTCCTTCTTCTACCACCACTCACTTCTGCACCACCACGAAGATCCTCCGGAACGGGAACGGCGTGCCGTAACTGCTGGCCGGATACGCCTCGGCGAGCGGCTTGGCCAGATCGCGCTTGAAACGGCGCTGTTCGTCCGGGTCGAGGCGGTCCAGGATTGGACGCAGGGCCGTGCCGGAGACCCAGCCGAGCACCGGGTCCTCGCCCTGCAGCACGTGCACGTACGTGGTCTCCCACGCGTCCACCTGCGAACCGCCCTGGTTGAGCAGGTCGAGGTATTCGATGGGCTCGTCCACGGGCTTGCCCCTGGTGTAGTCGCCGAGCTTGTCGGACCAGGCACGCGAGCCGCACAGCTCGCGGATCGCGACGTGACTGGGGGCGTCGAAGTTGCCCGGCACCTGGAACGCCAGCCAGCCGCCCGAAGCCAGCTCCTCCATCCAGTGCTCCAGCACGGAGCGGTGCTCGGGCACCCACTGCAGCACGGCGTTGGACACGATCACGTCCACGGGCCGGTCGGGCCGCCACGTGGTCACGTCCGCGACCGCGAACCTGACGTTCGACTCCAGCCTGCGGGCCTTCGTGATCATCGCCGGGGACGAGTCGAAGCCCTCGATCGTCGCGCGCGGCCAGCGTCCGGCCAGCTCAACGGTGAGTTCTCCGCTTCCGCAGCCCGCGTCCACGACATAATCGGGCTCGACGGCCCCCACTCTGGAGATCAGCTCGATGAACGGTCGCGACCGCTCGTCCGCGAAGACGGCGTACGTGACCGGGTCCCAGATATCTCTTGACATGAAGATAATTGATATCGAGAGAGATATCTCGATGTCAAGACAGTACACTCTTGTGTCATGACGGAGGATGCTAGAGACGAGGTCGATCGCCTTGTCGCGGCCTGGCGCGCCGAGCGCCCCGACCTCGATGTCGAGCCGCTCCAGGTGCTCTCCAGAGTGTCACGACTCGCCCGGCATCTCGACCGGGCGCGGCGGGCGGCGTTCGCCGAACACGATCTGGAGCCGTGGGAGTTCGACGTGCTGACGGCGTTGCGCCGAGCCGGCAAACCCTACGAGCTCAGCCCCGGCGCCCTGCTGCGTGCCACCCTGGTGACCTCCGGCACGATGACGAACCGCATCGACCGCCTCGCCGCGGCCGGCCTCGTACGGCGGCGGCCCGATCCCGAGGATCGGCGTGGGGTGCTGGTGTCGCTGACGGATACGGGGCTGGGACGGGTGGACGCCGCGTTCGCCGATCTGCTGCGCAGGGAGCGGGAGTTGTTGTCGGGGTTGAAGGGCGAGGACCAGCGCACACTCGCCGCACTCCTCCGCACCCTCCTCACCCCCTTCGACTCCCCACCCGACCCACCCCGCCCCTGACCTGCCCTGGACAGTCAGTCGCCCAGGCGGTCGGCCACCTCAAGCCACTCGGCCTCCACCGCGTCCTTCTGGGCCGTGATCTCGCGCAGCTGCGCGTCCAGCGAGCCGAGCCTGGCGTAGTCGCTGGCCGCGTCCGCCATGGCGGCGTGCAGGCGGGACTCCTGGTCGCCCAGCTTGTCGAGCTGGCGTTCCAGGCGGTTGAGTTCCTTACGGAGCTCGCGTTCCTCCTTGGCGGAGAGCCCGTCCTTGGCCTGGCCGGACCCGGCACCGGAGACCGCCGGCCCGGAAGGTGCCGAGGCAGCCTCCGTGATGGCGCCGATGCGGCCGGACGGCGAGGCGCCGGTCGTGGCGGCGACACCCAGGCGCGCGGTGACGGCCGTGCCCGCCGCGCGTCGTTCGAGGTATTCGTCCACCCCACCGGGCAGCAGCGACAGCTTGCCGTCGCCGAGCAGCGCCACGCTGCGGTCGGTCACCCGCTCCAGGAAGTAGCGGTCGTGGCTCACCAGGATCAGCGTGCCGGGCCAGCCGTCCAGCAGGTCTTCGAGCTCGTTGAGCGTCTCGATGTCGAGGTCGTTGGTGGGCTCGTCGAGCAGCAGCACGTTGGGGTCGTCCATGAGCAGCCGCAGCAGTTGCAGCCGCCGCCGCTCACCACCGGAGAGGTCGCCGACCACCTTCCACTGCGCCTCACCCTTGAAGCCCAGCCGTTCGAGCAGCTGCGACGCGGTCCACTCGCGCTTGCCCAGCTGGAGGTACTTGCGAACCTCCTCGACCGACTCCAGCACGCGCCGCGTCAGGTCGAGGTCGGCCAGCTCCTGCGACAGGTGAGCCAGGCGTACGGTCTTGCCCCTGGTCACGCGGCCCGAGTCGGGCTTGATCGTGTCGGCGAGCAGCCGCAGCACGGACGACTTGCCGGAGCCGTTGACGCCGATCAGCCCGATCCGGTCCCCCGGGCCGAACTGCCACGTAAGGCGGTCGAGCACCAGCGGCCCGTTGCCGGGGCCGCCCGCGTGCAGGGTGACGTCTTCGAGGTCGTAGACGGTCTTGCCGAGCCTGGCCGCCGCGAACCGCATCAGCTCCACCGTCTCGCGGGCCGGCGGCTCGTTCGCGATCAGCGCCTGTGCGGCGTCGATGCGGAACTTCGGCTTGGACGTACGTGCGGGCGGGCCGCGCCGCAGCCAGGCGATCTCTTTGCGCATGAGGTTTTGGCGGCGCTCTTCCGCGGCCTGGGCGATCCGGGCCCGCTCGGCCTTGGCCAGCACGTAGGCGGCGTATCCGCCCTCGTACCGTTCGACCCGCCCGTCGACGACCTCCCACGTGCGCATGGAGACGGCGTCGAGGAACCAGCGGTCGTGCGTCACCACGACCAGCGCGCTCTTCCGACCCGCCAGGTGCCCGGCCAGCCACGCGATGGCCTCGATGTCGAGGTGGTTGGTGGGCTCGTCGAGCATGATCAAGTCGTGGTCGCCGATGAGCAGGCGGGCCAGCGCCGTACGCCTGCGCTCACCGCCCGACAGGTCCGCGGCCCTGGCGTCAAGGTCGAGGTCGCCGATCAGGTTGGCCAGGATTTCGCGTACGCGCTGATCTCCCGCCCACTCGTGCTCGGCCAGCTCGCCCAGGACGAGCTCGCGCACCGGAACGCCGGGGTCGAGGTCGTCCTGCTGCGACAGGAACCCGACCCGTAGGCCCCGGTTGTGGGTGACGCGACCGCTGTCGGGACGCAGGGCTCCCGCGATGACCGACAGCAGGGTCGTCTTACCGCCGCCGTTGCGCCCGACCACGCCGATGCGCTCTCCGGCTTCGACGCCCAGGGAGACGTCGTGCAGGAGAGGCTTGGGCCCGTAAGCGTGGGAGACCGACTCAAGGTTGACCAGATTCATGGCCTTCCCAGGGTATCGGCGGCCCGGAGGCCCTGGGTACGGGCGATCTGTTCACGATCGAGTGAGGCGGACGTGGAGAACCACCGTTCACAGGAAGGGGGCGGATCAGGCGGCGCGTGTGGACTCAGCTACTAACCCTCGCAGGAGTCGTCCTCGGCGCAACGGCGTCGTTCATTTTCACATCCCGCACTGAACGGGCGCGCAACCAAAGAGAGACGATCATCCGGTGGGATGTTCGCAGATATGAAGGGTTTGCGGACTATCTCGGTGCGGTCACACAGATGGCTCGCGTGGCCGGCCAGCTTACTAGTGGGCGCGGCTGGGAGAAGGTTGCTTTCGCCATCGACCGGGATACCGGGTTAGCTGCGCTGGACCGGTTCGAGAGCAGCACCGAACCTCACCTGCTGCCGCCGAGGTGGTGACGACGTCAGTGTCCCAGGCCGCGTTACGTGATCACAGGTGCAGGCGAAGAAGCTCTTCACTATGTGACATTCGGTAATCCTGCTCGACGCTACGTACCGCGCCGTGACCGCGGGCTTGGATCAACGATGCCGTGAATGAGTTTTGGCTCGACAGAGTCACATGGCCCCTCAAAGGGTGCTCCTTGGGGTTGTGTGCTGGTCGCGAGGTCAGAGCAAGGTGGCGCCCTGGACCGGGCCGTGGGCGGCTACGGCGGTGTGGGCGGCGCCGGTGGTGGTCAGGCTGTGGGCCAGGTCGCGGGCGTGGGTGGCGTCGATGGCCAGGAAGGCGCAGGTGGGGCCCGAGCCGGAGACGATCGCGCCCAGGGCTCCGTGCTGGCGGCCCGAGTCGAGGGTGGGGGCGAGCTCGGGGCGGAGGTTGAGGGTGGCGGTCTGGAGGTCGTTGCTCAGGTGGTTGCCCAGGGCGTAGGCGTCGCCGGTGCCGAGGGCCTCCATGAGGGAGTCGTTCAGCTGGGGCCAGGGGACTTCGGCCGCCGAGGCCTTCCTGAGACGGTCGCATTCGGCGTAGACGCTGGCCGTGGAGAGGCCGCCGTTCGCCAGCGCGAACACCCAGTGGAACACGCCACCGGTGGGCAGCTCGGTCAGCTGCTCGCCGCGGCCCGTGCCGACCGCTGTGCCGCCGAGCAGGGAGAACGGGACGTCGCTGCCGAGGTCTCCGGCGATCTCCATCAGGTCCTCGAAGGGCAGCCCCAACCCCCAGAGCTCGTTGCACGCCACCAGCGCGCCGGCGGCGTCGGCGCTGCCGCCCGCCATTCCACCCGCGACCGGGATGCCCTTCTGGATGATCAGGTCGGCGCCGTAGGTGCGGCCCGCGTGTTTGGCGAGCGCGCGAGCAGCCCGGATGGCCAGGTTGCTGTCGTCGGTCGGCACCTGGTCGGACCACTTGCCGTTCACCTGGACGGTGATCGACTCGGACTCCTTCGCGACGACCTCATCGAAGATCGATACGGCATGGAAGACGTTGACCAGGTCGTGGTAGCCATCTTCCCTGAGCGGGCCGACAGAAAGCTGCACGTTGACCTTCGCAGGCACACGCACGGTCACCGAACTCATCGATCTTCTGCCACTCTCATCACTTGCCGGGGTCAAGGACACTCGATGTTATCGGGGCGCGCTGCCCTGACATGCGGTTCTGGGAATATGACTCCCCGAGTGGCCGACTTCTCAACACAGAGAGTCAAGTTGGTGGGCATTTGCCGGGTTCCCTTGAGTCCCCCCTCATCCATGGGTGAACCGGGGGTTGGTCGGGGGTTAGGGAGTCAGGTTCGTTGAGCGGTCGTCGGGGGCGAAGGCTGCGGGGTCTCCGGGATCTCCGTGTGCGGCCTTGCTTCTCCGGGGTGGTGGCAGCCGAGTATCGAACATTTCGCACCTCGGGCGGGGGAAGGGGCCATCAACGGGGTTGGTTCGAGGTTTCGTTGGCTGACTGGTCGTTGGGTGGGGGGCTGCAGCTCTCGGGGTCTCTGGGGTCTCTGGTTGAGGCCGTGGGCAGCGGACGTGGTGCGGGGCTCAGGGCTATGACAGGCGAGATGGTGGTGGCGGTGGGGTGCGGGGCCTCAGGTTGCGGCTATGGATGGTGGTGAGGGGCGAGGTCTCAAGTTGAGGTCACGAACGGCGGTGAGGGGCGGGGCTCAGGGCGAGTTCGTGGCAGGAAACTCGGGTTGAGGTCGTGAGGGCGTGGGGTGGGTGGCTGGGACTTCGCCGGCGTGGGGGCGGTTGTCCAGGTGGGGCGGAGGGAGGTGGGTCAGCCTGGGCGTACGGTGCCGCGGTAGGTGGTGCGGAAGTAGGGCGTGTTGAAGTTGGCCTTTCTGACCACGTCGCCTGTCTTGGGGGCGTGGATCATGAGGGTTCCGGTCAGGAACAGGGCCACGTGGGTGGGGGCGCCGGGGGTGCCGCCGAAGAAGAGCAGGTCGCCTGTGCGGCGGGCCCTGAGAGGGATCTTGCGGCCCTGGCGGAACTGGGCTGCTGTGTGGTGGCTCAGTCTTATGCCTGCTCTGGACCAGGCGTAGAGGGTGAGGCCGCTGCAGTCGAAGCCTCTGGTGGTGGCGCCTCTGCCTATCCCCAGGGTTGGGCCCTTCGTCGAGCCTCCGCCCCAGGAGAAGGAGACGCCCAGTTGGGTCAGGGCCGCTGCTGCGGCTATCTGGCCCTTTGTGAGAGTGCCCTTGAGTTTGGGGAGCTTGTCGGTGAGTGAAGGGGTGGGGGTCGCTCGAACGGGGGTGGCTCGGGCGGGGGTGGCGTTGATGGTCAGCGTGGTGAGGGGTGCCGAGAGGAGTGCTCCGCCGATGGCGAGCCGCAGGAAGGTGATGCGGGTGGTCATGGTGGCCTCCGGTTTATCGGGGGTGGGAGGCCAGGATCTGGGGATGCGGGGTTACGAGGAGCGGCCGAACGCGGTTCTGTGGAAAAGAGGAGGGAGGGGGTTAAGGGTTGTGGATAACGGAGTGGGTGTCGGTGGTGTGGGACGTCCTAGGTGGCGGGCCTCGTTGGTGACGGGCGTCGTTGGTGACGGGCGTCGTTGGTGACGGGCTACCTCGTGGTCGGGGGGAACGGCGGGTGTTGGTGATGGGGGGGTGGGTGAGGGCTGCCCCCGGGTGAGGGCAGCGGGTCAAGGTCTGTGTTCGGCTATGCGGGTGAAGGCGTGGATGTCTAGTTGTTCGCCCCGCGCCGAGGGGTCCACGTCGGCTGCGCGCAGGGCGCGTTCCGCGTCTGCGGGGGTGCCGGCCCAGCCGGACAGGGCTGCGCGGAGGGTTTTGCGGCGTTGGGCGAAGGCCGCGTCCACCACCTCGAACACCTCCTCGCGCGTCGCCGTCGTGGGCGGTGGGTCGCGGCGCCGGAGGGAGACGAGGCCCGAGTCGACGTTGGGGACGGGCCAGAAGACCGTGCGGCCCACGGGTCCCGCCCGGCGCACGTCCGCGTACCAGGCCGCCTTGACCGACGGCACCCCGTACACCTTCGAGCCGGGACCCGCGGCGAGGCGGTCGGCCACTTCCGACTGGACCATCACCAGGCCCTTGCGCAGGGACGGGAGCACCTGCAGGAGGTGCAGCAGCACCGGGACGGCCACGTTGTACGGCAGGTTGGCCACCAGTGCGGTCGGCACGTGGCCGGACAGGTCGTCCAGGGTGATCTTCATGGCGTCCGCGTTGACGACCGTGAGGCGGTCGGCGGCGTCGCGTTCGGCCACCGTGACGGGGAGTTGACCGGCCAGCACCGGATCGATCTCGACGGCGACCACGTGAGCGGCCGCGGGCAGGAGCCCCAAGGTGAGCGAGCCGAGCCCCGGGCCCACCTCTATGACCACGTCATCAGGGGTGAGATCGGCCACACGGACGATGCGCCGGACGGTCCCCGCGTCGATCACGAAGTTCTGGCCTAGTTTTTTTGTGGGACGAAGATCTAGCTTGTTCGCCAAAATACGTATTTCTGCAGGGCCCAACAGCCTCATCATCCAATCAGTCTCTCGCATCGAAGAACGTGTGATGGCGGATGGGGAGACCAAAGGAGAGGATGGCGTGGAACAGGAAGGAACGTCCCTCATGGAGCCAACGGGCGCCGCGCCGCTACGGCCGACCGACTTAAGGGAGATCGGGCCGTACCGGCTGCTTGGCCGGTTAGGCGAGGGCGGGATGGGGACGGTGTTCCTCGCACGGGCACCGACGGGGCGTTTCGTCGCGCTCAAGGTGGTGAAGGCGGAGTTCGCCAACCAGGAGGGGTTCGCGGCGCGGTTCCACGCAGAGGTCGACAACGCGCGGCGGGTGGCCTCCTTCTGTACGGCCCAGGTGCTGGACAACGGCAACACCGGGGACGGCCGGCCGTACATGGTGACCGAGTACATCGCGGGCACGCCGCTGTCCGACCAGATCACGACCTACGGAGCTCTGGACCCGGGGCCGCTGCACGGCGTCGCGCTGGGGGTCGCGGCGGCGCTGGCGGCGATCCACGTGGCCGGGCTGGTGCACAGGGACCTCAAGCCCGCGAACGTGATCCTCTCGCTGTCGGGGCCGCGGGTGATCGACTTCGGCATCGCCAGGGCCCTCGACCGGGAGACCGGGTTCACGATGTCCGGCGAGTTGCTGGGCAGCCCGGGGTGGTGGGCTCCTGAGCAGGTACGCGGTGAGGTCGTCAACCCCGCGGCCGACATCTTCGCCTGGGGCTGCCTGGTGGCCTACGCCGGAAACGGACGGCATCCGTTCGGCCGCGGCGACCCCATCACGCTGGCCACGCGCGTGCTGAACACGCCGCCCGACCTGGGTGCGCTGCCCGCGCCGCTCGACGAGCTCGTCCGGCGGGCCACCTCCATGGACGTCGCGCTGCGTCCGACCGCGCAGGATCTGCTGATCGCGCTGGTCGGTGGCAGTGCGCCGGCGCCGGTCGCTGCCGCGGCCGATCCGCCGACTCTGGTCGCGACGGAGATGCTGAGTGAGTGGGAGCCGCCGCAGAACGTGGTGGATGAGCCGGACATCACGGCCACCTTCACGACGCCTCCTCCCAGCGATGCCACGGGCCGGGGGCCGGTTCCTGGGACTGCGCCTGGGCAGGGGGATGTCGCTGGGCGGGCAGGGCAGAGTGACGCTGCTGGGCGGGTGCCCAGTGTGCCGCCTTCCGGGGAGCGAGCCGCGAGTCCCATGGCCGGAGGTCCTGCGGCCGCTGAGTCGTCGGTGGCCGCTGGAACCGGGGCTGGCGGTCCGGGGTCCGCGGATCCGGCGACCGGGCCGAGTTCGCCGTCCGGTGTCCCTGGCGCGCCGGGGTCCCCTGGCGTTTCCGGGTCCTTCCCGTCGGCCGGCGGGCCGTCTCAAGGGTCGTCTCCGGGGTCGTCGTACGGGCCTGCGCAGGGGTCGTCGTACGGCTCGTCGCCCAGTGGCTTGTCGGCGGAGGAGCTGGCCCGTCGCGAGGAGGACGCGGCCAAGGAGGAGCTGGCTCGCTGGAAGGTGCCCGACCAGGGGCCTCCGGAGCGGCAGGGGCGGCTGCGCGCCCTGTTCGGCTTCGGTACGTCGCCGCGGACGGACAAAACTGGGACGGACGAATCTCCGACTGACGGATCCCAGGCGGGCGGATCCCAGGCTGGCGGATCCCAGGCTGGCGGATCTCGGACGGACTCGTCGTCGCCCGTGCGGCAACAGCCCGAGCAGGCTGCGGCGCAGCAGGCCCCGACCGAGCAGGTACGGCTCCAGCAGCCCGATCAGTCCACCCCGGGGTCCCAGCCGAACCGTCTCCAGCAGCCAGGGCCGCAGCAGGGCGGTCCTGAGCAGGTGCGACCGCAGCAGGACCGCCCCGATCAGGTGCGGCCCCTGCAACCAGGGCCGCAGCAGGACCGTCCCGGCTGGCCCGGGGCGCCTTCGGGGCCGGGGTGGCGGCCGGAGCAGGGTGTCGCCGTACCGCAGGGCGCCGCGCTGGGCACCGAGACCCAGCCCGGCGTCAGAACCGCCGTGCCTGGTGACGATTCCGACACCATCGGCGGTACGCGTACGCCCGGCACCCGCTGGCTCATCGCCGCAGCGGCGGCGGTGCTGGCCATCGTGGTGACGGCGGGGGTGCTGATCGTGACCTCCGCGCGCAACACCGCCGTCACCGGAACCCCGGGCACCCCCACCCAGGTGGTCGGCAGCGCCAAGCCGAACGACGTGGGCCGCAGGTTCGCTCTGGGCGCCAACTTCGACGACCCGGTCGCGATCGTGTCGGCGGCGCCGGAGTGCGGGCTGAGGGAGTACGAGGGCATCACCGCGACCAAGGGACAACTCTGCGTGATCCGCTGGACGATGCTCAATCCGGGCGGCGAGCGCAGGGTGCTGGTCCAGCCCGTGGTCACCATGGTCGACGACCGGGGTGGCGAGCACGACTCGATCCCCGTCACGCTGCCACCGGCGATCCTGCCCGGGGCCCGGGTGGACAGCGCGTTCGTGTTCGACCTGGCGACGTACCGCAAGCCGGTGAGCATGACGGCGAACATGCTGGAGAACGGTCAGCAGATCGAGGTGGCGCTGTGATGATCGGATCCGCGCTCACCGCACTCATGCTCGTGGCGAGCGGCGTCCCAGCCGCCGCCACAACAGCCGCCGCCACAACGGCGGCCACCACGACCGCGACTGTCACGACGAAAACCGCCACGATAGCCGCCACGATGGCCGCCACGATGGCCGCCACGGCAAGAGCCTCTACGACGAAGGCCGTGGCCTGTACCGGGGCCGCCGACTTCGACGGTGACGGTGTGGACGACGTGGCGGTGGGCGACCCGTTCGGCGACGACCGGAAGGGGGCCGTGCACGTGCTGTCCGCCGGCAAGGTGACGCCGGTGAGCGTGCCCGGGCTGAGCGAGGGCGACGGGTTCGGCTGGTCCGTCCGGCTGGCGCAGGTCAACGGCGACACCTGCGCCGACCTGGTGATCGGCGCCCCGTACGCGGACGTGGACGGTGTCGAGGACGCCGGGGCCGCGTACGTCGTCTACGGCGGCGGCACCACTCCCCCGCAGCGGCTGGCCGCGCCTCAGCCGCAGCGGTTCGCGCACTTCGGCTGGTCACTGGCCGCGCGCGGCGACCTGGTCACGATCGGGGCGCCGTACGAGGACGAGGGCGACATGCTGGACGTCGGCGCCGTCTACGTGCGCAAGGGTGCGGGTGACCTGCGCAGGATCAGCCAGGAGTCCGTGGACGTGCGCGGCAACAGCGAGGTGGGCGACCAGTTCGGCTATTCGCTGGCGATCGGGCCGAAGAACGGGCTGGTCGTCGGTGTGCCGTACGAGAACGACGACGGCCTGGGCCGGCAGATCGAGAAGGGCAAGATCGACTCGGGTTGCGTCGTCTTCATCGACGACGTGCTGGCCCCGAGGCTGACGTCACTGAAGCTGGACTCGCCGACCGCCGAGTCGGGCGATCGGTACGGGTACGCCGTCGCCTACGCGGAGGGCTCCGGGTACGCGGTCAGCTCGCCCGGCCCCGGGTACGTGCAGCTGCTGGACACCGCCAGGAAGCCCACCAGGAGGGTGACGCAGGAGGGCAAGCAGGCGTTCGGGTTCTCGATGGCCACCTCCTCGGACGGCCGGCTGGCGATCGGCGCTCCTTACGGGGGCGGCGTCCGGGTGGTGTCCTGGAAGGACACGGCCGAGGACCGGAAGCTGACGACCGGGGACGGGCTGTTCGGATGGTCGGTGACCTTCAGCGGGAACAGGCTGTACGTGGGGCAGCCGGACGGTGGACCGTTCGGCAAGGTCGCGGTCGCCGGGCGCAACGCCGAGACCATGCAACCGCTCCAGCCCGCCAAGGGCGCCGACTTCGGGGTCTCCGTGTCGGGTTGACGGTCCGGAGCGCCGGGCCGATGGTCTTGGCTCCGGCGCACAGGACGCGTTTCGGATCCGCCGTCTCCATGCCGGTCGGATCCGCCGTCTTCATGCCAGCTCGCCGGATTCGGCGCCGCATCCGCGGCACCGGCTCATGAGATCCGTCAGCGGCGCAGGGCTGTGACCGTGGGCCGGCCGAAGAGGCGGGCGCCGCAGTGGGGCCACTGGCCGTGCCACCTGCCGCCCACCTTCTGATAAAGCACCTGCGCCCGATAGGTCTGCTCGTCCTCCGGCCAGGTCGACGGCAACCCCATGCCGCCCACGGCCTCCCACATCGGCAGGCTGAACTGGTACATGCCGTAATAGGGCCCGTCAGGGTTGTACGCCTCCGGATCCCCATGCGACTCGCACGCGGCCAGCGCAGGCCAGTCGAGCCGGGCGGTGGCGGGGTCGATCTGGATGGTACGCGGCGGAACGATCGTGATGACCGTCCCGTCCTCGGGAAAGCTGTCCAGCGGCGGGTCCACGTGATAGCCCCGGCGCAGCTCGACGCGCTGCTGCCTGAGCACCTGGCGCACCGTCCTGGCGGTCGTCCGCGAGGTCAGCCGGGTGGTGCCCGCGACCACGTACACCTTGCGCCTGGTGTAGACCGTGAGCTCCATCCCCTCCAGCGGCACCGCGTCGCCGGGCGGCGCCGACAGCCGGCCGGCGGCGGGGGTGAGGTCGAGCTCGGCCAGGGCCTCGCCCACGTTCGAGGCGGTGACCAGGTGCTTACTCGTGTGGCCGTCGAGGGTCAGGGTGAGGGGGCGGGCGCGGCGCACCTCGATCGTGGCGCCGTCGCGCACCTCCTCCTGGGCGGGTGGATGGACGACGTCGCCGTACGCCATCGTGACGCCCGCCGCGGCGAGCACTCCTTCGACGGTGCCGGCGAAGGCGTGGACGGGCCTGCGCTCGCCGTCCACGACCAGAACGACCTCTTTGACGAGGAACGACACCGCCACGAGCGCGCTCGCGGCCACCACGCCGGCCACGCACACGACGGGCGTCCATGGGGAGCGCCACGGGAGCGACGGACGGGGCGCACGCCTCTTACCTCGCACGAACCACCTCCGGTAGCGGGGCAGGATCGCCAGAACGCTAGCCGCGGGCGCGCGCCGGCCTCCGCTTCTTCACCGAAAGATGGTCACCACTCGCCGAAGACCGTGACTCCGTTGCCGCTGATCACCTCGCACAACCGGTCAGGATGGACGTTCTTGACCTCGGCGAGGCAGCGCAGGGTGAGCGGGATGAGGTAGGGGGCGTTGGGCTTGCCCCGGTGCGGGACGGGCGGCAGATAAGGGGCATCGGTCTCGACCAGCATGAGCTCGGCGGGCGCGACCTCGGCGGCTTCGCGCAGGTAGGAGGCGTTCTTGTACGTCACCGGCCCGGAGAAAGACATGAAATATCCGGCTTCGGAGCACTTTTTCGCCATCTCGGCGTCGCCGGAGAAGCTGTGGAACACCACCTTGTCCGGAGCACCGGCCGCGGCCAGCACCTTGAGCACGTCGTCGTGCGCGTCTCGGTCGTGGATCACCAGCGCCTTGCCGGTGCGCTTGGCGATCTCGATGTGCGCCAGGAAACTCGCGTGCTGGTCGTCCTTGCTCGCCCAGTCGCGGTAGTAGTCGAGCCCCGTCTCCCCCACCGCGCGCACCGCGTCCTGCCCAGCCAGGGCCTCGATCTCGGCCAGCACCTCGGGCGTGGACGCGTGGGCCTCGTTGGGGTGGATGGCCACGCCCGCGTACACGCCCTCCTGCCCGGCCGCCACCTCCGCGTTCCAGCGGGACGACGCCAGGTCGTAGCCGATCGTGACCAGCCGCGTCACGCCCACGGCCCGCGCGTCGTCGAGGATGCTCCGCACGCTCGCCGCCGCCTGCTGCGCGGCCTGCGCCACCGGGTCGCCGGACGACGCCTGCCGGTTGCCGACCATGATGTCGAGGTGGCAGTGGCTGTCGAACACGGGTGCGGAGAGCGGCTCTGGGGCGGCGGGAAGCTTGGTCACGGCATCTAAAGTAGCCCCCATGCGGTACGGCATCCTCGGCACCACCCGCGCGTGGCGGGCCGACGGGAGCGAGGTGCCACTGGGCGGTCCGGCGCGGCGGGCGTTGCCGGCGCTGCTGCTGCTCAGGCCCGGGGAGACGCGATCGGCTCGTCGAGGCGCTGTACGGGGAGCGGGCGCTGGAGGACGGCGTCCATGCCCTGCACGCGCGGGTGTCGGGCATGGGAACGGGGCTGGCCGTGGTGAGCGCGTACGTGCTGGCGGGCGAGCTGGCCGCAGCCCCCGACCACCGCACCGCCTTCGCCGCCTACGAGCGCGAGGTGCGCGGCTACGCCGAGGGGTGCGGCCGTTCGGCCGAGGGCGTCGCCGGGTTCATGGTGCCGCGGAGCAGGTTCATGGCCTGGTTCGTCAACCAGAACTACCGGCTGCTGCCCTACCTGCCGTGGAAGGGCCTGATGGCGAAGTCGGCCAGGAAGACCGCCTCCGCCATCGCGCTCAAGGACTACACGGGCTTCGAGGTCACTGGCCCAGGCGGGCCAGCTCCTCGTCGACGACCTTCGGGTCGAGCTTCTTGAACAGCGGCACGGGCGGCGCGAGCGGCGTGCCCGGCTTGATCGGCCGGTGCTCCCAGCGGGCGGCCCCGTCGTACTCGCCGGTGATCACCGGGTAGGGGGTGCCGCCGTCCTCGTCGACCTCGCGGATCTCCGGCATGCCCGACCAGACGCCCTCGCCGCCCAGCATCGCGAACACCTTGTTGGACGATCCGGGCAGGAACGGCGTGAGCATCGTCTTGGCGTCGTCGACCACCTGCAGCGCGACGTGCAGGATCGACTTCTGCCGCTCGGGGTCGTCCTTGAGCTTCCACGGCTCCTGATCGGCCAGGTATTTGTTGGCCTCGCGCACGACGTCGAACGCCTCGGTGATGGCGTTCTTGAAGCGCGAGCGGCCCAGCTCGGCCCCGACCGGGGCGAAGGCGTCGCGGGAGCGCTGCAGCAGCGCCCGGTCGGCGTCGGTGAGGTCGCCGGCCTCGGGCACCGCCCCGAAGTTCTTCGCGGCCATGGAGATCGACCGGTTGACCAGGTTGCCCCAGGCCGCGACCAGCTCGCCGTTGTTGCGGTTGACGAACTCCTGCCAGGTGAAGTCGGTGTCCTGGTTTTCCGGCCCGGCCACCGCGATGTAGTAGCGCAGCGCGTCGGCGTCGTAGCGGGCCAGGAAGTCGCGCACGTAGATGACGACCTGGCGGGAAGAGGAGAACTTCTTGCCCTCCATGGTCAGGAACTCGCTGGAGACCACCTCGGACGGCACGTCGAGCGCGCCGAGCGAGCCCGGCGAGCCGTCGCGCGCGCCGATGCCGCTGTAGCCGAACAGCATCGCCGGCCAGATCTCGGCGTGGAAGACGATGTTGTCCTTGCCCATGAAGTAGTAGCCGCGGGCGTCGGGATTCTGCCACCACTGACGCCAGGCGTCGGGGTCGCCGGAGCGCCTGGCCCACTCGATGGAGGCCGACAGGTAGCCGATGACCGCGTCGAACCACACGTAGAGCCGCTTGTTGGGCTGCTCGCTCCAGCCGTCGAGCGGGATCGGCACGCCCCAGTCGAGGTCGCGGCTGATCGCCCGCGGCTGCAGGTCGCCGAGCAGGTTGAGGGCGAACTTCAGCACGTTGGGCCGCCACTCGCCCTGCTTGGACTGCAGGTAGGAGCCGAGCACCTCGGCGAAGGCGGGCAGGTCGAGCATGAAGTGCTCGGTCTCGGCGAACACCGGGGTCTCGCCGTTGATGCGGCTCTTGGGGTTGATCAGCTGGATCGGGTCGAGCTGGTTGCCGCAGTTGTCGCACTGGTCGCCGCGTGCCCCGTCGTAGCCGCAGATGGGGCAGGTGCCCTCGATGTAGCGGTCGGGCAGGGTGCGGCCGGTGGACGGCGAGATCGCGCCCATCGTGGTCTTGGGGAAGATATAGCCGTTGTTGTAAAGGCCCTTGAAGATCTCCTGCGTGACGGCGTAGTGGTTCTTCGTCGTCGTGCGGGTGAACAGGTCGTAGGACAGGCCGAGCCCGGTCAGGTCTTCGGCGATGACGCGGTTGTAGCGGTCGGCCAGCTCTCTGGCGCTCACGCCCTCCTTGTCGGCCTGAACCTGGATCGGGGTGCCGTGCTCGTCGGTGCCGGAGACCATCAGCACCTTGTTGCCCGCCATCCGCTGGTAGCGGCTGAAGACGTCGGACGGCACTCCGAATCCGGAAACGTGCCCGATGTGACGGGGGCCGTTGGCATACGGCCACGCGACGGCGGTCAAGATGTGCTGGGACATGGTCCTAAGCCTACGGGGTCCGTGATGATCGTTTGTTACGCGCCGGCCACGGCGCCCGGCCCACGGGGCGCGCCGTTGCGGCGGCGCGCCGGTGAAGGGTCAGCGGGCGTTTCCCTGGAGGACCGCCCGCCGGAGTGCGGCGGGTGGCCTGCCACGGCAGCGCGTAAAGGATGGTCAGCTCTTCGCTTTGGCCTTTTCCAGCGCGAGGCCCTCGGCGGCCTCCTCGGCCGCGCGGGCCGCGTTGTCGATGAACGTCTCGCGCGTACGGCGGATGCCCAGAATGCTGATGAACAGCGACGCGAAGATCGTCTGGAAGCTCATGACGAGCGCCGTCGCCGACGGCACCACGATGCGCAGCGACTCGCGCGGGTCGAGCTCGCCGAAGCTGCGCACCTGCCAGTGCACCAGCGACATGACCAGGCCGATCAGACCGGCCAGCGCCAGCAGCCCGCCCACCACGAGGCCCTTCTCCAGGCTGACGATGTCGATCAGCCTGCGGATGCGCGGCGACTCCGGCAGGAAGCCCTCCTCGGCCGCGTAGACCTTGGTGAACACCGCGAACAACGCCGCCTGGAAGCCGATCACCACCAGGGCGGACGAGCCGACCAGGGTGTCGACGTCGAAGGCGAGCTCGCCGATCTCGACCGGGCCGAAGGTCAGCGCCGTGCCGGCGACCAGGCCGATGACCATCATCAGCACGCCGGGGTAGAAGAACAGCCACTTCGGGCTGTAGAGGAGCAGGAAGCGCAGGTGGCGCCAGCCGTCGCGCCACGAGCGCAGGTGCGGCGGGCGGGAGCGGCCGTCGGGGGCGAGCGTGGTCGGCACCTCGCGTACGTCGAGGCCGGCCAGCGTCGAGCGGACCACCATCTCCGAGGCGAACTCCATGCCACCGGTCTGCAGTTGCAGCCGCAGGATCGAGTCGCGCCTGAAGCCGCGCAGGCCGCAGTGGAAGTCCTTGATCGCCGATGGGAAGAACAGCCGCCCGATGAACGACAGCACCGGGTTGCCCAGGTAGCGGTGCAACGGCGGCATGGCGCCAGGGGCGATGCCGCCGCGGAAACGGTTGCCCATCACCAGGTCGGCGCCGTCACGCAACTGCTCCACGAACGGCAGCAGCGCGGTGAAGTCATAGGAGTCGTCGGCGTCGCCCATGATGACGTATTTGCCGCGGGCGGCCCTGATGCCGCCCATGAGGGCGTTGCCGTAGCCCTTCTCGTCCACGTGGACCACGCGGGCCCCGGCATCGCGGGCCAGCTGCTGCGAGCCGTCCGTGCTGCCGTTGTCGGCGATCAGGACCTCGCCCTCGATGCCATGCTCCTCCATGCACGCCAACGCCTTGCGTACACAGACTTCCACGGTCTCCGCCTCGTTGAGGCAGGGCATGACCACCGTCAGTTCCACGTGTCTACCCTTCAGTTAAGGCTCTTCCAGTGAACCATCATGCCCTGAAGACGACCATGCTCGGGCACGGACCTGAAAACGACTGGCATTCTTTACAACATGGTGAGCGTCGCGGAGATTACCCCTGTGGACCACTCCGCCCCTGGTCGGATAGCGCGCGCGCTGTCGATGTTGGGCAGGCATCGGGTGTTCGCCGCGGCCTTCGGCGTCGGCGCCGTGCTGCGGCTCATCACCATGCTCGGCTACGGCCCGGCGATGTGGTTCAACGACTCCTACGAGTACGTCTCGGTGGCGCTGCACCCGCGGCCCCACCCGATCAGGCCCGACGGCTACAGCACCTGGCTGATGCTGCTCAAGCCGTTCCACAGCTTCAGCCTGGTGATCTTCACCCAGCACCTGATGGGCCTGGCCACGGCCTGCCTGATCTACGCGCTGCTGCGGATCAAGTTCAGGCTGCCGAAGTGGGGGGCCACGCTGGCGGCGGCGCCGGTGCTGTTCGACGCCTACCAGATCCAGCTCGAACAGATGGTGATGTCCGACACGCTGTTCATGCTGCTCGTGGTCGGCGTGATCACGATGGTGCTGTGGAAGCGGCGGCTCACCTGGCAGGCGGGCGCGGTCGTCGGCCTGCTGCTGGCGATGACCTGGCTGACGCGCTCGATCGGGCTGCCGGTCCTGGCCCTCGTCGTGCTCTACCTGCTGGTCAAGCGGGCCGGCTGGCGTACCGTCACGGCGCTGATCACCGCCTGCGCGATCCCGGTGATGGCGTACATGGGCTGGTTCGCCTCCGCGTACGGCAAGTTCGCGATGACCAACAGCGACGGCCTCATCCTCTACATGCGCACGGCCATCTTCGCCGACTGCAACAAGATGGACATCGACAAGTACAAAGAGGTCCAGCTGCTGCTGCTGTGCATCAACGACCCGGTCAACCAGCGCAAGGACTACGCCCAGTGGTACCTGTGGGGCCAGGGCAACGGCGACGGCACCGGCACCGGCGAGGTGCTGCACCGGTGGGGCATCAACAAGAAGTGGAGCGAGATCACCAACGACGCCGCCAGCGCGTTCGCCACCAAGGCGATCCTGTCGCAGCCCGGCGACTACCTGCAGGTGGTGGCGCGCGACTTCTTCCGCTCCTTCCACTGGTCGCGGCCGCGTTTCCCGGACGAGTCGACGTACAACATGTACGAGTTCAAGCCGTACGTCCCGCTCGACGAGAACGGCCAGCCCAAGCGGCTGCCGAGATGGTCGTCGTACGCGGGCGGGCGCACCGACACCGACGCGTTCAGCTACGAGCAGGGCCCGCCGGAGACCAGGATCGTGCAGCCGTGGGCCGGCATCATGAGCGGCTACCAGAAGGTGTTCTACCTGCGCGGCATCATGCTCGGCGGCATCCTGCTGATCGGCTTGTACGGCGTCGTGGTGCGCTGGCGCAAGTTCGGCGGCCCGGTGGTGCTGCCCTGGCTGGGGGCGGTGGGGCTGCTGCTGGCCCCGGCGGCGACGGCGGAGTTCGACTACCGGTACGTCCTGCCCGCCGTCCCGTTGGCCTGCGTCGCGGCGGCGATCACGCTGCGCAGGGGCGTCACTTGGGCGCGGCGGTCACCCAAGAGCTCAGGAGCATCCGAGTCCACCACTGTGCCTGCGTGATCGTCTCGGCCGCCAGCACCGGATAGAGCCACCAGAAGTTGACCAGCACGACGAGCGCGTAGGCCCCCACGACCGCCGCCCCGATCGCCCGCCGGGCGGCCGGGGCGTCCTGCGGCCCGAGGATCAGCCCCGCCATGAGCACCAGCGCCAGCACCATGAACGGCACCACGGGGATCATGTAGAACAGGTACATCGTGCGGTTGTCGGCGATGGCGTAGTAGAACCACGGCAGCCAGCCCACCCCGTAGGTCAGCAGCACGGCCCCGGCCCGCCAGTCGCGGGTGGCGACGTACCAGGCGACGAGGCCGACGAGGGCGATGGCGGCGGCGTACCAGAGCGCGGGGGTGCCGACCCCGAGCACGGCCTGCGCGCACTTGTCGGCGCCGCAGGCGGAGGACGGCAGGTTCGTCGGGTAGTGGAAGGAGACCGGGCGTAAGAGCACCGGCCACTGCCACGGCTCCGACATGTACGGGTGATAGTCGTCCAGGCCGCTGTGGTAGCCGAGCACCTGCTGCTGGTAGCGCAGCCACGACCGCACCGAGTCGACGACGAAGAACAGCGGCCCCGAGGAGGTGGCCTGCTCCCAGTTGCGGCCGTAGCCGCCGGCGGTGACGAACCAGCCGGTCCACGACGCCAGGAACGTCACCGCGGGCGCGAGCGCCATCGCCCCCGCCGCCCCGGGCAGGTCGTACGTCAGCGCCCCCCGGTACGGCTCGCGCAGCCCCACCGCCCGCCTGGCGCCCATGTCCCACAAGACCGACATGACGGCGAAGCCGAGCAGGAAGAAGATCCCCGACCACTTGACCGCGCACGCCGCCCCCAGGCAGATCCCGGCGGCCAGCCGCCACGGCCGCCACCCGAGGCGCGGGCCGAGCGCGGTGACCGGCGAGCGTTCGTACCAGGCGACCAGCTTCTCGCGGGCCCGGTCGCGGTCGGCCACCAGGCAGGCGAGCCCCGCGAGCACCCAGAACATCAGGAAGATGTCCAGCAGGGCCGTGCGCGACAGCACCAGGTGCAGGCCGTCGAGCGCCAGCAGCAGCCCGCCCAGGCAGCCGAGGAGCGTCGAGCGGGTCATCCTGCGCGCCACCCTGGCCAGGACGAGGATGGACAGCGTGCCGACCAGGGCCGCGGCGAAACGCCAGCCGAAGGGGTTCATCCCGAACAGCCACTCGCCCGCCGCGATCATCCACTTGCCGAGCGGCGGGTGGGCCACGAAGGAGGCGCAGTCGACCGGCTGGGCGCACTGCTGGAAGACGTCCAGGTTGCCGGCGATCAGGCGCCGGTCGGCAACGGGGTTCTTCGCGTCGCCGAGCATGGTCCGCTCGACGCCGTGGATCATCAGCGAGTAGGCGTCCTTGACGTAGTAGGTCTCGTCGAAGACGACCGCCTTGGGCTCGCCGAGCCTGACGAAACGCAGGAGACCGCCGAAGATCGCAACCGCGATCGGGCCGAGCCAGCCCACCAGCGCCGAGCCCTGCATGGGCGGGACGAGCCGCCGTGCCGACACCCCCCAGTTGCTCACGTTGCGCACCCTATGGCGTGGCGGTTCGCCTGTGAACCAGGTCGTACAGCTCTCGTCTCGGCACCCCCGCCCCCTTGGCCACGGCGGCGACCGCCTGGCTGCGCTGCTCCCCCTCGGCGACCCGGCGGGCGACCTCCGCGATGAGCGCGTCCATGTCCTGCTCGGCCTCGCCGGGTACGTGTCCCGCGACCACGATCGTGATCTCGCCCTTGACGCCCTTGGCCGCCCACTCGGCCAGCTCGCCGAGACCGCCCCTGCGGACCTCCTCGTAGGTCTTGGTGAGCTCGCGGCACACCGCCGCCCGCCGGTCGGGCCCGAACGCCCGCGCCATCGCCTCCAGCGAGCTCGCCAGCCGGTGCGGCGCCTCGAAGAAGACCATCGTGCGCTCCTCTTCTGCCAGCGCCCCGAGCCGCCGGTCCCGCTCGCCGGTCTTGCGCGGCGGGAAGCCCTCGAAGCAGAACCGGTCGCTGGCCAGGCCGGACACGGCCAGCGCGGTGGTGACGGCGCTCGGCCCCGGCAGCGCGGTGACCTGGACGCCCGCCTCGACCGCCAGGCTCGTCAGGCGGTAGCCGGGGTCCGACACGCCCGGCATGCCCGCGTCGGTGATCACGACGACCGTGCGGCCCTCCTTGAGCGCCTCCACCAGCTCCTGGGCGCGCGCGGCCTCGTTCTGGTCGTAGTAGGACACCACCCGGCCGGTGATCTCGACGCCGAGGTCGGCGGCGAGCCTGCGCAGCCGCCTGGTGTCCTCGGCCGCCACCACGTCGGCGCCCGCCAGCGCCTCACGCAGCCGGGGCGAGACGTCACCCGCCTGGCCTATGGGGGCCCCTGCCAGCACCAACCTGCCGTTCCCAGTCACCTGACCATTGTGGCAGGGCATCCCAATTAGACGGTGTTTCTTGGGTAACCACCGCTCTGGGGCCCGTACGATGTCCGAATGGCGGTGACCGATTCCCCGTACCAGGCCTACGAGAGCCCGGAGGCCGGCGACAGCCAGCCCGAGACTCGGTCCGTACGCGATCGGGTCCTTCCCCCCATGCGCGGCAGCGTGCTGTGGGGGTGGATCGGGCCGATTCTCGTCATGGTCTTCGGCGGTGTCCTGCGTTTCCTCCAGCTCGGCCATCCCAAGTCCGTGGTGTTCGACGAGACGTACTACATGAAGGACGCCTTCTCGCTGATCACGCACGGCGTGGAGAAGGTCACCATCAAGGACGCCGACAAGGCGATCATGGCCGGCAACACCGACGTCTGGCAGGCGTGCTCGCCGGCGGAGCTGGACAAGTGCGCCTCCTACGTCGTGCACCCGCCGCTGGGCAAGTGGATGATCGGCGTGGGCGAGTGGCTGTTCGGGCTCAACCCGTTCGGCTGGCGCTTCGCCGCGGCCGTGATCGGCACGCTGTCGATCCTCGTCATCGCCAGGGTCGCGCGCAGGATGACCCGCTCGACCCTGCTCGGCTGCTTCGCGGGCCTGCTGCTCGCGCTCGACGGCCTGCACTACGTGCTCTCCCGCACCGCGCTGCTGGACATCTTCCTGATGTTCTGGGTCCTGGCCGCGTTCGCCTGCCTGGTGGTCGACCGCGACCAGGCACGCGAGAAACTCGTCTCCTGGTACGAGCGCTCGCCGGTCTCGCCGATCGGCACCTCGATGTCCACGCTGGGCCCGTCGCTCGGCATCAGGTGGTGGCGCATCGGGGCCGGGGTCTGCCTGGCCTTCGCGATGTCGGTCAAGTGGTCGGGGCTGGCGTTCGCGGTGGCGTTCGCGATCATGTCGGTGCTGTGGGACTTCGGCGCCCGCCGCGCGGTCGGGCTGCGCAAGCCCTACGTGGGAGCGCTCAACAAGGACGTGCCGCAGGGGGCCCTGGCCTTCGTCGTGGTGCCGTTCGTGACCTACATGGCGACCTGGGCGGGCTGGTTCGTCAACGCGACCGGCTACGGCCGCAACTGGGACCAGGCCACCTCCGCGGGCAACCCGCTGTTCTTCCTGTTCGACTCGACGCGGTCGTGGGTCCACTACCAGTGGCAGGTCTTCACCTTCCACAGCGGGCTTGAGACGTCTCATCCGTACATGTCCGAGCCGTGGCAGTGGCCGCTGCTGCTACGGCCCGTCGCCTTCTACTACGAGGGCAGGCAGAACGTCTGCGGCCCCGGCGTGAAAGACTGCTCCGAGGCGGTGCTCGGCGTGGGCACGCCGGTGATCTGGTTCGGCGCGGTGGCCGCGCTCGTGGCCCTGATCGCCTGGTACTTCTCCTCCCGCGACTGGCGGGCGGGGGCCGTGCTGCTGGCGTACGCGATGGGCTGGCTGCCGTGGTTCTACTTCGCCATCGCCGACAATCGCACGATGTTCCTGTTCTACGCCATCCCGATGGTGCCGTTCATGGTGCTGGCGATCACGTTGTGCGCCGGGCTGCTGATCGGGACGTCCAGGCCCACGGTCAAGGGCGTGGTGCCGCTGCGGCGCACCGCCGGGGCGGCGGCCGTCGGCGCGTTCGCCCTGCTCGCCCTGATCAACTTCTGGTGGCTGCATCCCGTCCTGTCCGCCGAACTGATCCCGTACCTGGACTGGAAGGCCCGCATGTTGTTTGAAAAAGGGTGGATATGATCACGTTACAGTCGGCTCAATAGGGGTTTCTTAGGTAGTCGCTGTGCAAGACCCAATACGCACCGGTTTCGGTCATCGTCAGGTCCGGGGTCGATACGGCAAACTTCGAGGCATGAGTGCACCGGATGTCACCGCCCTTCTCGCCGAGTTGGAGCGATCTCAGCCGGATCTGGCCGAGGAGGCCAGGACCGCCGTCGAATGGTTGACGGGTGGCGAGCCGCTCGAGTCGGTGACCCAGCTCGACGTCTGCGAGTTCCTCTGGTACACGTTGCCGCTCAAGGTCGGCCCGCAGATGACGGGCGCGGACCAGGAGCGCCTGGCCCATTCGCTGGGGCGGCTGCTCCAGCTCGGCGGCATGGAGCGGTACGCCGCTCTGTGCGTCTCCCCTACGACCCTGCAGATCCTGCGCACCTACGCCCGTGAGGGCGAGGACGCGGGCACCAGCGCCTACCAGCAGGCACTGGAGGCCACGGGCGTGCTCCCGCCCGACGTGCCCGAGCTGCAGTGGAGCATGATCATGGGCCCGGAGGAGCTGGGCGCCCACCTCGCCTGCTCCGCCGCCCTCGAACTGGCCATCGTGGCCGGCGAGACCACCGACCGCGCCGCCCTGACCCGGCGCTGGCTCACCGAGCCCCGCACCGACCTGGGCGGCGACAGCTGGCTCAACCGGGTGCACGGCGAGCGCCTCAACCGCTGGGTGCTCGGCCGTGGCCCGGCCAGGCGGGAGCTGGCGCAGCCGTTCGAGGTGCGTCTGCACGCGCCCGTGTCCCCGCAACCCCTGCCCGCGCTGCACGGGCTGCTGACGCTGGCGGCCTCGGGTGAGAGCCTGCCGCTGCGGCTGGCGCCGTCGCCCGAGGCGCTGCGGCTGCGCGACCTGGCCGAGCGGGAGCTCGGCGCGATCAGGCGCGACGGCGCCAGGCTCGCCATCACCGACTACGGTATGCGGCTGCTGAAGTCGAAGTCGGCCATGTGGAAGGCGGTCACCAGGCTGCTGCTGGCCAGGGGTGAGCACGAGTTCGAGGTGTCGGCCAGGGAGGCCGCGCTCATGCTGCTGGCCGACGGCACGCTGATGTCGCCAGGCCAGTTGCGCGAGCGGGTGGCCGAGGTCGTGGGCGGCGAGGGCTGGCATCCGGCGACGAGCCTGGAGGACGTGGCCCGGCCGGTGACCGACCTGGTGGCGCAGCTCACGGCGCTGGGGCTGGCCTTCAGTGACGAGCTGGCGGTGCGGATGGACCGGCCCGGTCAGCTCGCGGCCCTGGCGGCGCTCCGGGCCCACGCCCTGCGCCCCAGGAAGTACGTCAGCTCCGCCTGACAGCGTACGTACGGACCCCGGTGGCCCGGGCTCCCGACCAGGCTCGGGCCATGGGGCTTCACCCCTGCGGGACCCGTCCGAGGGCCCGCTTGAAGTCGGGGCAGTCGACCAGCGGGTCGTGCTCGCAGACGGCCGCGTGGCGCAGGCTGTCGCGCAGCCGGGTGAGCTGCGCGATCCGCCCGGTCACCGCCCGCTCCCTGGCCGCCAGCTGCTCGCGCAGCACCGCGTCGGACGGCCGCGCGCGCAGGAAGGCGGCGATCTCGGTGAGCGTGAATCCCGCGTCGCGGGCACAGGTGATCAGCGCCAGGCGCTCCAGCGTCTCCGGCCGGTACGCGCGGCGCAGCCCGTTGCGCCCCTCGGCCTGGATGAGCCCCTTGCGCTCGTAGAACCGCAGCGCGGAAGCGGCCAGCCCGCTCCGCTCCGCCACCTCGCCGATGTCGATCAGTCCGTCGTCCACGACCCTGGCACTCCCCTTGACTTGAACCGCGGTTCAAGTCGCAGTCTATTCGCCATGCGAATCCACCATCTGAACCTCGGTTCCATGCGCGAGATCGACTCCCCCGACGGCCGGCCCTCGGCGCCGGCGGTGTGCCACGCGTTGCTCGTCGAGACCCCGGCCGCCGGCCTCGTGCTGGTGGAGGCCGGGCTGGGCCTGCACGACGTGGCCGAGCCGGGCGAGAGCCTCGACCGTGAGTGGCGGGAGTTGGTCGAGCCGGCGCTGGTCCCGGAGGAGACGGCCGTACGCCAGGTGGCGGCGCTCGGATACGATCCCTCCGACGTACGCCACATCGTGCTCACCCACCTCGACGTGGACCACAGCGGCGGCCTGCCCGACTTTCCCCAGGCCAGGGTGCACGTCACCGAGGCCGAGCTGAAGGACGCGCTGGCCCAGGCGCCCAACCGCCGCTACCGGCCCTCCCACTGGGAGCACGGGCCCCGCTGGGAGACCTATCCGGACACGGGCACCCGGTGGCTGGGCGTGGACGGCGTGCGGCCGCTGGCGGGCCTGCCCGAGGAGGACTTCCTGCTGGTGCCGCTCGACGGGCACACCAGGGGTCACGCCGGTGTGGCGGTCAGGGACGGCGACCGCTGGCTGCTGCACGCGGGCGACGCCTACTTCTACAGCGGCGAGCTGGAGCGGGCGCCGCGCCCCCATCCGCTGATGGACATCGTGCAGCTGAGCGCCCAGGTGGACGAGGAGCGCAGGGTGTCGAGCCAGGCGGTGCTGCGCTCGCTCAAGCACGACCACGGGGTCGAGGTCTTCTCCGCTCACGACCCCTGGGAGTTGAGCGAATACTGAGGGTAGTTACGATTGCGGGGAAATGCTCTAGTCGGAGGGGGGCCGTCATGGAGCTGTTCCCGGCCATGCCGCTCGCGGAGTGGACAGAGGCCAAAGAGACCTTTCACCGATTCGCGCAGATCGTAGGGAAGATCCGGCTCGCGTCGAGCAACCGGCGCAACCACTGGTGGCAGGTCCCGTTCCACCCGACCGGGCGCGGGCTCACCACGCGCCCGATGGGCGGGCTGGGCGAGCAGCCGCTGTTCTGCATCGACTTCGACCTCGTCCGCCACCGGCTGGTGGTGGACGTCTTCGACGGGCGCAGCGCCGAGTTCAGCCTGATCGGCAGGTCGGTGGCCTCGTTCCACGACCGGCTCTTCGAGACCCTGGCGGGGCTGGGGATCCGGCCCGAGATCTGGGCGGTGCCGTTCGACCTGGGCGACGACACGCCGTTCCCCGAGGACACCCTGCACGCGCGCTACGACCCCGTCCTGCTCAACCGCTACTGGCGGATCCTGTCGCAGGTCGTGCAGCTCCTCGACCGCTTCGCGGCCGACTTCGCCGGCAAGACGAGCCCGGTGCACCACTTCTGGCACACCTTCGACATCGCGGTCACCCGGTTCACCGGGCGCGTGGTCAAGGTCTCGCCGCAGGCCGATCCGGTCACGCGGGAGGCGTACAGCTGGGAGGTGATCAGCTCGGGGTTCTGGTTCGGCGACAAGGAACGGCCGTGGCCGGCGTTCTACTCCTACACCGCGCCGGAACCCGAGGGCCTGGAACGGGAGCCGCTGCGTCCCGGGCAGGCCGAGTGGGTCGCGGCGCGGGGCAGCCATCTGGCCGTGCTGCGTTACGACGACGTACGGGCCATGGAGGACCCCGTGGGCGCGGTGCTGGAGTTCCTCGACAGCGCCTACCAGGCGGGGGCCAGGCTGACCGGGATCGATTCGGAGGCGCTGGCCTCCCCCGGCGGCATCACGGATCCGTACTGGGAGAAGACCTGACACACGTGAGCGCCCGCCCTCCGGGGAGGGCGGGCGCCCGACGAGTGCGTACCGGTGTGCGTGTCGCCTCTCGGCGAAAGGCACAACGCGGCTCCAGCCGAACGGTAGTCCGCGAAGGCAATAGGTGAGGCCCGGGGACACTGGGCACACCGGCCACGATTCATGTAACCACACCCGGGGCCCGGGCATTCCCCGTCCACGCCGATCAATTTTCCGCGGGGCCGCCGGCGTAGGCGCCGTGCAGGAACAACTCCACCAATTCGGCCGAGGTGAGCGGGGTGACGCCGCGCCCCGAGGCCATGGTCATGAACTGGAACGCCTCGGCGAGCCGTTCGGGGTCCAGCCTGAGCCGGTCGCGTTCGGGTTCGAACAGGCCCGCCAGGACCTCGCGGGTGGCCGCCATCGAGGCCTCCCGCCCGTTCAGCGCCCGTCTCCTGTTCTCCGCCGCGCCTTCTGAAGAACCCTCCGAGGGAGGCTCGCGGCGCAGGCCGCCCGAGGCCGCGAGGGCGCCGGCCACCGCACCCATCCGCGACAGGTAGCCGCGCAGCGCCTCCGACGCCTCGATCAGCCGCTCGGCCAGCGGCAGCTCCAGCGAGATCGCCCCCACGTGGGCGAGCGTGTCGTCCGGCCGGGCCGCCTCGGCCATGCACGCGGCCAGCAGCGCGTCCTTGTCGCCGAAGGCCCGGAAGATCGTGCCTTCGCCGATGCCCGCGGCGCGGGCGATCTGGGCGGTGGTCACGGACGTGCCGTATTCGACCGCCAGGGGCAGAGCGGCGCGGACGATCATCTCGCGGCGCAGCTCCGGGCTCATCGCCGGCGCTCGCCGCCGGCTCGTCGCATCCGTCATGCGCTTCACTGTACGGAGTGAGTACTCACTCCGTCAACAGCCGAGCCGCCCTGGCACGCAGATAGCGCTGCTGGGGCAGGCTCATGGCGCGTCCTGCCGCCTCGTCGTACGCCCGCCGCGCCCCCGCCAGGTCCCCCGACATCTCCAGCAGGTGCCCGCGCACGGCGCTCAGCCGGTGGTCGCCGGACACCCGGTCGTCGTCGCGGAGGCGTTCGAGCAGATCGAGACCGGCCTCGGGGCCCGTGGCCATGGCCACCGCCACGGCCTGGTTGAGCGCCACGATGGGGTTGTCGGAGATGCGCAGCAGCAGCTCGTACAGCGCCGCGATCTGCGGCCAGTCGGTCTCCTCCGCCGTGGGCGCCTCGTCGTGCAGAGCCGCGATGGCCGCCTGCAACTGGTACGGCCCCGGCCGCCCGCGCGGCAGTGCGGCGGTGATCAGGGCCACGCCCTCGGCGATGAAGTCCGCGTTCCACCGGCTGCGATCCTGCTCGGCCATCGGGATCAGCGCCCCGTCGGGAGCCGTCCGCGCCGGGCGGCGGGCGTCGGTGAGCAGCATCAGCGCGAGCAGGCCGGCCGCCTCCCCGTCGTCGGGCAGCAGCCGGTGCACCATGCGGGCCAGCCTGATCGCCTCAGCCGCCAGCTCGGCGCGCTGCAGGTCGGGCCCCGACGTGCTGGCGTACCCCTCGTTGAAGATCAGGTAGAGCACGTGCAGCACCGCGGCCAGCCGCTCGGCGCGCTCGTCCGGGCGCGGCAGGCGGAACGGCAGGCCGCTGTCCCTGACCGACTGCTTGGCCCGCGTGATGCGGCGCGTCATCGTGCTCTCGGGCACCAGGAACGCGCGGGCGATCTCCGCGGTGCTCAGCCCGCCGACCGCGCGCAGCGTCAGCGCGATCTGCGAGGTCGGCGACAGCGACGGATGGCAGCACATGAACAGCAGCACCAGCGTGTCGTCCGAGGCGGCGAGCGGCTGGTCGGCGGCGGGCGCGAGCCAGTCACCCGGCAGGGTCCGCGCGGCGGCGTCGTCCTCGCGGCGCCGGCGCGCCTGCTCGGCACGGAGCAGGTCGGTCAGGCGGCGCGCGGCCACCGTGATCAGCCAGGCGCGCGGATCGTCCGGCAGCCCTTCCTCCGGCCACTGTCCGGCGGCGGCGAGCAGCGCCTCCTGCACCGCGTCCTCGGCGATGGCGAAGTGCCCGTACCGGCGTACGAGCGCGCCGAGAACCTGCGGCGTCAGCTCACGCAGCAGGCCCTCGACCATCGCGCTCAGAACCCGAGGTCCTCGACCGAGTCGGTGATCGGCCGGATGTCGGCGTACCCGTCACCGTTGCCCGGCATCGGGCACTGCCCCAGGCGGACGGCGATCTCGGTGGCCCGGTCGAAGCTCTCGCACTCCACCACCCAGTAGCCGGCCAACACCTCCTGCGTCTCGGCGTAGGGCCCGTCGGTGACGAACGGGACGCCGCCGCGGACGCCGGCCCTGCGGGTGTGCACGGGAGCGGCCAGGCCGCGGGTCTCGACCAGTTCCCCGGCCTCCTCCAGCTCCTTGTTCACGGTGGTCATGAACTCGTACATGGCCGCCATGTCCTCGGGCTTCCAGACGACCCCTCCCGTGTCCTTGCCGGTCATCTCGTCGTAGTCGCGCTGGGAGGCGTACGAAAGAATCATGTACTTCATCGTCTGAGTCCTTTCCGTCGTGTCCTTTCGACCGGTACGTCGGAGCCGGGGCGGCGTTCCGGACATCATCCCCCCGAGTTTTTTCCTTGTCACCGTGTAGGGCACTCTTGGAGGCGTGCCATACGCGACCGCCCCCGACGGTGTGAAGCTGCTCTACCAGGTCACCGGTGCCGGGCCGCCCCTCGTGCTGCTGCAGGGCCAGGCCAACGACCACCGCTGGTGGGGCCCCGTACGCGCCGACTTCGATGCGACCTATCGGTGCGTCACCTTCGACTACCGGGGCACGGGCGGCAGCGACAAGCCCGACGAGCCCTACAGCACCCGCGGCTTCGTCTCCGACGTGCTGGCCGTGCTCGACGAGCTGGGTCTTGCGCGGGCGCACGTCTACGGCACGTCGATGGGCGGGCGGGTGGCCCAGTGGCTGGCGGCCGACCACCCCGCCCGGGTCGGCGCGCTGGTGCTCGGCTGCACCTCGCCGGGCGGCGCCCACGGGATCGAGCGGAGCAACGACGTACGCAAGTCGCTGGCCCAGCCCGACCGGGCCGCCGCCGAGCAGGCGCTGCGTGAGCTGATGTACACCCCCGCCTGGCTGGCCACCCACCCCGGCCCCCACGTCACTCTCGGCGATCCCGCCCTGCCCGCCCACGCCCGCCGCCGCCACCTGGCCGCCAGCGCCGCCCATGACAGCTGGGACGTGCTGCCTTCCATCACCGCGCCCACGCTGGTCGTGCACGGCACCGACGACCTGCTCAACCCGGCGGCCAACGCCCCGCTGCTGGCCGGCCGCATCCCCGGGGCCGAGCTGCGGATGATCGAGGGGGCGCGGCACGCGTACTTCGAGGAGTTCCGCGAGGTCGCGAGCCCTGTGGTGCTGGACTTCCTGGCCAGGGCTACCCCGCCGCCCGCGTGAGCCGCCCGGCCAGCGTGCGCAGGCGGGCGACGAGCTCGGGCGGGTCGTGCACCTCGAACTCGCAGCCCAGCGCCAGCAGCCGGAAGGCCAGCCAGTCGAGGGTGTCGGCATGCATGTGCACCCGGCAGGCGCCCTCGCCCAGCGGGGTCACCTCGCCCAGCGCCCTGACCGGCTCCGTCACGGAGCGGCGCAGCGTGACGACGGCCTCGTACGTGGGCTCCGCCGAATACAGCCGCTCGGCCACGTAGGCCGCCGCGTCACCGCCCGGCGGCTCGCGCGGCACGATCCTGGCGCCCGTGGCCAGGAGCTCGCTGACACGGTCGAGGCGGAAGATCCGCCAGTCGTCGCGGTCGAGGTCGTGCCCGAGCAGATACCAGCGCCGCCCGGCCGCCACCAGGCGGTGCGGATCGACCAGCCGCCCGCTCACCTTCCCGTCGTTCGCCCGGTACGCGAACCGCACCCGTTCTCCTCCCTGCACCGCCATCGCCAGCGTGGCGAGCAGCCCGGGGTCGAGCCGCGGCCCGTCGAGCCCTGGCATGGGCTCGGTGGCGCCGCCCAGTGACCTGACCCGGTGGCGCAGCCGGGCGGGCAGCACCTGCTCCAGCTTGGCCAGGGCCCGTACCGAGGCCTCCTCGATGCCCCGTACCGGCTGCCTGGCCGCGGTGGACAGGCCGACCGTGATGGCCACCGCCTCCTCGTCGTCCAGCAGCAGCGGCGGCATCGCCGTCCCCGCCACCAGCCGGTAGCCCCCGGTGGAGCCCATGGTGGCCTCGACCGGATAGCCGAGGTCGCGCAGCCGTTCGACGTCGCGGCGCACGGTGCGGCGGCTGACTCCCAGGCGCTCGGCCAGCTCGCCGCCTGGCCACTCGCGCGGGGTCTGGAGCAGCGACAGCAGGGCCAGCAGGCGGGACTCGCTCATGAATCCCAGAATGCCCGACATGTAGGACAAGTCCTGACCTACTGCGCTCCTAACGTGGCCGTCATCGCCCTTCCAAAAGGAGAAATCATGACCGTCAACCCCATCCCCGAGGGATACACCACCGTCACGCCGTGGATCATCTCCCAGGACACCGCCGGGATCATCGGCTACCTGGAGGCCGCGTTCGACGCCGTCGAGCTGGGCCGCGTGACCGACGCGGAAGGACGGATCGGGCACGCGGAGGTCCGCATCGGCAACGCGATCGTGATGCTCTTCGACGCCGCGCAGGACGCGGAACCCACCCCCGCCTTCCTGCGCCTGTACGTCCCCGACGCCGACGCCACCCACCGGCAGGCCGTCGCGGCGGGCGGGACCTCGCACACCGAGGTCACCCACCTGTACTGGGGCGACCGGGTGGGACGGGTGCGCGACCCGTTCGGGAACCTGTGGTGGATCCAGTCCCGCGTGGAGGAGGTCTCGGCGGAGGAGATGACGCGGCGGCTGAGCGATCCGGTCTTCGTCCGGGCGATGGAGTACGTCCAGGGCGTCAGGGACCGCTGATGGGGTACATCCTGCCGCTGATCGCCTTGCCATGGCGTCGGGGACCGCTGATCGGCTTGCTATATTGACCGTCATGTCCAGCCCCGAGGCATCAAGACGCTAGCCACCGGTCGTCCGGTGGCCGTCACGCGCCGTCTCCGCCCCGCCGTCGCCCGGCCAGGGCGCTGACGCGCGTCTCCTGAGCCCGCTGGGATGTTTCCCGCCTGCCTCCACGCCATCCGGATCACCGTGACACGGGCCGTGTCGTGCCCGGGATCGCGCGTCGCTCCATGACGCCCGCCCCGGGCCACTCCATCGCCGCGGGGCCTTCACTTCGGCCCCGCGCGCCTTACCTGTGCCGATCCATGACGTGGTCGCGGAGTTGTCGATGCCTTTCGTTGTCTACCTGCTCGGACTGGCGGTCTTCGCCCAGGGGACGTCCGAGTTCATGCTGTCCGGGCTCCTGCCCGGCATAGCCGAGGATCTGAACGTGTCCATCCCCGCCGCGGGGCTGCTGACCTCGGCGTTCGCCGCCGGGATGGTGGTGGGGGCGCCGCTGATGGCGGTGCTGAGCCTGCGGTGGTCCAGGAGGTTCGCCCTGCCGGCGTTCCTCGTCGTCTTCCTGCTCGCCCACGTGGTGGGGGCGGTCACGACCGGCTACGGGGTGCTGCTCGTGAGCCGGGCGGTGGCGGCGCTGGCCAACGCCGGGTTCCTGGCCGTGGCCATGGCGACCGCGATCGGCCTGGCGCCGCCGGACGCCAAGGGCCGGGCCACCTCGGTGCTGCTGGGCGGGGTGACCGCCGCCTGCGTGGCCGGGGTTCCCGGCGGGGCGCTGCTCGGGGAGCTGTGGGGGTGGCGCTCGGCGTTCTGGGCGGTGGCCCTGGCGCTGGTGCCGGCCGTCGTCGCGGTGCTGAAGTCCGTACCGGCCGAGACTCCCGAGGCCGGAACCGGCGGCGCCCCTTCCGACGGAGCTGCGCCAGCCGACGGCGGGGCGGGTGGCGCGGGGCGGGGCTCCTCCGGGGGCGCCCGCGCGGAGTTCCGTGCCCTGCGCCGGCCCCGGCTGCTGGTGCTCCTGCTGCTGGGCGCCCTGGTGAACGGGGCCACCTTCTGCGCGTTCACCTACCTCGCGCCGCTGCTGACCGGGGTCACCGGGATCGGGGCGGCGTGGATGCCGGGGATGCTGGCCCTGTTCGGGCTGGGGTCGTTCGCCGGGGTGACGATCAGCGGGCGGTACGCGGACCGGCGGCCGGTGCCGCTGCTGGTCGCCGGCGGGGTGGCGCTGGCGGCAGGCTGGGCCGGCTTCGCGCTGACCGCGGGCACTCCGCTGGTCGCGGTCGCGCTGGTCTTCGTCCAGGGGCTGCTCTCGTTCGCGGTCGGCTCCACGTTGATCTCGCAGGTCCTGTACGCCGCCACCGGCGCCCCCACGCTGGCCGGCGGTTTCGCCACGGCGGCGCTCAACGTCGGCGCCACGTTCGGCCCCTGGCTGGGCGGGCTCGCCCTCGGGGCCGGGCACGGGTTCCGCGCGCCGCTGTGGGTGAGCGCCGCGCTCGTAAGCCTCTCCCTGGCCGTCGCCGGAGCGGCACGGCTGACCTCGGCGAACGCCGGAAGCCCGGCCGCCGATCAGGTGGAGAACGAGCTTCACCCTGGGGCACAGTGAGGTGATGGAAGCTGCCGCACGTCTCCGGCGGGAGGCCCGCGCCTTCGGAAGCGCCGCCCGCCAGGCCGCCGCTCGGGGCGGGACGACGCTCGTGCCGTCCTGCCCCGCCTGGTCCATGGCCGACCTCGTGCTCCACCTGGGCGGGGTGCACCGGTTCGTGATCGTCCTCATCAGAGACCGGCTGCCGGCGCCGCCCGACCTCGCCACGGTGGCCCGTACCGAGTCGCCGCCCAGCATGGACGGCTGGCCCTCGATGGACGGCACGCCCAGCGCGGGGCCGATCCCGCCCACCCTGCTCGACTGGTTCGACGAGGGGGTGGAACGGCTCGTGGAGCAGTTCGGGCGGCACGCGCCGGACGACCCCGCGTGGACCTGGTCGCGGGAGCAGACCGTCGGCTTCTGGCTGCGCATGCAGGTCATCGAGGCCGCGGTGCACCGGTGGGACGCCGAGAACGCCGTCGGCACGGCCCGCCCGATCCCGCCGGACGTCGCCGTGGACGCGATCCCGCAGACGTTCGAGGTCATGGCGCCGCAGCGGCGCGCCTGGTCGCAGGCGCCGCCGGGGAAGGGGGAAAGCTACCGGTTCGTGCGGACCGACGGGCCGGGCGAGTGGCTGGTGCGCTTCGACGGCGAGCACGTACGGCTGGCGGACAGCGGGCCGGCGAACGTCGAGCAGGCGGACGGCGGACCGGCGGACGTCGAACTGGCTGGGACGGCGTCCGACCTGATGTTGTTCCTGTGGGGCAGGCTGCCGGCCGACGGGCTCGACGTGCGGGGAGACCAGGCGGTGCTCGACCGCTACTTCGCCCTGGTTCCTCCCGTATGAGCCGCCCAGTTATCGCAGCAGCGGAAGCCGTCCCGTGAGCCGCTCGACCAGCGCCCTCGGGCCGAAGAGGCTGACCGCGTAGTAGGGCGGGTGCTCGGTGCGGGCCAGCTCGGCCAGATAGTCGTCGTACACGCTGGCCCGCTGGGCGATGGCGGCCATGTCGCAGAGCACCAGCTCGGGCTCGGCCGCCGCCTCGTTCCTGATTCTGGCCACGATCGCGGCGGGCGCGCCCAGCACTGTGCAGCCCGTCCACGGCAGCCCGCTGTGGACGGCGCCGGAGGCGTCCGCGCCGCCCGACCCGACGATCGCCGGCACGGCGGCCGCCACGGACGCGGCCAGGCAGGCGGCGGCGTTGGCCTGCAACCCCTTGGGCAGGTCACGATCGATGACGATCGCCCACTTGACCGCGAGCTCCTTGGTGGGCAGGTCGGTACGGCGCTCCAGCTCGTCGAGCACGCTCATCCGGCAATCTCCTCTCCGAAGTTCTCTCCGGAGATTCACACCCATGCCGTCGATATGACAACTCGGAACGACTGCTTCCGAAGGAAGTTCGGAAAATCGTGGCAGGATGCGTACGTGGACGAACTTGATGCGGCGATACTCGCCGAGTTGCAGCGCGACGGCCGCCAGACCAACAAGGAGCTGGCCGAGCACCTCGGCATCGCCCCCTCGACCTGCCTGGAGCGGGTGCGCTCGCTGCGCTCGGCGGGCGTCATCGAGGGCTTCCACGCCGAGGTGAACCTCGACGCCGTCGGCCGTCCCGTGCAGGCGCTGATCAACGTACGGCTGCATCCGAAGATCCGCGAGGCCGTCGAGGGCTTCCGCGACTACGTGGCCGCCCTGCCCGAGACGCTGGCCGTGTTCGTCGTGTCGGGCGGGGACGACTTCATCATCCAGGTGGGCGTGCGCGACGCCGGGCACCTGCGCGACTTCGTGCTCGACCACGTGGCCCGCCATCGCAACATCGCCGACGTGCGCACGTCGCTGGTCTACGACCACATCCGCAAGACGTCGGTCGAGGTCCTGCCCCCTGAGGCCCCGTCGCGCCCGCGTACCGGCCGCACGCATAAATAGGTGGTCGCCGTGCGAGCCCTGGCGCTACTGTTACCGCAGGTCAGCGAGCGGACAAGGGGTGGCGACGGCCGCCTCGCGGCGCATCGTCGCGCCCTGTCCGCCGGCCCGGCCTTCTCGAACCCGCGGCTCATCCGTACGGAATCGACCGACGGCGAGGCGATGGTCGCCAGGGGCACCGTCCAGACCCCCAGATGATCGCGAGCCGCGGGTTCACCGGTCGGCGAAGCGGTCGATGGCCGCGAAGATGGCGTTGCGCATCGTGTCGCTGCCGGTGTGGCCGGAGTCCTCCACCATGATCAGCTCGGCGTCCGGCCAGGCCTTCGCCAGCTCCCAGGCGGTCTGGGGCGGGCCGCCCATGTCGAGGCGGCCGTGGATCAGCACGCCGGGGATGCCCTTCAGCCGCCCGGCCTCGCGCAGCAACACGCCCTCCTCCAGCCAGGCGCCGTTGGAGAAGTAGTGGCTGCAGATCCGGGTCATCGCCATGATGGCGTCGGCGGGGCGGTCGCTGTAGGCGTTGGGCTTGCCGTTCGACTCCATCGAGATCACCGCGTCCTCCCAGGTGATCCAGTCGATGGCGGCCTTCTCGCGGACCTTGTCGTCGGGGTCGGACAGCAGCCTGGCGTACGCGGCGAGCAGGTCGCCGTCGCGGTCGGCCTCGGGCACACCGTCCCTGAACCGGTCCCACGCCTCGGGGAAGAAGCGGCCGACGCCCCGGTAGAGCCAGTCGATCTCGGAGCGGCGGGTGGTGGTGACCGCCGGGATGACGATCTCCGACACCCGTTCCGGGTAGGTCTCGGCGTAGGCCAGGATCAGCGTCGAGCCCCACGAACCGCCGAACAGCAGCCACTTGTCGATGCCGAGGTGCTCGCGCAGCAGTTCCATGTCGGCGATGAGGTGCTGGGTGGTGTTGCGGCTCAGGTCGGTGGCCGGGTCGCTGGCGTGCGGCCGGCTGCGGCCGCAGTTGCGCTGGTCGAACAGCACGATGCGGTAGCGCTCGGGGTCGAAGCTGCGGCGGACGCCGGTGCTGCATCCCGATCCGGGGCCTCCGTGGACGACGAGCGCGGGCTTGCCGTCCGGGTTGCCGCAGACCTCCCAATAGATGAGGTTGCCGTCGCCGGTGTCGAGCATGCCGTGGTCGTACGGTTCTATCGGGGGACGCAAGGGGGTTCCTCTCTAGAGATATAACAGTACTCATATATTAGCCCGGACCAGGGGCTCCGATCGCACCGGTAAAGAGGGCTAGATCCAACTATGGAGTAACCGAACCACCACCAAGGGTAATGATCGCTTCGAAAAGCCGATCAACGCCCTTCAGGGAGCATCATGTCCAGGCAGGCCATTGCCCTATTCGTCGCGACTTCCGCCGTTCTGCTGGCGCCCGCCGGGGCGGCGCACGCGGAAGAGGAAGCCGCCTTCCCGCCCGTCGAGTGCACCACCCATGACGGCAGGGTCGTGAACGTCACGCCGCCTCCGCCGTGGCTGGGCACGGTCACCGCCGACGTGGTCGGCGGGCTCATGGACTCGGTCGCGGGCCTCAGGACCATGGAGGGCGCCTACGGGACGGGCGCGGGGACGGCGAATCCGTACGCGCCGCCCGCGATCCCCGCTCCCGCCCCGACGCCACCCGTCACTCCGGCCCCGGGGACGGCCGCGCAGGACGGGGAGACGATGGAGGGCCTGATCTACAACGCGGTCGTCTGCAGCCACGGCACCAACCACACCACGACCTCGCTGCTGCCGCCCGAGGAGGACCCTGAGCGGGTCGCACGATACCTCGAAACGCTCTTCACGACCAGCAAGCAGGCCTGCGCCCCCACCGCACCGCGCCCGAAGTCGCTGCTGTCGGCCCTCGGCGTGCAGCAACTCGTGGACTCCCTGATCGCCGCCCCGGCCCCCTGCGTGCCCCTCGCCCAGCCGGGCCAGGTCCCGCAGGAGGACGTGGTGTACCAGATGGACCAGGAGGACCAGGAGGACCAGGCCCCGACCTCACTCCTGGACGCCATCGGCGTCACCGACCTGCTGAACAGCCTCAGCGGCGGCTGACCCACCCGCCGCACCCGCCCGGTCGCGGCGGTCACCGGGCGGGCGGGGTGGTCAGGTGCGGGGGCCCAGCATGACGGGGAGTTCCAACGGGCCTTCTGTGATGATCGAGGGGGTGTAGGCGATCTCGTCCTCCTTGATCGCCAGCCGCAGCTCCGGATACCGGCCGAACAGGGACGCGAGCGCGATCCGCACCTCCAGCCGGGCCAGCGGCGCGCCCAGGCAGAAATGCGGCCCCCTGCCGAAGCCGAGGTGCACGTCGGGCTCGCGGGTGGCGTCGAAGCGGGCGGCGTCCGAGCCGAACCTGGCCGGGTCCGTGCCCGCCCCGGCGAGCGTGACGATGACCGGCTCGCCCGCCGGGATCGTGGTCCCGCCCACCACCACGTCTTCGAGCGCGTACCGGAAGAAGACGTTGACCACGGAGTTGCGGCTGCGCAGCGCCTCCTCGACCACGTCCTCCCAGGCGTTCTCCGCCCGGACCCTGGCCAGTTGCTCGGGATCCGCGCCCAGGGCGATCACCGTGTTGGCGATCAGGTGCACGGTCGTCTCGTGACCGGCGATGAGGACCAGCCAGAGCAACCACACCATCTCGTCGTCGGACAGGCGCTCGCCGTCCTCCTCCTGCACCCGGATGAGGCCCGTGGTGAGGTCGTCGCCGGGTTCGACCCGCCGGCGATCGATGAACTCACGCAGGTATCCCAGCAGCCCTCCGCCGGCCGCGGCCGCCTCCTCCGGCGTGGCGTTGTGCGACAGCAGCACGTTGGTGTACGCGCGGATCAGGTGCCGTTCCTCCTCCGGCACCCCGAACAGCTCGCAGATCACCGCGATCGGCAGCGGCTCGCTGAAGACCCGGACGAGGTCGACCACACCGTCCTGATCGTTCATCCGGTCGAGCAGGTCGTCGGTGATCTGCTGGATGCGCGGCCCCATGGCCTGCACCCGGCCGGGCGTGAAGGCCCGGTTGACCAGCCCTCGGAGCCGCCGATGGTCCGCGCCGTCCTTGACCAGCAGGTGGTCACCGGAGATGACCTGGCGGATCGGCCAGTCGGGCGGGATGGTGCCGTCGTTCAGCGCGGGGAAGTTGCGCGGGTTCTTGCTGAACAGCGTGCCGTCGTTGGTGAGGACGTATTCGACCGTCTCGAACGAGCTCACGATCCACGCGCCGACCTCACCCGGGAGCTCGACGCGGACGACCGGCCCCGCCGTGTCCCGCAGACGGCTGATCGTCTCGGAGATCCGCTCACCGGGCGTCGGAATCTGCAGTGTCATGGAAGTCTCCCGCGTAGAGGTCTACTCAACTCTCCGCTTCGCCCTGGTATGGGCCAAGGTCGTTCGTTGTCACCCCATAGCCGCCAACACCTGCCGACAGCGCCACTTGCGGAGCCCTATCGTGGGCGGATGGACCGCATCGAGACGCCGCTTCTCGTCCTCATCCCCCTCCACCCCGATCACGCGGGCGAGATGGCGGGCGTGCTCTCCGACCCGGCCCTGCACGAGTTCACCGGCGGCGTCCCGCTGACCGAGCCCGAGCTGCGCACCCGCTACGAGCGGCAGACGTCGGGGCCGCCCGGCTGGCGCAACTGGGTGATCCGGCCGCGCGCGGAGGACCGGCTTGTCGGCTACGTGCAGGCCACGATCGACGGGCGCACGGCCGAGGTCGCCTGGGTGGTCGGCACGCCGTGGCAGGGCCGCGGGCTGGCCCGCGCGGCCGCCGTCGCCCTGGTCGAGCACCTCATGGAACGGGAGGTCGACACGGTCGTGGCGCACATCCACCCCGACCACGCGGCCTCGGCCTCCGTCGCCACGGCGGCCGGGCTGAGCCCGACGGAGCGGTGGGAGGACGGCGAGGTCCGCTGGGAGCGCCACCGGGCGTGAGAGCCCGCATCCCTTCAGAACCTACAGCGCCGCGCCGGCTTCCGGTCAGTGCCCGGAGCGCAGGACACGTCCTCTGCGCTCGCCGGTGAACTCGCCCGACTCGACCACCACCCGCCCTTCGAGCAGCACGTACGCGATCCCGGACGGCCGGACGGACGGGTCCGCGTACGTGCCGGCATGGCCGATCGTCTCCGGGTCGAAGACGCAGACGTCGGCCCATGAGCCGGGGCCGAGCCAGCCCCGTCCGTGCAGGGCGAACTGGTCGGCGGTCGCCGAGGTGGCCTTGCGCACCGCCTCCTCCAGCGGGAGCAGCCGCTGCTCGCGTACGTACGTGCCGAAAAAGCGCGGGAAGCAGCCCCATGTCCGGGGATGCTCAAGACCGACCGGCGTCCCGTTGTCGGAGCCGACGCCGATGAGCGGATCGCGCATGATCTCGGTCACGTCCTGCTCGGACATCAGCGAGATCACCATCGTGGCGGCCGGGTCGGCGGCGATGAGCGCGCACGCGACCTCCCACGTGTCTCCGCCGAGGTGTGAGAAGGCCGGGTCGGCGGCGAGCGCGGCCAGCGTGCGACCGGCGTGAGCCTCCTCGGCGTGCCCCGTGACCAGCACCGCGTCAGGGGCGGCGTCCTGCCACAGCCCCGCGCCGGTCCCGCCGGACTCGGCCAGGGCGCGCAGTCGCGCCCGCTCGGCGGGGGCCGCCAGCAGGTCGCGCACCTGCCCGCCGGCCAGCGCCGACGGGGGCAGCAGCGCGGCGAGCATGGTGGCCCCCGCCAGGTACGGGTACTGGTCGCCGCGCACGTCCACCCCTTCGAGGCGGGCCTGGCGCAGCTTGGCCAGCAGCATGCCCGCCTGCCCGTGGTTGGCCCGGCCCGCGACCTTGCAGTGGGACACCTGCAGCCGGACGCGGGCCCGCCGCGCGATCTCGACGGCCTCGTCCAGCGCGGCAGCCAGGCCGGCGCCCTCGTCGCGCATGTGCGTCGTGTACGGCACCCCGTACCCGTGCGCCACCTTGGCCAGCGCCACCAGTTCCGCCGTGCCGGCGTAGCTGCCCGGCGGATAGATGAGGCCGCTCGACAGCCCGCACGCCCCTGCGGTGAAGGCCGCCGCCGCCAGCTCGCACATCCGTTCCAGGTCGCCCTCGCGCAGGCGCTCGTCGAAGCCGGCCACGGCCCCGCGCAGCGTCGAGTGCCCGACGAGCGTCGCCACGTGGTTGGTCGGCCCGGCGTCCTCGACGGCGTCCAGGTACTGGGCGAACGTCCAGTCGGGCACGTCCTCGCCGGTCAGCTCCTCCAGCGCGGAGGCGTCGGGGGCGTAGGAGAAGCCGCAGTTGCCGTTGACCTCGGTGGTGACGCCCTGGAGCAGCTTGAACGGCTGCGCCCGCGCCATCAGCGGCACCAGGTCGGAGTGCGCGTGGGCGTCCACGAACCCGGGGGCCACCGCCAGCCCGGTCGCGTCGATCACCCGGCGCGCGTCCCCGAGGTCGCGGCCCACCTCCACCACCCGGTCGCCGGTGATGGCGACATCGCTCACGACGGCCGGAGAGCCGAGACCGTCGTACACCGTTCCGCCACGCAGGATGAGATCGGCCATGCCCACCACCCAACACCCACCCGAGCCGGGAATTCTTGTGGCCGGCCACCCAACAACGGGCCCGGCATTGGCGGGCCGGACGAAGACGCCCGCGGATCACAACGATCGTTCGCTTCGGCACGCTCACGGATTCACCGCGATCCCCTGCTCCGGGGCGCTTGCGGATCACGTGGCTGCTGGCTTTAATACGCGCACCCGCGCTCACCACCGGCGAGGAGCTCCTGTGCGCGTTCCCGCAGCTCTGTCCCTCCCATCCGCCCTGTTAGCGCTATCACCCCGCCCCCGCACCCCGTGAAACTTTCTTTTTTTGCCCGCCGGGAAAGCGCTTACCATCCGCGAAGGAGTCCATCATGCGCCTGCACCTGGCCGCCGCGGCGGCCGTTCTGGCCCTGGCCGCGACCGCGGTCCCCGTCCAAGCGGCACCGCCGACCAAACAGATGGAGGACCTGGACCGGGGGCTGATCAGCGTCCGCTCCGGATCCGGCAACCTCGTCTCGTGGCGGCTGCTCGGCACCGACCCCGACGGCGTCACCTTCAACCTCTACCGGGGCTCGACCAGGATCGCCTCCGGGCTGGCCACCTCGACCAACTACCTGGACGACGGCGCCGCCGCCGACTCCTCGTACACGGTCAGGGCGGTGACCGGCGGCGCCGAGCAGCCCGCCTCCCCCGCCTCGCTCCGCTTCACCGGCGGCGCCTACCTGGACGTCCCGATCCAGCCCCCGTCCGGCGGCACCACCCCGGACGGTGTCGGCTACACCTACAGCGCGAACGACGCGAGCGTGGGCGACCTGGACAGCGACGGTACGTACGAACTCGTCCTGAAATGGGACCCGTCCAACGCCAAGGACAACTCCCAGTCCGGCTACACCGGCAACGTGTTCGTGGACGCCTACCGCCTCGACGGCACCCGCCTGTGGCGCATCGACCTGGGCCGCAACATCCGGGCCGGCGCCCACTACACCCAGTTCCAGGTGTACGACTACGACGGCGACGGCCGGGCCGAGGTGGCGATGAAGACCGCCGACGGCACCAGGGACGGCCGCGGCACCGTGATCGGCAGTTCGAGCGCCGACCACCGCAACTCCAGCGGGTACGTCCTCAGCGGCCCCGAATATCTGACCATGTTCAGCGGCCAGACCGGCGCCGCGCTGTCGACGGTCGCCTACGACCCGCCGCGCGGCACCGTCTCCTCCTGGGGCGACAACTACGGCAACCGGGTGGACCGCTTCCTGGCCGGGACGGCGTACCTGGACGGCGAGCGCCCCTCGCTCATCATGGCCCGCGGCTACTACACCCGCAGCGTCATCGCCGCCTGGGACTTCCGCAACGGCTCGCTGACCAAGCGGTGGACGTTCGACAGCAACGCGTCCGGCTCCCAGTACGCCGGGCAGGGCAGCCACAGCCTGTCGGTCGGCGACATCGACCGCGACGGCCGCGACGAGATCGTCTACGGCGCGATGGCCGTGAACGACAACGGCAGCGGCATGTGGAGCACCCGCACCGGCCACGGCGACGCCCAGCACCTCGGCGACTTCGACCCCGCCAGGGCCGGGCTGGAGTACTTCAAGGTCAGCGAGTCCACCTCCCAGCCGGGCTCGCTCTACATCGACCCGGGCAACGGCTCGATCCTCTGGTCCACCGCCTCGGGCTCCGACAACGGCCGCGGCGTGGCCGGGGACATCTCCACCGTCCGGGTCGCCGGCGAGTTCTGGTCTGCCGCCGACGGCAACCTGCGCAGCGTCACAGGCAACACCGCCGGCCGCAAGCCGTCCTCGGTCAACTTCCTGGCCTGGTGGGACGGCGACCCCGTCAGGGAACTGCTGGACCAGACCAGGATCGACAAGTACGGCACCGACTCCGACACCCGCCTGCTGACCGCCTCCGGCGTGCACTCCAACAACGGCACCAAGGCGACGCCGTCGCTCTCGGCCGACCTGTTCGGCGACTGGCGCGAGGAGGTCGTCTGGCCCACCTCCGACAACCGCGCGCTGCGCGTCTACTCCACGCCCATCCCGACGGACCGGCGCATCCACACCCTCATGCACGACCCGCTCTACCGCGTCTCGGTGGCCTGGCAGAACACCGCCTACAACCAGCCGCCGCACACCGGCTTCTTCATCGGCGACCGCATGCCCACGCCGGCCAGGCCCGACATCTACGTACGCTGACCTCGGGAACGACGGAAGGCGCGGCGGCCCCTGGCCACCGCGCCTTCCACACCCCCGGCTCAGGAGGCCGCCGCGTCCTCCGCCACCGGCGCAGAAGCCGCGCCGTCCGCGGCCACCGCGCCGCCGGTCCGGCGCGACGGCCCGCGCAGGACGACCGCGGCCACCACGAAGGCCGTGAGCAGCAGCCCGGCCGAGATGCCGAACGCGAGCTGGAACCCACCCGCCAGCGCCGACGCCCGATCCTGCCCGGCGGCCAGCAGCCCCTCGGTACGCCCGGCCGCCATCGTGCTCAGCACCGCCACGCCGATCGCCATGCCCACCTGCTGGGTGGTGTTGAACAACCCCGAGGCCAGCCCGGCGTCGCTCTCCCGCGCCCCGGACATGCCCAGCGTGGCCAGCGCCGGCAGCACCAGCCCGCCGCCCCAGATCAGCAGCATCACCGGCAGCAGGTGGGTGACGTACCCGGCGTCCGTGGGGATCCGCGTCAGCAGCAGCATGGCGGCCGTGAGCATCGCCAGGCCGCCGAGCAGCACGACCTTCACCCCGAACCGGGCGCTGAGCCGGGCGGAGGCGAACAGCGAGATCGCCCCGATGCCGACCGCGGCCGGCAGCATGGCCAGCCCGCTGTCCAGGGCGCCGTAGCCGAGGACCTGCTGGATGAAGAGCACGAAGAGCACCTGGAAGGCGAACATGCCCGACAGGGACAACATCTGGGCGACGTTGGCGCCGACCACGTTGCGCGAGCGCAGGACGCGCAGCGGCATGAGCGGGGTCCTCGCGGTGGCCTGCCGCACCACGAACGCGACGATCAGGGCCAGCGACACCGCGCCCAGGCCGAGGGTGTGGGCGGCGAGCCAGCCGTACTCCTCCACCTTGACCACGGTGTAGATGCCCAGCATCAGCCCGGAGGTGATCAGCACGGCCCCTGCGACGTCGGCACCGGCCGACAGGCCGATCCCGCGGTCGGCGGGCAGTGCGCGGACGGCCAGCGCGATGGTCAGCACGCCGATCGGCACGTTGATGAAGAAGATCCACGGCCAGTCGAAAGCGTCGGTGAGCACGCCGCCCAGGACCTGGCCCAGGGAGGCGCCGGCGGCCCCGGTGGAGCTGAAGATCGCGATGGCCTTAGCCCGCTCCCGTGACTCGGTGAACAGCGTCACGAGGATACCCAGCACGACCGCCGAGGCCATCGCGCTGCCCACGCCTTGCAGGAATCTGGCCGTGATCAGCATTCCCGGGCCACCGGCCACGCCGGCCAGCAACGACGCGGCCGTGAAGATCACGTTCCCGGCCATGAACAGCTTCCGCCGGCCGATCAGGTCCCCCAACCGGCCCGACAGCAGCAGCAACCCGCCGAAAGCGATCAGATAGGCGTTGACCATCCAGCTCAGCCCTGCGGGTGTGAAGCCCAGGTCCCGCTGGATCGTGGGCAGCGCGACGGTCACGATGCTGCCGTCGAGGATGGTCATCAATCCGGTGGCGGACAGCACGCCCAGTGCGGTCCAGCGCGAGTCAGGCGAATACGGCACGGTCTCTCCCGATCAAGGTGTGGCACGCCGGCGCGGCGGCGCCGACAGGAGAGACCGTAACAGATAGTTCCGTTACAGACGATATTTTTCGGATCTATTTTTGGCCCGCCGCTGGAGCTACCGCTGCCGCTCGCGCGCCCTGCGGGCCACCTGCGGGCTCTCCACCGGCGTGGCGAGGTGGCCGCCGACCAGCCGGTTCAGCGCCCGGACCAGCACCTCGCGCTCGTCGTCCGGCAGGGACGCGAGCGCGTCGCGGTGCACGCCGTCCACGACCTCCTGACTGCGCGCGGCGACTTCCGCGCCCTTGTCGGTGACCGCGATGATCCGGGCGCGCCGATCGACGCTGGAGGGCCGGCGTACGGCGTAACCGGCCTTCTCCAGCGCGTCCACGGTCACCACCATCGTGGTCTTGTCCATGTCGCCCAGCTCGGCGAGCTGGATCTGGGTACGCTCCTCCTCCAGCGCGTGCACCAGCACGCAGTGCATGCGCGCGGTCAGGCCGATCTCGGCGAGCTCCGCGGCCATGCGCGTGCGCAGCACGTGGCTGGTGTGGTCGAGCAGGAACGACAGATCGGTCTCGGTACGGGCGGGGGCCATCGCGGTCATGCTCTTCAGCCTACCCAAGTGGTTCCGGAACGGATTATCCGCAAATCAACGTGAAGGAGACCGAGATGGACGGCCCGGTGCCGCGTCCCAGCGCGCACCCGCTCCTCGTGGACGGCCGACCGGCAGTCATCGGATCTCCCACCCCGCCCGCCGGCCTTCGAGGGAACGGTGACACCCCCGACGCATACATCGGATGTCGACTCTTGTTAAGGGCAGGTTTCGATGCTATCTCCTAAGGTCAAGGTTTCCATGTGATCGGAGGGATCCGTGGCCCACCCCCCACGACGCCGCCTCAACTCGGCCTTGCTCGCCGCACTCCTGCTCGCCACCGGACTGCCCGCCTCCGCCCAAGCGGCCAGCGAAGACCGCAAGACACCCGATGACTTGACGCTCTGGTACGACAAGCCCGCCACCGACTGGGAGACCCAGGCACTGCCCATCGGCAACGGCCCCCTAGGGGCGATGATCTTCGGCGGGGTCGCGTCCGAGCGGATCCAGTTCAACGAGAAGACGTTATGGACCGGCGGCCCCGGCTCACCCGGCTACGACTTCGGCAACTGGAAGTCGCCGCGTCCCGGCGCGATCGCCGACGTTCAGCGCCAGATCGACCGCGACGGCCGGATGAGCCCCGAGGACGTGGCGGCCAAGCTGGGCCAGCCCAAGACGGGCTTCGGGGCGTACCAGACGTTCGGCGACCTGCATCTGGATCTCGCCGACGCGCCCGCCGACCCCTCCGCCTACCGGCGCGAGCTGAGCCTGCGCGAGGCCGTGGCCCGGGTCGGCTACACCTCGGGCGGGGTCCGCTACTCGCGTGAATACTTCGCCAGCAACCCGGGCAATGTGATCGTCGGCCGGCTGTCGGCCGACCGGCGCGGCAAGGTGTCTTTCACGCTGCGGCACAGCTCGCCGCGCGACGACAAGACGGTCACCGCGGCCGGCGGGCGGCTCACCATCCGCGGGCAGCTCGGCGACAACAAGATGCGGTTCGAGGCGCAGGTGCAGGTGATCGCGCAGGGCGGCACCCGTACCGACTCGGGGGACGCGATCACCGTCACCGGCGCCGACAGCGCCGTCTTCGTGCTGTCGGCCGGCACCGACTACGTCGGCGACTACCCGGCCTATCGGGGCGCGGACCCGCACGCCAAGGTCACCGCGGCCGTGGACGCCGCCGCGTCCAGGAGCTACGACCAGCTGCGCCGGGCGCACACCGCCGACTACCGCAAGCTGTTCGACCGGGTGAAACTGGACCTTGGCGGCACGACGCCCGCCGTCCCCACCGACCGGCTGCGCAAGGACTACACCGGCGGCGCCGCCGGCGACGACCGGGCGCTGGAGGAGCTGTTCTTCGCCTACGGCCGCTACCTGCTCATCTCCTCCTCCCGCGAGAACGACCTGCTGCCGGCCAACCTCCAAGGCGTCTGGAACCACTCCACCAGTCCGCCCTGGGGAGCCGACTACCACGTCAACATCAACCTGCAGATGAACTACTGGCTCGCCGAGCAGACCAACCTGCACGAGACGACCAAGCCGTACGACCGCTACATCTCCGCCATGGTCGCCCCCGGCCACAAGACCGCGCAGGACATGTACGGCGCCCGCGGCTGGGTGGTCAACAACGAGACCAACCCGTTCGGGTTCACCGGCATGCACGACTGGGCCACCGCCTTCTGGTTCCCCGAGGCCGCCGCCTGGACCACCCAGCACCTGTACGACAGCTACCGCTTCACCGGCGACACCGGCTACCTGCGCGACACCGCGTACCCGGTGATCAAAGGCGCGGCGGAGTTCTGGCTCGACTTCCTGCACACCGATCCGCGTGACGGCAAGCTGGTCGCCTCGCCCAGCTACTCCCCCGAGCACGGCGACTTCTCCGCCGGCGCGTCGATGTCGCAGCAGATCGTCCGCGAGGTGCTGGGCAACGCCCTGGCCGCGGCCGAGAAGCTGAACGTGGACGCGAGCTTCCGCGCCGAGGTGAGCGCGGCCCTGGCCAGGCTCGACCCCGGCCTGCGCGTCGGCTCCTGGGGCCAGCTCCAGGAGTGGAAGAGCGACTGGGACGCAAGGTCCGACACCCACCGGCACGTCTCCCACCTGTACGCCCTGCACCCCGCCAACCAGATCAAAGCGGGCACGCCGGAGGCCGAGGCGGCCAAGGTCACGCTGACCGCGCGCGGCGACGGCGGCACCGGCTGGTCCAAGGCGTGGAAGATCAACTTCTGGGCGCGGCTGCTGGACGGCGACCACGCCCACAAGATGCTCGCCGAGCAGCTCAAGAGCTCCACCCTGGACAACCTCTGGGACACCCATCCGCCGTTCCAGATCGACGGCAATTTCGGGGCCACCTCGGGGATCGCCGAGATGCTCGTGCAGAGTCAGCACGACGTCGTCCATGTCCTGCCCGCCCTGCCCTCCACCTGGAAGAACGGCTCCGTGACCGGGCTTCGTGCCCGTGGGAACGTCACCGTGGACGCCACCTGGAAGGGCGGCGCGCCCGACACCGTCACCGTGCGGCCCGGCGGGAGCGGCCCGCTCAAGGTCAGGTCGCCGTTCATCGCCGGCCGCTACCGCGTGATCGACGAGCGCGGCCACGAGGTCGACGCGCGCCGCGACGGCGACACCCTCACCTGGAACGCCCGCGCCGGCCAGGCGTACACGATCCAGAACGAGGCCGCGGTCGCCATGGAGGCGCCCGCCACGGCCATCCCCGGCACGCCGTTCGAGGCGCGGGTCACGGTGACGGCCACCCGCCGGCGCGCCGTGCCGGCCGCCGACGTCGCCCTCACCACGCCCGCGGGCTGGACCGTCGAGCCGGCCACCCGCCACCTGCCCGCCACGTCCCCCGGCCGCACGCGCACCGCCGTCTTCACCGTCACCCCCGGTCCTGCGGACGGCTCCCGCAGCGCCGTGCTCAGCGCCTCGGTCACCGGATCGTGGCGGGCCTCGGCGACCGCCGCACTCGGCCTCGACCCCTGCGCGCCGCCAGAACCCGGCTCCCTCCTGGTCGCCTGGGACCCGAAGGAGGGCGGCACCGTCGCCGACACCTCCGGCCACGGCCGCGACGCCACCGTCACCGGCACCCCCGCCTACGACACCACCGCGCCCACCGGCAGCGGCCTGATCCTCGACGGCGACACGTACCTGACGACCGGCGCGACCACTCTCGGCCTGGTCCGGGAGGCCACGTTCGCGGCCCAGGTCAAGATCGGCGGCTCCGCCTATCGCCGCCTGTTCGACTCCCAGGTGTCCGGTGACCCCGGGACCGACGGCGTGCTCATCGACATCACTCCCGGCAACACGCTGCGCTTCATCGGCGCCGGCGCCAACACCGGCCTGAACGCCACCGTGCCCACCGGCCGCTGGATCGACGTGGTGGTCACGCTCGACCGTACCGGGACGATCACCGCGTACGTGGACGGCGAACCCAAGGCCACCGCCCAGACCAGCACCGACGGCATCACCGGCTGCACCGCCCGCCCCCTGCGCTTCGCCGCCGACCAGAACGGCGGCCAGCGCCTGACCGGCGCCGTGGACCGCGCCGCCATCCTCGCCAAGGCGCTGTCCGCGGACGAGGCGAAGACCTGGCAGAGCCTGGCCTTCGAGTAGCCCGCACCGGGATGGGCGCCTGCCCCCGCAGGGGTCCATCCCGTTATGATCGCCGGGTGAAACCGGGAAGCCGCCGCACGGCCGCGGGCGGTACAGCGGCCACCCCCATCCTCGACTGGCGGCATCCCCGCGTGCTGGAGCTGCTGGACGAAGCCCGGGACCTCGACGGGCGGGCGTTCCTGATCGCGGCCCACCGGCTCGTCGCCGCCCGCGTCCGCCCGGTCTACGCGATGAACGAGCGGCGTCGCATCTCCACCACCCTGCGGCTGGGCCAGGGGTCCTGCAGCCAGAGACTGGCCCTGCTGGAGGGCCTGGCCCGTGGCCACGGGATCCCCACGCGGGTCAGAGGGCTGCTGCTCGACGGCCGTTTCTGGCATTCCCGCTTCCCCCGGCTGCGCGCGCTGATCCCCCGGCAGGTGATCCTCGCCTGGCCGGAGTTCCTCCTCGACGACCGGTGGGTGCCCGTCTCCGAGCTGTACGGCGACCTTTCCGTCCTGCGGGCAGGGGGCCGGTTCACGAACACGGCCGGGGAGACGCTGTTCGACGCGGTCGCGCGCACCGCCGTGGACTGGGACGGCGCGACCTGCTCCGCCTGCGACCTCTCCGGTCACGTCCGCGCCGACCTGGGCCTTTACGACTCCCGCGACAAGCTGTTCGACGAGCACGGCCAGACCCTGTGCGCGTCCGTACGCGTTCCCGCCGATCTGATCATGAGCCGCCGGGCCGCCTGACCTCCGCCCCTTCGGGCCGCGCTATCGCCGCGCTAACAGCCCGCCAGCGCCCGTTCCGACAATCGCGGAAACGTGCAGGGATCACAAGGAGGCAGAACGTGAGAACGCTCATCGACCGGGCATTGGCGCTGGTACTTCCCGAGGTGAAGGCGGCGGCCGTGTGCGGGTACCAGTACCAGTGCCGCGCGGCAGGCTGGAGCAGGCGGCTGTGCTGCTCGTCCTCGGCCGACAACTGCTCACCCTGGCAGGTGCTCTCGCGCGCCTGCCCGTAGGAAGGCCCGCCCTGCCCGTGGGGAGGCCCGTCGGCGCGTAGGAAGGCCCGTCAGCCGGCCGCCGCGCCCCTCGGCGGGCCGGTCATCGACACGACGACCGACCAGCCGATCGCGTACGCGACGGCGAAGGCTCCGAGGAGCAGCGTCGTGCCGGCGGTCCCGACGGTCGCGGCCATGGGGGCGACCGCGAGCGTCGACACGCCCTGAAGCCCGGCCGACAGGCTGAAGACGAGCACCATGACGCGCCCGCGCAGGTGATCGGGCGTCGTCAGTTGCAGGCCGTTGAGTGCGAGGATCGCGCACGCGCCCACCCCGACGTGGCCCAGCACGGCCGCGGCCATCCCCTGGCCGAGGCCGGTGCTGTGGGCGAGGAGCAGATAGCCGAGGCCGAAGACGGCCAGGGCCGCCCCGGCCACGTACAGCCGCCTGCGGTGCGAGTGGCCCGCGAGCAGCCGGCCCGCGAAGGGGCCGAGCACCGCGCCGAGCCCCTGGGCGAGGTACAGGGCGCCGGTTCCGGCGTCGCCGGCGTGGAAGCGGTCGAGGGCGAAGAGGGGCAGGAGCCCGACCATCCCGTAGCTGAGCCGCAGCCCGGCGGTCAGCCAGAGCAGGGCCGACGCCACCGGAGTGGTACGCAGGAACCGCCAGAGCTCGGCGGCGTCGGCCCGTACCCGCGGCCGGCCCGTCGCCACGGCGCTGGAGAGCGGCCGCTCGATCCGGGCCACGAGCAGCGCGGAGACGACGAACGAGGCGGCGTCGACGAGCAGGGTGGCCGAGGTCCCCCAGGCCGCGGTGACCACGCCCCCGAGCCCGGCTCCCACCAGCAGGCCGGCCGAGTACAGGCTGCCGATCAGCGTCTGGGCGAGGGGCAGGTCCCGGCCGGCGACCAGGTTCGGCAGCGCGGCCTCGGGGATGGGGCCGGACACCGCGGCGAGCACGGACAGCATGGCCAGGCACCCCAGGGCCACCGCCACAGAACCGGCGTGGAAGGCGACCAGCAGGCCGACGACCGGGACCACCGCGCCCAGGTCGCACGCGACACGCAGACGACGCCGTTCGAAGCGGTCGGTCATCGGGCCGATCAGCGGAAACAGCAGCACCCCTGGCAGGGAGTTGATCGCGAACAGCAGCGCCGTCCACCCCGCCGAGCCGGTGTGATGGTAGACGAAGCCGCTCAGGGCGACGAAGGCGAACCAGTCGCCGGTCAGGCTGAACGCGCAGGCGCAGAAGAGCCGCAGGAAATCGGCGTTGTGGCGCAGGGACACGGAGGATGGGCGGCAGGAAGGCAGCACTCGATGACTCCAGCAGTGGTGTCGGAACCCGGGTGGCGACCGGGGAGAAGTGGCGTGCCCCGCGGGTTCGCGGAGCTGCTGCTGGGTCAGTCACAGAGGTGCTGCATGACAGCAGGGTAGATCATCGGCACCGGGACGGTCCCCGCCGATCGCCGTCAGATGCGCGTCGTGGTCACCGACGCCGGCCACGAACTGGTGCCGGAGATCGAGCGGGCCTGGGCGGAGCCGGCCGAGGAATGACCCCGGCCGCCGCCGTTCTCCACGAACGGTAATAATCTGCCTACCCGCGCTCGCCGGAGTGATCGAGAGGCCACTCTGGAACTATGGCGAAGGCGGCGGAAAGGCGGGAGCGGGCACCCGGTTCGCTGGTGTGGCGGGTCGTGCGGGTCGCCGCGATCGTGGTGCTGGTGGTCTCGCTGCTCACCTGGTTCCTCGTCGATCCGCTCCGGCTGCCGGGCGACGTGCTGGAAGGGCTGAACCAGCGGGCCAGCGTGATCGGCATGTTCACGGGCGCGGTGGGGCTGGTCGTCTCGATGCTGGGGCTGCGCGTGCAACTACGCGGCCGGCCGGCCGCCGGCGACATCGCATCCGCCGGCGACATCGCATCCGCCGGCGACGTCGCATCCACCGGCGCGGAGACACCGGAGCCCGGCACGATGACGCCTGGCCCGCGCCGCCGTACGATCCTGCTGGTCGCGACCGTGCCGGCGGCCGTGGTGGCCCTGATCGTCCTGACTACCCTGGCCGTCGTACGAAACGCGCCGGTCCGCTACGAGGCCGAGGACGGCGCCCACTTCAACGCCATGCCCCTGTTCAACATCGAGGGCGCCTCGGGCAACGCCTCGATGGGCCACCTGAACTATCCGGACAGCTGGGTCGACATCAAGGTGCAGGTCCCCAAAGCCGGCACGTACACGGTGGACGTGCGTTATCGCGCCGGCGACGGCGACGCGCGCCAGTACCTGACGGTGAACGGCGCGGCCAAGCGCATCGTGCACTATCGGGACCGCACCTGGGACACCTGGGGGAACGCGACGGCCAAGGTGCAGCTCGACCAGGGCTGGAACACACTGCGCTTCCAGCACGACGAGGGCCCGTACGCCGCCGAGTTGGACTACGTCGAGATCGCCTGACGCCTATCCCCCGCTGACGCGCTCGACGGCGCCCGCCACCAGATCGACACGATGCGCGTCGGGAAAGCGGAGGTCCGCCCAGAAGTCACCGGAGCCGTCCAGACCCAGCCGCGCGGTCATCCAGACGGTCATCGCCATGCCGTGCGTCGCCACCACGAGCGGGCGCCCGCCGGCGAGGGCGAGCTGCTCGGTGATGCCGGCGTCAAAGCGCTCGGCGACCTCGGCGCGCGGCTCCCAGCCCGGGTGGTCCGCGCCGTCCACGTACGCGCGCCGCAGCTCGCGATAGTCGCCCTCCCACGGCTCCACGCGGGTGACCTCGTCGAACCGCCGATCACGGGTGACCGCGCCGTCGCCGCCCAGGGTCTGCCAGGCCTTCACCTCGCCGCTGGAGACGAGCCGGGCGTCTGCGGGCAGCCGCGCGATCAGCCGGCGGGCCGCCTGCCACCCCTCGGCGCTGAGCGTCCATTCGTGCGGCGGCACGGCCGGACCGTAGGCGGGCATGGCATGGCGGACCAGGAGCAGCATCTGCCGGACTCTATCGAGCCGGGCCCGGCTGGGCGGAAGCGTGAAGGGCCGCCGCCAGCCACGTCGCGAGCGAGGCGAACTCATCGCCCGTGTGGGGCGGGGTGTCGTTGATCACGGCCACCAGGGACACGTACCGGCCATGGGTGGAGTCGTACCGGGGCGACTCCTCGGGCCGCTCCCGTTCGAACCGCTCGGCCATGAGGAACCCGGCGGCCATGCGTTCGCGCGACTCGGGCGTGGACCGCGTGCCGACGGCCTCGGCGGCCGCGGTCGCCATGCGGACGACCAGGTCCCGCGCCCGTGGCGACTCCGGCGGCAGCCCGGAACGGACCTCCGCCATGATCTCCTCCATGATCGCCGTCCCCGTCTCGTAGATGAAGTCCTGTACAGGGGTGGCGGCCAGGTCCCGTCCCGGGGAGGTGGAGTAGGTGTCCTGGAGGTAGGAGCGGACCTTGTTCCTGAACTCCGCGCCCTGGACCAGGTCGGCCAGCTCGATCCAGGCTTCGAGCTGGGTGAGCGTCGGGTCCTCCGGCAGGCACGGCCGCATCGTCCGCAGCCGGTCCACGAAGCCGGCGGGCACGTCGAGTCCCTCGCCGACGTCGTTCCAGAAGTCGTCGATCAGCCGCTCGCGCTCCTCGTCGGGCATCGAGACGAGCTTGCGCATCAGGGCCGCCTGATCGGCGGTGCCGCCCTGCTTGACCAGGGTCCGCAGCACGGCCCGCCGGGCCCGCAGGCCGCGTTCCTGGCGTTCGACGATCTCCAGGTGCGCTGTGAGGAGATCGTGCAGCGACGTCTCACCGTCGAGCAGCCGGCGGATGCCGTCCAGGCCGGCGTCCAGCTCCCTGAGGGTGCGGATGAGCTCCAGCCGCGCGATGGCGCGGACGTCGTACAGGCGGTGGCCGGCGTCGGTGACGCGGGTGGGCGCGACGATGTCGAGGTCGGAGTAGTACCGGATGGCGCTGACGTTCAGCCCGGTGCGGCGCGCCACATCCCCGATCGAGTACAGCTCGTTGTCGTCCATACCGTCACTATCGGATCTCAAGCCGCTTGAGGTTCAAGCCCTGTCAAACTGACACGGAGGGGCCTTTGTAAAGTCGGATCATGGACGATCTCCATCTGGACCGCGCACGCGCCACCTCCTTCGGCTCGGTGGCCGAGCAGTACGACCGGCACCGCCCGGAACCCCCGGACGATCCGAACGCATACTGGCGTCGGGCCGCGACGCGTTCACCCCGATCGAGGAGAAGGTCTACCGCCAGGAACGTGTCCTGACCGCCGACCAGTGGACCGGGCTCGTCGCGACGTCGAGCGACCACCTCCGGCTCGGACCCGACCGGCTCGCGGGGCTGCTCGGGGTGGTGCGCGAGACGATCGAGTCGCTGGGCGGTCACGTGCGCATGCGACACGAGACCACGGCCCTGACCTGCCGGCGCCGGCAAGGCTGAGGGCTTCACCAGCTACGAGCCGCTTGCTTTGGGCTTCTTACTTACGAGCTTCGCGGCTTACTTCCGGGCTTCGCGGCGCCGGACGATCGCGTCGCTGAGCTGCCGCGCCGCCTCCATCTCGGGCGCCACCCAGCGCAGCCCGGTGTCGCCCACCTCCATCGGCTCGGCGATGGCCTGCGGCAACGGCTCCTCATCCACCCCGGCCCGCCACTCGGCCGGGTCCGGCCGCTCCGGCAGCCGCCGGAACCGGTCCTTCTTCGCCTCATCCCTCATACCACATGGACGGACCGCACCATCCCGAAGTTCCGCACCGCACGGTGAGACTCCGCACATGCCCGGTCAGTCGCGCGGCGTACGGAATTCCTCGATCAGCACGGGATACTGCTCCCCACCGTGCCCGGAGGCCATCGAGCGGCCGGCCATCGCCTTGAACAACTTCGGCAGCTCGGCGTTGACCCCCACCGCCTCGCTCTCCTCGATCAGGTGGTCCATCGCTCGTACGTCGGTCTCAAGCGCCGACACCTCGGCCGGGAAGGAGCCCTTGTCGACCTGCTCGGCGTACCCGGGCAGCCATTCGGCCACGACGACGGCGAGCTGCCGCGCGAACGGCGCGAACGTCACGGCGTCGACCCCGGCCGTCCCGAGCAGGGCCGTGCCCTGGAGCCAGCCGTTCAGCACGCTCCACATCATGGCGAGGCCGGCCACGTCGTACAGGGATGCCAGCCCATGGTCCGCGCCCAGGTAGGTGACGGTGCCGAGCGCGTCCAGCGTCGGTTTGTGCGCCTCGAAGTCCGATTGCGGCCCGCTGTGCAGGATCACCGCCTCGGCGGTCCCGATCGCCGGCGGGACGGCCATGACAGCGCCGTCCAGGTAACGGGCGCCGCGCCGCTCGGCCCATCGGGCGGCGTCCCTGGCCTGCGCCGAGTCGCCCGAGGTCAGGTTGATCAACGTCCTGCCGTCCAGCTCGATGTCAGTCGCGCCGAACAGTTCGTACACGGCCTGGTAGTCGGTGACGCAGATGATCGTCAGGGGGCTCGCCCTGAGCGCCTCGCCCACCGTCGCCGCCGGTCGCGCGCCCTCGGCCAGCAACGGGCCGGCCTTGGCCGGCGTACGGTTCCACACGGTCGTGGGATGCCCGGCCCGCAGGAACGCGCTCGCGAGCGCGCGGCCCATCAGTCCGAGTCCGATGACTGTCACGGGTGTATCGGTTCTGCTGTTCATGGCAGCATCGTCAACGTTGATACCGGTGTGAAGGTCAAGCGAGGGTTCGATGCTGATCGGGGAGCTGAGCCGCCGGACGGGCGTGAACGCCCATCAGTTGCGCTATTACGAGGCCCAGGGCCTGCTGGACGCGGAGCGGGGTGCGAACGGTTATCGCGAGTACGACGAGGGCGCGGTGTTGCGGGTGAAGCAGATCCGGCACCTGCTCGGGGCCGGTCTGTCCTCCGAGGACATCGCGTACCTGCTGCCCTGCGCGACCGGAGAGGCCCCGGACCTGCTCGGATGCCCCGAGCTGCTGACCGCGATGCGCTCACGGCTGCGGCGGCTGGACGAGCAGATGAGCCGGCTCGCCCAATCCCGGGACGCCCTCGCCCACTACATCGAGACGGCCGACCGCACGGCCGCCGGCAGCCGTCCTTGCCCCGGCGACACCGGCCAGGAGCGCGTACCCGCCTGAGGCCCCCGAGGCGGCGTCACGTCGCTTGTTCCCCGGAAACGACCTCAGCCTGCTCGGCGGGCGGTTGACGGCGCGGGACAGCCAGATCGTGGGCGGAGCGCGCCAGCCAGACCAGGAGCAGCACACTCGAGACCACACCGACAGCGTCGGCGACGCCTGTCTCCTGCGAGAACGGCATCGCGGCCACCGTCAGCGGGATCGGCGCCACCACGGAAGCGAGACCGTACCCGAAGGTCGCCCTCCCCCAGCGGTCGTCGCCCCATTGGTCCCGCAGGACCAGCGCCGTCCAGGCCAGGCCGGCCAAGGCACAGACCGACTCCGCCGCGCCCAGGCCGGACCAGCCGACGAGGTCGAACACGCCGATGACGGCGAAACCGCCATACCCCAGCACCCCCGCGCCCCGCGTGAACTGCTGCTCGCCGCCCAGCACCGGCATGAACCGCAGCACCACCACCCACATCGCCACGGAGTAGACCACCGTCACGACTTCCCAGGCGAACGACCCGGCGAGGTGAAGCAGCGATGTCGTAACCACCGCGACGTAGAGCGCCACCCGCAGCCGCATCACGTCCCGGTCCTGCTGCGGCGGCGACCCCGCCAACGGCCCGCGTACGACCTGCCAGATCGCCCACGCCCAGGACAGCCCGGCCAGAACCAGGACGAGCACGCTCAGCGGGGACACCACCGCGCCTTCGGCCACGGGCGTGTACAACGTCAGCCACCACAACGGGCCGAGTTGTCCAGAGACAAGGGCGACGACGACGGTGACCGTCAGCGCGGCGCCGTACAGGCCGACGAGAATCAGGGCAGGCAGGGCCGAACGATGGCGACGTAACACGAGGCGCTTCCTGGGGGGTTCGGAGGGCAAGAAAAGCGAACGCCCCACCCTAGTCGATCATCAAAAAATGGCGCCACACCCACGAGCCCGTCCCGCCGGGCGGCCTATGCCATCAAGGCGTCATCGCGAGCACGCCGGTGCCCCGCACCCTCATGTCGCGAGTCAGAGTGAATGGACTGACACCACAAGCTGCGGCGATTTCCGGGGCCAGGTCAAAAGCCGCCACCGTCCACTCGTCGAGTTGTTCGGCGCTCGCCGTCCGCAGGTCTCCGTCGACCGGCAACCCCAATTCGAGAAGGCGTTTCTGTTCATAACGCAGCGGGTGGCCATGAGCGAGTGATTCGTCATCCGGCTCGCCGGTCGCCGCGTACCGGCGAACAACGCGCCCATGTTCGGCCACCAGCCAGGCCGAGCCGTCTCCTTGCGCACCGAAGTAGTAGGCCTGCGCCCCTCCATAACGGGCGCTGAGCGTCCGGCACGATCTGAGCACCTCCTCGCGACGTTCACCGCGAGGATCACACCAGGCGCCGATCACCAGGATCCAGCCGTCCACCTCAGGAGTGACGAAAACCCGCGACAGACGGTCGGGATGGCCCGGTCCGGCATGGCCATCGGCGTCGATCACCTCCTGGGCCTCAGCGAAGGTGAGCGGCCTCGACGACGACAAGCCAAGAATCTCCATGACGCCGGCCTGGTCACCGGTCGGAACCGCGATCCAGTGATTCCAGCAGGTCCAGATCGGCTCAGCCCGATCTCGCACTTCCATCTCGCTCACTGTGCCACATGGCTTGATCCTCTGATCCGAAAGCAAGCGCCTCGTGGACGGCCATGGCCGATCGCCCCTCGGATGACCACCTGGCAGCCGATCCGCGCCCAGGCGGCGCGGTCGGTAGGTTGAGGTCGTGGATCTTCCTGCCCATTGGCTGCCCCGGCCGTCCTGCAGCCTGGACGACGAGACCCTGGCCGACTTCGCCTCCTTACTCGCTGATGCGGTCGCCCAAGGACCCGACCAGCCGATTCCCTATACCTTGGCCGTGCCGAAGTGGCAGTTTCTTTGTTACGTGGCCGAGCAGGCCGAATACGTGCTGCACGGGTCGAACGATCCCTCGATCGAGCGTTTCGAGCCCCGCCGGTCCTACGACAGCGACGCCTTCGGTGATCGCACCGCCGTCTATGCCGCCTCGGACGGCATCTGGCCGATGTTCTACGCGATTCTCAACCGCGATCACCCGCTGTCGATGGTCAATTCTTGCAGCGACATCGTCGGCGAGACCTATTACTACTTCTCCATCAGCCGGCCCGTGCTCGACCTCCACCCATGGCAGGAAGGAACGATTTACCTCCTGTCCGCCGACGGGTTCGAGCATCAGCCGCCGATCCGAGGGGCTCGCCAGCGCCAGGTGGCCAAACTGGCGCCGGCCGAACCGGTGGCGAAGATCCGGGTGACCCCCGAGGAATTCCCGTTCCTCAAGGACGTGCGTGGACATGACGACGCGGTGGTGCAGGCCCGATCCGCGGCCGACCCCGACGGCTTCCCCTGGATCGATGAGTGATCGCCTCAGTCGGCGACGAAGCGGGCCTGGTCGCCCTGCTCGCGCTGGCGGCGCAGCTCGTACGTGCCCGGGGCGATGCCGGTTCTTCTGCAACTCCTGGATGGCCGGCCACCAGCGGTTCACCGTTCCCGTCCCGAGGATCACCGAGGCCCGATGGGCCGATCCGGCCGTGAGCCGCGCCTGGCGGCGCTCGGTGGACGACGCGCTCATCGACGACGACAACCCGCTGCCACCCGCCGACCAGTGGGACGACGAGGACTGGGACAACGAGGACGAGGACGACTAGGAGCCGAGGGCTGACAGGAGACGGTCGAGGTCGCGGTTGCCGCGGCAGCGCACGACCTTGTCCGGGTACGGCGTGAGCCGGTCGCGGGTCGTGGCGCCGGAGTTGCCGCGACCGGCGTCGAGCTGCTCGTCGGTCGCGATCGGCCCGCCGGGATAGCGCATGACGTCCCGCAGGAACCGGGCCAGCAGCCACAGGCCCTTGTGCGGGTTGGTGCCGTGCGCGGAACGTACGGCGTGGCGGCGTACGATGCGCCAGACGGCGATCGGCGGCGGAGCGTCCAGCCACACGATGACATCGGCCGCTTCCAGGAGGGGATCGGTCCAGCCGCAGAGCGCGCTCGCCGTGACCCAGGCCGGCCCGGCCGCGATCTCGGCAGCGGCGGCCCGCCAGGCGGCGGCGACGTCGGGGTCACCGTCGAGGAAGGGCAGCGGCAGGGAGTCGAGGTCGATGTGCTCGACCCCCAGCCGGGCACCGACCCGCTCGGCGAGCGTCGTCTTGCCGGCACCGGCCATGCCCATGATGTGCACCCGCTTGGGCGTGCTGCCGACCTCCACCCCGGCCACCTCCCGGCGATCATCGTGCCAGAGCCGGATCGCACCGCTCCACCGGTTAAACGTCGACGGCGTCCGCTCAGCGGGATGTGCCGAGCACCCACAGCGATACCGCCATGAGCAGAGCGGTCAGGCCGCCGCAGATCATGACGGTGGAGACCGAGAAGGCGTCGACGACGCGTCCGCCGAGGAAAGCGCCGAGCGCGAAGGTCGCCTGGAAGGAGGAGGTGAAGACGACGGTGGCGGCTTCGGGCGCGTGAGGGGCGGCGGTGATGAACGATGCCTGCGAGCACACGGGCACACCCCCGTAGGCCAGACCCCAGACCACGAGCAGCACCACGGCTCCGACGACTGTGCCGCCGGCCGAGGGCAGCAGCAGCGTGGTGGCCGCGACCAGGCAGCCGCAGGTCGCGAAGGCGGCTCGTAGGCGGGTGGCGGTGGCCTTGCCGGCCAGGAAGTTGCCGGCGACCCCGGCGATCCCGTACGCCAGCAGAACGGCGCCGACGGCCGCTGGCCGCAGACCGGTGACGTCCTGGAGGAAGGGCGTGACGTAGGTGTAGGTGCCGAAGTGGGCCAGCACGACGAGGAAGGTGGCCGGCAGGGCGATGGCGGCGCCTCGCGTACGCAGCAGGCCGAGCAGCACGCGAGGGCTGGTGACCTGGTGGGCGGGCAGCGGCGGCAGCAGCACGAGCAGGGCGGCCAGGACGAGCAGGGCCAGCACGGCCAGCACCAGGAAGGCGGTTCGCCAGCCGGCGAGTTCGCCGATGAAGGTGCCGGTCGGCACGCCGAGCACGGAGCCCAGCGGCACGGCGGAGAAGATCACAGCGGTGGCGGTGCCGACGGCGTGCGGCGGCACCAGACGGCCGGCCAGCCCGGCCCCGATCGACCAGAAGCCGCCGATGGTCAGGCCGACGAGCACCCTGGAGATCAGCATGACCCCATAAGAGGTCGCCACCGCGGCCAGCACATCGGCCACGGCGAGCACCGCCATGAGGACGCACAGCATCACGCGGCGGTCCAGGCGCGCGGTGGTCAGAGTGACGGTGGGCGCGGCGACCGCGGCGACGATGCCGGGCAGGGTCATGGTCAGCCCCGTGGTGCCGTCGGAGATGCCGAAGTCGGCGCCGATGGCGGGCAGCAGGCCGATGGGCAGGATCTCGCTGGTGACGATGGCGAAAATGCCCAGCATGAGCGAGGCGACCGCGAGCCGGCCGACGAGGGGCGGGCGGGGGCGGGCGAGCGTGGTGGTGGACATGATTCCCGTTCGGGCAGGTGCGCGTGACGTACGGGCACCCAGCCAAGCAGGGATGAAGTAGCAGACACTGGCACGTTTCAGACGCAACCATCACGTGGACAGGCCGTGAAGATCGTTTCCCGCAGGCCGGGTGTCCTTCACTCCGCCGGAAGGGCCCGTCGCACCGGCTCGTCCGGCAGCGCAGTACGGTCGGTGGTGCCGAGGTCCTGGACGTCCGGCCCGGTCGAGCCCCCGTACGTGGCGATCTTGTATTCGACCGCCGTGAGGGAAAGCGTCAGCTCACGGATCCGGCGCCGGATGGTGTCGCGATGTTCGACCAGCACGTCGAGCCGCTCCGGCACCGTGTGCCCGCCGGCGTCGACGAGCGAGATGTAGTGCTGCAGATCGCGCATCGGCATGCCTGACAGCCGCATCCGGGTGAGGAACACCAGGCGCCGAACCGTCTCGGCGTCGTACACGCGATGACCCTGACCGTCGCGGGCCACCTCGACCAGCCCGGCCCGCTCGTAGTAGCGCAGCGTGTGGGCCGAGATGCCGAGGAGGGCGGCGACGTCGGCGATCGTCATCGTCTCGGGCAGATCGGCCAGGTCGGCGAGGCGGTGGATCGCCTCCGCCGACAGCGGACCGTCGTCCCCGAGCGCGTCGAGCGCCCTGGTCATCAGCTCGTCGGTGGCCATGACCCCGAGCCTAGACGGGCCGTACCGATGCGGAGACCCCCTCGAAGTCGGCACCGCGGGCAGTCTCGGCCCACCGCTCGACCTCGTCCAGGCCGCGCCGGTAGGCACGCGAGATGCGCTCGACCGCCTCGCGCCCGAGCGGCAGCCGCAGCGGCACCTCGTCGCCGTGTGCGAGCGAGACGATGATCTCGGCTGCCCGCGCCGGGTCGCCTTCCTGGCGGCCGTCGGTCCCGGCCATGTCCGCACGGACGCCGGCAAGCAGGTCGCGGTAGGTCGCGGACGGCTCGACGAACTCGAGCACGTCGCCCCCGTTGAAGCCCGTCCTGAACCGGCTGGGCTCGACGAGCAGCACCCGGATCCCGAACGGCGCGACCTCCCCGGCCAGGGCCTCGGACCAGCCTTCGAGGGCGAACTTCGACGCGGAGTACGCCGACACGCCGGGGAACGACGTCCGCCCGCCCTGACTGCTCATCTGCACGATCGTCCCGATGCCCCGCGCACGCATCGCGGGCAGCGCCGCCCTGACGAGCGCGGCGGGGCCGAACAGGTGCAGCTCCATCAGGTCGCGCAACTGCGCGTCGCCGACCTCCTCGACCGCTCCGACCACGGCCCGGCCCGCGTTGTTGACCAGCACGTCGAGCTGACCGAAGCGGTCGAGGGTGTCACGTACGAGATCCGGGGCCGCGGCGACGTCCCTGGCATCGAACGTCGCGATCAGGCAGTCGTCCGGGTAGGCCGCCTCCAGATCGGCGACGCTCTCGGGCCGGCGTACCGCAGCCACCACGCGGTCGCCCGCCGCGAGCGCCGCCTGCGCCAGCGCGCGTCCGAACCCGCGGGACGCGCCGGTGATGATCCAGGTCTGTGTCGTCATGGCGGGGACGCTATGCGTTCGAGCGCGCTCGAACGCAAGCTCACGACATCACCCTGGCCTTCCCGCTCACCCGCCCCGCGGCTGCTGAACTAGCTGCCGGGCGGCGGTGTGGCGTCGCCGATCTCACCCGCCGACGGGTCCGCCACGACCTCGCACGGCGCGACCGGCCCGGTCGTCAGCCGTCCGCTGAACGCCCAGGCCACCCCGGGACGCTCCACCGTGGGCGTGACCGGATTCTCCATGATCTCGATCATCGCGATCTGCCCCGGCCGGATGTGGCGCGGATTCTACGACCCGCAGCGCGGCACGATCACCTGGAGCGGCGTGGACCTCCGCGAGCTGAACCTCGCGGCGCTGCGCGCCCGGATCGGGGTGGCGGGTGGCCCTGGCCCGCTGCCTGATGCGTACCGACGCCGAGTTGATCGTGCTCGACGAGCCGACCTCGGGGCTGGACGCCGAGGGTGAGCACCGCGTGCACACCACCCTGCGCCGGCACGCGGAGGGCCGTACCCGGCTGCTGATCTCCCACCGGAAGTCCGCGCCGCGCGGCGCGGAACTGATCGTCACGCTGGTCGGCGGCCGGATCGCCGAGCAGGGCAGTCACGACGAGCTGATGGACGCGGGCGGAGAGTACGCCCGGTTGTTCCACCTCCAGGCCGGCGGATACCAGGATGAGAGGGTGCGATGATCGGGTGGATCAGGGTGACCGTGCGGGGCGACAGCCTGTCGCCCACCCTGCGGGACGACCAGCGCCTGTTGGCGCGGCGGCTGCGCCGTGGCTCTTGGCGTGGCTCTCGGCGTGGCTCTCGGCGTGGCGACGTGATCGTTTTCTGGGTGGCGGACGAGCAGGTGCCGCACCGGATCAAGCGGGTCGTCGCGATCGCCGACGACCCGCTGCCGGATCTGGCTCGTCCCGGCCCTGCCGGACGTGTCACATGTGCCGGCCGGGCAAGTCGCGGTGGCCGAGGACAACATGTCCCGCTCACAGGACTCGCGCCAGTTGGGTCTGATCGCCTGCCGCGACATCCTCGGGCACCGTCCCGGCGCGTCGCCTCGGTCGATCGGCCTTCAAGAACGGCCCTGGGGTCGGCCGCTGAACGGATCAGCGCGGGCCCATCTCCCCGTAACCGCAGTTGCGGCTGACGACGTTGAAGTATTCCGGCCCTGGATAAGGTACGCCGTTGAACACGGAGGGGACCCGTTCCTTCCCCGGCCCTCCCCAGCCGGTCCGCCCGTCGCCGTTCTTGTCGTACCAGGTCTCGAAGTGAAGATGAGCGGTGTATTTTTCGCCGTTTTTCTTCTTCCCCGTGTTCCCCACGAATCCCAGAACACTGCCCTGTGTGACCCGAGCGCCGACCTGGACGCTGCGAGAATCCAGGTGGAGGTAGACGGTGTACCAGCCACCACCGTGATTTATCTTGATGACGTTGCCGGCGTATTCGTACTTCCGCGACATGATTACCGTCCCGGCGGCAGGTGCCAGGAGTTTCGACCCCTTCGTCAGTCTCTGCGGTTCCCGCACCATGTCCAGCGCCGGGGCATGGCCCCAAGTGTTCAAGCGCCACTTCTGCTCACACGGGAACGGGAGCTGCATGTCTGGACGCGGCCCCCTCGAATACGAGACGTCGGCGTTGGCGGGCTGAGCTGCCCCGGCCAGGCCGACGCTGGTGAGCGCGGCCAGCACGAATACAGCCAGCGGTTTGCGGATTTCCCCCGTCATTTGCATCACCCTCCTGCGTTTGATCGCGCGTTGTGGAGATCAGCCTCCTCAACAGCCGTCATAAAGCAGCCATAAGGGCGTCATACGGGGGCGGCATCAGGCCCGAGACCCATCCATTCCTGACCCGCGCCGCAGTGCTTCACCTCATCTGGTAGCGGCTCACGCCACTTGGATCAGGCCCGGCGTACGAGGCCGTCCTTGCCGATCCACAGCCGCCAATCGATTTCCCAGTCGGCGTGTTCATCCCGCGCAGAAAGGCGTTCGCCGATGCAAACAAGGCGAACACCTGCCTCCCCCAGTTGGTGGTCCCAGAGGCCGGTCGCCACCACTTTGCCGTCACCGAAGCCGACGACACCCTTCATCGGCTCGAAGCGCTCCCAGCCAGAGATCGTCCGACACAGCGCCGATAGCGAGGCCGGCAGGCGTTTGAAGGCCGCCGTGGAGAGGTTGGAAGCGAGCCGCGTTCCGTTCGTCCATGATCGCGGTTTGGCTTGACAGTTGATCTCTTATGCACAAGATTGTTGCGTCCCTCCGACCTATTTCCAGGGAATCGTGATGAAGCGGACCGTCGTGGGGGCAATCCTGATCGCGGGTCTGGCACAGCTCGTCGCCACCCCTGCGCAGGCAGCCCCCGAGGCCAACCCGGTAACGGCGCTCCGAGCGGCGTTGATCCGCGGCAAGGGCGTGAACGTCGTGTCCAAGACAAAGGTGGATCACGGTCGCGGCGTGTACTACACCTTGAATCTGGATGGCATGGTGGGGTTCGGGCCGCAAGGCGAGATCGCCTCCGATACGTCCCAGCACCTGCAGTACAGCAAGACCGCTCAGGCCGGACTGAAGAAACTCGGCATGGCGGAGGACGCCGCCATGGAAGAGACGCCCCTGAGAGTGATCTCGTCAGGCTACGACGACTACGTCTCAAGCCCCCGCTTCGCCGACGTACTGCCGAAGGGCACGAACTGGATTCGCTACTCCCCCACCGATCTGCCTGCCAGCAATCCGTTGCTGGAGGTCCTGGAGCCCACCACGCTCGAGGCGCTGCTCGCGCACCGCACGTCCTGGCGGGGCGGGGTGGTGAAGGGCACGATCAAGGCCGACAAACTGGTCAAGGTATCCGGTCCCTTCGCCTCGCGCTTTCGCGGCTATTCCTGGAGCAAGCCCGTCAGCACCATCTCCTACACCCTTCGTCTGAGCACGGCTGGACTGGTGGAACGCGTTACGGCCAAGGGCATCCTGCACCACTGGAAGGGATCCGTGCTCCGCGTCGAGGCGGACACCCGCTACTCCGCCTGGGGGCGGCAGGTCACCGTCGCACTGCCCCTGAAGAGCGAGGTACTCGACCAGAAGCAACTCGAAGGCAAGGTCCCCTACCAGGTGCCTGGCGCCTGGAACTAGCCGCTCGGCGATCGCGTCGGTGCTCGCCACCAGTGTGGGCGTCCGCATCATCGACCACAGGAGCGAGGCCGTCCATGACGCATGCGACAACGCTGGACTACCTCTGGTGGGAGGAGTTCCGAAGCAGCCTCGGCGTCTCAGGGTTCTCTTTCACCCTTGTCGCCGGCCTGCAGCCCGCGTAGGTGTTGGAACGCCTCTCGACCAAACCGGACAAAGCCTTGCAGCCCGAGGGCCCGTTGGCTGAACCGGTGGCCATGATCTCCCAGCCTCTTGTGCGGGTTTCGCCGCGATTCCATGCACGGGGGTTACGGCACCGCGGTCCTGCCATGATCTCGGTGGCACCTCTCCGATGGGATCCGCCATGCCTCCTCGCTCACTCGTCCTGGCGGCCGCCTCGCTCTGCGCGGGCGGCCTCGCAGTTCTGGCGTTCTTCCACGACTCCGACCTGGTGCTCTTGAGGGAACATCTGAACCATCCGTTCGCGTTCGGTGCGCTGGCCTGCCTCCTGATGGCATGCGCCGCCCTCGGGCTGCGGTGGAGATGGCTACGCGTCCTGATCGCCGTCCTCGCCGGGCTGGGCGCGAGTGGCGCGCTGTTCGTGGCGTTGGTCGCCCTTTCGTTCACCGCTATCGAGGAGACCGATTTCGTCGACGGGCCCGCGCCGTACAGGATCCGGCTCCAGGAGTCGCCGGCGGGTTTCGGGCCGGACACGGTGATGCGGCTCAGCCTCCGCAGAGACGACGGGTTGCTCAGCAGGGAGTGGGAACTCGGTTGCTTCAACGACGACGACACCGACGACGGCTTCGACTCGGTCAAGTGGACGGGGCCGAGTTCCGTTGAGATCCGGGTGACCGACGGACGAACGTTCCCCATTGCCTTGGACCCCGTCTCGGGCCGACCCCGGACCACCGTCGCGCTCAACTGTTGACGGCGGCCCTCAAGCGGCGCCGCTGGGAATGGGAAGCAGGCCGGTCGACCCTGGGAAGGACGCAATCACGTCAGCCGCTCGTGAACGGGTGTCCGTCATGATGGAGTCCACTAGAGACCGCAGGACGACTCCACCAGCGCCCTGACACCACCCTCGCCTTCCGGGACACCTGCTCCGTGGCTCTCAATCCGGGACGAACCTGATTCGGAAACCCCGATCAGCCCAGCCCCGGAACCTGGCTACCCCATTTCTCACAGGTGCAGGTGACCCCGGGCATTGCGCAGAGCTGCGGCCCACCACGTCAGCTGGTCAAGCAGCGCCGCGGCCGCGGTGTTGACCGTATCGGGGTCTTTGGGGTTTCCGTCCGTGTCGAACTGACCGTGCACCCGGTGAAAGCTGACGGTGTTCCTGATGGTCACTGCCTGGAGTTCGGCGAAGACAGGCCGGAGCTGCTCAACCGCGCGTAGACCACCGGAAATACCGCCATAGGCGACGAATCCAACCGGTTTCGCGTGCCACTCTGGACAGACAGAGTCAATCGCCAGTTTAAGCGGACCTGGATAGCCGTGGTTGTACTCCGGGGTGACGATGACAAAAGCATCTGCGATACGGATCCGGGCGGCAAATGAGCGAACCAGTGGCGAGTCGTACACCCCGTCGGGTACGGGTCGGCTCTGTTGGGCGTACGGCAAGGGTGTCGTGGCCAGGTCGATGACGTCCACCTGCAGGCGATGACGGCGCTCCGCTTGCGCGACGAACCACCTGGCCACGACGGGCCCGAACCGGCCCTCTCGGACACTGCCGATGATCACCGCAAGTCTGAGACGTTCTGGATTCATGAGGGATTGTGCCTTCGCGCGGGTGCTGGTGAATGTCCGAATCAACGTCGGGCGGTCGGCTTGGCGCCGACTCGTTCCCGCCTGAGCATGACCGCGACCGCGACGGCCAGGCCTGCCATGGTCGCAGCGCTGACTACGGCGCTCAGCTGAAATCCTGTGGTGAACGCTTCACGGGCTGCGCTGAGCAGCATGGCCCTGGGCAGGTCGGGAAGAACGTGACTCGCCGTCACAGCGCCACCCAGGCTCTCCCTCGCGGCGGACACGGCTTCTGCGGGGAGGCCCGCCACGACAGCGCGGCTCATTTCGCTTCGGTACGCCGCGGCGATGGCGCTGCCAAGGACCGCGATGCCGAGTGCACCGCCGAGTTGAGGCGCGGTCGAGGAGATCGCCGAGGCGGCGCCGGCCTGTTCGGGGGGTGCGGTACCGACGACCAGATCGGTGGCCAGCGCCATCATCGGACCGAGCCCAGCGGACACGATGATGGCTCCGGTGACCAGGAGAGCCAGGGCACTTGTCCCGGCGGTCATGCCCGCCTGAGCGACCACGACGAAGCCGGCGGCAGCCAGGGCCAGTCCGGCCGCGATGACCGTTCCCGCGGCTATCCAGCGCACGATTCTGGAGGCCAGCATCGATCCGACGATTACCCCGACAGCCGAAGGCGCCGTCCACAGACCGGCCTCCAGCGGCGAGAGCCCGCGTACCAACTGCAGATATTGTGCGAAGGCGTAGTTGAAACCCCACAAGACGAAGATGCCGAGCGCCAGCGTGGCCACGGCGATGCTGAACGCCCGGTTCGCGAACAACCGCAGGTCGATCAACGGGTGGCGCAACGCGCGCTGCCTGCGCAGGAAGACGACGGCGAACAGCAGTCCGACTGTGACGAAGAGCACGGGCACCCAGCCGGGGCCGTCGGCGGCGATCTGCTTGAGACCGTAAACCGCCGGCAACACCGCGGCCAGTGACAGTGCGGCGCTGATCAGGTCCAACTGCCCTGCCCCCGCGTCGCGTCGCTCGGGCAGCAGGATCGGCCCCAGCGCCAGGAGCAGCGCCATCACCGGCACGCCGAGCAGGAACACCGACCCCCACCAGAAGCGCTCCAGCAACCACCCGCCCACGAGAGGGCCGATCGCGGTGCCTCCGGACACGCTGGCGATGACGATCCCGACGGCGACGGTGCGTTGCCGCGGATCCCGGAACATGGCGACGGTCAGGGAGAGCACGGACGGCATCAACGTGGCGCCAGAGATTCCGAGCAGCGCGCGGACCGCGATGAGCGCGCCCGCGCTGGGAGCGTAGGCCGCGAGCACAGATGCGACGCCGTACGCGGCCGCGCCGATCAGCAGAAGGCGTCGGCGGCCGATCCGATCGCCCAGCGTACCCATGGTGATCAGCGATCCGGCGAGCAGAAAGGCATAAACATCCACGATCCACAGCAGCTCAGCGCTGTCGGCTGCCAGCGCTCTGCCGATGGCCGGCAGCGCCAGGTGAGTCACGGTCAGCTCGAGGGAGGCCAGGAGAGCGGGAATGGACAGAACGGCAAGCCCGATCCATTCCCGTCGCCCAGCACGGCCAGTGGTGGGCGGGGCGGTGTCCGCAGGGGATCTTGTCACTCGTCAAGCATGAAACCTCGACTATAGCCGAGGTCAAGCTCTAGCCTGAGAGGCGTGACGAAACCCCCTTTTGACGCCAAGGAGCTCACCGTCGGGCAACTCGCCGCCCGTTCCGGCGTGGCGGTGACCGCCTTGCACTTCTACGAAGAGAAGGGCCTGATCCGCAGCCGCAGAACCGCGGGAAACCAACGACGCTACTCTCGCGACACCCTGCGCAGGGTGGCCTTCATCCGGGTGGCGCAGCGAGTCGGCATTCCGCTGCGCATGGTGGGCGAGGCGCTGGCAGGTCTTCCGGAGGAGCGCACACCGACCAGGGAAGACTGGACCCGCCTATCCGCCTCATGGCGCGCCGAACTCGACACCCGCATCGAGCAGCTCACCCGCCTGCGCGACAAGCTGTCCGACTGCGTCGGCTGCGGATGCCTTTCCATCGATCGATGCGTACTGCGCAACCCCGACGATCGTCTCGGAGACGAGGGCACCGGCCCGCGTCGCCTCTTGAGCCGTCGACTGGCAGATGAAAGCCGCTTCCCGTCCCTCTGACCGTGCAGTCGTCAAACCTTCTGCCGCCGGCGAATACGGCGGATGCGCTTCCGACCAGTTCCAGAATCATGGATGCCCCGCTTCACCCGACGCTCGATACGCCCCAGCAAGATCTCGCCAAGAGGCGCATCGCGGACCTTCTTCCAGCGTTTCGGCCGCCTCGCGTACAGACGCTCTTCGGCAGCTTCGCCCGACTGCTCGTCGGCGGCGCCTCGGGCAGCTTCGAGGACCTGATGATCACGATGGCGATTGGCCCGATGGGGCGTCCGCTTGTTGCGCCGGATGCTCTTGCGCGAGCTCTTGTCATTCTCGCCGTAGTCGTTGCGACGATCTTTGGTGTAGCTCAGCCGCTTCTTCTCTTGCGGAGACTTCCTGCGCTTCACCCGAGGCGCGCTCCGGCCCATGACTCCTCATTCCGCAAATCCCTCTGAGCAGCAGCAAGTCGCGCCCTGCCTCCGCCGACTCGTCGGCCGCCTCCAGTGCGGTCAGCTTCTCACGCGCGATGGACAGCCGCTCCAGGTGACGTCGCTTCCCGCGTACGCAGCTCCGGCGCTGACCCGCTCTCAGCGGGTCGCGTCCGGCATGCGGACCGTCACGTAGGGATGCGGCTGCTCCAGCCACTCGCCGGTCAGCCGCGCCCCGGTGCTGCGGTCGATGACTGCCAGGCAGGCGGCCCTCCAGTCGTAGTCGGCGCGGTCATCGAGGTCGTCCTCGTCCTCTTCCTCGTCGGGGTCTTCGGGCGCGGGCGCGGCGAAGAAGTCCTCCATGACCTGCAGCTCGGGCCATCGTGCCAGGCCGGCATGGTGTTCCTGCCTCCCGGGAAAGCGCGCGTTGATCGCCAGGACGTGCTCGCCTCGGGCCGCGAAGCCCAGCAGATTGTTGGCGTTGACGTTCCACCAGGCGCTGTGGACGCGTGCTCCCTCACTGAGCCGCCGGAGCACGGCGGGGTTTGCCCCGAGGTAGTCCCACTCGAAGAGAACGGTGGTCGAGCTGCACTGGTCGACAAGGATGGGGTAGGCGTCGCGTTCGGGTGGCCCGATGGCGTCGAGCGACGCCGGCTCGTGCACCTGGTAGGGCGTGTTCCCGGCGAGCCGGGCGGCAACCTGGTCCAGGGTGAACGCTCGACCGCCGTCGGGGACCATTACCGTCCAGCACATGCCTACGCTGAGCCACTGCGTGCTGCTTATCAGTCGCCGGTAATGCTCGCGCAGGTCGTCGGTCGGCGGCTGTCCGGTGTTCAAGCAGGGGCCCCTTCGCTCGGCGGGAACGGATCTTCGAGATCATCCCAGAGGGGCGGCGCGGGATGTGGTGCGGGCGCTGGGCCTGCAGGATGTCCGCGGCCAGGTGGAGGGGATGCGTGCCCGGCTCAAGCTCAAGGCCGGCGAGGCTTGGCAAGATCACAACATGGCGTCCTGCACGAACATAGGCACTCCGCTGGACGCCTCGAACGTGCGACGGGCGTTTCGCAGGATCACCAAACGAGCGGGACTCGGAACCGCCTGGAGTCCCCGCGAACTGCGTCACTCGTTCGTCTTCATCATGAGTGACCAGGGCGTTCCCATCGAGACCATCGCCGATCTCGTCGGGCACGCGGGCACGCGGGCACCAGCGTCACAGAGGCGGTCTACCGGCACCAGCTACGGCCGATGATCACCAAAGGTGCCCAGACGATGAACACCATCTTCGGCGACAGCCGACACGGGTAGAGAGTCCAAGTGAGATGGCTCCCCGACTGGCTCCCATCGACTTCCAGACATGAGAAAAGGGCCTCTGGATTACTCCAAAGACCCTTCTCACCTGCATCTTCCTGGTGGAGATGAGGGGATTCGAACCCCTGACCCCTTCGATGCGAACGAAGTGCGCTACCGGACTGCGCTACATCCCCAAGGACTCGACCAGATTAGCAAACTTCAGAGGGTCCTCGCGCCACCGTTTCAGTCCCCCACCGCCCGCCGCGGCGGTTCGGCGTACTGATCGAACAGGACGTCCCCGTTCAGCGTCGTGAGATCGATCACCTCGGCCTCCGCCTCGGCGGCGACCCGCTGCTGCTCGCGCTGCCGTCGCAGGCGCTCAGCGCGCGCCTGGCGGGCGCGTTCGCGGCGTTCCCTGTCGACCTGTACGGCGATGCGGAGAAACGCCATGTACGTCAGCATGACGACGATGGAGGGCGCGACGCCCCACCACGGCATCATCTCGACCGAAGCCGTCACCACGGAGGCCAGCACGAGCAGGGCGGTGAAGAAGAGCAGGCGGCGCCGGCGGGCGACGATGATGGCGCGGCGCCGGAAGCGGAACTGGCGGACGTCGACCTTCTCGATCTCGGCGGGCGTCGGCCCGTCGTAGTCCTCGGAATCGGGGGCGAGATTGTCGAGATCGGGCAGTTGGTGCTCGCCGGTGTAATACTCTTCGAGCTCGGCCAGTTCGGCGAGGTTCGTCTTGTCCCGACGCAGCCACATGGGAATCAGGACACAGAGCCACATAACGACGATGGCCATGTAGAGGAGGACAGGACTCACGGCCACCTCCGGGCAGCACAAAGACGCGGATGTGCTCGTCGCGCCTTGAATGTGCTCACGTCACGCACCGTAAGACCGCGTGTCACTAATTGACGAGCATTCGGTGCGGTGTGTCGCGAGATCGTCAAACCTCTTCGACGGAGGACCCCCCGTGAGCCGCTGACTCACGCGCGCGACGCCACTGCACGAGCAGCCCGCCAGGTACGTCCTCGACGGTCAACGCGTAACAGATGTGATCGCGCCAGGCTCCGTCGATGTGGAGTTGGCGACGCCGAATGCCTTCTTCCCTGAAACCGAGCTTCTCAACCACTCTACGGCTGGCTTGATTCTCGGGACGGATGTTCGCTTCCAGCCGATGCAATCCGGTGGTGAAGAAGCAATGGTCAACGGCCATCGCGAGCGCGGTCGGGGTGACCCCGTTGCCCGCCACGGCGCCGTCGATCCAGTAACCGACCTGGGCAGAACGGGCAGACCCCCACACGATGGCGCCCACGGTCAGCTGGCCGGCGAAGCGGCCGTTGTAGGTCATCACCCATGGCAGCGCCAGCCCTTGCCTAGCCTCGCGGCGCAGGGTGCCGACCATGGAGATGTACGGGCCGAGCCCGGTCCGGAACAGGGGGGTCTCGGGGTTGCTCGGTTCCCAGGGCCGCAGCCAGTCGGCGTTGCGCAGCCTGGTCTCACGCCACACACGCACGTCGCCCAGCCGCAGCGGCCGCAGGCCCACGGGGCCTTCGTTCAGGGTCGCCGGCCAGCCACGAAGTCGATCCACACCCCTCATCATCCCCCGATCGGGCACGATGGCGCCACGGATCAGCGAGCGGAGCTGCGATTCACCCTCAGGACGCCGATCGCCGGCGCGATCACCGGCCCGGCTCAGCGCGGGTGGTCGCCGCCCCGGATCTGATCGACCGCGTGCCGCAGGATGGGCGCGAGTACGGCGACGCCATCCCGTACCCCACCGGACGATCCGGGCAAATTCACGATCAAGGTGTCACCCGCCTGCCCGGCCAGCCCTCGCGACAATACGGACGTAGGCACCTTGTCGCGATTTGCCAGCCGAATTGCCTCCGCGATGCCAGGAATTTCCCGAGAAATCACCCTGGCGGTCATCTCCGGCGTCAGATCCAGCGGCGTCAGCCCGGTGCCCCCGGTGGTGACGATGACCTCGTACCCACCCGCCACCCCCTCCCTGAGCGCCCGCTCGACCGCCTCACCGTCGGGCACCACCACGGGCCCCTCGACCTCGCAGCCGGCCTCCTGCCGCAGCAGCTCGGCCAGCAACGGCCCGGATTTATCCGCATAAATCCCGGCGGAGGCCCGGTTCGACACCGTGATCACCAGCGCGCGCATCAGCCCTGCTCCCGCGTCCACCGGCCGGTCTTGCCGCCCAGCTTCTCCTCCACCCGCACATCGGTGATCACCGCGCCCGGATCGACCGCCTTGACCATGTCGATCAGCGCCAGCGCCGCCACCGAGACGGCCGTCAGCGCCTCCATCTCCACCCCGGTACGGTCGGCCGTCTTCACCCGGCACGTGATCGCCACGCCCCAGTCTTCGACGTCGAGCGTGACCTTCACCCCGTGCAGGGCGATCGGATGACAGAGCGGGATCAGATCAGGCGTACGTTTCGCCCCCATGATCCCCGCGATCCTGGCCACCCCCAGCGCGTCGCCCTTGGGCACCTCGCCCGAACGCAGCAGCGCGACCGTCTCGGCCGACAGCAGCACCCGGCCGGTGGCCGTGGCGGTGCGGGCCGAGACGTCCTTGGCCGACACGTCCACCATGCGCGCGGCACCGGTCTCGTCGATATGGGTCAGCTCACCCACAGCCACCCTCCACTCGGCTCACAGCCGGACCACCTCCACGGCGGACCCGCTCTCCACCTCGGTCACATCCTCAGGCACCACGATCAGCGCGTTGGCCAGGGCCAGGGCGGCGAGCTGATGGGAGCCCTGCCCGTGCACCGGCGTCACCGTGCCGTCCGAGGCCAGCACGCCTCGCAGGTAGGAGCGCCGGCCGGACGGCGACCGCAGCGGCCCGGTGACCGTCGCGGTGACCGTCTCCGGCAGGCCGCCGGGCAGCCCGCGCATCCGGTCAAGCGCGGGACGTACGAACAGCATGAACGACACGAACGAGGACACCGGATTGCCGGGCAGCGCGAAGATCGGCACTTCGTCCTCCCCCAGCACGCCGAAGCCCTGTGGCATCCCCGGCTGCATCGCGACCTTCTCGAACCGGACCGTGCCCAGCGGCGACAGGGCCTCCTTGACCGGCTCGTAGGCCCCCATCGACACCCCGCCGGTGGTGACGATCGCATCGGCTCGCACGAGATGCGTGTCGAGCCGGTCGAGCAGCACCGCGGGATCGTCGCCGACGGATCCGGCGCGGAAGCCGTCGGCCCCCGCCTCGCGCACCGCCGCCGCCAAGGTGTAGCTGTTGGACTCCCAGATCTGGCCGGGCGCGAGCGTGCCGCCCGGCTCGACCAGCTCGGCGCCGGTGGAGACGACCACGACGCGCGGACGCGGGCGCGCGAGCACGCGCCGCCGCCCCACGCCGGCGATGATCCCCAGCTGCGCGGGCCCGATCAGGGTGCCCGCCTTGAGCACGATCTCTCCAGCCTGTACGTCCTCCCCGGCCCGCCGGACCGCGTTGCCCACCTCGGCGCGGCGGTCGATGCGTACGGAGACCGTGCCCCCGTCCGTCCACTCGACCGGCACCACGGTGTCGGCCCCGGCCGGCATGGGCGCGCCGGTCATGATGCGCACGGTGTGGCCGGGCCCGACGGCGCGCAGCTCGACCGAGCCGGCCGCCACGTCGTCGATCACCGGCAGCGTAACGGGGACCTCCGACAGATCCTCGGCCCTGACCGCGTACCCGTCCATGGCCGAGTTGTCGAACGGCGGCAGCGGCACCGGCGAGGTGACGTCCTCGGCCAGCGTCGTGCCGAGAGCCTGCTCCAGCTCCAGCTCCAGCGGGGCCAGCGGACGTACAGTGGCCATGATCTCGGCCAGATGCGCGTCAACTGATTTCATCGAGGAACTCCCGCAACCACGGCACGAAATCCGGCGCCAGATCGTCCCGGTCCGCCGCGAACTTCACCACAGTGCGCAGATAGTCGAGCTTGTCGCCCGTGTCGTAGCGTCGCCCCCTGAACAGCACGCCGTGCACGGGCCCGCCCTCGTCGCGGCCGCGCGAGGCGAGCGTGCGCAGCGCGTCGGTGAGCTGGATCTCCCCGCCCCGCCCCGGCGGCGTCTGCTCCAGCACCTCGAACACCGCGGGATCGATCACATAACGCCCGATGATGGCCCAGTTGGACGGCGCCTCGTCGGCCGGCGGCTTCTCGACCAGGTCGGTCACGCGTACGACGTCTTCTTCCGCGGTGGCCTCGATGGTGGCCACACCGTAGAGCGAGACCTGCTCCTTGGGCACCTCCATCAGCGCGATCACGCTGCCGCCGAACGTGTCACGCACCTCGATCATGCGCCGCAGCAGGTGGTCGCGGTGGTCGATCAGGTCGTCGCCGAGCAGGCAGGCGAAGGGGTGATCGCCGACGTGGTGCTTGGCGCAGAGCACCGCGTGCCCGAGCCCCTTGGGCTCGCCCTGGCGTACGTAGTGCAGAGTCGCCAGCGAGGCCGGCTCGCGGACCTGCGACAATCGCTGCTCGTCGCCCTTGGCCTCAAGGGCCTCCTCCAGCTCGAACGCCCGGTCGAAGTGGTCTTCGATCGAGCGCTTGTTCTTGCCGGTGACCATGAGGACGTCGAGGAGACCGGCGGAGGCCGCCTCTTCGACGACATACTGGATCGCGGGCTTGTCGACGATGGGCAACATCTCCTTGGGTGTCGCCTTCGTCGCCGGAAGGAACCGGGTGCCCAGACCCGCGGCGGGCACGACGGCTTTCGTCACAGGGTCGAAGTCAGCCATGAGTAGACCCTAGTGGAGGGACCTGTGGACAAGATGAACCTGCGCCGCGAGCTGAACGCGGCGCGCGGCTCCCTCACCCCCGAACAGCTACGGGCAAACGCCATCAAGGTCCGCGAAACGCTGCTCGAACAGCCGTGGGTGCAGATGGCCGGTCTGGTGGCCTGCTACTGGTCAGCGGGGTCGGAGCCGGAGACGCACGGGCTCGTGTTCGCTCTCTGGAAACATGGAGCCACCGTCATCCTGCCCGTGCTCCAGAAGGACAATGACCTGAATTGGGCGGTCTACGACGGGCCCGACACGCTCGCCCCCGGCCGCCACGGAATCATGGAGCCGGTCGACACCCGCAGAGGCGTCGACGCCGTACGTACCGCCGCCCTCGTGATCGTGCCCGCGCTGGCCGTCGACAGGCGCACGGGCGTGCGCCTCGGACGCGGCGGCGGCTCCTACGATCGGGCGCTGGCCAGGGTCGGCCCCAACGTCCCCACGGTGGCCCTGCTGCACGACGGCGAGCTGATCGACGACGTCCCGTCCGAGCCCCATGACCGGCGGGTTCGCTACGCGATGACGCCTTCTGGACTCACTAGTCTTATGTGACCGCCGGTACGAGAGGAGCCAGATGATGCTCGACGTCTGGCTCCTTCTTGGCGCCGTGATCGTCATCGCCGCGATCGCCTCCGTCCGCATCGCCCATCGCACCGGCCTGCCCAGCCTGCTGGTGTTCCTCGGCTTCGGGCTGGTCCTGGGGCCTTCCGGGCTCGGCATCCCCTTCGAGAGCCCCCAGCTGGCCCAGCAGATCGGGATGACGGCGCTGGCGGTGATCCTGGCCGAGGGCGGCCTGACGACGAACTGGTCCCACGTACGGCGTTCCGTCCCCCTTGCCATGATCCTGGCGACCGTGGGCGTGGCCGTCAGCGTCGTCGTGGTGGCGCTGGTCGTTCAGGGCATTCTCGGCATCGACGGCAAGACGGCGCTGATCCTCGGCGCCGTCCTGGCCTCCACCGACGCCGCCGCCGTCTTCTCCGTGCTCCGGAGGCTGCCGCTGCCACCGCGCCTCGCGGGGGTGCTGGAGGCGGAGTCCGGGCTCAACGACGCGCCCACGGTCATCGCCGTGGTGCTGCTCAGCGGGGCCTCACACTCCTCGGCCACCCTGGGAACGTTCCTGCTGGAGACCGGGATCGAGCTGCTCATCGGCGCCGCGGTGGGCCTCGCCGTCGGCCCCGCCGGCGCCTACGCCCTGCGCCGCGTCGCCCTGCCCGCCTCCGGCCTCTCTCCCATCGCCGTGCTGGCGCTCACGTTCGTCTCGTACGGCGGCGCGGTGCTGCTGCACGGCTCCGGCTTCCTGGCCGTCTACCTGACGGCGCTCATCCTGGGCAACTCGCGCCTGCCGCACCGGGCGGCCACCAGGGGTTTCGCGGAGGGCGCGGCCTGGCTGGCGCAGATCGGCATGTTCGTCCTGCTCGGCATGCTGGCCGACGTCAACGAGATGGCGCCGGCGATCGTCCCCGGCCTGATCACCGGCACCATCCTCGCGCTCCTGGCCCGCCCGCTGTCGGTGCTGGTCAGCTCCGCCCTGTCATGGGCGCTGCGGCTGGGCTGGGTGAGCTGGCGCGACCAGGCGTTCCTGTCGTGGGCGGGGCTGCGCGGCGCGGTTCCGATCGTCCTGGCGACCATCCCGTGGGCGGCCGGCGTCGTCGGCTCCAAAGGCCTCTTCAACGAGGTCTTCGTGATCGTCATCGTGTTCACCCTGCTCCAGGGGCCGACGCTGCCGTACGCCGCGCGGCTGCTCGGGGTGGCCGCTCCCGGCGAGGCCCATGATCTCGCGGTCGAGTCCGCTCCGCTGGAGGAGCTCAACGCCGACCTGCTGCAGGTCAGGGTGCCTCCGGGCTCGCGCCTGCACGGGGTGGAGGTCTACGAGCTCCGCCTGCCCTCTGGAGCTGCGGTGACGCTCATCGTACGCGACGGCAAATCCTTCGTCCCCAGCACCACGACCAGGCTGCGCGTGGACGACCAGCTCCTGGTCGTCACCACCGCCGCCTGCCGCGACGAGGCGGAGCGCCGGCTCCGGGCCGTGAGCCGAGGTGGAAAGCTGGCAGGCTGGTACGGCGAGCGGGGGTTGGAATAGCTGTTTGACCCCATCGGTTACCATTAGCAGTCGCATCGCTCGAGTGCCAAAGCTTGTAAGGAGGAGCGCGTGCCGACCTATCAGTACGCCTGCAACGACTGCGGTGAGCAGCTCGAGGTCGTTCAGAAGTTCACCGACGATGCGTTGACGGTGTGCCCGAGCTGCCAGGGCAACCTGCGCAAGGTGTTCTCGGCCGTCGGCATCGTGTTCAAGGGTTCCGGCTTCTACCGGACCGACAACCGCTCGTCGTCGGGCTCATCGTCCGCGGCCGCGTCCTCTTCTGGTTCTTCCGGCTCTTCCGGCGCGAAGTCCGGCGAGAGCAAGTCGTCGTCGGAGTCGAGTTCCTCGACGCCGTCGACCGCCCCCGCGCCGGCCGCCGCCTCCACGACGACCTCCAGCTGACCTTCTCAGGGCCCGGGGCCTGCCCCGGGCGCTCGTACGGCCTGCTTACCCGAGAGCGGGGCGGAGACCGGCCGCAGTGGGCGGACAAATGCCGACATGACGGTTGATGTCATCTAACGCCGGTCAATGTCGGCTGATGTCGGCGCGCCGCAACACCCGAACCCCGTTATCCACAGAACGGCGTTCGGGCCGTTCTAGCCGCACCCCGCTCCCGCTACTCTCTGCGCCATGGTCACTCGCGCAGACATCGGCGTCATCGGCGGTTCGGGCTTCTACTCCCTGCTGGACGACGCCGAGGAGCTCCAGCTCTCCACTCCCTACGGCCCCCCGAGCGATGTCGTCACAATCGGGCGCATCGGCTCGCGTACGGTGGCGTTCATCCCCAGACACGGGCGAGATCACCGTTTCCCGCCCCACCGCATCCCCTATCGCGCCAACCTCTGGGCGCTGCGCTCACTCGGCGTCCGCCAGGTGCTCGCGCCCAGCGCCGTGGGTTCGCTGAAGGCCGAATACGGCCCCGGTGCCCTGGTGGTGCCCGATCAGCTCGTCGACCGCACCTCTGGGCGCGTACAGACCTATTACGACACCGACGGCGCGGTCCACGTCTCCTTCGCCGACCCCTACTGCCCGTCCGGCCGCGCCGTCGCGGTCAAGCGCGCCCAGGAGGGCGGCTGGCAGACGGTCGACGGCGGCACGCTGGTCGTCATCGAGGGCCCGCGCTTCTCCACGCGCGCCGAGTCGCAGTGGTACGCGGCCAACGGCTGGTCGATCGTGGGCATGACCGGCTTCCCCGAGGCGATCCTGGCCCGCGAGCTGGCCCTCTGCTACACCTCGATCTCCCTCGTGACCGACCACGACGCCGGGGTCGAGGCCGGGCAGGGCGTCACCCATGACGAGGTGCTGGAGTTCTTCGCCGGAAACGTCACCCGCATGCGCACCCTGGTGTCCGAGACCGTCCAGGCCCTCCCCGAAGAGCGCGCCTGCTCCTGCGGCTCGGCACTCGACGGCCTCAAGCTGCCCTTCGAGCTGCCGTGATCCGATCCTGGCTGACACGCTACGGCCGTCGCCGCCGCCTCGTCGCGGCGGCGTTCGCCGCCCTGTCCGTGCTGGCCGCCTTCCTGGCCACCCGCCCCGCCACCTCCGCCCCCACGGTCCTGGTGGCCTCGCACGACCTGGCCGCCGGCCCACTCGATCCGGCCGACTTCCACCCGGCGGCACTCGTCCCGCCGCCCGCCGGGGCGGTGCGCGCCATCTCCCCATCGTCGGCCCAGACCCTGGCCACTCCCATGCGCAGAGGCGAGCCCCTCACCGACGCCCGCCTCCTGTCCTCCTACCGCCTCCCACCGGGCCTGGTGGCCACCCCGGTGCGCATCTCCGACCCCGCCGCGGCCGCCCTGCTCTCCCCCGGCTCCACGATCACCCTCCTGGCCTCCTACGCGGAGGGCGTACCCGCACGCCAGATCGCCCCTGACAGCCAGGTCCTCACCATCCCCAAAGCGGCGTCGTCCTCCTCCTCGTCCGACGGCAGCCTGATCGTCCTGGCCACCACCATCACCCAGGCGGCCGAACTGGCCACCGCCCAGGCCCACGCCCGCCTGTCGATCACCATCAAACCTAACCCTGAGTAATGACTCGACTACGATCACTTCCCATGAACGGATTCAGAAGGTTCCTCACCCAGGGCAATGTCATCGACTTGGCCGTCGCGGTGGTCGTCGGTGCCGCCTTCAACGCGATCGTGCAGTCGTTCGTGGCCGACCTGCTCACGCCGCTGATCTCGGCGTTCGGCGGCCTGCCCGACTTCTCCTCGCTCAAGGTCACCATCGGCCAGTCCAACTTCATGTACGGCAACTTCATCAACGCGGTCGTCTCGTTCCTGATCGTCGCCGTGGTGCTCTATTTCCTCGTCGTCAAGCCGTACACCCACTTCAAGGATCGCGCCGCGGCCAGGATCGAGGCGATGACCCGCGACTGCCCCGAGTGCCTCTCGGAGATCCCCAAGGCGGCCGGCCGCTGCGCTTTCTGCAGCGAGGAAGTCACTCCAGTAAGCCTGTAGAAAGATCAGACCAGCGAATCGATCTTGGGGTCGTACTCCCAATGCCACGGCTCGAACGGGCTGCTGTAGGCCCACGACGGATGGAACCACCCATACCGCTTCGAGTTCTTCTCCATCCACACGAACTCCGCGGACCCCGACCGCTCCACGCCGCCGCACAGGTCCACCGCCAGCCCGAGCCCGTGGTTGCTCCGCCCCGGCACCGCCGCGAACCCGGGCCGCCGGTAGTAGACCGACTGCTGCTCGGCCAGGCTCCGATAGGCGTCCGTCACACACATGGCCTTCCCGAACCGGCGCCGGTAGGCCTCGTTCAGACTGACGAACGCGATGGTGGCGTCGGCCCTGAGGCTCTGCCCCTTCTGCTGCAGGGGGCAGAGCATCGACGGGGGGATCAGCCCGTTGGGATAGTGATCGGCCGTGGCCGCCCGCAGCGGATTGCACCCCAGCGCCGCCCGCCCCACCTTGTCGATCTTGATACCGAGCTTCACCAGCGCCGAGGTCAGCGACTTCACGATCTTGTCCGACCGCTGCCGCAACGTGTCCACTTCGGCCGCCAGCTGCGCCTCGGCCAGCAGATTGCCGGCCCGCAGTTCCTGCGCCTCACCGGCCAGCCGCTCGGCCTCCTTGTACAACGTGCTGGTCTGCTCAACCGCCTGCTGCCGCACGGCCACCATCTGGTTCGCGTCCGACAGCGCCCGCAAGGTCTTCTCATCCGCGCCACCCGTCAGGAACGGCAGAATGCCCCCCATGAGCGGCTGCTGATAGAGCAACTCGGCCATCTGCGACACCGGCTGCCGCATCGCCGCCACCCGCTGCTCCAACTGCTGCAGGGAGGCGAGCTTGGTCTTGAGCGTCCGCTCGGATGCCGCGATCTCAGCCCGCCGCTTCTCCAGCGCCTTGGTGGCCTCTTCCAGCTCCTTGGCCGACTTCTCGGCCTCTCTCCGCAACTCAGTCAGATTGGACGGATCCCGCCGATCCAGCTGAACCCGCGCCTTCACGTACGCCTTCGAGTGCACCTGAGCCTGAGCCGACCCCTGCCCACCGGGCACGAGAAGAGAAGCCACCGCCATGACAACCGCGATCAGACCTGCTGATCGAGGGGCTGGCACGTTCGACTCCTCCGTTTGCACTCTCGTTACCCAAGTCAGGCACGCACGTTACTACAGCCCCCGGAGTGTCCGGACCGAACTCGGAAGAGCTGTTATGAGACAAATAGCCCACTTTGCTCAGCTCGCCCTGTCCCGCCCACACACCGCCACCCCAAACCCGCACGCACCTCCAAAGATCAGCACTACTTATCGATCAGTACGCCCAGCCAACCCCCTGCGGTTCACCTCCCCTCCACCCAACTCCCCCGCACGCCCCACAACCCGCGCCCACAACATCGGCACGAGCGCGGGAGCACCCTCGATAAGGAGGTGCACCCAACCCTCCCTCGCAACCCCCAACATCACCACGACCGCGGAAGCCCACTCGGTGACGGCGTGCACCAACCCCTCCCGCACACCCTCACAACCCCACACCCAACCCTCCCGCGTAACCCACGTCCCCAGCACCCAGCCCTCCCCCGCCACTCATATCCCCGGCACCCAACTCTCCCCCGACCCTGCCCCTGCCCCTACTCCCGCCCTCTCCTGCTCCCGATCCCGGCACAACTCCCACAACCAGGTGTCCACCCACTCCCCCGGACACCCGTCCCGAGTCCGCACAGGAGCCGGCGTCACAGGCTCCTCAGGCAGAGCCTCCTCCTGCGGCTCGGAAGCCACCACAACCTCCTCCTCCGGCGCCTCCTCCTCCGCAGGAGGCGAGACCTCTTCCTCCCGCACAGGAGCAGGCACAACCCCCTCATACCACCGATCAGGCCGAGGCGGAGCAGGCACCAACACCGGCTCCAACGCCATCCCCCGCCCCCAACTCGGCACAACCATCGGCGGCCCCGCCAACCCAAGCCCCCGCACCTCCCCCGCCAGCAACCCACCCGCCAAAATCGCCGGCGCCAGCAACGCCCCGAACAGAACAACGGGCCGCCGACGGGCCTGCGTACATCGCCTCCTGGTCACGAGCAGACGGTATCCACGCCCCCCGAACCCGCCACCGACCGCTTGCCATGGCTTTACCGCAGCTCAGAGCACCCATAACCAACCCCACAAAACTGATCGGGGCCGCACGTCGCGTGCAGTGCCAGACTTTCGCTAGGCTTACGAGAGTCCGCCTCCGTAGCTCAGGGGATAGAGCACCGCTCTCCTAAAGCGGGTGCCGCAGGTTCGAATCCTGCCGGGGGCACTCTTGTGATGTCTCAGGACATCGGAAACCCTCGAACCTACGGGTTCGGGGGTTTCGTCTTGCTGGGGTTTGCCTGAGGTTGGTAATCGCGGCTGGGG
>NZ_JBEZFZ010000028.1:0-121523 GCF_040649735.1 Nonomuraea sp. NPDC048892 | reverse complement strand
GCTTCCCTGCGCCGATGGTACTGCACTCGGGAGGGTGTGGGAGAGTAGGTCACCGCCGGACAATCTTTTGAGGAGAGGGTTCCGACACCTGTTGCGGGTGTCGGGGCCCTCTTCTTGCGTTTCCGGGCCCTTTTCTGGCGTCCTGAAGCGGTGGACATGATCGCGCACGTCATCGACTGCGCCACTCTTCGAGGGCTGCTCGGGGGCTGTCCGGGGGTTTGGTGGGCTGCCGTCCCCAAGGGGGCTTCGGTGAGGCCGTCCCCAGGGAAGATCTGGGCCGTGCGGCGGCGAAGGTGGGGTGCGGGGAGTGATGCCCACCCTGGCTCTATGCTCTCCGGGGTGAGAGCTGGCCGGAACGATGAGGTGCCCTTCTCTCCTGCGTCGCCAGAACTGCTCTTCGGTAGCGCATTCTTTAGAGTCCCAGCGTGCTTGCCGGCGGGCGTTCTCGTCGTCGGTGATGCTCTCCTGCAGCCGTCGCAGTTCCCGCGAGGTGTAGCGCTGTGCGAACGCGACTAGGTGTTCGGGAGGGGCGAGCCGGCGACGGAACCGCGCGGCCAGCGCAGCAGCGCTCCCTGGAACTCTCGGCCACCGCAGCGGCCACCGCAGCGGCCACCGTGGCGGCCACCGCAGCACTCCCCGGAACTGCGCGGCCACCGTGGCTGTCACCGTCTCGGCGTCACTGACGACGCCGAGATGCATCTTCTCCCTTCGGAGCCCAGGCCCTGGCCGAAGCAACCTGGAAATCCCACAAGGGACGCTCTAGCGGCATGTTGGTATATGCCGTGATAATGATCACGTGGCCGAGGCCGTGGCGAAGGCGATACTGCGGCTGGTCGTCGTGATCGCCTTGATCCTGCCGATCCTGCCGATCCTGCCGATCCTGCCGATCCTGCCGATCCTGCCGATCCTGCAGGTGAACAGGTCCCGAGAGCTGGCTGGCCTCGGCGGCGCCGCCGCCGATCGGGATTAGCGTCGCCGTCGATGCGGTCCCGCAAGCCACGTTTGTAGAACTTGGGGGTGCTCTCCTCGGTGGCCCGTATGGCTTATTCGAATCGCGGCCACATCGAGCCGTTCGCGTGGGGGTGCTGGGCACGTTAATGGTTGGATGTCGACGTTCATATCCTTGATGCTGGCGTGGGCCGTTCAATATGGATTGTTCCTTCCGACCGTCACATGGCGAGTGGCAGATGTCGGTGGGAAAGCCGGGGTTCGTCACGCTGAGAGTGAACCGGAAATCGGACTCAGGCTCGGCCGTTGCGTGCGGGTGCAGCGACGGAAGGCGCGGTTGTGCTTATCCGGCTTTGAGCATTGGCGATATCCCGGTTGGACAGGCTCGTGGACGGTCCACGGCTTGCTAGGCTGGAGGCACACCGGGCCACCCCCACGGGTGGCCTTCGTCGCGTAAGGCCCAGGGTGGGCGGCGACCAGCCACGGTGGACCGTCGTTGAGAGTCCGCTGGGTGAGCCAACGAAATGGACCAGAAGTGAACAGAGATAACGGACCGGACGGCGGACAGCGCGGGGGCGGCGACTACGAGGACAAGCGCCCGGGCGGAGGCGACAGGAGCGGCGGCTACGGCTCCCGCGGGCGAGACTCCGGCGGGGACCGTCCGTTCCGTTCCGGTGAAGGGTCGCGGTCCTACAACCGCGGCGACAGAGGGCCTCGGCGTGACGACTCCAGGGACGACCGCCCGAGCCGCCGTGACGGCGAGGAGCGCCGTACGTACCGCGATCGGGATGATCGCGGACCCCGCCGTGAAGGCGGTTACCAGGACCGGGGTCCGCGCCGTGAGGGCGGCTACCGCGACAACCGCGCCCCCCGGCGCGATGGTGACGACCGTGGACCGCGCCGCGAAGGCGATGATCGTCGTCCCTATCGGGACAGGGATGATCGTGGTCCTCGTCGTGAGGGTGGTTACGGTGAGCGTCGTGAGGGCGGTTACGGTCCCCGTCGCGAGGGTGGTGGTTTCCAGGATCGTGGACCTCGTCGTGAGGGCGGTTTCCAGGACCGGGGCCCCCGCCGTGAAGGTGGGTTCCGTGACGATCGCGGGCCTCGTGGTGCCGGCGGTGGGCGTGATGATCGTGGGCCGCGTCGTGAGGGCGGGTTCCGTGACAGCGGTCCCCGTCGCGAGGGTGGAGGGTTCCAGGATCGCGGACCCCGTCGTGAGGGTGGCTTCCAGGACCGGGGCCCCCGCCGAGAGGGCGGGTTCCGCGACGATCGCGGGCCGCGCCGCGAAGGCGGCTACCGTGACGATCGCGGGGACCGGGGCTCACGCGGCGAGGGCGGCGGTTACGGCGCCCGTCGTGAGGGTGGTTTCCAGGACCGCGGACCTCGTCGTGAGGGTGGTTTCCAGGACCGCGGACCGCGCCGCGAAGGCGATGATCGTCGTCCCTATCGGGACAGGGATGATCGTGGTCCTCGTCGTGAGGGTGGTTACGGTGAGCGTCGTGAGGGTGGTTACGGTGAGCGTCGTGAGGGCGGTTACGGTCCCCGTCGCGAGGGTGGTGGTTTCCAGGATCGTGGACCTCGTCGTGAGGGCGGTTTCCAGGACCGGGGCCCCCGCCGAGAGGGTGGGTTCCGTGACGATCGCGGGCCTCGTGGTGCCGGCGGTGGGCGTGATGATCGTGGGCCGCGTCGTGAGGGCGGGTTCCGTGACAGCGGTCCCCGTCGCGAGGGTGGAGGGTTCCAGGATCGCGGACCTCGCCGTGAGGGTGGCTTCCAGGACCGGGGCCCCCGTCGCGAAGGTGGGTTCCGTGACGATCGCGGGCCGCGCCGCGAGGGCGGGTACGGCGGACGTCGTGAGGGTTCCTCCGACAGGCGTGAGGGTGGCTACCGCGACCGTCGTGAAGGCGGTTTCGGCGGTGACCGGGAAAGGGAGCAGCGCGACTCCAGGCCGTTCTCGAGGGACGACCGCGAGGAGCGTTCCGGTACGCGGGCCAGGTACGGCCGGCCGGAGCGGGAGGGCGAGGCCGCTCCGCAGCGCGAGAAGCTGCCCGAGATGGCTCCCGACATCACCGTCGACGAGCTGGACAAGGAAGTTCTCGAGGAGCTGCGTTCGCTGCCCGGCGACCTGGCCGACCTCGTCGGCCGGCATCTGGTCGCGGCCGAGCGGGCGCTCGAAGAGGACGATCCCGATCAGGCGCACGAGCACACCAAGGTGGCGCGCAGGTTCGCGGCCCGCATCGGTGTCGTACGGGAGGCCGCAGGCATCGTCGCCTATCGGGCCGGGCACTTCTCGGAGGCGCTGAGCGACCTGCGGGCGGCCAGGCGGATGACGGGTTCGGAGGCGTACCTGCCGGTCATGGCCGACTGCGAGCGCGGTCTCGGCCGTCCCGAGCGGGCCATCGACCTCGTACGTTCGCCCGAGGCGGAGCGCCTCGACAGAGACGGGCGCATCGAGCTGACCATTGTCGAGTCCGGCGCCCGCCGCGACCTCGGCCAGCACGACGCCGCCGTGATCACTCTGCAGCGCCTCCCCGAGCTGCGCGACCCGCAGCCCAAGCCGTGGTCGGCACGGCTGGCCTTCGCGTACGCAGACGCCCTGGCCGACGCCGGGCACCAGGAGGCGGCCACCGAGTGGTTCGGCCGGGCGATGGCGTTCGACGAGGACGGCGAGACGGATGCGGCCGAGCGGTACGCGGAGCTGACCGGCGCCGTCATCGAGGACGTCGAGGAGGACTACGACGAGGAGGCCGGGCTCGACGGTGCGGCTGACGACGAGGACGAGCTCGACGAGGACTTCGACGGAGACGATGTCTCTGAGATCTCGGCCGCGGAGGATGAGGACGACGACGATGACGCCGCCGCCCTCGCCGAGGCCGGCGACCTTCTGGAGTCTGACGACGTTCAGGACGAAGCACCGGAGCAGGACGAATCCGTCGTTGTATCGGCGGACTCGGACGAATCCGTGTCCGAGGCTGCGCCGGTTGAGTCCCGGACTCAGTCGGTCGAGGACGAGGTTGCTGTCGTTGAGGGCGAATCCGCTGCTGCTGAGGCCGGTTCCGATGCGCGGCAGGCTGAAGTAGAGCCTGAGGCGGCGGACGCCGGACCCGAAGGCTCCACGGAGGCCGTTGACCAGGAGGCGGAGACCGACTCTGCTCGCGGCCAGCAGCCTGAGGCGGCCCCCGAGGCTGAGACGGCCAAGCGGGACGAGGTGGAGGAGGCGGCTGGGCAGGCCGAGCCGCCTGGGATCACGCCGGCGTTCATCGAGCCGAACTTCGGCGACGTGCTCGACGACGCCAACGAGACGCCCACGGACAAGCCCAAGAACGACTGACGCACACTCCGCACCGCCTCCCCTGCACTAGTGGGGGAGGCGGTGCTGATGTGTGGGGCTTTGTCAGTCTGTCTCCGCTCGGCGGTGGTGATCGTCGGGACGGTACAAAACCGTGGGCGGAGTTCGCGTCCCGGAGGGAAGCTCATGGTGGGACGCGGGGGCTCATGGTGAGACATTGGGGTTCACGGTGGGACACGGGGTTCACGGTGACACGCGGTCGAGCCAGTGCAGGATCCCCGCGACGTTCGACGCGGCGCCGTTCAACAACTCGAACTGCTCCGCCGTAGCCTCATCGGCGGTCATCGCGCTGTACCGTTCCTTGGTGCGGTCTCTGACCATGGCGACGGCGTGGTCCAGATCCATGCCCTCCGACCGGGCCTGCTGCGTCAGATCAACCCAAACCCGGAGCTCTTCCGCAGACCGTTCAAGCGTCTCCTCAACCGCCTCGACCGGCCCGTAATGACTGAACAGTAACCTCTGCGGCCCAAGCGCTTCGAACAGCGCGATCGAGTCGAGTGCGGTCTTCAGGTCGAAGTCCGGCGGAGGGGTCGCGGGGCGCAAGTCGCCGGTTTCGGGCAGGTAGACGCCGGCCGCATCCCCGACGTACAGGTCGCCGGTGGCGGAGTCGACGAGGCCGACGTGGTGCTTGGCGTGGCCGGGGGCGTAGTGGCTGTTCAGCGTACGCCCGTTGCCCAGGTCGATGGCGCCGGTGTCGCCGAGGGCGAGGATGCGTTCGGCTTCGGTGGGGGCCAGCTCGCCGAAGAGGGTGTCGAGTTTGTCGCCCCAGACCATGCGGGCGCTGGCCATGAGCCGTGACGGCTCGGCGAGGTGGCGGGCGCCCTTCTCGTGAACGACGACCTGCGCGGACGAGAAGAATCTGGCGATGTCGCCCACCCCGCCGGCGTGGTCGAGGTGGATGTGGGTCACGACGACCGTGGCCAGGTCGTCGGGGCCGACACCCAGCGAGGCGAGCGCGTCGCGCACCACGGGCGCCGAGGTCGAGGTGCCCGTCTCCACCAGGCACGGCCGGTCGCTCAGGATGAGATAGCCAGCCGTGATGCCCGCATATCCGGCCATTCTGGTGTCGATCTCATAGACGTCGCCGCCAAGCGCGGTGATGTTGTCCACAGGCACTCCTGATCGTCCAGCCGTTATCCCCAGAACGGCGTTCGAGCCGATCCGGCGTCCCCCTCATCGTAGAGAGTGATCCTCACCAGAGCACCGATAGGAGGACGACCGTGGATCGAAACGAAGTCTTGCTGGTGGGGAGACTGTCAGCGCCGGTCGAGGATCATCCGTTGCCGAGCGGCGACACCGTCTCGAAGTGGCGCATCATCGTGCGCCGCCGCCGGCACAGACGCGGCGCCGCCCTGACGGACAGCGTCCCGTGCGTCACGTTCAACCCGGAGACCGCCGCCGTGGTCCGCGCACTCAAACCCCGCGACTACATCGAGGTGACGGGGTCGTTCCGTTGCCGCGTTTTCGGGCCGTCGGCCGCCAAGATCTGGCGCTACGAAGTGGAGGTGAGCTCCGCCAGACCCTACGAAGCGGAGCTCGCGGAGCCCGCCGACCCGGTCGGCGACGGCGGCGCGGGCACGCTCGCCGTCCTGATCCCCAGACAGGTCCCCTACCTGGCGCCGGCCGTCTGACCGGTGACTGCCGGCCGACCGGGCGCGCACTTCGTCGGCGCCCGGCACTCAGTCGATCGCGAACGTGCGCAGGACCAGGCCGGTCCTCGGTTTGGGGCCGAAGGAGGTGGACTTGCGAGGCACTCGTTCGCCGCCGGCGGCCACCGCCAGCACGTCCTCGATCGCGAGCGGTCTCAGGATCACCGCGGTTCCGCCCGTACGTACGGCGAGCCGGGCCGCGGCCTCGGTGTCGTGGTGGACGATGCGCACGGTCCGTTCGTCGTCACGCATGCCCCACACCACGGGCAGCACGAACTCGGTGAGGATGGAGGTGTTGAGCGAGTTCCACCGATCGGAGTGATCGGGCGGCATGGCGCGGGCCAGCCGCACCGGATCCGGATCGGTGAGCAGCCGTGCGCCTCCCTCGCCGGCCAGCAGGAAGGCGGGCTCCGGCACGCTGTCCAGCGCGGCCAGGCCGCTCGCCAGGTCGTCGTAGTACCGCACCTGCCAGAAGCTCCGCGCCCTCTCGGTGGCCTCGCTGAGGGGGAGGCCAGGGATCACGCGGTGGATGGCCTTGAGGTCGGGCGGGTAGGCGGTGCTGTCCACGAGCAGAGCCAGCCCGAAGTCCCACGGCCCGGTCCCACCCGCGCTGGCACTGCCCGTGCTGGGCTCTTTCGTGGTGGGGGTGTCGGCGTCGGGTCGGCTCGTGCGGGGCTCACCCGTGATGGGCCCGCTCGTGGTCGGGGCACCTGTGGTGGGGCTGCCTGTGTTGGTACGGCCGGCGTCGGCGCGGGTCTCGCGAGGGCCACCGGCGTTGGTACGGCTCTCGTGGGGGCGCCTGGCATCGTGGCGGCTTGTGCTGGAGTCGCTGATGCCGGGCTCGTGGGCGGTGGCGTGTTCCTGGCGTTGCAGGACGCGGTACGTGGCGTAGCGGTGGTGGCCGTCGGCGATCAGGGCCTGGCGATGGTGGAGGTCGGCGTTGACTACGGCGATCTCCGCCGGGTCCGTGATGGCCCAGAGGCGGTGGGTCAGGCCGTCTTCGGTATGGGCGGTCACCAGCGGGCGTCGCTTGGCGGCCACCTCGTCCACCAGGGCCGTGGCGGTGCCGTTGTCGCCCTCGTACAGCAGGAAGATGGGCTCGAGGTTGGCCTGGGTGGTGCTCATGAGGGCGAGGCGGTCCGCGACGGGGCCTGCCATGACGTCCTCGTGCGGCAGGATGATGCGCTGCGCGGGGTCGGTCAGGCCGACGTCTCCGATCAGGCCGCGTTGCAGGACGTCAGGGCCGCTCTGTTCGTAGACGTACAGTGCCGGCACCTCGTCCGGGACGAGCACACCTTCCGCCAGCCACTCTTTGAGCGTTCTCCCGGCCTCGGCGTAGTCGGTGGAGGGCGGGTGGTTGGTGGTCGGTGAGGTTGTGTCTGGGATGTTGTGGGGTGGTGCGCTGGGTTCTGGGGCTGTATGGGCAGAGCGTGGGTGGTGAGTGGTCCGGGAGGTCTCGGCTGGGGCGTGATTGGATGACGCCGCCGGTTCCGGGGTGTGTTGGGCCGAGGGTCGGTGGTGGGTGGTTGAGGAGGTCACCTCCGGGCGGGAGGCGTGCGGGGCGGGCGGTTCCGGGGCGTGGTGGGGTGTGGACGAGGAGTCGCCGGGGGTGGAGCAGGGAAGGATGAGGCGTACGACGTTGTTCGGGTGAGAGTCCAGGAGGGCCTCGACGTCGGCGTCGGAGATCAGGTCGTACGGCGGGGAGGTCACCTTGGCGGGATCTTCGACAGCGAAACGCACGCCCCGGAAGGGCCGTAGCACCAGGCCGTCCGGCACCGGCAGTTCAGGAGTCCCCATACCGGGCATGCTGCCATAAGTGCTTAAACCTTCCGGAAGTCGCCCCATGGTCGCAGTCGTGCCCGTTCCGCGTCAGGGCGGAGCGGGGGAAGCCGTACAGCGATGAAGGAGTCCCCACACATGGCTCACGAGGGAAACGTTCATGATGAGAACCCCGGCGCTCCCCTGGGTGGTGTTTATGACTGGTATCAGCGTGGTGTCCGCTTGCTGAAGGAAGGGAGTCCGGCGGCTGCCGCGGCCCTGCTCGAACGGGCCGCTGCCGTGGAGCCCGAATCGCGCAGCATTCTTGAGGCACTGGCCCGGGCGCAGTTCAACTCCCGGCAGTATGCCGAGGCGGCGGCCAGCTTCCGGCAGATCGTGGATGCGAATCCGGCCGAGGATTATGCCTATTTCGGGCTTGGGCTGGCGTTGTGGCGGACGGGGGATGTGGAAGGGGCGCAGGAACCGCTGGCGATCGCGGTGGCCATGCGGCCGGATGAGCGGCATTATGTGTCGGCTTTGAAGAGTGTGCGGGCGACGTTGCGGGCACGGCGGGAGATGTGATCGCCGGGCCGCCATCCGCCCCGCTTTCCGTCCCGGCCTGATAATCCCTCGCTCAGGTTGGTTGTTGCAGGTCCGTCCAGGTTCCCGGCTACTCGTTGAGTGGCTTCCCGCACGGGTTCTTGGGCGGCGGTGAGCAGCGTGCGGCCCGCCGCCCAGGCGGTCCGCTTGTTGAGTGACTCCTCGACTGTTTTGATTCAGTTCTCGGGTGATCGTTGCGCGGCGCTCGGGTGGGTGCATGGGTTGGCCCGTTGGTCGTGTCTCAGTAGTTTGCGCTGGTGATCTTTCAGTGGGGCTCCTTGCGCTTGTGGCTCTCTGTTCAGGTCTGGGCTGTTCTCTCGTTCGGGGTGCCCTTCTTGTTCGGAGGCGTTCTTCTGTTCCGACTGCCCTTTCGGCGGGGCCGGCTTGTACGTCCGGGCATGGCGTTTCGTTCGGGGTGGGTCTGCAGGGCGGGCGGGGGTTTTACGGGCGTCTGTTGGCTTGGTGTCAGGTGGTGTGGTGGTCGGCGTTGGCGGTTATGGCGGCTTGGTAATACGCGGCCAGGCCGGGAGCTGTGGCGTCTATGGAGGCGGTGAAGCGGGGGTCGTTGACGTACATGTCGCCGAGCCCGCGGTGGATCTCGTACGTGCAGTCGTAGCACCAGCGGGTGATGTGGGCCCGATGTTCCTCCGCCAAGGCCATGGCGAGCTCGCCGTCCGCCGGAGCGCCCGAGCGCATCGCGTCCGCCATGCGCGAACTGAGGTCGCCCGCCTCCGCCATGAAACGCTGCCAGTCCTGCTTCGTGTACGCCGACGAGCGCCGCATGGCGTCTGCCCAGGCCTGGGTGCCGCCCCAGCGCTGCTCGGCCTCGGCCGCGTGTTCGTCGGGGTCGAAGCCGCCGAACAGTTCCTCGCGCTCCTGCGGGGTCAGGTCGAGTGGTGCGGACATGGTCATCCCTTCCTCAGGCGAATATGGGGAGGACGCTAAAGTCTCACGCAGCGTGAGAGTCAAACGGGAAGAGGCCCTGTGCTGATCGACGGCTATGACACCCTGCTGCTCGACCTCGACGGCGTGGTCTATCTCGGCAGCCACGCGGTGCCCGGGGCGCCGGAGGCGCTGGAGGAGGCGCAGCGGCGCGGCGCGCGGCTGGCGTACGTGACCAACAACGCCTCCCGTACCCCGTCCGCCATCGCCGCGCACCTGCGCGAGCTGGGCGCGCCCGCCGAGGCCGGCGACGTGGTGACCTCGGCGCAGGCCGCCGCCCGGCTGATCGCCGAACGGGTTCCGCCGGGCGCGAACGTGCTCGTGGTCGGCGGCTCCGGACTGCGCCTGGCGGTGCGCGATCAGGGGCTGCGGCCGGTTTCGACGGCCGTCGAGTCGCCGGCCGCCGTGGTGCAGGGGATCGCCCCGGGGCTGTCGTACGGGCTGCTGTCGGAGGGTGCGCTGGCGGTGCGGCACGGGGCGCTGTTCGTGGCGTCGAACGGTGACAGCACGATGCCGACCCAGCGTGGTGAGCTGCCGGGGAACGGCGCGATGGTACGGGTGATCGCCGCCGCCACCGGCGTCGAGCCCGTCTACGCGGGCAAGCCCGAACCGCCGCTGCACCGGGAGTCGATGATCCGTACGGGGGCGCGCAGGCCGCTCGTCGTCGGGGACCGGCTCGACACCGACATCGAAGGGGCGACCAACGCAGGGGTGGAGAGCCTGCTGGTGCTGACCGGGGTCGCCACGCCCGCCGACGCGCTGACGGCTGAGCCCAGGCACCGGCCTACGTACATCGGAGAGGACCTGGGGGCTTTGTTGCGGCCCTATCCGGAGGTGCGTGACGGTGCCTGCGGAGGATGGCGGGCCCGGTGGCGGGAGGGGGTCCTGTTCCTGGAGGGGGAGGGCAGCAGGATCGACGGGCTGAGGGCCGCCTGCGACGCCGCCTGGGCGGCGGCCGGGGATGGGCGGGCGGAGGAGGATGCGGTCAAACCGGTGCTCGACCGCATCGGCTGAGAGACCGTTCCTGACCGCTCCACGCGGTTGGGTAGCTAGTGCTGGGGGTGGTCAGTGCTACTGCGTGTGTGCCCTCGGTGGTCGCCGCCTGCGCCTCCTCCTGGTGCCAGGATCTGTGCGGCACTCCAAGTGCCGCGGCCTGGGCGGCCGATTGGTGCTCGTGGCCTGGGGAGCCCGCTGCTGCCAGGGCCTGCGTGGTCTGCTGTTCCTGGCGGTGTGCGCGGGCGGCTGGGGGTGGCGTTCAGAGGAGTCTGCGGAGGCGGAGAAGGTCGCCGAAGCTGGCGTCGATCTTCACCCGTCCCCCGAGCAGTGCTCTGGCCAGGTCCAATTCCCCGTCGACCAGCGCGATCAAATCGTCGCTCACGATCGTGAGCTTGACGTCGGCGGCCTTGCCGTCCGCGGGCGGTTGCTCGGTGAACGGGTCCAGCCCCCCGTGGTGCAGCCGCCCGTAGAAGATCACGTCGAGGTCGGACACCCGGCAGCTGACCGTGCGCTCGACCACGTGCTTGGCCCGGTCCGCCTCGTCGATCTCGTCGAACTGGGCCACGAGCTTGGTCAGTGCCGCCCGGCAGTCCTCGACGCTTGCCATGATGCGTATCCTTTCTTCCCTTTGCGGACGGTAGCGTTCCACATCAGTAGCACCCCCGTATGGGCTTCAACGTGTGACACGCCTGCCAAGGTCCCGGCACCTCCCGGGAGGCGTTACGGTCGAGTCATGAGTGAGCTGCCGGAGGAGACCGGCGACGAGCGGGTCGACGCCATCGTGGCGCGCCTCGGCGGGCTGGGCGAGCTGCCCGTGAGTGAGCACGTCGCGCTCTTCGACGAGGCGTTCTCGGGGCTGGAGAGCACGCTCGCGGCCGTGGACGAGCCGACGGCGGACCAGCCCTCGCCGGACGGACGACCCTCGCCGAGCGAACCGATGCCGGATGGGCCGATGCCGGGTGGGCCGACGCCGGGTGAGCGGCCGCGCCCCGGTGGGTGGTTGGCGGGCGAGCGGGCCGTGGGACGCCCGTGAGCCGCAGGATCCGGCTCGACAGCGAGCTCGTACGCCGCGGCATGGCCAGATCGCGCGAACAGGCCGTCCAGCTCATCGAGGCCGGCCGGGTCAGCGTCGGCGGGCAGCGGGCACAGAAGGCCGCCACCCAGGTCGACACCGCCTCCGCCATCGTCGTGGCCACCTCGGACGAGGGGCCCGACTACGTTTCGCGCGGAGCGCACAAGCTGCTCGGCGCGCTGGACACGTTCGAGACCCTGAAGGTGGAGGGCCGCCGCTGCCTCGACGCGGGCGCCTCCACCGGCGGGTTCACCGACGTGCTGCTGCGCCGCGGCGCCGCCCACGTGCTGGCGGTGGACGTCGGCTACGGGCAGCTGGCCTGGTCGTTGCGCAACGACGAGCGGGTGACCGTCATGGAGCGGGTCAACGTACGCGACCTCACCCCCGAGATGGTCGGCGAGGAGCCGCCCACGCTGGTGGTGGGCGACCTGTCGTTCATCTCGCTGCGGCTCGTGCTGCCCGCGCTGGCGGCGGTGGCCGCGCCCGCGGCGGATTTCGTGATGTTGGTGAAGCCTCAGTTCGAGGTGGGCAAGGATCTGGTCGGGGCGGGCGGGGTCGTGCGCGATCCCGCGCTGCGGGCGCGTTCGGTCCGCGACGCCGCGGCCAAGGCGACGGAGCTGGGGCTGAGTGTGCGCGGTGTGACCGCGAGCCCGCTGCCCGGACCGTCGGGAAATGTGGAATATCTGCTCTGGCTGGGCAAGGGGGCAGGCGAGCCGCAGGTCGCCGACCTCGACGCCGAGATCGAGCGGGCCGTCGCGGAAGGGCCGCAATGAAACGGACTGTGCTGGTCGCCGTGCACACCGGGCGCGGCGCCGCCATCGACAGCGCCCGGTTGGTGATCAACCGGCTGGTCGACGCGGGCATCAACGTCAAGGTGCTGGACGCCGAGGCAGGCGAGATCGGCTGCGGCGTGGCCGAGGCGGTGCCCGCCGACCCGGGCGCGGCCAAGGACGCCGAGGTCATGATCGTGCTCGGCGGCGACGGGTCGCTGCTGCGCGCCGCCGAGCTGGCCAGGCCCACCGGCACGCCACTGCTGGGCGTCAACCTCGGTCATGTCGGGTTCCTGGCCGAGGCCGAGGTCGCCGATCTCGCCGCGGCCGTCGACAGCGTCGTGGCCGGCCGGTACGACGTCGAGGAGCGGATGACCATCGATGTTCTCGCCCGGCAGAACGGCCGCGTGCTGGCCGACACCTGGGCGCTCAACGAGGTCACCGTCGAGAAGCAGGAACGCATGCTGGAGGTCGTCGCGGAGATCGACGGGCGGCCGCTGTCCAGATGGGGCTGCGACGGGGTGATCTGCGCCACTCCGACGGGCTCGACCGCCTACGCCTTCTCCGCGGGCGGCCCCGTCGTCTGGCCGGAGGTCGAGGCGCTGCTCATGGTGCCCATCAGCGCGCACGCGCTGTTCGCCAAGCCACTGGTGGTCTCGCCGCGCTCCACGCTGGCCGTCGAGATCCTGCCCGACACCCCCGGGGGCGTGCTGTGGTGCGACGGGCGGCGCAGGTTCGAGCTGCCGTCCGGGACGCGGATCGAGGTCCGCAAGGGCGCCGAGCCCGTACGGCTGGCGCGGCTGCACGGGGTGGAGAGCACCGGCGCGCCGTTCACCGACAGGCTGGTCGCCAAGTTCGAGCTTCCTGTCCAGGGGTGGCGCGGAAGGGTTCGTCCTTGAGTGAATGGGCTGAGGAGGACGGAAGGGTTCGCCCCTGAGCGAACGGCCTGGGGAGGGCCGAAGGGTTCGTCCCTGAGTGAATGGCCTGAGTGAATGGAAGGCGGAGCGCGTAGGATCACGTGGGCATGATGAAACGCCTCAGGCGGCGTCGGACACGGCAGTGAACGGGAGTGGGCAGTGCGACCAAGGGTCGAGGAGGTCCGCATCCAGGGGCTCGGCGTCATCGACGAGGCCGTGCTCGAGCTTTCGCCTGGCTTCAACGTGGTCACCGGCGAGACGGGTGCGGGCAAGACGATGGTCGTCACCGGGCTCGGCCTGCTGTTCGGCGGCCGGGCCGACCCTTCGCGGGTCCGGCCGGGAGCCGACCGGGCCTCGGTCGAGGGCACGCTCGTCATCGAGCCGGGCGGGCGCGTCGCCCAGCAGGTCGAGGACATCGGCGGCGCGGCCGACGACGGCGAGCTGATCATCTCCCGCACCGTCTCGGCCGAGGGCAGGTCCAGGGCGTGGCTCGGCGGGCGCACGGTTCCCGTGGGCACGCTCACCTACCTCGCCGACGACCTGGTCGCCGTGCACGGGCAGATGGACCAGCAGCGGCTGCTGCAGCCGGCCAGGCAGCGGGCGGCGCTCGACCGCTACGCCGGCAACGAGCTGGTCAAGCCGCTGCGCGCCTACTCCCAGGCCTACAAGCGGCACAAGAAGGTGGGCGCGCAGCTCGAAGAGCTGACCACCAGGGCCAGGGAGCGGGCGCAGGAGGCCGACCTGCTGCGCTTCGGGCTCGAAGAGATCGAGAAGGTCGATCCCAAGCCGGGCGAGGACGTCGAGCTGCGCAGCGAGGAGGAGCGGCTCTCGCACGCCGACGCGCTGCGCAGCGCCGCGACCACCGCCCACACGGCGTTGCTCGGCGACCCGATGGAGGCCGCGGGCGGCCCTCACGACGTGATCTCGCTGCTGGGCGAGGCCCGCGCGGCCGTGGAGGCCGTGCGCGACTTCGACACTCAGCTCGCCGGGGTGGCCGACCGGCTGGCCGAGGCGGGCTACCTGATCTCCGACGTGGCCACCGACCTGGCGGCGTACGCGGAGTCGATCGAGGCCGATCCGGCGCGGCTGGCCGCCGTCCAGGAACGCCGGTCGGTGCTGTCCGGCCTGATCCGTAAATACGCCGAGGACAGCGCGGGAGTGCTGGCGTGGGCGCAGCGCTCGTCCGCCCGCCTGGCCGAGCTGGAGGGCGACGACGAGCGCATCGACGAGCTCACCCGCGAATACGAGGAGCTGACCACCCGGCTCACCGACCTGGCCGACGAGCTCACCGCCGTCCGTCAGGCCGCCGCCGAGCGGTTCGGCCAGGCGGTGACCGACGAGCTGACCGCGCTGGCGATGCCGCACGCCAAGGTCGTGGTCCAGCTGAGCCAGAGCCCGGAGTTCGGCCCCGAGGGCCGCGACGAGGTGGAGCTGCGGATGGCCGCCCATCCGGCCGCGCCGCCGCTGCCGCTCAACAAGGGCGCCTCGGGCGGTGAGCTGAGCCGGGTGATGCTCGCCATCGAAGTGGTCTTCGCCGGCGCCGATCCCGTGCCGACGTTCGTGTTCGACGAGGTCGACGCGGGGGTCGGCGGGAAGGCCGCGGTCGAGATCGGGCGCAGGCTGGCCCGGCTCGCCCGCACCGCACAGGTGATCGTCGTCACGCACCTGCCGCAGGTCGCGGCCTTCGCCGACCAGCATCTCGTGGTCGAGAAGGCGAGCGACGGCAGCGTCGTGCGCAGCGGCGTCGTCACGCTCAACCACGAGGGCCGGGTACGCGAGCTGTCCCGGATGCTGGCCGGCCTGGAGGACTCCGAGCTCGGCCGGGCACACGCCGAAGAACTGCTCGGGCTGGCGGCGGCCGACAGGTGATCCTGGGTGACATAGCGGACACGCCGCGTCATGCGTGGCCTCCGCGCTGTTTCCCTCTGGCAGGATGGTCTTGATGAAGGTTCCGGGAAGCAGGATGCCGGGCCTCCGCGGGAGGAAGGTCGGAGACCTTCCCGGTGTAACGGCAGTGGCGAGAATCGACCGGCGGACCAAGAGGCTGACAAAACGCCTCCAGCCCGGGGAAATAGCGATTATCGACCATGTTGACGTTGACCGGGTCAGCGCGGAGGCTCTTGTCGCATGCGGTGCTTCGGCCGTGGTCAACGTGGCCAGCGGCATCAGCGGCCGCTATCCCAACCTGGGGCCTCAGATTCTGCTCGACGCCGGGGTGCCGTTCGTCGACAACGCCAACCAGGAGTTGTTCGAACGGGTCAAAGACGGTGATGTCGTACGCGTCTGCGACGGCGTCGTCTACCTCGACGACGACGTGGTCGGCAAGGGCGAGGAGCAGACCCCGGAGGCCGTCGAGTCGGCCATGGCCGAGGCGCGCGCCGGTCTGGCCGTGCAGATCGAGGCGTTCGCCGTCAACACGATGGAATACGTCCGCGGTGAGGGCAAGCTGCTCATCGACGGTGTCGGCGTACCCGAGATCCGCACGCCCATGGAGGGCAGGCACGTCCTCATCGTGGTGCGCGGTTATCACTACAAAGAAGACATCGCCACGCTGCGCCCCTACATCCGCGAATACCGTCCGGTACTCGTCGGGGTCGACGGCGGCGCCGACGCGCTGCTGGAGGCCGGCTACCTGCCCGACGTGATCGTCGGCGACTTCGACTCGGTCTCCACCAAGGCCCTGACCTGCGGCGCCGAGCTCGTCGTACACGCCTACCGCGACGGCAGGGCGCCCGGCCTCGAGCGGGTGCACCAGCTCGGCAGGGAAGCGGTCATCTTCCCCGCCACCGGCACCAGCGAGGACATCGCGATGCTGCTGGCCGACGACAAGGGCGCCGAGCTGATCGTCGCGGTGGGCACCCACGGCACTCTGGAGGAGTTTCTCGACAAGGGCCGCTCCGGCATGGCCAGCACCTTCCTCACCCGGCTGATCATCGGCAGCAAGCTCATCGACGCCAAGGGCGTCAGCAGGCTCTACCGCAGCCGCATCACCACGTCCCAGCTGCTCCTGCTCGTGATCACGGCGCTGATCACCATGGGGGTCGCGCTCTTCCTGTCGCCGCTCGGTCAGACCTGGCTCAACGGGCTGCAGGACGTCTGGAACGCATTCATCTTCTGGTTGGTCGGACTTTTCTCGTGATCGATTTTCGCTACCACCTCGTCTCCATCGTCGCGATCTTCCTGGCGCTCGCGGTCGGGATCGTGCTCGGCACCACGCTGCTGCAGGAGCCGGCGGTCAAGTCCGCCCAGGAGCTGACGGCCCAGCTCACCAAGACGAAGGAGGAGCTGCGGGCCCAGATCGACACGCTGCAGGGCCGCGAGGCGGGCAACGACAGCTTCATCACCTCCGTGACGCCCGACCTGGTGTCGGGCGACCTGGCCGGTCAGCGGGTGCTGCTGATCGAGACGCCGGGCTCCAGCACCGCCGCGCGCGAGTCCGTGCAGCAGGTGCTCGACCAGGCCGGGGCCGAGATCTCCGGCCGGGTCACGCTGACCGAGAAGTTCCTCGACCCCAAGGGCATAGGCGTGCTCGACGGCCTGGTCAACCAGCTCAAGCCGGTCAACATGGTCTTCCCCGCCACCACCACCAGCTGGGATCGCGCCGCCACGCTGCTGGCCTCCGCCCTGGTCACGACCGACCAGACGCAGGGCGGCACCCCTAACACCGCCGCCGCCGACGTCGTCAGCACGTTCGAGACCGGCGGCCTGCTCAGCACCGAGGGCGAGGTGACCAAGCGGGCCACGCTCGCGGTCATGTTCGCGCCGGAGAAGGCGTACGAGGGGGAGAGCGCCGAGGCCCAGGTGGGCGCGCTCGTCTCCGTCGCCGACGGCTTCGACGTCGGCGGCATGGGCACGGTGCTGGCCGGAATGGCCGCCACCACGGCCCTGCCCGGCGACGCGATCAGCGCCGTACGCGACGAGGGCGAGGTCTCCAAGCGCGTGTCCACCGTGGACACCGTCGACATGCCCCTCGGGCGCGTCGTGGTCGTCTATTCTCTCCGCGAACAACTGGCCGGGCGCGCCGGCCAGTACGGCGTGGGCAGGGGAGCCTCGGCCGCCATGCCCGTGGAGACGTCCGCCACCCCGTCCCCCACCGCAACGTCAGGGAGCTGACATGCCAGCCAGCCGGGCCCGTGGCCTGCTGTACGCCCTCGCCGGTGCCGCGATCGGCGCCGCCGCGGCGCGGGCCGCCTACGTGGCGTTCACCCGCAACCGCCCTGCCGACCTGAGCGGCCGCTGGACCAGGAAGAACCACCGCGGCGAGCCCATCACGCTGCTCGAAGGCCCCGCGTTCGTGGCCGGCTCCACTGCCGCCGCCGCGCTCGCGCCCGGCCTGACCCCGCGCGTACGCGCCGCCGCGCTGCTGGCCGGAGCCGGAAGCGGCGCGCTCGGCGCCTACGACGACCTCTACGGCACCACCTCCTCCAAAGGCTTCAAAGGCCACCTGAGCGCGCTGAGCCGCGGCGAGGTCACCAGCGGTGCCATCAAGATCCTCGGCATCGGCGCCACCGGCCTCGGCGCCGCCGCCCTCGTCTCGCAGGGCCCCGCCGACATCCTGGTCAACGGCGCCACCATCGCCGGCACCGCCAACCTCGCCAACCTCTTCGACCTGCGCCCCGGCCGCGCCATCAAGGTGGCCCTGCTGACCGGCGGCCCGCTGCTGGCCGCCTCGCTCCTGCGCGGCTCGCCCGCCGCGGCGGCGCTGGCCGCCGTCCCGCTCGGGGCCGCCGCCGCGCTGCTGCCCGACGACCTCGGCGAACGCGCGATGCTCGGCGACGCCGGCGCCAACGCCCTGGGCGCGCTGCTCGGGCTCGCCGCCGTCACCAAGCTCGGCAAGCCGGGCCGCTACGTCCTGCTGGGCACGGTCGTGGCGCTGACCGCGGCCGCGGAGAAGGTCAGCTTCACCAAGGTCATCGCGGGCAATCCCGTGCTCAACCGCATCGACATGCTCGGCCGCCGCCCGGCCGAGACCGTGTGACCCGCTCGGCGCGATTGTCGGTCCGGCCTGCCAGGATGTCTGCGTACGCGTGATCGGCGGCGGGGCTGCCGGCAGCGGGGCTATCGGGGGCGGGGCTGAGGAGGCCGGGTGGGTGTGGTGACGGCGCGGGGCGTCGCGGGCGGCGCGATGCTCATCGGAGCCATCACGGTGCTGGCGCGCGTCGTGGGCTTCGCCAAGCAGTACGCCTTCGCCAGGACCGTCGGCACCAACTGCCTGTCCACCGCCTACATGACGGCCAACCAGATCCCCAACATCGTCTTCGAGCTGGTCGTCGGCGGCGCGCTGGCCGGGATGGTCGTCCCCGTGCTGGCCGGCGACCTCTCGCGCGAGCGGGCGGGGCGGATCGGCTCGGCCCTGCTCACCTGGGTGATCGTCGTGCTCGTCCCGGTGAGCGTGCTCATGGCGCTGCTGGCCGGGCCGGTCATCGCGCTGTTCGTCGGCGCCGCCGTCGACGGCTGCCAGGACACCTCGGCCGTGGCCGCCGTGGCCGCCCGGATGCTGGTCGTCTTCGCCCCCCAGATCCCGCTGTACGGCGTGGCCGCCGTCCTCTACGGCGTACTGCAGTCGCACAAGCGCTTCGCCGGGCCCGCCGTCGCGCCCCTGGTCTCCAGCATCGTGGTGATCGTCGCCTACCTGCTGTTCGTGCCGCTCAGTGGCGGGGTGGTCGATCCCGCGACGCTGCCCGAGCCGGCCGAGCTGGCGCTGTCGGTGGGCACCAGCCTGGGAGTGCTGTCGCTGGTACTGACCGTGCTCGGGCCCGTGGCGCGGCTCGGGCTGCGCTGGCGGCCCACCTTACGATTCCCCGACGGGGTGGCCGGGCGGGTGCGCAGGCTCGCCCTCGCGGGCATCGCGGCGCTGCTCGCCCAGCAGGCGGCCATGATCGTGGTGCTGGTGCTGTCCAACAAGGCGATCGGCAACGGCGCCATCGCCGTCTACAACTACGCGTGGGCGATCTACCTGGTGCCGTACGCCGTGCTGGCCGTGCCCATCGCCACCAGCGCGTTCCCCCGGCTGTCCGCGCAGGCCGGCGACCCGGTGGCCTTCGCGGCGCTCTCGGCCCGCACGACCAGGGCCGTGGTGCTGGTGTCCGGGCTGGCCGCCGGGGTGCTGGCCGCCGCGTCAGGGCCGGGGGCGGTGGTCTTCCTGATCGACAAGAGCGACGTGCCGCCCGCCGAGCTGGCGGCGGCGATCGCGCTGTTCGCGCCGGGACTGGTGGGATACGGGCTGATCGCGCACCTCAGCCGGGTGCTCTATGCGGCCGGCCACGGGCGGGCGGCCGCCACCGGCACCGTCGCCGGGTGGTGTGTGGTCATGGTGGCCCAGGTCGTGTTCGTGATCGTGCTGCCCGAGCAGTGGGAGATCGGCGGGATGGCGCTCGGCATGAGCGTCGGCATGAGCGTGGGCGGGGCGTGGCTGCTCGGGTCCGTGATCCGGGCTCGGGGGCGCGCGGCCGCGGCGGGGCTGGGCAGGGCCGTGGGCGCGGCGCTGGCCGGCGGGGTGCTGGGGTGGCTCGCCGGGGCCGGCGTGGTGGGGTGGCTCGGGGCGAGCGGCCTGTGGCCGAACGTCGCCTCCGCCGCCCTGGCCGCCGTGGTGGCACTGGCCGTCGGCGCTGCTGTCGTGGCGGTGGTGGATCGGGCGGATGCTGACGCGGTGGTCGGGCTGCTGCGGCGGCGTGGCCCGAGCTGAGCCCGGGACGCCACCTCATGAGCGGGCTGAGCACGGGAGGCCACCTCTCAAGGGGGCTGGGCACGGTGGCCCGGGCAGCGCCGGAGGGATCGCTTGGGGCGGGCAGGCGGGCAGGCGGGCAGGCTGGGAGGGATCGGTTTGGGTCGCGCGGGTCGCGGGGGATCCTTCGGGGCTGGTGGGGCTGGGGTGGGGCTGGGGTGGGGCTGGTGGGGTCGGTGGGGGCAGCGGATCCAGCGCTTGGTCGGTCTGGATACGACGGGCGGTTGGGGTGGTCCGAAAGGGCGGGTGGTCGGTTCGCTCGGGATCGTTGGGTTGGTTGGCTCAGGGTGGATAGGGCGGTGTGGTGTTCGGGACGGGCGGCTGGTCGTTGGTTGGTGCGGGGAGGGTGAGTGGTCGGTCTGTGTGGGATCGTCGGGGGGCGTTCGGGGTGGACGGATCGCTGGTTCGTTCAGGGCGGACGGGGTCGTTGGTTCGTTCGGGATGGATGGACGGTCGTAGGTTCGGGCGGGCGGGTCGGCGGTTCGGGCGGGACGGACTGTTCTTGGTCGGGTCGGGAGTGGTGGACTTGAGGAGGGAGCGGGTTGTGCGGGTGGCTTTCGTGCTGGGCACTACGACCGGAGGCACGGGGCGGCATGTCCTGACGCTGGTGGAGGAGCTCGTACGCCGGGGACACCAGGTCGTCGTGATCGGGCCCGGGAGTGTCGAGGAACAGTTCGGTTTCGGCGCCGCGGGGGCCAGGTTCGCGGAGGTGGCCGTCTCCGATCGGCCGCATCCGGTGAACGACCTGCGAGCCGTGCTGGCCGTCAGGCGGCTGACCAGGGGCGCCGACGTGGTGCACGCCCACGGGCTGCGGGCGGGGGCGCTGGCCGCGCTGGCGCGGCGGGGGCCGGTCGTGACGCTGCACAACGCGCTCACCGCCGGCGGGTTCGTCGGGCTGGCCTACGGGGTGCTGGAGCGGATCGTGGCCCGCCGGGCGGGGCGCGTGCTGACCGTCTCGCCCGACCTGGCGCAGCGGATGACCCGGCTCGGCGCCCGTGACGTGCGGGCCGCCCTGGTGACGGCGCCGGTGCCCCGGCCGCCGAAGCGTACGCCGCGGGAGGTCAGGGACGAACTGGGCGCGGGCGAGCGGCCCATCCTGCTCACCGTCGCCAGATTGGCCCAGCAGAAGGGCTTGGAGACGCTCCTCGACGTCGCCGCCGGGCCGTGGCATGACGCCCGGCCGCTGTTCGTGGTGGCGGGGGAGGGGCCGCTGCGCGGGGAGCTGCGGCGCAGGATCGACGGGGAAGGGCTGCCCGTCACGCTGCTGGGTCACCGGGAGGACGTGCCCGACCTGCTCGGCGCCGCCCTGGCCCTGGTGATGCCGAGCCGGTGGGAGGGGCAACCGCTCACGCTGAGGGAGGCGCTCATGACGGGGACGCCGGCCATCGCCTCGAATGTGGGGGGCATTCCGGAAATCTTGGGAGATGCCGGAATCCTGGTTCCGTACGGTGACGTGGAGGGGTTGCGTATGGCCGTACAGGAGCTGCTGTCCAGCCCGCGAGCTGCGGAAACGCTGGCCGAGGCGGCCGCGCGGCGGGGCCGGGAGATGCCGGATGACGACGACGTCGTCGAGAGCGTGCTGGCCGCGTACCGCGGAGTGAGAGACGGGGATGGTTAGGCGTGCCCGATCCGTTCTCATATACTGCCTGGGTTAGGGAGGGGAGTATCCCTTCGCGACAGCCTCGTCATCACGGTGCAGCCCCACTCCACGGGGCCCCCGGGGCTGCCGGTCCGCGGTTTGAGCGGGCGGGAGAGACCTCCGGCAATGAAGCGTGCATGCTGCCGGAGGGTCTTTGTGACTGAACCCCTGTGGGCCTGGATCGCCGTGATCGGCGCTCTTCTGCTCGTCATCGCCGTTGACCTGTGGATCGTCGACCGCGGAGAAGCCCGGGAATTCTCCATGCGGCAGGCCGGATACTGGGTGACGTTCTACGTCGCCCTCGCTGCGGCGTTCGCCGTGTTGTTGTGGAACACCTCCGGAGCCGACCGGGCCGGGGAGTTCGTCGCCGGTTACATCACCGAATACAGCCTGAGCGTCGACAACCTGTTCATCTTCTTCATCATCATGAGCCGGTTCGCCGTGCCCAAGATGTACCAGCACAAGGTGCTGCTCGTCGGCATCCTGCTCGCGCTCGTGATGCGCGGCGCGTTCATCGCGCTCGGCGCAGCGGCTCTTGAGCGGTTCAGCTGGCTGTTCTACGTCTTCGGCGCCTTCCTCGTCTACACGGCGGTCAACCTCGTCCGCCAGCACCTGAAGGGCGAGGAGGAGGAGTTCAACGAGAACGTCCTGCTCCGATGGGTGCGCAGGGCCTTCCCGACCACCGAGGGCTACGTCGGCTCGAAGGTCACCGTGCGGATCGACGGCAGGCGCATGGTCACGCCCATGCTCATCGTGATGGTCGCCATCGGCAGCACCGACCTGCTGTTCGCCCTCGACTCGATTCCGGCGATCTTCGGGCTCACCAAGGACCCCTTCATCGTCTTCACGGCCAACGCGTTCGCCCTGATGGGGCTGCGTCAGCTCTACTTCCTCCTGGGCGGCCTGCTGCAGCGGCTCGTCTACATCAGCTATGGTTTGGCGTTCATCCTGGGGTTCATCGGGGTTAAGCTCGTATTGGAGGCGTTGCACTCCAGCCATGTCTCCTGGGCGCCCGAAATTCCCATCTGGGTGTCGCTCTCGGTCATCGGCGCCACCATGGTCATCACCACTGTGGCGAGCCTGATCAAGGCCCGCATGGACGCGCGCAAGGGCGAGCAGACGCACTCGGAGCAGGTCTAGCGAAATGGGCTTCGAGGCGCTTTGCTTGTGTAGTTGTGCCGTGTCATAGTTGCTCGTTCTGTAACATCACGGCAAAGCGCCCAGTCCAGTCACCACCAAAGGTTGTTCGTGTCAGACGATTCTGCTAAGCCGAGCCGCGTGAGGCTCGCGCGAGGGGTCTCCCCGTGGCTTCTCCCGACAGCGGCCACGGCGGCCGTCACCGCTCTGCTGACGCGCCGAAACCGGCGATGGGCGCTCGCGGCGGTGCCGCTGAGCGCGCTCACCGGTGGCATGCTCTGGTTCTTCCGCGATCCCGACCGCACTCCCGGCCGCGGCCGGGTTCTGTCGCCCGCTGACGGCGTGGTGCAGAGCATCGATCCGTGGCCGGACGGCCGCACCAGGGTCGCGATCTTCATGAACCCGCTGAACGTGCACGTCAACCGCGCCCCTCTTGCGGGAAATGTCACCTCCGTGCAGCATGTGGCAGGTGGGTTCCTGCCGGCGTTCAACAAGGACAGCGACCAGAACGAGCGCGTGGTGTGGCATTTCGAGACCGCGCTGGGCGACATCGAGATGGTGCAGATCGCGGGCGCGGTGGCGCGCAGGATCGTGCCGTATCTGAGCGCCGGGGCGAAGGTGGAGCAGGCCGAGCGGATCGGTCTCATCAGGCTCGGCTCCCGGGTCGACCTCTACCTGCCCGAAGGGATCTCTCCCGCGGTGTCCGTGGGTGACAAGACGGTTGCGGGGGTGACCAGAATTGACCACGGCTGACGCCGGCAGCTGGCAGGCCGACGAGGAAGAGCCGCGCGGTCCCGTGGGCAAGGCGTTCCGCCTGTCCGCCGCCGACTCCCTGTCCCTGGGCAACGCCGTCTGCGGGTTCCTCGCGGTGTGCGTCCTCGCCTACTCCGCCATCCAGCAGCTCCAGGTCGACGGCGGGCGCTTCACTCCCGAGCCCAGCTACTTCGCCACCGCCATCGTGCTGCTGCTCATCGGCGCGACCTGCGACCTGTTCGACGGGCTCGTGGCGAGGCGCTTCCGCGCCTCCGCGATGGGGGCCGAGCTGGACAACCTGGCCGACGTCATCAGCTTCGGGTTCGCGCCCGCGTTCATGGTGGTGATCTGGGGCGGGTTCACGCCGCAGGTGCCGTTCACCGCGGTGCTCGCGGCGGCGGCGGCCGTGCTGGTCGCCGGTGTCGTACGGCTGGCCAGGTTCGCCTGCGTCAAGACCAAGAGCGGCGACTTCATGGGGCTGCCCATCCCGATGGGCGCGATGACCGTGATCTCCATCGTGCTGCTCTTCCAGCCGAGCGTCTGGTCGCTGGCGGCCGTGCTCGGCGTGGCCTGGCTGATGGTCAGCCGGATCGAATACCCCAAGCCGAAGGGGCAGCTCGCCGCGGTCGTCCTCGGCTGGATCATGGTGAACGTGGCGTTCCTGACCGTGTGGGTCGCCTGGCCGCAGGGCGGGGACCTGCCGATCAAGATCGGGGCGAGCATGCAGATCGCGCTCGTCGCCGCGATTCCGCTGCGGGTGCTGTTCTACAAGCGCGAGCAGCGCAAGGAAGCCGCCCGTATCCGAATCGGCCACTGATGCGCCACTGACGGGATTTTTCGTCTTACTTCGGCTTTGATGGAGCCATGTCGGCTACGCCGCGCGAGCACACGCGCACGTACTATCTCGGCAAGCTGGCCACGGAGCTGGAAGAGCGCGGGCTGACCGCCCTGCTGCGGAGCCATCCGCCCGCGCTGCGCATCAGCCATCCCGACACGTTCATGCTGGCCGAGACCGTGGACTGTGTGCCGCTCTCCGGCGGATGGTTCTACCGCTGGTCGTGGGGCGAGCTGGTCGGCCTGGCCGACGAGCCCGCCCTCGCGGCGGCGCGGATCGTGCACGTGCTGGCCGCCCGCTCGTGACGCACCACCTCGCGTCGGCCGTCCGTTCATGACATGCCACGCGTCGGCGGCGCGTTCTTCACATACCACGCGCCAGGCCGCGCGTCCGTGACATGGCGACGCGTCGGTCGCGCGCCTGATGCCGGCCCAGACGGCGGCCGGCCACGGTCTACCAGCCTCTGGCTCGCCACTCGGGTAGGGCGGGGCGCTCGACGCCGAGGGTGGTGTCCTTGCCGTGGCCCGGGTAGACCCAGGTCTCGTCGGGCAGGCGGTCGAAGATGCGCTCCACCACGTCGTTGAAGAGCTGGTCGAACCGCTCGGGATCCTTGTTGGTGTTGCCGACGCCGCCGGGGAACAGGGAGTCGCCGGTGAACAGGTGATGGCCGGCCTCGCCGCCGTCGTACAGCAGGGCGATCGAGCCGGGCGTGTGGCCGCGCAGGTGGATGACCTCCAGGGTGACCTCGCCGAACGTGATCGTGTCGCCGTGCTCGACCGTGCGATGCACGGGCAGCGGGAGCGCGGGCGCGTCGAGCGGATGGGCCACCAGCCGGGCGCCGGTCACCTTGGCCACCTGCTCAAGCGCCTGCCAGTGGTCGCCGTGCTGATGGGTGGTGACGATCGTGCCGACCGGCTGGTCGCCCATCAGCGCGAGCAACCGGTCGGAGTCGGCGGCGGCGTCGATGAGCAGGCCCTCGCCGGTCTCGGTGCAACGCAGCAGGTAGGCGTTGTTGTCGTACGGGCCGACGGCGAGCTTGGAGATCGTCAGTGCGGGCAGCTCGCGCACGTCGGCGGGACCGCCGACCTGAACGTCGCCTGTGTACGTCATGGATAGTCCTTCGGGGGCGTCGCGGGCAGATCAGCGGGGGCCGGCATCGTCAGCCACGGCGGCGGTGGTGGCAGACCCGCGCCTCCGGGGCCTGGCATGAACGACTGCCCCACGGGCAACAGACTAACGCCCTCACCGCGGGAGCGGCCGGTGAGCCAGGCCAGCATGTCGCGTGGCGTGCCCGCGACCGCAGGGCCGTCGCCGAGGCCGCGCCAGCGGGCGACGATCTCGAGTGGCCGGTGGGTGGTAACCGGGGGAGTGCCCGGCGAGGACTGGTGGATGACAGGAGCGGCAGGCGTCATGGGACGCATAAGAGGGGGTTGTGAGGGTCCGTCTGTGACGGGGGTGACGGCGGGTGTGGCAGGTGTGCCGGGATGTGTGGGTGGGGGTCTGTGCGTGATGGGTGTGGCGGGATGCGGGGGTGGAGGTCCGTCTGAGATGGGTGTGGCGGCGGGTGTGCTGGGAGGTGGCGTCGGTGGGGGTTCGTCCGTGAGGAGGGTGGCGGAAGACGTACCGGGACGTGTGGGTGGGGGTGGGGGTGGGGTGAGGAGGATGATCTCGCTCACCGTGCTGTGGTCGTGGGGCCAGGTGGTGTGGCAGTCGTGTAGTTCGCGGCGGACGAACGGGTCAGGCCAGTCGGCAGGGCCGTAGCCGGCGGCGAGGTCCACATGGTGGAAGCCGACCTCGCGCAGGCGGCGTACCAGGACGTACCAGGCGGGATGGAGTGGTGGGCGCAGGCCCTCGACCCGCGCGGACCAGGCGCGGTCCGGCAGGTTCCGGACGGCGGCGGCGAAGCGGGCGGCGCCGTCCTCCAGGCGGGCCAAGTGCTGGGCGGCCGGCTGGAGGGCGTGGGCCTCGATGGCGGCCGCCCTGGACTCGTACGAGCTGTACTGAGGGGTGCGGACACCGGTCCTCGCCCAGGCCAGCAGGCTGACGTAGGAGTCGGCGTTGGCGGCGAGGTGGGCCATGACGTGCCCCCTGGTCCAGCCGGGCAGGCGGGAAGGGGCGCGGACGTCGGCGTCGGAGAGGGAGGCGGCCGTGGCCAGCAACTGGTTGGTCGCCGAGGCCAGCTCGGCCCGCAGCGCCGCGAGGACGGTCATGTCTAGATTTTTCATCATCTATCGTGTCTGGGGCGGGCGGGGCATAAAACCCCAGGTCAAGCGGTTCCATGTGGAAGGACTCCTGCCGAGGCGGGAGATGGCCGTAACCTGTGAGAGACGGATTTTCGACTGGCCGAGGATCGGGCCGCCGGAAATTGTCGGAGCCCCCGTCTACCATCGCCCGTTGGACCTATCCGCCTTTCGACTTCCGGGATCGCCGTGGCAGACCGCCTGATCGTGCGTGGTGCACGAGAACACAACCTCAAGGACGTCTCGCTGGATCTGCCGCGGGACTCGCTGATCGTCTTTACCGGCCTGTCCGGCTCGGGCAAGTCGAGCCTGGCCTTCGACACGATCTTCGCTGAGGGCCAGCGGCGCTATGTCGAGTCGCTGTCGGCCTACGCCCGCCAGTTCCTCGGCCAGATGGACAAGCCCGACGTCGACTTCATCGAGGGCCTGTCGCCCGCGGTCTCCATCGACCAGAAGGCCACCAGCAAAAACCCGCGCTCGACCGTCGGCACGATCACCGAGGTCTACGACTACCTGAGGCTGCTGTGGGCGCGCATCGGCAAGCCCCACTGCCCGGTGTGCGCGCGCCCGATCGCCAGGCAGATGCCGCAGCAGATCGTCGACCGCGTGATGGACCTGGAGGAGGGCACCAGGTTCCAGGTGCTCGCGCCGGTCATCAGGGGCCGCAAGGGCGAATACGCCGAGCTGTTCCGCGAGCTGCAGACCAAGGGCTTCGCCAGGGCCAGGGTCGACGGCACCGTCGTGCGGCTGGAGGAGCCGCCGACGCTGAAGAAGTACGAGAAGCACGACATCGAGGTCATCGTCGACCGCCTGTCGGTGAAGGACTCGGCGCGGCGCCGGCTCACCGACTCGGTCGAGACGGCGCTGCAGCTGTCCGGCGGCACGATCACGCTGGAGTTCGTCGACCTGCCCGAAGACGACCCCAACCGCGAGCGCTTCTACTCCGAGCACCTCTACTGCCCCTACGACGACCTGTCGTTCGAGGAGATGGAGCCGCGCTCGTTCTCCTTCAACTCGCCGTTCGGCGCCTGCCCTGAGTGCACCGGTCTGGGCACCAAGATGGAGGTAGACCCCGATCTGGTGGTGCCCGACCCCGAGCGCGAGCTCGGCGACGGCGCGATCCACCCGTGGTCCGGCGGCCACACCAGCGAATACTTCTCCAGGCTGATCGAGGCGCTCGGCCACACGGTCGGGTTCACGCTGGAGACGCCGTGGGAGAAGCTGCCGAAGAAGGCGCAGAAGTCGCTGCTGTACGGCCACGACGAGCAGGTCCACGTCCGCTACAGCAACCGCTACGGGCGCCAGCGTTCCTACTACACCACCTTCGACGGGGTCATCCCGTGGGTGCAGCGCCGGCACGCCGAGGCCGAGAGCGACTCGGCCCGTGAGCGGTTCGAAGGCTACATGCGCGAGATCCCGTGCCCGGCCTGCAAGGGGGCCAGGCTCAAGCCGGTCACCTTGGCGGTGACGGTGGCCGGGAAGTCGATCGCCGAGGTCGCGGCCATGTCGATCGGCGAGTGCGCCAAGTTCCTGGCCGCGCTCAAGCTGTCCGACCGCGACATGCACATCGCCGAGCGGGTGGTCAAGGAGATCAACGCCCGCATGGGCTTCCTGCTCGACGTCGGCCTCGACTACCTGACCATGGACCGCGCCGCCGCCACCCTGGCCGGTGGCGAGGCCCAGCGCATCAGGCTGGCCACGCAGATCGGCTCCGGCCTGGTCGGCGTCCTCTACGTGCTCGACGAGCCGTCCATCGGCCTGCACCAGCGCGACAACATGCGCCTGCTCGACACGCTGGTCAGGCTGCGCGACATGGGCAACACGCTGATCGTGGTCGAGCACGACGAGGACACGATCGCGGCGGCCGACTGGGTGGTCGACATCGGGCCCGGCGCGGGCGAGCACGGCGGCCAGGTCGTCGTCTCCGGCACCGTCCAGGACCTCCTGTCCAGCGAGGAGTCCTTGACGGGGGCCTACCTGTCGGGGCGCAGGAGCATCCCGATCCCTGCCAAGCGCCGCAAGCGCGACAAGAAGCGGCAGATCACGGTCAAGGGCGCGCGCGAGCACAACCTCAAGGGCGTCGACATCGAGTTCCCGCTGGGGATGTTCACCGCCGTCACCGGCGTGTCGGGGTCGGGCAAGTCGACGCTGGTCAACGACATCCTCTACAACGCCCTGGCCAAGGAGCTCAACGGGGCGCGCACGGTGCCGGGCCGCCACTCGCGGATCAACGGCATGGACCAGGTCGACAAGGTCGTCCACGTCGACCAGTCGCCGATCGGCCGCACCCCGCGCTCCAACCCGGCCACCTACACCGGCGTCTTCGACCACGTGCGCAAGCTGTTCGCGGCCACGGCCGAGGCCAAGGTGCGCGGCTACCAGCCCGGGCGCTTCAGCTTCAACGTCAAGGGCGGGCGCTGCGAGGCGTGCGCCGGCGACGGCACCATCAAGATCGAGATGAACTTCCTGCCCGACGTCTACGTCCCCTGCGAGGTGTGCCACGGCGCCCGCTACAACCGGGAGACGCTGGAGGTCCACTACAAGGGCAAGACGATCGCCGAGGTGCTCGACATGCCGATCGAGGAGGCCCTCGGCTTCTTCGACGCCATCCCCGCGATCAAGCGCCACCTGCAGACGCTCAACGACGTGGGGCTCGGTTACGTACGGCTCGGGCAGCCGGCGACCACGCTGTCCGGCGGCGAGGCACAGCGGGTCAAGCTGGCCTCCGAGCTGCAGCGGCGGCAGACCGGGCGGACCATCTACGTCCTCGACGAGCCGACCACCGGTCTGCACTTCGAGGACATCAGGCGGTTGCTCGGCGTGCTGGGGCGGCTGGTCGACGGCGGCAACACGGTGATCGTCATCGAGCACAACCTCGACGTCATCAAGACCGCCGACTGGATCATCGACATGGGGCCCGAGGGCGGCTCACGCGGCGGCACGCTCGTGGCCTGCGGCACGCCCGAGGAGGTCGCGCTGGTGGACGAGAGCCACACCGGGCGCTTCCTGCGCAAGATCCTCGAGTTCTGACCCCTGGCGCCGGAGATCCCGCCTGCCGAAACGTTCGACGGGCGGGACTTCCGGCGTCACCAGACGTGGCGGCTCCGGGCCCGACGCTTGGGCCGGGCTTCGGAGCTACGCGGCGCGGCAGCACTGGGCACGGTGCTGGGGTTTACGCGGTGCGGCGGCTCTGGGCGCGGTGCTATGCGGCGGGCGCGGTGCTACGCGGTGCGGCGGGTGCGGGCGCGGCGTTTGGCGGCGTCGCCGCGTTCCAGCCACCACTCGGCCACCAGCAGCGGCAGCACCCAGCCCAGCCAGGCCGCCAGCCCCGACACCGTGGCGATCATCAGCCCCGTGTCACCGAGGAAGGTCGTCTCCAGCTGCGGCTCCAGCAGGATCACGAACAGCACGCTGTAGATCCGGTTGGTGATGATGGACATCGTCAGCGCGAAGCTGCGCACCATCCACCGCCGGTGATCGACGAACCTGCGCTGCCTGGCCATCCGCCATCCCGCCACCGTGACACCCAGCCAGAGCAGCGCCAGCGTGACGTCACTGGCCATCGTCACCGGCCCGAACGGCGTGGCCAGGCCCACCACCAGACCCAGCAGGCCGGCCGGCAGGCAACCGCCGAACACGTACACGCGGCCGATCATCCGGTGCGCCCGCGGGTAGCGGGCGCGGAACCACGGCCAGATCTGCAGGCAGCACGTGATCATCGCGATCGAGCCGAACACCACGTGCAGCGAGAGCATCACGAAGTGCGGCGGGAAGAAGTCAGGGGCGGGCACGCGCGACTGCGAAGGATCCAGCGACAGGTACGGCGGCAGCGAGAAGGCGATGAACGCGGCCGCCACCACCATCAGCGGCGCCACCCACGGCCGGCGTCACCACCGGGTCCTGGGCACCTGAACGGGAGGGACAGAGGGACGCGTCGTCGAAGTCGTCATGCACGCAGCCTGGGGTGGGCCGCTGACCGCCGGCCTACCACCCGCTGACAGGACCGGCGGGTGCCGTCAATAAGGTGAAGTCCTGAGTCATCACCGCGGCTCCAGGGGCGAACGCAGGAGCGCGGGCACATCGCGGGCACACGCGGAAACACGCGGAGACACTGATCGGGGGCGGAGCCATGTCCGGGAACGGGTTGGGGCGTCGGGAACTGCTGGGCGCGACCGGGGTCGCAGCGTGCGGCCTGGCGCTGACCGCGTGCGGCTCGCAAGGCGCGCAGGCCAGGCCGAGCCTCAAGGGAAAGGTCCTGGCCAAGACGGCGGACGTGCCCGTCGGCGGCGGCAAGCTGATCGAGGACCTCAAGATCGTGGTGACGCAGCCCACGCAGGGCGTCTACAAGGCCTACAGTTCGGTGTGCACCCACCAGGGCTGCCAGGTCGGCACACCCGCGGACAACGTCATCAGGTGCGCCTGCCACGGCAGCGAGTTCGCCGCCGATACCGGGCAGGCCACCAAGGGTCCCGCGACCGCGCCGCTGACCTCGTTCAAGGTGAAGGTCGAAGGCGACGGGATCGTGGTCGCCTGAACGGGTAATAGTGCGTAGTCCTCCGGATTGCCCTCGGGCACGCTGAACCGGCGCCAGGGCGCTGGCCGTACCTGAAGTGAAAGACAATCTGGGAGGACACACCATGACGGAAACGACGCGTCGGACAGTGGTGTTCGGCGCCGGGAGCGCAGGGCTCGCGGCGGTTCTGACGGCCTGTGCGAGTTACGGCTCGCCGACGACAGAAGTGAACGAGGAGCCGGCCGCCGAAGAGCCGTCGTCCGACGCACCGAAGAAGAAGGCCGACTCCAAGCCGAAGGCGCTGGCGGACGTCAGCGACATTCCGGAGGGAGGCGGGAAGGTCTTCGAGAAGCAGAAGCTCGTCGTGACGCAGCCGACCGCGGGGGAGTACAAGTGCTTCACGGCGGTCTGCACCCATCAGGGCTGTCTGGTCGCCACGGTCTCGAACAAGACGATCAACTGCCCGTGCCACGGGAGCAAGTTCAGCATCGAGGACGGCTCGGTGTCGGCCGGTCCGGCGGGTGACCCGCTGGAGGAGAAGCAGATCGAGGTCGACGGCGACAAGATTAGACTCGCCTGAAATTCGTCTCATGAATTTCTCACCTGTGTACGTTTGGGTGAGCGCATGGCAGATGACCTTCAGAGCCGCAGGGCGGTGTTCGCAAGCGTCGGAGCGGGTGGCCTGGCGCTTGCGATCAGCGCGTGCAGCGGCGGCGGCACCGAGACGACGGCGAACACCACCCCTGACGCGAGCGCACCCGCCGCACCGGAGTCCAGCGCACCCGAGACCAGCGCGCCGGCGGCCGACGGCGGTGGCGCGCTGGCCAAGACCGCCGACATCCCCGTGGGCGGGGGCACGGTCTTCAAGGACCAGAAGATCGTGGTGACGCAGCCGACCGAGGGCGAGTTCAAGGCCTTCAGCGCACTCTGCACCCACAAGGGCTGCCCGGTCGGCTCCGTCGAGGACGGCGCGATCGTGTGCCCGTGCCACGGGAGCAAGTTCGCCATCGCGGACGGCTCCGTCACCGGGGGCCCGGCGGACAAGCCGCTGGCGGCCCAGGAGATCAAGGTCGACGGCGACCAGATCATGCTGGCATAGCCGGACGTTCTGGCGCGTGCCCGCCGTACCATCGCGAAGAGTACGGCGGGCAACCTTGTCGGTGCGGGCTACTAGGCTGGCAGCGTGGTCAGATCAACGGGCAGCACCTTGAGTTTCCGGCCCAAGCCGGGGTCGATTCCCGAGTCCCCAGGGGTCTACCGGTTCAGGGACACGCACGGCCGGGTGATCTACGTCGGCAAGGCCAAGAGCCTGCGACAGCGGCTCAACTCCTACTTCGCCGACTTCTCCGCGCTGCATCCGCGCACGCAGTCGATGCTGACCACGGCCGCCGACGTCGACTGGACGGTCGTCGGCACCGAGGTGGAGGCGCTGCAGCTCGAATACTCCTGGATCAAGGAGTTCGACCCGCGCTTCAACGTCAAGTACCGCGACGACAAGTCCTACCCCTACCTCGCGGTGACCATGGGCGAGGACTTCCCGCGCGTGCAGGTCATGCGCGGCGCCAAGCGCAAGGGCACCCGCTACTTCGGCCCCTACTCCCACGCCTGGGCCATCCGCGAGACGGTCGACCTGCTGCTGCGCGTCTTCCCCGTACGCACGTGCAGCGCCGGGGTGTTCAAGCGGGCCGGGCAGATCGGCCGGCCGTGCCTGCTCGGCTACATCGACAAGTGCTCGGCGCCCTGCGTCGGCCGGGTCAGCCCCGACGAGCACCGCGACCTGGCCGAAGACTTCTGCGACTTCATGGCCGGCAACACCACCCGCTTCATCAAGCGGCTGGAGAAGGAGATGCGCGAGGCCGCCGCCGAGCAGGAATACGAGCGGGCGGCCCGGCTGCGCGACGACATCCAGGCGCTGCAGCGGGCGCTGGAGAAGCAGGCGGTCGTGCTCGGGGAGGGCACCGACGCCGACGTCATCGCCCTGGCCGAAGATCCGCTGGAGGCCGCCGTCCAGGTCTTCTACGTACGCGGCGGACGCATCCGCGGCCAGCGCGGCTGGGTCGTCGACAAGGTCGAGGAGAGCACGCCCGGCGAGCTGGTCGAGCAGTTCCTGCTGCAGATGTACGGCGAGGCCAGCCCCGACTCGATGCCCCGCGAGGTGCTCGTCCCGCACCTGCCGCCCGACGCCGAGGCCGTCGCCGAGCTGCTGACCGAGCAGCGCCGCTCCCGCGTCGAGGTGCGCGTGCCCCAGCGCGGCGACAAGAAGTCGCTGATGGAGACCGTCGAGCGCAACGCCAAGGAGTCCCTGGCGCAGCACAAGATCCGCCGCGCCAGCGACCTGACCACCCGCAGCAAGGCGCTGCAGGAGATCGCCGACGCGCTCGACCTCGACCAGGCGCCGCTGCGCGTCGAGTGCTACGACGTCTCCCACCTGCAGGGCGAGAACGTCGTGGCGTCGATGGTGGTCTTCGAGGACGGCCTGGCGCGCAAGAGCGAATACCGGCGTTTCGCCGTCAAGACCAAGGAGGGCGACGTCGCCTCGATCCACGAGGTGATCATGCGCCGGTTCCGCCGCTATCTGGAGGAACGCTCCGCGACCGGCGAGCTGGCCCCCGACGACGACGCCGGAGCGGGCCCCATCGACCCGGAGACCGGCAAACCGCGCAAGTTCGCCTACCCGCCCAACCTCGTCGTGGTCGACGGCGCCGGCCCGCAGGCGGCCGCCGCGCAGCGGGCCCTCGACGAGCTCGGCATCGACGACGTGGCCGTGTGCGGTCTGGCCAAGCGGCTGGAGGAGGTGTGGCTGCCCGGCGACGACCAGCCGGTGATCATGCCTCGTTCAAGCGAGGGTCTCTACCTGCTGCAACGGGTGCGTGACGAGGCACACAGGTTCGCCATCACCTACCATCGTTCCAAGAGGTCAAAGACGGTGAAGGAGAGTGCGCTCGACGGTGTGCCCGGCCTGGGGCCGGCGCGCAGGCAGGCGCTGCTCAAACACTTCGGCTCCGTGAAAAAGCTACGTGAGGCCACTGCCGATGAAATCTGCGCGGTTCCCGGCATCGGCCCGTCCATCGCCGAGGTCATCGTGTCGACGCTGAAGGGAGAGTCACCTTGATCTCGCCAGGATGCCAGGGTGTTCACGCCGAAGAGGCGTACGGTCCGGCCCGTCATGGCCGGGCCCCGTCGAAACCATCGATCACCCCTGACGGGGTGACACGATGAGCGACGCACGGGGTGGCGCGGGCATCGCCCGCGAAGCGCGCGGCGCCGGTTCCGCGCGGGGTGACGCGATGAGCGCCGGGCCGGCGTTCGTCATCGTCACCGGCATGTCAGGGGCCGGGCGCAGCACCGCCGCCAAGGCGCTGGAGGACCTGGGCTGGTTCGTCATCGACAACCTGCCGCCGGGGCTGCTGTTCGCGATGGCCGAGGAGGCGGGCAAGGTCAAACTCGCCGCCGACAAAGTGGCCGCCGTCGTCGACGTGCGCAGCCTGGCCTTCACCACCGACCTCAACGCGGCCATCGAGGAGCTCGAAGGGCGCGGCGTACGCGTGCGGGTGGTGTTCCTGGAGGCCAGCGACGAAGAGCTGGTGCGCAGGTTCGAAAACGTCCGCAGACCGCATCCCCTCCAGGGCGAGGGGCGGCTGGTCGACGGGATCACCCGCGAACGCGGCATCCTGCGGGAGGTGCGCGCCAACGCCGACCTGGTCATCGACACCTCCTCGCACAACGTGCACGACCTGCGCAACAAGATCGTCGCCTACTTCGGCGGGGAAGACCGTCCCGGGCTGCGGCTCAACGTCGTGTCGTTCGGCTTCAAGTACGGGCTGCCCGTCGACGCCGACCTGGTGGTCGACTGCCGGTTCCTGCCCAACCCGCACTGGGTGCCCGAGCTGCGGCCGATGAACGGCCTCGACGCCCCCGTGAGCGACTACGTCCTCGGCCAGCCGGGGGCCAAGGAGTTCCTCGACGCCTACGAGGAGGTCCTCCAGGTGGTCGCGGCCGGATACGCGCGCGAGGGCAAGAGCTATGCCACGCTTGCGGTGGGATGCACGGGCGGCAAGCATCGCAGCGTCGCGATGGCCGAGCAGGTCGCCGCCCGCCTGCGCGACCGCGGGATGGAGGTCCAGGTGAGTCACCGGGATGTGGGGCGGGAGTGACCGATGAAGACGTCGAAGCCGCTCTGCCGGTTCCGGTAGGCGACGCTGGGCCCGGCCTCGGCGGGCGCGGTCATCAGGGTCCGTCGCTGGTGGTTGGCGGGCCGGGTGGAGACGTGCCTTGTGGCGACCCTTCCGACCATGAGGTTGCCGACCGTGGTGTCTCGGGCCGTGGTGTCCTGAATCGCGAGGTTCTGGACCTTACCGGTCCGGATCGTGGCGTCCCCGGCGGTGGTGCCGTGGACGGTGCGGCTCGCGGTGGTGGCGTTTTGGACGGAAGGGCTCCCGATGGTGGCGTTGCGGACGATGGCGTCGTGGCCGCGGCCGGTGGAGGTTCCGGCGGCGCTGTGTCTCCAGCTGGGGTTTCCGGCAGCGGCATGATCGACGGTGAGTCTTCCGGGCGTGGTGCCGGGGCCGGCGTGGGCGAAGACAGCGGGGTTGCGGACGGTGGGGTCGTGGCCGGCGTGGTCGCGCGGGAGGAGCGGGGCGGCGGCGTGGGTGACGCGGATGCGCGGGAGCAGGAGCCTGAGGTTCGCGACGGTGGTGTGGGCGCGCCGTGGCACGGCGGGTTCGGGCCGCCGGTGGTCGCGCTCGGCGGCGGGCACGGCCTGTACGCGTCCCTGTCGGCCTTACGGATGGTCACCGACCGGTTGACCGCCGTGGTGACCGTCGCCGACGACGGCGGCTCCAGTGGACGGTTGCGCCGGGAGCTCGGTGTGCTGCCGCCCGGCGACCTGCGCATGGCGCTGGCCGCGCTGTGCGGTGACGACGAGTGGGGCAGCACCTGGAGCGAGGTGGTGCAGCACCGCTTCCGCAGTGAGGGCGACCTGCACGGGCACGCTGTCGGCAACCTGCTCATCGTGGCGCTGTGGGAGCTGCTCGGCGACCCCGTGGCGGGGCTCGACTGGGTCGGGCGGCTGCTGGGCGCGCACGGCCGGGTGCTGCCGATGGCCTCCGTGCCGCTCGACATCGTGGCGGAGGTGGAGCTCGACGGCGTCACCTCGACCGTACGCGGGCAGGTGGCGTGCGCCCTGACGCCCGGTCGCGTACAGGCGATCTCCCTCGTGCCCGAGGACCCGCCGGCGCGGCCTGAGGCCGTGGCGGCGGTGCTGGAGGCCGACTGGGTGGTGTTCGGGCCCGGGTCGTGGTTCACCAGCGTGCTGCCGCACCTCAAGGTGCCCGAGCTGGCCAGGGCCCTGCACGCGACCAGGGCCAAGCGGCTCGTCACGCTCAACCTCGCCCCCCAGCCGGGTGAGACCGACGACTTCTCCCCCCAACAGCACCTGGAGGTGCTCCGACAGCACGCACCCGGCCTGTCGATCGACGTCGTGCTCGCCGACACCGGTGTCGTGGACGATCCCGACGCCCTGGAGAAGGCGGCGGCGGCGCTCGGCGCCCGGCTCGTCATGGCCGACGTGGCCGCCGCCGACGGCTCCGCGCGGCATGACCCACGACGTCTTGCCTCCGTCCTGGACGAGATTTTCCTCCAGAAGCGTTGATCCTGGTCGGCGTGGCGCGAAGGTGCGAGAGACTCAAAGGAGCCGGTCTGAATGGGGGAGAGGACTAACGCATGGCGATGACAGGTGTGGTGAAAGACGAACTGAGCCGCCTGCCGGTGCTCAAGCCGTGCTGCCGAAAGGCGGAGGTTTCGACGCTGCTGCGGTTCGCCAGCGGCCTGCACCTGGTGGGCGGCCGGATCGTGATAGAGGCCGAACTCGACACCAACGCCACCGCACGGCGGCTGATCAAGGACATCGGCGAGGTCTTCGGGCACAAGGCGGAGGTGCTCGTGCTCGCGCCCGCCGGGCTGCGCAAGGGCTCGCGCTACGTCGTACGCGTCTACCGCGACGGTGAGGCGCTGGCCCGTCAGACGGGCCTCATCGACAACCACGGCCGCCCGGTGCGCGGGCTGCCGCGTCAGGTCGTGGCGGGGGCCGCCTGCGACGCGGAGGCCGCCTGGCGGGGGGCCTTCCTGGCGCACGGCTCGCTCACAGAGCCGGGGCGCTCCATGTCGCTGGAGGTCACCTGCCCGGGGCCGGAGGCGGCGCTGGCACTGGTGGGCTCGGCACGGCGGTTGAAGATCCACGCCAAGGCGCGCGAGGTGCGCGGCGTGGACCGGGTGGTGGTGCGCGACGGTGACGCGATCAGCGCGCTGCTCACCCGGCTCGGGGCGCACGACAGCGTGCTGGCCTGGGAGGAGCGGCGGATGCGGCGCGAGGTGCGCGCCACCGCCAACCGCCTGGCCAACTTCGACGACGCCAACCTGCGTCGTTCCGCCAGGGCCGCGGTCGCGGCGGGGGCCCGCGTGCAGCGGGCGCTGGAGATCCTGGGAGACGAGGCGCCCGAGCACCTGGTCGTGGCCGGTCGGCTGCGGGTGGAGCACAAGCAGGCGTCGCTGGAGGAGCTGGGGCAGATCGCCGACCCGCCGCTGACCAAGGACGCGATCGCCGGACGGATCCGGCGGTTGCTGGCGATGGCCGACAAACGGGCCTCCGATCTGGGGATCCCCAACACTGAGGCCAATCTCACAGTGGACATGCTCGCGCCGTGAGGTGACGCGACGGTCAGGCGGCTGCTTTCGCGTGGCGGGCAGGTTGCACGCGGGCGCTCAGGGGGGTGTCCGGGAGCGCGTCACGCGGTGGTGGCCGCCTTCGTCGTGGGATGGCGGACGGCTGGCCGTCCTGGGGTGGCGGGTCCCGCTGTGCCGGACGTGTCGCCGCCGGTGTGTCGCCGTGAGCAGGCGGGCGTGGCGGGCGGGTGCGGGTTGAGGGACCCGTCAGTCCTTCACGGGCTTGCGGGGGGTGAAGAGGTCGGCCGTGGTCTTCGGGGTGGGCTGCTGGGCGGGTTCGAACGGGGCCCGGTACTCAGGCTCCTTGGTCTCCTCGGCCTCCGCCGCGTCCTCCTGCGCCCGCTGGGCCCGCCGCACCCGCGTCACCCGCAGCGTGAGCAGGGCGAACGCGGCCACGGCCGCCACGGCGACGTACAGCCAGGCGGACCACGTCTCCGCGAGCGGCCCCCGGTACAGCGCGAGCGCGTCCTGCAGGCCGGTGTTGAAGTTGGTCATGTCGATGTCGCCCAGGTCGGCGGGGGCCGGCTCGGGCGAAGGGGCGCCGCGCAGGGCGGCGCCGTACAGGATGGAGGAGCCCGTGATCTGCCCGGCCGCGACCGCGCCGCCCGCGAACAGCGCGGCGAACGGGAGCAGGACGAGGGAGCGCGGACGTACGGCGCCCATCGCGAGAGCGACCAGTGCGGCGATCACGAGCGACAGGCCCAGCAGGACCGGATGGCCGCCCCACAACGTGATGACGGCGGCCGGCAGGCTCTGCTGGAACAGCACGACCATCCCCATGCCGGCCGCGCAGACGAGCGCGGCGAGCAGCCCTGCTAGAAGTCCGGGCAGTAGGCCGGACCGGTTATGTGACATCTCAGCCCCCAGAGAATGCACGAATTTACTCCGACGAGTCGGGCACTTTACTCGAACCTCTCAAAACGTGTCGCCAGAACGGTGATTCACAGGGCGGGACCTGAAGTGGTCTAAACCAATTTGGGTCCGATAGGGTTCGTGGTTGAGGATCCCGCCCGCCGGTGGCTGAAGGATCCAGCCCGCCATCTGTTCGAGGAGATCGGTTCCCGTGAGCATTCGCGTAGGCGTCAACGGCTTCGGCCGCATCGGTCGCAACTTCTGGCGCGCTGTCGCCGCCAGCGGCAAGGACATCGAGATCGTCGCGGTCAACGACCTGACCGACACCGCGACGCTCGCCCACCTGCTGAAGTACGACAGCATCCTCGGCCGCCTGCCCTACGAGGTCAAGGCGACCAGTGACGAGATCACCGTTGACGGCAAGGCCATCAAGGTCTTCGCTGAGCGTGACCCGGGCAAGCTGCCCTGGGGCGACCTCGGCGTTGACGTGGTGGTGGAGTCGACCGGCCTGTTCACCGACGCCAGCAAGGCGCGGGTGCACGCCGACAACGGCGCCAAGAAGGTGATCATCTCCGCCCCGGCGAAGAACGAGGACGTCACCCTCGTGCTGGGCGTCAACGACGGCGCGTACGACCCGGCCAGCCACACGATCATCTCCAACGCCTCCTGCACCACCAACTGCCTGGCGCCGATGGCCAAGGTCCTGCACGACTCCTTCACCATCGAGAAGGGGCTGATGACCACCATCCACGCCTACACGCAGGACCAGAACCTCCAGGACGGCCCGCACAAGGACCTGCGCCGCGCCCGCGCCGCCGCGCTCAACGTGGTGCCCACCTCGACCGGCGCCGCCAAGGCCATCGGCCTGGTGCTGCCCGAGCTCAAGGGCAAGCTCGACGGGTTCGCCATGCGCGTGCCGATCCCCACGGGCTCGGCCACCGACCTGACCGTCGAGGTCAGCCGCGACGTCACCGTCGAGGAGGTCAACGCCGCGGTCAAGGCCGCCGCCGAGGGCCCGCTCAAGGGCATCCTCAGCTACACCGAGGACGAGATCGTCTCCTCCGACATCGTGACCGACCCGGCCTCCTGCGTCTTCGACGCCGGTCTGACCAAGGTCATCGGCAACCAGGTCAAGGTCGTCGGCTGGTACGACAACGAGTGGGGCTACTCCAACCGCCTCGCCGACCTGGTCGAGCTCGTCGGCCGCGGTCTGTGAGCGAAGGTCAGGACGGCCTCTTTACCACGGGAGCATGAGCATGCGCACGCTCGACGATCTCGACGTGAAGGGGCGGCGCGTGCTCGTGCGCGCCGACCTCAACGTCCCCCTCGACGGGGAGACGATCACCGACGACGGCCGCATCCGGGCGTCGGTGCCGACGATCAAGGCCCTGCTCGAACGGGGCGCCAAGGTCGTCGTCTGCGCCCACCTGGGCAGGCCCAAGGGCAAGGTCAACCCGGAATACTCGCTCGCGCCCGTCGCCGCGCGGCTCGGCGAGCTGCTCGGCCAGGACGTGGCCTTCGCCTCCGACGTGGTCGGCGAGAGCGCGCGGAGCACGGTCGAGGCGCTCCAGGACGGCCAGGTGGCCCTGCTGGAAAACCTGCGCTACGAGCCGGGCGAGGAGTCCAAGGACGACGCCGCGCGCGGTGAGTTCGCGGCCAGGCTGGCGGGGCTGGCCGAGCTCTACGTGGGCGACGGCTTCGGCGCCGTGCACCGCAAGCACGCCAGCGTCTACGACGTGCCCAGGCTGCTGCCGCACGCCGCGGGCGGGCTGGTCGTGGCCGAGGTCGAGGTGCTGCGCAAGCTGACCGAGAGCCCCGAGCGGCCCTACGTGGTGGTGCTGGGCGGGGCCAAGGTCTCCGACAAGCTCGGCGTCATCGCCAACCTGCTGACCAAGGTCGACCGGCTGCTCATCGGCGGCGGCATGGCCTACACCTTCCTCAAGGCCCAGGGCCACGAGGTCGGGAGGTCGCTGCTCCAGGAGGACCAGCTCGACCAGGTGCGGGGCTTCCTCGACGAGGCCGCGCGGCGGGGCGTCGAGCTCGTGCTGCCCGTCGACGTGCTGGCGGCGGTCACCTTCGCCGCCGACGCCGAGCACGACGTGGTCGAGGCCACGGCCATCCCGGCCGACCGGGAGGGGCTCGACATCGGGCCGAAGACGCGCGAGCTGTTCGCGGCCAAGCTGGCCGACGCCAGGACGGTGTTCTGGAACGGGCCGATGGGCGTGTTCGAGTTCGAGGCGTTCTCCGGCGGCACCAGGGCGGTGGCCGAGGCGCTGATCGCCGGCGACGCCTTCACCGTGGTGGGCGGTGGCGACTCGGCGGCGGCCGTACGCAAGCTGGAGCTCTCCGAGGACGGCTTCTCCCACATCTCCACGGGTGGCGGCGCCAGCCTCGAATACCTGGAGGGCAAGACCCTCCCCGGACTCGCGGCCCTGGAGGACTGAACGGTGCAGCGCAAGCCGCTCATCGCCGGCAACTGGAAGATGAACCTCAACCACTTCGAGGCCATCGCCCTGGTACAGAAGCTGGCCTTCGCGCTCAACGACAAGGACTTCGACAAGGCCGAGGTCGCCGTCCTGCCGCCCTTCACCGACCTGCGCAGCGTCCAGACCCTGGTCGACGGCGACAAGCTCAGGATCGTCTACGGCGCCCAGGACCTGTCCGAGCACGACGGCGGCGCCTACACCGGCGAGGTGTCGGGCGCCATGCTGGCCAAGCTCGGCTGCACCTACGTCGTGGTGGGCCACTCCGAGCGCCGGCAGTACCACCGCGAGGACGACGACCTGGTCAACGGCAAGGTCCGGGCGGCCTACCGCCACTCGCTGACGCCCATCCTGTGCGTGGGGGAGGGCCTTCCCGTGCGTCAAGCGGGGGGCCAGATCGCGCACTGTTTGCGACAACTCGACGGGGCGCTGCGCAAAATCAGCGCCGAGCAGGCAAAATCGATAGTGGTGGCCTACGAACCGGTGTGGGCGATCGGCACCGGTGAGGTGGCCACCCCGGAGGACGCCCAGGAGGTCTGCGGAGCGCTGCGGGTCAGACTCGCCGAGCTCTACGACCCCGAAGTGGCCTCCGCGATCCGTATCCTTTACGGTGGCTCGGTCAAGTCAGGAAACGTCGCCGGCATCATGGCTCAGCCGGATGTCGACGGCGCGCTCGTCGGTGGCGCCAGCATCGACGCCGGAGAGTTCGCGAAGATCTGCCGATTCTCCGATATGCCTGCCAACTGAGCCGTTCTGGGGGTGCGACTTGACATCAGGTCGTACCCTCAAGAGGCAAGTTTGAATCGTCACGCGTAACAGAGCACTGAAGGAACAGGCATACCGTGGTACTCGGAATCTCCATCGCCCTCATCCTGGCGAGCCTTCTCATGATCCTGCTCGTTCTGCTTCACAAGGGCAAGGGCGGTGGCCTGTCTGACATGTTCGGCGGCGGCTTCTCGTCGAACTTCGGTGGTTCCTCGGTGGTGGAGCGTAACCTCGACCGGCTGACCGTCATCACCGGCACGGTCTGGTTCGTCTGCATCATCGCTCTCGGCCTGCTCATGAGGCCGTGAGCAAGCAAGTCAACGCGTGACAGTGATTCTCCCCCCGTGTCTGTACGCGGGGCGATCGAGCGAGGAGTTCATCCGTGGGTAGTGGCAACGCGATCCGTGGCAGCCGAGTCGGCGCCGGCCCGATGGGGGAGGCCGAGCGTGGCGAGGCGGCTCCGAGAGTGCGGGTCTCGTTCTGGTGCGCCAACATGCACGAGACGCGCCCCAGCTTCGCCAGCGACGCGGCGGTGCCCGAGCTGTGGGACTGCCCGCGTTGTGGTCTCCCGGCCGGACAGGACGAGGAGGCGCCGCCTGCCCCGCCGAAGAACGAGCCGTACAAGACGCACCTGGCCTACGTGAAGGAGCGCAGGAGCGACAAGGACGGCAAGGCGATCCTGGAGGAAGCACTGGAGCGCCTGCGCAACAACAAGTCCCCCTGGTAGTGGTGGCGGACGGCGAGGGGCCCCGGGCGGCTGCCCGGGGCCCCTTCGTCATGTCCGCCGCAGGAGAACCCTCCGTCAGCGTTCGTGGACCGGCTCGCCGTCCACGAACGTCATGCGCACCCGCGTCGTCCAGATCTCGTCCGGCGGCAGCTCGAACGGGTCGCGGTCCAGCACCACCAGGTCGGCGGGGCGGCCCGGCTCGATGACGCCGGCGGGGGAGCGGTTGATCCAGGCCGAGCCCGCCGTGTACGCGGTCATGGCCGTGGCCAGGTCCATCCGCTGGCCGGGCAGGAACGGCGTTTGCGCCGTCGGGTAGCCCGCGTGCAGCGAACCGCCGGGCTCGGTGCGGTTGACCGCCACGTGCATGCCCTGCAGCGGATCGGCGTCGGAGACCGGCCAGTCGCTGCCCGCGCAGAGGCGGGCCCCGGTGGCCAGCAGGTCCGCGAACGGGTACTGCCACGACGAGCGCGGCTCGCCCAGGTACGGCAGCGTCAGCTCGTCCATCTGGGCGTGATGCGTGGCCCACAGCGGCTGCAGGTTGGCGGTGACGCCCAGGGCGGCGAAGCGCGGCACGTCGGACGGCTCGATGATCTGCAGGTGGGCGATGTGGTGCCGGTTGGCGGGGTCGGTGCCCTCGAAGGAGTCGAGCGCCTCGCGCACCGCCCGCTCGCCGATGGCGTGCACATGCACCTGGAAGCCGAGCCGGTCGAGCTCGGCGACGCACTCGCGCAGCAGTGCCGGATCCACGTACGACAGCCCCGTGCCCCCGCACAGGCAGTAGGGCTCCAGGGTCGCGGCGGTGAAGTTCTCCGTGATGCCGTCCTGCATGATCTTGACCGAGCCGGCCCGGAACCGGTCGAGGCCCTCTGCCGACGCGCGCCGCGCCACCAGCTCCTCGATCTGATCGAGCCCACGCGTCCTGTCCCACCACAGCGCGCCCACGACGCGCGCCCGCAGCGTCCCCGAGCGGGCCGCGGCCAGGTAGGCGGGCAGCTGGTCCTGCGAGCCCGCGTAGGAGCCCACGATGGCGTCCTGCCAGCCGGTGATGCCCAGCGAGAACAGGTGCCGCTGCGCCTCCGCCAGCGCGTCCTGGAGGTCCTGGGGCGTCGGGCGGGGCGTGAGCAGGCCGACCAGGTCCATCGCGCCCTCGTGCAGGACACCGGTCGGCGCGCCGGTGGCGTCGCGCTCGATGCGGCCGTCGGCGGGGTCGGGCGTGTCGCGGGTGATGCCAGCCCGTTCGAGCGCGCGGGTGTTGACCCAGGCGGCGTGGTGGTCGCGCTGGATCAGATAAGCGGGGCGGTCGAGGAAGTCGATCTGTTCGCGGTGCGGCAAGCCACCCGAAAATGCCGACATGTCCCAGCCGCCGCCATCAATCCACTCTTTATCAAGATTTTTCGCCGCATAGTCGGCGATCTTTTCTCTGTACGCGTCCAGCCCGTATTTGTCGGACAAATCGCACTTCGCGCGTTCTAGGCCCGCCTGGATGGGATGGATGTGCGCGTCGGTGAAACCGGGCACCAGCAGCCCGCCGTCGAGATCCACCGTCTCGCCGGCCCGCGGCGCCGGCTCCCCTTCCGCGACCACCGCGGCGATCACGCCGTCCCGCACCAGCACGGATCCGGCCAGGACGCCCTTCGGGGTGAAGACGCGACCGCCTCGGAAGAGGATGCTCATGGACGTTCCTTTCTAGTGGCCGGTGATCATATCGGCGAACCGGGCCAGGGCGGAGGTGCGCGGCATCGTCCGCTCCCGGTGGTCGGCCATCCGGTAGAGGCGGTACATCGCGTGCACGCCCGCCCAGCGCAGCGGCTCGGGCTCCCAGCGGCGCACCCGGTGGCCCACCCATGGCAGCGACGTCAGCTCCGTCTCCTCGCCGAGTATCAGGTCGCGCAGCGTGCGCCCGGCCAGGTTGGTGGTGGTCACGCCGTGACCGGTGTAGCCGCCCGCCCAGCCCAGGCCCGTCGCGGGGTCCACGTGCACGGCCGAGCACCAGTCGCGCGGCACCGCCAGCACGCCCGACCAGGCGTGCGCGACCGAGGCGGATCGGGCGGCGGGGAAGAAACCGGTCAGCAGCCGCCACAGGGCCTCGACGGTCCACTCGTGGGTGCGGCCGCGGGCGTCCACGCGCGAGCCGTACAGGTACGGGCGGCCGCGCCCGCCGAAGGCGATCCGGTCATCGGCCGTGCGCTGGGCGTACATGTAGTAGTGGGCCATGTCGCCGAGCAGTTCCGCGCCCTGCCAGCCGACCTCGTCCCAGAACGACGCGGGGAGGGGCTCGGTGACGATCATCGAGCTGTTCATCGGCAGCCACTGCCTGCGCAGGCCGCGCAGCCGGGCGGTGAAGCCCTCGGTCGCGCGGATCACGTGGCCGGCCGTCACCGTGCCGTACGGCGTACGCGCCCGGTGCGGGGCGATGGCGGTCACCGGGGTGCGCTCGTAGACGGGCACGCCCAGCTCGCGCACCGCCCTGGCCAGGCCGCGCGCCAGCTTGGCCGGCTGGATCCTGGCGCAGTGGGGGCTCCAGGATGCCGCCAGAGCGCCGGAGACGCGTACCCGGTCCGCCGGGTCCACCAGGCGCAGATCGGGCTCCTCGATGCCCCAGGAGCGGGCGGAGGCCACCGTCTCGCGCAGCCGGGCGGCCTGGGCCGGGGTGCGGGCGACGTTCAGCACGCCGCCCTTGACCAGGTCGCAGTCGATGGACTCCCGCTCGCAGACCGCGATGACCTCGTCGATCGAGGCGTACATGGCGCGCTGGAGCCGCCGCGCGCCCTCCCCGTAGCGCTCGTGCGAGCCGGCCAGGTCGCCGGTGAGCCAGCCGCCGTTGCGTCCCGAGGCCCCGAACCCGGCGAACTCCTGCTCCAGCACCACCACGTTCAGCGACGGGCGGGCCCGCTTGAGGTAGTAGGCGGTCCACAGGCCCGTGTAGCCGGCGCCGACGATGGCCACGTCGGCGCTCAGGTCGCCGTCGAGCCGCGGGCCGGCGGCGGGCAGCCCGGACGACCGGTACCAGAAGGAGACGTCGCCGTTCACGAACCCGGTCGACAAAGGGACACTCATAGCGACATATCCTCCTATATCGGGATAAGTCGGCGCATCATGCGACGAAATACGCAATGTAAACACGTCGGTAGCGACCGTGTAACAGCCGCGGGGCATGCTCGTGCCCATGGGATTCCTGCGCATCCGAACGACGGTGGACGAGCGACCCGGCCGGCTGGCCTCGCTGGCCTCGGCCCTTGCCGACAGGGGCGGCAACATCCTCGGCCTGAGCGTACAGTCCGACACCGACGGCACCGTCGACGAGTTCGTCGCCGACATCCCCGCCAGCGCCGAGACCGTGCGCGAGGCCCTTGAGGCGGCCGGCGGCCGCCGCGTCGAGGTGGTGCCCGCCACCGCCCACGAGCTGACCGACGAGCCCACCCGGGCGCTGCTGCTGGCCTCCAGGCTGCGCACGATGCCCTGGCGGCTGCCGGAGCTGCTGGCCGAGCTGCTGCGCGCGGACGACGCCCGGTGGATCTATGGTGAGCCCGTGAGTGATCTTCCCGACCCGACCCAGCTCGTCGTTCCCGTCGCGCCCAGGCGCGCCGTCCGCCTGCGCCGTTCCGAGCTGCCGTTCACGCTGACCGAGGCGGCCAGGGCGGCCTCCTTCGCCCGGCTGGCCCAGCCCGCGACGGAGCCGGCCATGGCCGAGCGCGCGATCAAGCTCGCCGACGGAGCTGAGGTGACGGTGCGCCCGCTCACCTCGATCTACCGCGAGGCCGTGCGCGACCTGCACGACAGGTGCTCGCCGGAGTCGCGCAGGTTCCGCTACTTCACCGCCATGCCGGCGCTGCCGCCGCGCGCGTTCGACAAGCTCTGTGACAGGAGCAAGGGATATTCGCTGGTCGCGGGCCACGACGGGCAGGTGGTGGGCATGGCCAACCTCATGTTCACCCCCGACCCCGGGATCGCGGAGATGGCCTTCCTGGTCGAGGACCGCTGGCAGGGGCGCGGTCTGGGCACGGCGATGGCCAGAATGCTCGTACGGGCGGCCCGCGACTTGGGCTACGCCGAGGTCAGGGCCACCATGCTGTCGGACAACGCGCGGATGCGCCGGCTGCTGGTCGCGCTGGGAGCCGGCCTCGCCTACACCGAGGACCCGGGAGTGATGGAGGCCCGGCTCCCGGTCGGCGCGCTGGCCTCGATCTGAAGGCCTCGGCTTGAGGTGGGCCCGTGGTCGCCTCAGCCCAGGCCCGCCTCGTCGTTGCCCGCCTGGCCAGGTGGGTCCCGCTTCTCGATGCCGAGGTGGCGTTCGATGCGGTCGAGGCTCTCCTGGATCTGCGTGAGCCGCTCGCTCAGCACGGAGCCGCCGGCGAAGAACATCTCGGCCGGGCGCTCCTTGGGGGCGCGGCCCACCCGGTCGAGCACGCGCTGGCGTACATCCACCAGGTCAGCGCCGGCGTCCGCCAGCGCCGATGCGGCCAGCCCCTCGCCCTCCCTGATCAGCCCGAGCAGGATGTGCTCGGTGCCGATGTAGTTGTGCCGCAGCTGCAGCGCCTCGCGCAGTGACAGCTCCAGGACCTTCTTGGCGCGCGGCGTGAACGGGATGTGCCCGCTCGGCGCCTTGCTGCCGTGGCCGGCCTCGCGCTCGACGAACGCGCGTACGTGCTCGATGTCCACGCCGCAGCTGTCGAGCACCAGCGAGGCGAGCCCTTCACCCTCGTGGACGAGGCCGAGCAGCAGATGTTCTGTGCCGATGTAGTTGTGGCTCATCATCCGCGCCTCCTCCTGAGCGAGGACGACGACCCTGCGCGCACGGTCGGTGAAGCGTTCGAACACCGGATGCCTCCGTTCGGCTGGGGCTGCCTCCACTATGCGCTAGAAACCCGGCCGTGTGGGGTATTTGTCCTGTGTGGATCTTGACGAGGTGGCCGGCCGCCTGTATGCGTTGCCGCCGTCCGAGTTCACCGCCGCGCGCACGGCGGAGGCCCGCGCTGCCAAGGACGCGGGGGACGTACGGCTCTCGCGCGAGATCGCGAAACTGCGTCGGCCGACGGTCTCCGCCTGGGCGGTGAACCGGCTGGCCCGTGAGCATCCCGACGCGCTCGCCGAACTCCTCGACGTGGGCGAGAGCCTGCGCGCGGCCTGGGAACGGCAGGACGCGGGCGAGCTGGCCGAGCTGACCCGGCGGCGGGGCGAGGTGACCGGGAGGGCGGGCCGGCTCGCGCGGGAGGGCGTGAACCTGTCGGCCGCCGCCGGGGCCGAGGTGGACCAGACGCTGGACGCCGCCGTCGTGGACGCGGGCGCGGCCGAGGAGGTGCGCCGCGGCCGGCTGGACAAGCCACTGCGGTTCAGCGGTTTCGCCCCCGCCCCCGTTCCGCGCGGGCGTCCCGCCGCCGCCAGGGGGAAACGCGGCAGCGGTACGGAGGACACGGAGAAGGCGCGGGCGGAGGCTCGGGAGGAGGAGACCAGGAAGCGCGCCGAGGCCGAGGCCAGGAAGGCCGAGGAACGGCGGGAGGCCGAGGCGGCGCACCGCGAGTGGCGCGATGCCCTGGACGCGGCCGAGAAGGAGCACGGCGAGCGCGCGGAGAAGGTGGCGCGGCTGGAGCGGAAGCTGGCCAAGGCACGCAAGAAGCTGGACGACAGCGCCCAGCGGCTGGAGGTGACGCGGCGCGAGGAACGGCACGCCCGCCTGCGCCTGGACCGCGGCCGGTGATCTCCGCAGCGCCTTGAACGTGCGCCGGTGATCTCCAAAGCACCATGAACGTGCGCCGGTGATTTGCGCGACGTTTTGAAGCTGCGCCGGTGATCTAGGAAACGTCCGGAACGTTTAGTCTGTGATCTACGCAACGGTTCCGCACCCCTGGAGCGCCGATGACCGCCTGGACCCCAGCCTCCATGCCCGACCTGAGCGGCAAGTCGGCCGTCGTGACCGGCGCCAACAGCGGCATCGGGTACCCCACCGCGCTGGAGCTGGCCAGGCACGGCGCCCACGTCATCGTGGCGGCGCGCGACCAGGGCAGGGGCGAGGAGGCGGTCGCGCGGATCCTGCGGGAGGTGCCCGGGGCCCAGGTCGAGTACGGGCGGCTCGACCTCGCCGATCTCTCCTCGGTCAGGGGCTTCGCCGCGGGTGTGCGCAAGCTCGACCTGCTGATCAACAACGCCGGCATCGCCATGATCCCCAGGAGCACGACCAGGGACGGCTTCGAGATGCAGTTCGGCACCAACCATCTGGGGCACTTCGCGCTCACTGGGCTGCTGCTGCCGCTGCTGATCGCCGCTCCAGGCGCCCGGGTCGTGACCGTGACCAGCGACGCGCACAACGCGGGCCGGATCGACTTCGACGATCTGGGCCTGGAGCGCCGCTACGGCCGCATGTCCGCGTACGGGCGCTCCAAGCTCGCCAACGTGCTGTTCGCGCTGGAACTGCAGCGGCGGGCCGACAAGGCGGGGGTCGATCTGCTCAGCACGGCGACCCATCCCGGCGTGACGGCCACCCGGATCGTCAAGCTGGGGCCGTTGCAGCCGCTGGTGGGGCTGGTGCTGAAGCCGGCCGCGGCGGGCGCCGTCCCCTCGCTGTACGCGGCCACCTCGCCCGACGTGCGCGGCGGCGAGTACTTCGGCCCCAAGGCCAAGCTGCTCGTCCCGTCGGAGCGGGCCCGCTCGGAGGAACTGGCCGCGCGCCTGTGGGAGGTCTCGGAGGAACTGACCGGCGTGCGGTACGAGGCGCTCGCCGGCCGCTGAGAGGACGCGCCGGGGCTGCGCGCAGGGGGAGGGGCGGGGCGTCTCAGCGGCGCACGCGGGAGGTGGGCGGGTGCCTCAGCGTTTCGCGCCGGGTGCCTCAGCGGTGCGCGTGGGCGAGGTGGGCACAGACAGGGAACCCCTCCCGCTCGTACGGCGCCGCCAGCCGCAGATAGCAGGCCCTGACCCGCTCGACGACCTCCGGCGGCTGCCGGCCGATGACCGCGAACCGGGGACCGCCCGCCCGCACGATGTCGGCCCACCATGCGGCGAGGTCGACCCGGTGCCGCCATCTGACGTCCTCCACGGAGATCCGGCTGAACCCGGCCCGCGCCAGCAGCGCGGCGAAGCGCTCGGGCGTGTCGTGCGCGGTGAACGAGCGGACCGGCGGTTCGTAGGGGACCCCGGCGGCGGCGATGGCGTCGGCGATCACGCCGGTGGCCGTCATCTCGTCGGCCTTCCACCAGGTCAGGCCGATCGTGCCGCCCGGCCGCAGCACACGGTGCAGCTCGGTCAGTGCCGCGGCGGCGTCGGGAACGTGATTGATGATGAAATTTCCGGCTATTGCGTCAAATTGCTCGTCATCGAACGGCAACTCGGGCAGCGCCGCCGGCCGGACCGTTGCGGACGGATTACGGCGGGCGGTCAGCGCCACCATGCCCGGATCGACGTCCACGGCCGTCACCTCGGCCCCCGCCGCCAGCGCCGCCGCCGTCACCACCCCGGTGCCACAGCCCGCGTCGAGCAGGCGCAGGGCGCGGTCGCAAGCCATGGAGGCGACGAGGAGACCGGCGGTGTGGGCTGTGAGGCGGGCGAAGCCGCGGTCGTAGGCTTCGGCATCGGTCACGCGCCCCAGCCTAGCTCGGCCAAAGAATCTGACAAATGACTGTGAGATTTAGCGGCGAAGCCTGTATTTCCGGGAAACCCCGCATCTATGGTCGTCGGCATGACCCTTGACGCCTTCATCGACGCCCTGCCCAAGGTCGAACTGCACGTGCACCTGGTGGGCTCGGCCTCGGTGCCCACCGTGCTGGAGCTGTCGCGCCGCCATCCCGGCATCGAGGTGCCCACCTCGGAGGAGGAGCTGCGCCGCTTCTACACCTTCACCGACTTCCCCCACTTCGCCCAGGTCTACGGGGCCGTCAACTCCCTGATACGCGAGCCGGAGGACGTGGCCACCCTCGTCCTCGGCCTGGCCCGCGACCTCGTCCCGCAAGGGGTCAGGTACGCCGAGTTGCAGGTCACCCCGTACGCGCACCACATGGTCGGCCTGCCCATGCGGGCCGTCACCGAGGCGCTGGACGTGGCCTCCAGCCGTTCGCTCAGCGAGTACGGGGTCGAGATGGCCTACATCTTCGACATCCCCGGCGAGTACGGCGAGGAGGCCGCGAAGGTGACCCTGGAGCACGCCCTTCAAGAACCTCCCGCCGCGTTGGTAGGTTTCGGCATCGGTGGGATCGAGCAGGAACGCCCCAAACACCGCGACGCCTACCGTTCGGCGTTCTCGGCCGCCCGCGCGGCGGGCCTGCACAGCGTGCCCCACGGCGGGGAGATGAGCGGCCCCGAGACGATCTGGGAGGTCATCGACGGCTACGGCGCCGAGCGCATCGGCCACGGCATCAACTGCCTGTCCGATCCCCGCCTGGTGGCGCACCTGCGCGAGACGCAGTTGCCGCTGGACGTGTGCCCGACCTCCAACGTGTGCACGGGCCAGGTCGCCGGGATCGAGGACCACCCGCTGCCCCGGCTGCTGGAGGAGGGGCTGTTCGTCACGCTCAACAGCGACGACCCGCCGATGTTCGCCACGACGACGGCCGCGGAGTACCGGGCGGTGGCGCGGGCGTTCGGGTTCGGGAAGGAGCGGTTGGCGGAGTTCGCGCGGAACGGGGTGCGGGCGTCGTACCTGAGCGAGGAGCGCAAGCGGCAGCTCATAGAGGAGATCGACACGCTGACCGGCCAGGAGGCCGCACAGACGCCGGGCGCGCAGGGACCGGCCCAGGGGCCGGGCGCGTAGAGACCGGCCGGGGAAACGAGTGCGAGCAGGCCGGCGGGAACCCACCCCAGAGGGTGAGCAGGCCGGCGTGAACCGCCACAGGCGTGACCCCGGCCGATCGGCGAGGGTCACGCCTGTGACGGGCCCGCAGGCGTTACGGGGAGGCGATGCGGCCCAGGCCCGGCGGGATCTTGCCGGCCGCCGCCCGGTCCAGCAGGAACAGCGTCCGTCCCCGCCCTCTGGCCCCCGCCGCGGGCACCTGGACGGGCCCGGACTTCGACAGGGCCAGCCGTACCGCGCCCGACTTCTCCTCGCCGGCCGCCACCACCCACACCTCACGCGAGGCCTGGATGGCGGGCAGCGTCAGCGAGATGCGCGTGGGCGGCGGCTTCGGCGAGCCGTGCACCGCCACCACCGGGCGCGTGTCGTAGAGCGCGGGCAGGCCGGGGAACAGCGAGGCCACGTGCGCGTCGGGGCCCATGCCGAGCAGCATCACGTCGAAGTTCGGGACCGGCCCGTGATCCTCGGGCCTGGCGGCCCTGCGCAGCTCGGCGGCATAGGCGTCGGCGGACTCCTCGGCCGTCATGCCCGAGTCGGGGCCGCGCATGACGTGGACCCGCTCGGGGTCCACGTCCACGTGGTCGAGCAGCGCCTCGCGAGCTCCGGTCTCGTTGCGCTCCTTGTCGCCCGAGGGGACGAACCGCTCGTCGCCCCACCACACGTCCAGGCGCCGCCAGTCGACGGCGTCCCTGGCCGGGGTGGCGGCGATGGCGGCCAGCGTGGCCGTGCCGACCGTGCCGCCCGTCAGGACGATCGAGGCCGACCCCTTGGCCGACTGCACGTCGACCAGGCGGGTGATGATCCGCGCCGCCACGGCCTTGGCCAGGACGTCCGCGTCGCGGTGCACGACGATGCCGGGAACGCTCACGGTCGCCATCCCTTGAACTGTCGTCATCCCTTGTACGTCCTAGCGAACCGCTTGACGGCGGTCTCGTAGATCTCGTCGGTGTCCAGCCTGCGCAGCTCCTCGGCCATCAGCTCCGAGGTCTGCCGCCTGGCCAGGGCCACGTTGCGGTCGGGCTGGCCGGGGCGCGACAGCTTAGCCAGCCGGGCGTCGGTCCTGACCACGGCGAGCTCGCCGTCGCCCAGCTGCAGGCGTACGGCGGTCAGGCCGGGGCCGGCGGACTCGGCGACCTTCATGCTCACGCCCAGCCGCTCCGACAGCCAGGCGGCCAGCAGCGGCGCGCTCGGATGCCCGGGAGCGGCCTCCACGACGCCCTTGCGCACCTTGCCCACCGGCTGGTCGAACGCGGCCGCCAGCAGGCTGCGCCACGGCGTCAGCCGGGCCCAAGCCAGGTCGGTGTCGCCGCGGGCGTACCCCTTGGCCCTGATCACCAGCGACTTGACGCCGCCGTCGTCGAAGCCCTTGGCGTCGGTGATGCGGCGCTGCGCCAGCGCCCCGATCGCGTCCTTGGAGGGCACGTCGGGAGCCGCGCCCGGCCACCACGCCACCACCGGGGTGTCGGGCAGCAGCAGCGGGCTGACCACGGAGTCGGCGTGCTCGGTCAGCTCGCCGTACAGGCGCAGCACGACGACCTCGCCGGGCGTGTTCTCGCCGATCCGCAGCTCGGCGTCGAGCCTGATGGGCTCGTCCTCCTCGCGCTTGATCACGACGATGATGCGCGACGGGTGCTCGCGGGCCGCCTCGGTGGCCGCGCGCAGCGCGTCGTACTGGTGGCGCTCCTCGCTGATCACGACGAGCGTCAGCACCATGCCGATGGCCGGCGCGCCCATCTGGTGCCGCAGGTGCATGAACTGGGCGGCGATCTTGCCCGCCGTCGTGTCCGTCAGCATGAACGTGGTCATGAGCCCTCCTTCGTCGGTCTCGTGACCACGGTGGTGCTGCGTCTGATGGTTCGCTCGCTCACTAGAGCCTCCTCCACACCCGGCCGTCGCGGGCCATCATCGCGTCGGCCGACTCGGGCCCCCACGATCCTGACTCGTAGCCCTCGGGCTGGCCCTGCGTGGTCCAGAACTCCTCGATCGGGTCGAGGATCTTCCACGACAGCTCCACCTCCCGCTGGTGCGGGAAGAGCGGCGGGTCGCCGATCATCACGTCGAGCAGCAGCCGCTCGTACGCCTCCGGCGACGACTCCAGGAACGACTCCCCGTAGGCGAAGTCCATGGAGACGTCGCGGACCTCCATCTGCGTGCCCGGCACCTTCGAGCCGAAGCGCACCGTGATGCCCTCGTCCGGCTGCACCCGGATGACCAGGGCGTTCTGGCCCAGGATCTCGGTGTCGTCGGCGCTGAAGGGCAGGTGCGGGGCCCGCTGGAACACCACGGCCACCTCTGTCACCCGGCGGCCCAGGCGCTTGCCCGTGCGCAGGTAGAAGGGCACCCCGGCCCAGCGCCGGTTGGCGATCTCCAGCTTGATGGCGGCGTAGGTCTCGGTCGTGGACTCGGCCGAGATGCCGTCCTCCTGGAGGTAGCCGACCACCTTCTCGCCGCCCTGCCAGCCGGCGGAGTACTGGCCGCGGGCCGTGTTGAGCGCCAGGTTGGCCGGCAGGCGCACGGCCTTGAGCACCTTCTCCTTCTCCCGCCGCAGCGCCGAGGCGTCGAAGGAGGTCGGGTCCTCCATGGCGACGAGGGCGAGCAGCTGGAGCAGGTGGTTCTGGATCACGTCGCGGGCGGCGCCGATGCCGTCGTAGTAGCCGGCCCGGCCGCCGATGCCGATGTCCTCGGCCATCGTGATCTGCACGTGGTCGACGAAGCTGCGGTTCCAGATGGGCTCGTAGAGGTTGTTGGCGAACCTCAGCGCCATGATGTTCTGGACGGTCTCCTTGCCCAGGTAGTGGTCGATCCTGAAGATCGAGCTCTCCGGGAAGGCCGAGGTGGTGATCTCGTTCAGCTCGTGGGCCGACTGCAGGTCGTGGCCGAACGGCTTCTCGATGACCACCCGCCGCCACGAGCCGTCGGGCGCGTCGGACAATCCGGTCCGCTTGAGCTGCTCCACCACCGTCGGGAAGAACTTCGGCGGCACGGACAGGTAGAAAGCGTAGTTTCCGCCCGTGCCCCTGGTCTCGTCGATCTCGGCCAAGGCCATGGCCAGCGCGTCGAAGGCCCCGTCGTCCGAGAACTCGCCAGGAACGAAGTGGATGCCCTCACGCAGCTGCTTCCATACCTCCTCGCGGAAGGGCGTCCTGGCGTGGGCCTTGACGGCGTCGTGCGTCAACTGGGCGAAGTCCTGGTCCTTCCAATCCCGCCGGGCGAACCCGACCAGGGAGAATCCGGGCGGCAGCAGCCCCCGGTTGCCCAGGTCGTAGATCGCCGGCAGCAGCTTGCGCTTGGCCAGGTCCCCCGTCACGCCGAACAACACCATCACACATGGTCCCGCCACCCGGGGCAGCCGCTTGTCGCGCGGATCGCGCAGCGGGTTGGCGGCTGCCACCTCCATGGTGGTGGCGGTGCCCGCGACGGCGGCCGCCACGGTGGCGGCCTCCTCCGCGGGTGCTGCCGGGTCTGTCATCTCAAGCCTCCTGTGCGGCTGCGAGCAAACGCGCGACTCCGGCCGCGCGGTCGGTCAAATGCAGGCGTACGGCCGGGCGCCCGCGGGTCTCCAGCGCCCCCAGGTCGCCGAGCGCCTGCGCGAGCTGGAGCCGGCCCAGCGTGTACGGTCTGCCCGGCACGGCGACGTCGTCGGTCACCGCCCCGGTGATCTGCAGGAACACCCCGTTCTGCGGGCCACCCTTGTGATATTGCCCCGTCGAGTGCAGATATCGCGGCCCCCACCCGAACGTGACCGGCCGGTCGGTGCGCAGCGCGAGCAGCGCCCGCAGCGTGGCAGGGTCGGCCATCATCCAGGCGTCGGTCATCTGCTCGAAGTCGGCCCCGTCGGGCACCGGCGCGTCGAAGGCCGCCAGCCGGTCGAGGAAGGCGATGATCGCCAGGTAGCCGTCGCCGGGAACGGCGTCGAGCAACTCGGAGAACAGGTGGGGCAGGTCCTTGGCCGTCGTCGGCCCGTACGCCTCGACCGGGCCGTCCACGAACGCGGGCGCGCCGGCGGGCAGGTCGGGCAGGTCAAGCAGAGCGGCGGTGTTCGCCTTCGACTCGGCCACGTTCGGCTGGTCGAAGGGGTCGATGCCGAGCACGGTCCCGGCGATGGCGGTGGCGTACTCCCAGACGAGGAACTGCGCGCCGAGCGGCCCGTCGACGCGGACGTCGCCGACGTCGGACTCGATCGCCACGACCAGCTCGTCAGCCGTCCCCGAAGGGTCGGCGGCCACGACAGGCAGGATCCCCCTGCCCTGCTTGCCGGTGGACTCGGCGACGAGCTGCTCGATCCAGTCGGGCAGCCCGGTGATGGCCGAGAGCTGGTCTTCGAGCAGCAGCTTGTCGCGCCCGGCCAGGGCCGCGCCGGCGAGCGCGGCGCCCAGGTCGAGGCCGGGATTGCCGCTGTCGAGCGACAGCAGCGCCAGCACCTCTTCCGCGTCGTCGAGCAGCCGCTCGACGTCGGCGCCCGCCAGCGCGGCGGGCACCAGCCCGAACGCCGACAGCGCCGAATAACGGCCCCCCACGCCGGGAGGGCCGAGCACCAGGTCGTAGCCGGACTCCACGGCCCGCCGCTCCAGCGGCGAGCCCGGGTCGGTGACGACCACGACGCGGCCCGCGGGCGCGAGGCCCGCCTCGGTGAAGAGCCCCTCGTAGATCCGCAGCAGGCAGTCGGTCTCCACGGTCGAGCCGCTCTTGCTCGCCACCACCAGGACCGTGGACTCCAGCCCCTCGGCCAGGGCCCGGCGGACCTGCCCGGGATCGCTCGTGTCGAGCACCGTGAGCGGCACGTCGGCGGTGTCGCAGATGACCTGCGCCGCCAGCGAGGAGCCGCCCATCCCGGCCAGGACGACGTTCGTCAGGCCCGCGGCGCGGGCCCGGCCCGCGAGCTCGCCCAGGACGGGCAGCAGCTCGCGGGAGGAGCGGGGCAGGGTCAGCCAGCCGAGCCTGACCGCCGCCTCCGCCTCGGCGTCCTCACCCCACAGCGTGGGGTCGCCGGCGGCGAGCCGCGCGGGCACGCCGTCGGCGACGAGGCGCCCCGCGACGGAGGAGGCGGCCGAGGCCACCCCCTCCTCGCGGTAAGAGACCTCCATCACGGAACCAGGTTCTTGGTGACGCTCTCGAGCAGCTCGTTCCAGGACGCCTCGAACTTCTCCACGCCCTCGTCCTCCAGGACCTTCACCACGTCGTCGTAGTCGACGCCGGCGTCCTTGAGCGCGGCCATGGTGTTCCAGGCCTGCTCGTAGAAGGGGCGCACGGTGTCGCCGGTGATGTTGGCGTGGTCAGCCGTGGCGTCGAGCGTCTTCTCCGGCATCGTGTTGACGGTGCCGGGCGCGACGAGCTGGTCGACGTAGAGGGTGTCGGAGTATTCGGGGTTCTTGACCCCGGTCGAGGCCCACAGCGGCCGCTGCGGGCGCGCGCCGGCGGCGCGCAGGCGCTGCCAGCGCTCGGAGTTGACGACGTCCTCGAACGCCGCGTACGCCAGGCGCGCGTTGGCCACGCCCGCCTTGCCCTTGAGCTCGGGCTTGCCGAGCTGGTCGAGCCGCTTATCGATCTCGGTGTCGACGCGGCTGACGAAGAAGGAGGCCACCGACTCGATCGAGCTCAGGTCGAGACCCTTGGCCTGGGCCGCCTCCAACCCCGTCAGCCAGGCGTCCATGACGGCGCGGTAGCGCTCAAGGGAGAAGATCAGCGTGACGTTGACGCTGATGCCCTCGGAGATCGCCTGCGTGATCGCGGGCAGCCCCTCCACCGTGGCCGGGATCTTGATCAGCAGGTTGGGCCGGTCGACCAGCCACCACAGCGCGCGGGCCTCGGCGATCGTCTTCTCGCTCTCGCGGGCCAGGCGCGGGTCCACCTCCAGCGACACGCGGCCGTCCACGCCGCCGCTGGCGTCGTAGACCGGGCGCAGCACGTCGGCGGCCCAGCGGATGTCGTAGGTGGTGATGGCGCGCACGGCCTCGCCCACGTCGACGCCGCGTACGGCCAGGTCGTGCAGCTGGCTGTCGTAGGCGTCGCCCTTGCTCAGCGCGTTGGCGAAGATCGTCGGGTTGGAGGTCACCCCGACGACGTTTTTCTCCTTGATCAGCTGGTCGAGGTTGCCCGTGCGCAGGCGCTCGCGGCTGATGTCGTCGAGCCAGATGGCAACGCCCTGGCCGGACAGCTTGTTGAGGTTCTCGCTCATGATCTTTCTCAGTTTCCCGTCGTCTCGCCCTTGTCCTGACCCAGCTTGGCCAGGCTCGCCTTGGCCGCGGCCGCCACGCGCTCCGCCGTCAGTCCGAACTGCTCGTACAAAGTTCTGTACGGGGCGGAGGCACCGAAGTGTTCGAGACTGACCACTTCGCCGCACTCGCCGACGTAGGCGTGCCAGCCGAGCGCGATGCCCGCCTCGACCGCCACGCGAGCCCGGATCGACGAGGGCAGAACCGTCTGCCTGTATGCGGAATCCTGCCCGTTGAACCACTCCACACACGGCATCGAGACCACTCGCGTGGGGATGCCCTGCGCCTCCAGGATCTCGCGGCCGTTGACCGCGATCTCCACCTCGCTGCCGGTGGCGATGAGGATGACCCTCGGCTGGCCGTTGGACGCCTCGCGCAGCACGTAGCCGCCGCGGGCCACGCCGTCGGCGCTCGTGCCCTCGTAGACCGGCAGGTTCTGCCGGGTGAGCGCCAGCGCGGCGGGCCGGTCGGTGTGCTCCAGCACGGCCTTCCACGCGTACGCGGTCTCGTTGGCGTCGGCCGGGCGCACCACGTCGAGGCCGGGGATCGCGCGCAGCGCCCACAGGTGCTCGATCGGCTGGTGGGTCGGGCCGTCCTCGCCCAGGCCGATGGAGTCGTGCGTCCACACGTACGTGACCGGCAGCTTCATCAGCGCGGCCAGGCGCACCGAGGGACGCATGTAGTCGGAGAAGACCAGGAACGTGCCGCCGTAGGGGCGGGTGCCGCCGTGCAGCGCGATGCCGTTGAGAATGGCGCCCATGGCGTGCTCGCGGATGCCGAAGTGCAGCGTGCGGCCGTAGCGGTTGCCGGGGAACGCCTTGGTCTGGAACTCCTCGGGGATGAAGGACGGCTCGCCCTTCATCGTGGTGTTGTTGGACTCGGCCAGGTCGGCCGAGCCGCCCCACAGCTCGGGCAGCACCGGCGCCAGCGCGTTGAGCACCTCGCCGGAGGCCTTGCGGGTGGCGACCGAGGAGCCCTTCTCGAACGAGGGCAGCGCGGTGGCCCAGCCGGCCGGCAGCTCCCGGTGGGAGATGCGGTCGAGCTCGGCGGCGCGCTCGGGGTTGGCCAGGCGCCACTCGGCGTAGGACTTCTCCCACTCGGCGTGCTCGGCGCGGCCGCGCTGGGCGATGCCGCGGGCGTGGTCGAGCACCCCGGCCGGCACGTCGAACGTCTTGGCCGGGTCCATGCCCAGCACCTGCTTGGTGGCGGCGACCTCGGACTCGCCCAGGGCGGACCCGTGGATCTTGCCGGTGTTCTGCTTGTTGGGCGCGGGCCAGCCGATGATCGTGCGCAGCCGGATGAACGACGGGCGGTCGGTCTCGGCCTTGGCCTTCTGGAGGGCTTCGTACAGGGCCGGGACGTCCTCGGCGTAGTCGCCGGTCGCGGTCCAGTCGACGCTCTCGGTGTGCCAGCCGTAGGCCTGGTAGCGCGCGACCACGTCCTCGGACTTGGCGATCTGCGTGTCGTCCTCGATGGAGATGTGGTTGTCGTCCCAGACGACGATGAGGTTGCCCAGCTTCTGGTGGCCGGCGAGCGCGCTGGCCTCGTGGCTGATGCCCTCCTCGATGTCGCCGTCGCTGACGAAGCACCAGATGTGGTGGTCGAACGGCGAGGCGCCCTGCGCGGCCTCGGGGTCGAACAGGCCGCGCTCGCGGCGGGCGGCCATCGCCATGCCGACCGCGTTGCCCAGGCCCTGGCCCAGCGGGCCCGTCGTCGTCTCCACGCCGGCCGTGTGGCCGTGCTCGGGGTGGCCGGGCGTCAGGCTGTCCCACTGGCGCAGCCGCCGCAGGTCGTCGAGCGTCAGCCCGTAGCCGGAAAGGTAGAGCTGGATGTAGAGCGTCAGGCTCGAATGGCCGCACGACAGGACGAAACGGTCGCGCCCGAGCCAGTTCGGATCGGTCGGGTCGTGGCGCATGACACGCTGGAACAGCAGGTATGCGGCGGGGGCCAGGCTCATGGCGGTGCCGGGGTGACCCGAGCCCGCCTTCTCCACTGCGTCCATCGCCAGGGCTCGAACGACGTCGACCGCCTGCTTGTCCAGGTCGGTCCATTCAAGGGCTGGCACGAGTTCGGTGCTCAAGTGCTCGATCTCCGGAATCTAGTTGTCGTGGTGGTGCCGGTCGGCTGTCCCGCCCCGCGGCCGACCGCCTTCGGCGGCCCGCCGCAGGTTGTGCGGCCCGCGCCTACACGGGACCCTAACCGAGTGGAGATGGCGATCGATTCCCATTCCACCCGCGCGTGTCCATGTAGGCCCGGACTCCGTCGGGTTCGTCCGGCCGGGACGGCGCAAGCCCCCCATTGGCCGGACCGGCCGACCCTGCGACTACAGTTTGGTTGTTCGCAGGGGCGTCACGGCGCCCGCCCATGGATCCGCTCTTATCAGAGGTTACGCGTTGACTCCGCACAGGCTGGAAGCGCCTTGACGGTGCTGACCAACAGGCACGCGACGGCCCCCTCACCGCAGGTGGAGGCGCCGCGCTCGATAGGCATGACCATCAAGGCCTATATCGCGCTCACCAAGCCGCGGATCATCGAGTTGCTGCTGATCACGACGCTGCCGGTGATGTTCCTCGCCGCCGGCGGCCTGCCGCCGCTGTGGACCTCGATCGCGGTCATGGTGTTCGGCACCCTGTCGGCGGGCAGCGCCAACGCGCTCAACTGCTACGTGGACCGCGACATCGACCAGAAGATGCGCCGCACCCGCCGCAGGCCGCTGGCCAGGCACCAGGTCTCGCCCCGCGGCGCGCTGATCTTCGGCATCGTGCTGGGCGTGCTGTCCACGCTGGGCCTGTGGCTGACCACCAACTGGCTGGCCGCGGTGCTGTCGCTCGCGGCGATCCTGTTCTACGTGCTGGTCTACTCGATGATCCTCAAGCGGCGCACGGCCCAGAACATCGTGTGGGGCGGCATCGCGGGCTGCATGCCGGTGATGATCGGCTGGGCCGGCATCACCGAGCGGCTCGACTGGGCGCCGCTGGTGCTGTTCGGGGTGGTGTTCTTCTGGACGCCGCCGCACACGTGGACGCTGGCCATGCGTTACAAGGAGGACTACGCGGCGGCCAAGGTGCCGATGCTGCCGGTGGTGGCCACCGAGCGGCGGGTCGTGCTGGAGTCCATCGCCTACACCTGGGCCACCGTGCTGTGCTCGCTGGCGCTGTGGCCGGTGGCGGGCACCACGCCGTTCTACGCGATCGTGGCGGCCGTGCTGGGCGCGATGTGCCTGTGGGAGGTGCACCGCCTGCTCGCCCGGCTCAACGCCGGCAAGACGGGCGTCGACCTGCGGCCGATGCGCTTCTTCCACTGGTCCAACGCCTATCTGGCGCTGCTGTTCCTGGCCGTGGCGATCGATCCGCTGCTGGCCTGAACGGCTTGCTCCCGCCCACCGCCCGGCCGTTGCGCCGGGCTTTTCCTCTTTCGTATCATGCACATATGAATAGCTCTTCAGGTGTTGTGGCGGCGCTGGACGGATGCGTGGTGCCGGAGCCGGACGCGGCCAGGGTCGCGGCCACCCGCGACCGGCTCGTGACGCCTGACGAGGCCACCCGGCTGGCCGAGCTGTTCCGCCTGCTCGGCGACCCCACGCGGGCCCGGCTGCTCTACGCGCTGCTGGAGGCGGGGGAGCTGTGCGTGTGCGACCTGGCCGACGCGGTCGAGGTGACCGACACCGCCGTCTCCCACGCGCTGCGCCTGCTGCGAACAGCCGGCATCGTGGCCAGCCGCAGGGCCGGGCGCATGATCTACTACCGGTTGGCGGACGCTCACGTCCGCATGCTCCTCGACCTGAGCAGGGAGCATCTGAAGGAGACCGGATGAGCGGCGACCACGAGCACGGGCCCAGTCATAGGCACGGACACGGACACGGGCACGGGCACGGGCACGCGCTGAGCGCGGACGCCGACCGGCGTTATCTCGTCGGCGCGCTGGCGCTGATCCTCGGCTACATGGCGGTCGAGGTGATCGCCGGTGTGGCCGCCAACTCGATCGCGCTGATCTCCGACGCCGCCCACATGCTCACCGACGCCAGCGCCATCGCGCTGGCGCTGATCGCCATGCGCATCGCCGCCAGGCCGGCCAAGGGCGCCTACACCTTCGGCTACAAGCGGGCCGAGATCCTCTCCGCGCAGATCAACGGGGTGACGCTGCTGTTGCTGGTGGCGTACTTCGTCTACGAGGGCGTACGCAGGCTGCTGGAGCCGCCCGCGGTGGACGGCCCGATCGTGGTCGTCACCGCGGTGGCGGGCATCGCCGTCAACGCGCTGGCCGCCTGGCTGCTGTCCAGGGCGAACCGGCGCAGCCTCAACGTCGAGGGCGCCTTCCAGCACGTGCTCAACGACATGTACGCGTTCATCGCCACCGCCGTGTCCGGCCTCGTGGTCTGGCTGACCGGCTTCCGCCAGGCCGACACGATCGCCGCCCTGGTCGTGGCCGCGCTCATGCTCAAGGCCGGCTGGGGGCTGCTGCGCGACTCGGGCCGGGTGCTGCTCCAGGCCGCGCCCAGCGACCTCGACCCCGACGAGATCGGCCGCGTGCTGGCCGCGGAGGCGGACGTGGAGGAGATCCACGATCTCCATGTCTGGACGGTGACGAGTGGCTATCCGACCCTGTCGGCGCACGTGATCGTGGCCAGGGGCTCCGACTGCCACCGGGTGCGCTCCCGGCTGGCGGACCTGCTGAGCCGGAGGTTCGCGATCGGGCACACGACACTCCAGGTCGACCACGGTATTCCGGGTCTTGATCGGCACTGCGAGGACCCGCACGGACCCCGGCACTCTGATCCGTTAAGGTCACCGTATGGCGACCCGTGATCCACGCTGGGTGTTGAAGGACCGCCCGTCGTTCGCGTTGATCATCGGGCTGGTCCTCACCGGCATCTGCGCTCTGGTCTCGTTCTCCTTCGACGTCTTCAACGGCGCTCCGGTGCAGTTCTTCATCGCGCTGGCCCTGGCCCTGGCCCCGGTGCCGCTGCTGCTCGCGGCGGTGCTGGCGCTGGACCGGATGGAGCCGGAGCCGCGCAGCAACCTGATCTTCGCCTTCGCGTGGGGCGCGGGCGTCGCGGTGCTGGTCGCCGGCGTGATCAACTCGCTCAACCTGCACTACATCATCGACACCGCCAAGCTGTCGGAGGCCAGCGCGCGCAACATCGCGGCCACGTTCGGCGCGCCCGTGGTGGAGGAGACGATGAAGGGCCTGGTGCTGCTGGGCCTGCTCAGGTTCCGCCGGGCCGAGCTGGACGGGCCGACCGACGGCGTCATCTACGCCAGCATGGTCGGCCTCGGCTTCGCCATGAGCGAGAACGTCAGCTACTACCTCGGCGCGCTGTCCACCTCGGGCGTCAAGGGGCTGGCCGTCACGGTGGTGCTGCGCGGCATCCTGTCGCCGCTGGCGCATCCGCTGTTCAGCTCGATGATCGGGGTCGGCGTGGCGTACGCGGCCCAGCGCACCGGCCCCGAGCGGGTGACCTACGTGCTGGCCGGCTGGTCGGGGGCGATGATCCTGCACGGGCTGTGGAACGGCCTGGCCTCCTACGGCGGCTTCCCCGGGCTCGTCGTGGCCTATCTGGTGCTGCTGGTCGTCCTGGTCGTGCTCATCGGCGTGATCTTCAGGGACCGGCGGCGCATCGTGGCGCTCATCCAGCGGTATCTGCCGCCGTACGAGCCGACCAGGCTCGTCACCCAGGCCGACATCCACATGTTGTCGGCCTTCTCCCGGCGTCGCCAGGCCCGGCAGTGGGCCCGCGCCTACGGCGGCAAGCGCGGCGTGCGGGCGATGCGCGACTACCAGCTCGCCGCCACCGAGCTGGGGCTGCTGCACGAGCGGGCGGCCCGCCACATGGTCGACGAGCACACCTTCCACGAGGAGCAGCGGGCGCTGCTGGAGTGCATGAGCACGGCGCGGGCCGACTTCCCCATGCCGCTGCACACCAGGTCGGTGGCCAGGGGCTCACCTCCGCCCGGCTACGCGCCCGGCGCACCGACCTGACCTTCTGCGCAAAACGGGCGTCCGATGGGGTGGGGGAGTGGCGGACGTACCACCGCAAACCCCGGCACAACCCCTCAGACGGCGGCGGGCGTCCCGGTGGGGGAGGGGCTGACGGGGGCGGGCTCGCCGTCGCGGACCCGCAGCGAGGTGACCACCCTGAGCGCGGCGATCCAGACCAGCGTCGAGCCCAGGACGTGCATGAGCACCAGCGCGGCCGGCACGGCCAGGAACCACTGCGTGTAGCCGATCACGCCCTGGAGCAGCTCCACGCCGAGCAGCGCCAGCGCCGCCCGCCTGGCGGGCCTCGGCGCGTTGGTCACGTGGAGGGCGAACAGCAGCGCGAACGTCAGCCCCACCACCAGGTAGGCCAGATCGGCGTGGAAGCGGGCCATGGCCTCGATGTCGAGGTCGAAGCGCGAGGCCATCTTGTCGCCCGAGTGCGGCCCCGTACCGCTGACCACGACCCCGGCCACCAGCAGCGCGAACGTCGCGGCCAGCAGCACGTGGCCGAGCCTGCGGATGTCGCGGTGGGTCACCCGGCGCACGGGGCCGTCGCCCTCGCCCGCGCGCGCGTACAACAGCCAGCAGACGGCGATCAGGCCGCTGGAGATCAGGTAGTGGGTGCCGACGGTGAACGGGTTGAGCATCGTGTTGACGACCAGCCCGCCCCACAGCGCCTGGGCGACGATGCCGGCCGGCTGCAGCCAGGCCAGGCGCACCAGCGAGACCCGGCGCGGGGCCAGCCGCAGCGCGGCCAGCACGCACGCGACGCCGACGGCCAGCACCAGGAACGTCAGCAGCCGGTTGCCGAACTCCACGGCCATGTTGAGCGGCGAGACCTCGGGGTGCGCCACCGGGACGAAGCTGTCGGGCGTGCACCTCGGCCAGGTCGGGCAGCCGAGCCCGGACTCGGTGACGCGCACGCCCGCCCCGGTCACCGTGATCCCCGCGTTGACCACCACGGACGCCAGCGCCCAGCCGCGCAGCGAGCGAGTCGTGGGTGCCCAGAAGGACAGCAGGAAACGCACGAAGGGGTTGGGGTTGTCCGTGGGTAGCTTCACGTCATCGATGGTAGGGGCCGGACCCGGCGGTCCCGCCACCGGGAACAGGCTTCTCAAGACCTCAAGGTATGTGACATATTACTGCGAGGAGGTGGTGATGTCCGACGTGATCGTCGTCGGCGCCGGAGTCGTGGGCGCGGCCTGCGCCTACTACGCCGCGCGCGCGGGCCTCGACGTGACCGTGGTCGACCGCGGGCCCGTGGCGGGCGGCACGACGGGCTCGGGCGAGGGCAACATCCTGGTGTCCGACAAGGAACCGGGGCCCGAGCTGGAGCTGGCCGTGCTGTCGAACCGGCTGTGGCGCGAGCTGGCCGAGCCGGGCGGGTTCGAGTTCGAGCCGAAGGGCGGGCTGGTCGTCGCCGAGACCGAGGACGTCCAGCGGCAGCTCACCGGCCTGGCCGCCAAGCAGGGCGTGGAGTACTCGCTCGTGGGGGCGTCCGAGCTGCGCGACCACGAGCCGCACCTGGCCGAGGGGCTGGCCGGCGGCGTCTTCTACCCGCAGGACGCGCAGGTGCAGCCCATGCTGGCCGCCGCCACCCTGCTCCGGCGCGGCGCCGGCGACCATGGGACCCTGCGGTTGCGTCTCGGGGTCGAGGTCACCGGCGTTCTCCGCTCCGGCGAGCGGGTGACGGGCGTGCGGACGTCCGGCGGCGACATCCTCGGGGACGCCGTCGTCAACGCGGCCGGCACCTGGGGCGGCGAGATCGCCGCGCTGGCCAGCGCCCACCTGCCGATCCTGCCCAGGCGCGGGTTCATCCTCGTCACCGAGCCCCTGCGCGAGCCGCTCATCCGGCACAAGGTCTACACCGCCGCCTACGTGACCAACGTGGCCAGCGACTCCGCCGGCCTGGAGACCTCGGCCGTCGTGGAGGGCACCCCTTCGGGGACCGTGCTCATCGGGGCCAGCAGGGAGCGGGTGGGGTTCGACCGGACGACGTCGGTGCCCGTCCTGTCGATGCTGGCCGCCCAGGCGGTCGCGCTCTTCCCCGCGCTGCGGGAGGTCCGGGCGATCAGGTCGTACTGCGGCTTCCGTCCGTACTGCCCCGACCACCTGCCCGTCATCGGCGCCGACCCGCGCGTGCCCGGGCTGTATCACGCGTGCGGCCACGAAGGGGCCGGCATCGGGCTCGCCCCCGCCACCGGGCACCTGCTCGCCCAGCTCCTCACCGGCGAACCGCCCGACCTGGACCTGACCCCCTTCCGCCCGGACCGCTTCACCGAGGAGGACTCGTGACCCGCCACGTTGCCGGCGAGGCGCCTGCGGCCCGCCATGTCGTTGCAAGGGAGGGCGTGTGACCTTCCACATCACCGTCGACGGGCGCAGCGTTCCCGTCGTGCCCGGACAGACGATCGGGGCGGCGCTGCACGCGGCCGGGGTGAAGTCGTGGCGCACCACCCGGTTCGGCGGACGGCCGCGCGGGCTGTTCTGCGGGATCGGGGTCTGCTTCGACTGCCTGATCTCGGTCAACGGGCGGGCGCCCGAGCGGGCGTGCCTGCTGGAGGCCGCACCTGGGGACGAGGTGACGACGGCGTGACGTACGACCTCGTGGTGGTCGGCGGTGGGCCCGCCGGTGTGGCGGGCGCGCTGACGGCGGCGCTGGCCGGGCTGAGCGTGGCGCTGGTGGACTCCGGGCCGCGGCTCGGCGGTCAGTACTTCCGGCACGCGCCCGTGCGGGAGGAAGGGCCCGAGCCGGGGGCCGGGCTGGCCCGGTTCCTGCGGCAGGCCGACGCCCTCGCCGCCCGCGCCGACGTGCTGTCGCGGCACCAGGTCTGGAACGTCTCCCACGACCCGGACGGCACCCTGACCGTGCACTGTCTGACCAGCACGCCGCCCACGCCACCCCGCCCGGCGAGCGCTACCGGCGCGGGTGCCGCCGGTGCGAGCCTCGGCGGCGTGAGTGCCGCTGGTGAGCGGGCTGTGGTGGTGCGGGCGCGGCGGTTGCTGATCGCCACCGGTGCGCATGATCGGCCGTTGCCGTTCCCCGGCTGGGACCTGCCCGGGGTGCTCACCGCCGGCGGCGCGCAGGCGCTGCTCAAGGGTGGCGGCGTCCTCGCGGGCCGCCGGGTCGTCGTCTCCGGCACCGGGCCGTTCCTGCTGCCGGTGGCCACCGGGCTGGCCGGGGCGGGAGCGCGGGTGCTCGGCGTGTACGAGGCCAACGGCGGGCTCGGGCTGGCCAGGCATCCGCTGCTCGCCCTGGGCAAGGCCGGTGAGGCGGCGGGGTACGCGGCCGCGCTGACCCGGCACCGGGTGCCGTACCGCACCCGTCAGGCGGTGGTCGCCGCCCACGGGGACACCGAGCTGGAGGCCGTGACCGTGGCCCGCCTCGACGCCGGCTGGAACGTTCTCGCCACCCGCGTCGTCCGCTGCGACGCCCTGGCCGTCGGTTACGGGTTCGTCCCGCAGATCGAACTGGGGACGCAACTCGGCTGCGCGACCAGGCACGACGTGGACGGCAGCCCCGTGCTGGCCGTGGACGCGACCCTGCGTACGAGCGTCCCCGGCGTGTGGGCGGCCGGCGAACCCGTGGGTGTGGGCGGATGGCGGCTGGCCGAACTGGAAGGCCGCCTCGCGGGCCGCGCCATCGCCGACGACGCGAGCCCAGGGGCTGGTGTCAGCGCGCAGGACGCGCCGCCGGCCCGCGGCGGCCCCGAAGGCGTGCCGGCCCGGCTTGCCCGGCGTAGGGAGCGGTGGCGGGCCTTCGGGGAGGCGTTGCAGCGGGCCTATCCCGTGCGGCCCGGCTGGCAGGGGTGGCTGAAGGACGACACGATCGTGTGCCGGTGCGAGGAGGTGCCGCTGGCGCGCGTACGCGAGGCGCAGCGGCTCGGCGCCACCGACGCGCGTGCGATCAAGCTCCTGGCCCGCCCCGGCATGGGCTGGTGCCAGGGCCGCGTCTGCGGCTACGCCGTCTCCTGCCTGGCCGGAGAGCGGTCCCAACAGCCGCCCCGCCGCCCCATAGCCCAGCCCGTCACCCTCGGCGCGCTCGCCACCATCGAAGCCCCCGGCCCCGACGACAACGGCGCCGAAGATCATCCCGCTCACTGAACCCCCCGCGACATGGAGGACTTCCCGATGGACAACCGCAGCAAGCCCTGGCACGGCGTCATGGTGGCCACCGCGCTGCCCCTGCGTGAGGACCTGTCGGTCGACTACGACGCCTACGCCGAGCACTGCCGCTGGCTGGTCGCCAACGGCTGTGACGGTGTCGTGCCGAACGGGTCGCTCGGCGAGTACCAGACGCTCACCCCGCAGGAGCGCGCCAAGGTGATCGAGACCGCCGTCGAAGCCGTCGGCGGGCCCGCCGTGATGGCCGGGGCGGGCGCGTACGGCGCCGCCGAGTCGCGCCGCTGGGCCGAGCAGGCGGGCGAGGCCGGGTGCGGCTCGGTGCTGCTGCTGCCCCCGAACGCCTACCGCGCCGACGAGCGCTCGGTCGTCGAGCACTACCGGGAGGTCGCCAAGGCGGGTGTGCCGGTCGTGGCCTACAACAACCCCCATGACACCAAGGTGGACCTCACCCCGGCGCTGCTGGCCAGGCTGCACGAGGAGGGGCTGATCGTGGCGGTCAAGGAGTTCACCGGGGACGTACGCCGCGCGTACGAGATCGCCGAGCTGGCCCCCGGGCTCGACCTGCTGATCGGCTCCGACGACGTGCTGCTCGAACTGGCCCTGGCCGGGGCGGTGGGCTGGATCGCCGGCTACCCCAACGCGCTGCCCGCCTCCAGCGACGCCCTCTACCGCGCCGCCGTCGCCGGCGACCTGGAGACGGCGCTGCCGCTCTACCGGGCCCTGCACCCGCTGCTGCGCTGGGACTCCAAGACCGAGTTCGTCCAGGCCATCAAGCTGTCGATGGACGTCGCCGGCCGGCACGGCGGCCCCTGCAGGCAGCCCCGGCAGCCGCTGACCGGCGAGCAGGAGGCTATCGTGCGGGCGGCGACCGAGAAGGCACTGGCAGAAGGGCTGCGATGAGGACCAAGCGCGTTTTCCACGCCGTCGACTCCCACACCGAGGGCATGCCGACCCGCGTCATCACCGGCGGCATCGGCGTGATCCCCGGCGGGAGCATGGCCGAGCGGCGCGTGTACTTCGGCGACCACCTCGATCACATCCGCACCCTGCTGATGACCGAGCCGCGCGGCCACTCGGCCATGAGCGGCGCCATCCTGCAGCCGCCGACCAGGCCGGACGTGGACTACGGCGTGCTGTTCATCGAGGTGTCGGGGCTGCTGCCGATGTGCGGCCACGGCACCATCGGCGTGGCGACCGTGCTGGTGGAGACCGGCATGGTGGAGGTCGTCGAGCCGGTCACGACCGTGCGCCTGGAGGTGCCCGCCGGGCTCGTCGAGGTGGACGTTGAGGTCGAGGACGGCATGGCCATGTCCGTGACGCTGCGCAACGTGCCCTCCTACTGCGACCGGCTGGACGCCTCGGTGAGCGTGCCGGGGTTCGGGGAGATCCCGTACGACCTCGCGTACGGCGGCAACTTCTACGCCGTCGTCGACCTGGACCGCTACGGCCTGCCGTTCGACCGCAAGGCCAAGAACGAGATCATCGCGGCCGGCCTGGCCACCATGGAGGCGATCAACGCCGCCGACGAGCCCGTCCACCGCGAGGACGACCGCATCCGCGGCTGCCACCACGTCTACTTCACCGCCCCCGGCTCCGACGCGCATCACTCGCGGCACGCCATGGCCATCCACCCCGGCTGGTTCGACCGCTCGCCCTGCGGCACCGGCACCAGCGCCCGCATGGCGCAGTTGCACGCCCGCGGCGAACTGCCGCTCGGCCGCGACTTCGTCAACGAGTCGTTCATCGGCACCCGGTTCATCGGCCGGCTGCTGGAGGAGACCGAGGTGGGCGGGCAGCCCGCCGTCCTGCCGTCGATCACCGGGCGGGCCTGGATCACCGGCACCGCCCAGTACTTCCTCGACCCGCGCGACCCGTTCCCCGCCGGGTTCGAGCTGTGAGGGGCCGGTCTTGATCACTACGGTCGACTACCACACGGCCGGTGAGCCGTTCAGGATCGTGACCGGCGGGGTGCCCGAGATCGCCGGCTCCGACGTGCTCGCGCGCCGGAGCACGGCGATGGCCGAGCTCGACGACGTGCGGCGGCTGCTGTGTCACGAGCCGCGCGGGCACGCCGACATGTACGGCTGCTTCCTGGTCCCGCCTGACGATCCGGGAGCCAGGTTCGGCGCGTTGTTCTGGCACAAGGACGGCTTCTCCACCGCCTGCGGGCACGGGACGATCGCGCTCGGCGCGTACGCCGTGCAGGAGGGCCTGGTCGAGGCCGACCCCGACGGCGTGACCGAGGTGGTCGTCGACGTGCCGTCGGGCCGGGTCAAGGCCCGGGTGCGTACGTCGGGCGGCCGGGTCACGTCCGTGACCTTCGTCAACGTGCCCTCGTACGTCATCGCCCGCGACGTGCCCGTGGCCGGGACGACCGTGGACGTCGCGTACGGCGGCGCCATCTACGCCTCGCTGCCCGCCTCGGCCGTCGGGCTGTCGGTCGAGCCCCGCCACGTGGACGCCCTCATCGGCCACGCCCGCCGGATCAAGGCGGAGCTCTCCGATCATCCGGCCGCCAGGCATCCGGACGAGCGGCTGTCCGGCGTGTACGGGGTGATCTTCCACGACGAGTTGCCCGACACGCTGCCTGACGAGCCGCCCGGCGACCTCTCCGGCGAGCCTCCCAGCAACGGTGGCGGTGGCGGCCCCGGTGGCGGCGGGGTCATACGGCAGCGGAACGTCACCGTGTTCGCCGACGGCGAGGTGGACCGGTCGCCCTGCGGCTCGGGGACCGCGGCCAGGATGGCGCTGCTGCACGACGAGGGCAGAACAGGCGAACTCCTCCATCTGAGCGTCGTGGGCAGCGTCTTCACCGCGCGCGTGGCGGAGGAGACCGATCGGGGAGTGGTCGTGGAGATCGACGGCATGGCGTACCGGACCGGGCGGCACACCTTCGAGCTCGACCCCGCCGACCCGTTCCCCACCGGGTTCACGCTGCGATGAGCGGGCTCCCGTACCTGGACGCGGCCACCCTGGAGCGGCTGGTGCCGATGGGGCGGGCCGTCACGGTCCTGGAGGAGGCGCTGCGCGCCGGCCTCGACCCCGAGGCCACGCCGCAGCGGCCGGTCGTTGACGTGCCGGCCGGGCAACTGCTGCTCATGCCCGCCGCCACCCGCCGGTACGCCGGCGTCAAGGCGGTCAGCATCGCCCCCGCGAACCCGGAGCGCGGGCTGCCCCGGATCCAGGGGACGTACCTGCTGTTCGACGGTGAGACCCTGGCGCCCCTGGCGGCCATGGACGGGATCGCGCTCACCTCGCTGCGCACGCCCGCCGTCTCCGCCCTGGCCGTCCGGCACCTGGCGGAGCCGGGGGCGCGGCGGCTGGTGGTGTTCGGCAGCGGGCCGCAGGCGTACGGGCACGTGCTGGCGCTGCGGGAGGTGCGGCCGGTCGAGGACGTCACCGTGGTCGGGCGCGACGCGGGACGCGCGGAGACGCTGGCCACCCGCTGCCGCGCCCTGGGCCTGACCGCCCGCGCCCTCACCGACGAAGGCGACGGGCCGGACGGGCAGGTGGCGCGGGCGCTGGCGGAGGCGGATCTCGTCGCCTGCTGCACCACCGCCAGGGAACCGCTGTTCCCCGGTAAGCTCACCCGCGACGGCGCCACCGTCGTCGCGGTCGGCTCGCACGAGCCCGACGCCCGCGAGCTCGACGGCGACCTCGTCGCGCGGGCCACCGTGGTCGTCGAGGCCAGGGCGGCCGCCCTGGAGGAGGCCGGAGACGTCATCATCCCGATGCGCCGGGGTACGATCTCCTCCCGCCATCTTGCCGGAAACCTCGCCGAGCTGATCGCCGGGCAGGTGATCACCGGCCCGGGGCCGCGCGTGTTCAAGAGCACGGGCATGGCGTGGGAGGACCTCGTGGTCGCGGCTGCCGCTTACGAGGCGTGGACGTAGACGCTTTCGAAGCGTGAACAGAGAGAGGATGGGCGGATGGCTGCCGAGGACCGGCTCGACCTGCCGATGGTGGGGGAGCGGCAGAGCCTGCGTGAGCAGGTCGCGCACGCGCTGCGGGCGGCGCTGATCACGGGGGAGATGCGGCCGGGGGTCGTCTACTCGGCGCCGGTGCTGGCCGCCCAGTTCGGCGTCTCGGCGACGCCCGTCCGTGAGGCCATGCTCGACCTGGCCAAGGAGGGCCTGGTCGAGGCGGTGCGCAACAAGGGCTTCCGGGTCACCGAGCTGTCCGACCGCGACCTCGACGAGCTCACCGAGATCCGCCAGCTCATCGAGGTGCCCACGGTGGCCAGGCTGGCCGACAGCTCGCGGGCGGAGGAGTTCGAGCGGCTGCGGCCCATCGCCGAGGAGATCGTCTCGGCCAGCGAGCGCGGTGACCTGCTCGCGTACGTGGACGCCGACCTGCGCTTCCACGTCGAGCTGCTGTCGCTGTGCGGCAACGCGCACCTGGTGTCGGTGGTACGCGACCTGCGCAACAGGGCCAGGCTCTACGGCCTGTCACAGCTGTCGGAACGCGGCACGCTGGGCGGCTCGGCCAGAGAGCACCTCGAACTGCTCGACGCGCTCAGCCGCGGCGACAGCGAGGCCGTCGGCACCCTCATGGCCGAGCACATCGGCCATGTCAGGGGCATCTGGGCCGAACACTGACCACCGAGCCCGAGTGCTGACCTGGTGAGCCCGGCAGCCGGGCCGGGCGCTGACGGCCCGGGTCCGGCAGGTGAGCCGAGCACTGAGCGCCCGCGTTCGGCAACCGGGCCGAGTGCTAACCCGGTGAGTTCCGACATTCGGGGATCAGACGCTCCCCGTTGGCGGTAATCTCATTTGCGGGCCGACCGGGCAAACGCCTCAGTGCGATCGCCGTCGGTCTCGCCATCTCGTCCCCGCCGGACCGGCCACCGTGCCGCTCCGACGGTGGCACCTGCCTGGTCAAGCGGACACCCGCACTCCGCTGACCTTCGCGGGCTCGGCACACCCCGCCCACCGAGGCCGAGCCCTCCGCCGCGCGCCCGGGACCCCATCCAACGGGCGCGCGGCGGCCGGCCGCCTCCGGCGGCGACATCCCACACCGGCCGCTTCCGGTCGCTTCCCTTCCCGCGCCGGCCGCTGCCCGTACCGGCCGCTTCCCGCGCCGACGGCTACTTCGCGCGCCGGGCCGCCCGCGTCGAGCCGAGGCTGGCGGCCACGATGCAGATGATCGCCGCCCACTGCTGCGCGTGCAGCAGCTCGCTCAGCAGCAGCACCCCGATCAGCGCCGCCACGGCCGGTTCGAGGCTCATCAGGATGCCGAACACGTGCTTGGGCATCCGCCGCAGCGCCTGCAGCTCCAGCGAGTAGGGGATCACCGACGACAGCAGCCCCACGCCGAGCCCGATCAGCAGCAGCTCGGGCCGCAGCAGCTCGGCCCCGCCGGTCGTGGCCCCGACCGGGGCGATCACCACGGCCGAGACGATCATCGCGAACGAGAGCCCGCTCGTGCCGGGGAAGCGCCGCCCGGCGGCGGCCGACAGCAGGATGTAGGCGGCCCAGCCCAGGGCGGCCAGCATGGCGAACCCGATGCCGGCCCACTGCACCGTGGCCGACTCGCCCCACGGCGCCAGCAGCGCGACCCCGGCCGCCGCCAGGCTGACCCACACCAGGTCGACCCGCCGCCGCGACGCCGCGACCGCCACGCCCAGCGGCCCGAGGAACTCGATGGCCACCGCGATCCCCATGGGCAGCCGCGACAGGGCCTCGTAGAAGGACAGGTTCATCAGAGCGAGGGTCAGGCCGAAGCCGAGCCCCACCGCCCAGTCACGCCACGACAGCCCCTTCAGCCTCGGCCTCGCGAACGCCCCCATGATGAGCGCCCCCGCCGTGATGCGCAGGAACACCACCGCGCTCGGCGGCAGCGCCGCGAACAGCTCCTTGGCGAACCCGGCGCCCAGCTGCACGGAGAAGATCGCCAGCACCACCAGCCCCGAGGGCGGGATGGAGTCGGCCGCGCTGCGCAGCAGGCTGCCCGGCCTGGGCAGGCCGGAGCCGCGGTCGTACGGGTCGTCGAGGGCGAAGGCGGTCACAGGACTCCTCTGGCGGATGCGAGGGGGACAACCGTCAGAGCTTACTCGGGCCCGGCGACATTCCCGTTTTGTGGCTGTACTACTGTTGATCGGGTCATTCTTCCAGGCCAACGAACCGCGGAGCACATGACGACCCCCGCTCCTCCCGTCAGTCTCGTCCGCCCGCCGCTGCCCTTGTCGGTGGCCTCGTTCATCAGCAGCTTCGACCGCTTCGCGGTGAGCCCCATGCTCGTGCTCATCGCCGACGATCTCGGCGTCTCCCTGTCGGCCGCGGTGGCCGCCGCCAGCGGCTACTACCTCGCGTACGGGCTGACCCAGCCGCTGTGGGGGCTGCTGTCGGACCGGCTCGGGCGGGTGCGGGTCATGCGCTGGGCGCTGTTCGGCGCCGCGGTGGCGGGCGCGGTCTCGGCGCTGATGCCCGTCCTGGGGACGCTCGTGCTGGCCAGGGTCGTGACCGGCGCCTGCTTCGGCGCGGTGATCCCGACGAGCCTGACGTACGTGGGCGACACCGTGCGTGCCGAGGTGCGCCAGCGCGCGCTCACCGACCTCATGGCCGCGGCCGCGCTCGGCACCGCCCTGGCCACGGGGCTCGGCGGGGTCGTCGCGGGTCTGGTGGACTGGCGGGTGGCCTTCACCGTGCCCGCCGTCTTCGCGCTGATCTGCGCGGTCGCGCTGCGCGTGCTGCCCGAGCCGCCCCGCCACGAGGGCGACGGCAGGGGCGTCGGCGGTTACCTGGGGGCGGTGCTGCGGCAGCGGTGGGCGCTGCTGGTGTTCGCGCTCGCCTTCACCGAAGGGGCGATCATGCTCGGCGCCATGCCCTTCCTGGCCCCCGCGCTGCAGCACACCGGGCTGGCCGCCGCCGTGGCAGGCCTGGCCATCACCGCGTACGGGCTGGGCCTGTGGGTCTTCGCCAAGCTGGTCAAGCACCTGTCGGGGCGCTGGCCCGTACCGCTGCTGATGCTCGTGGGCGGCGCGCAGCTCTGCGTCGGGTTCGCGATCGTCACGGTGAACGTCAGCGTGCCGTCCGTGGCCGTCACCGCGCTGCTGCTCGGCGGCGGCTGGTCGTTCCTGCACTCCTCGCTGCAGACCTGGGCCACCTCGGTCGTGCCCGAGGCCAGGGGGACGACCATCGCGTTCTTCGCCTGTTCGCTCTTCGTGGGCAGCGCGGTCGCCTCGTGGGCGGCCGGGCCGCTGGCCGAGGACGGGCGCTACGGGCTGCTGTTCGGCCTGGCCGCGGTCGCGGCGGTGCCGCTGACCGCCGTGGCCGCGCTCAGCCGCCGCCGCTACGGCGCCCTGCGCGCCGCCCGCCCGGATCCCCAGCCGGAGTAACCGCCGCCTGCGCCACTCCCACGCGCTACTCCCAGCGGAAGGTACGGGAGACCAGCGCCAGGGACAGCACCGCCCACCCGGCCAGCACGGCCACCGAGGCCGGCGGCAGCGCCGCGCCCTGGGAGAGCACGGCACGCAGCCCGCCGGTCAGCGCGGAGATGGGCAGCGCCTCCAGGAACGGCCGCAGGCCTTCGGGGAACTTCGTCAGCGGGAACATCACCCCGCCCGCCCCCAGCAGCACCAGGTAGACCAGGTTGGCGCCGGCCAGCGTGGCCTCGGCACGCAGGGTGCCCGCCATGAGCAGCCCCAGCCCGCTGAAGGCCGCGGTGCCGAGCACGACGAGCAGCGCCGCACCCAGGAACGAGCCCTGCGGCCGCCAGCCCAGCGCCAGCCCGACGGCCACGATGACCACCGCCTGAACCACCTCCACGCCGGCGACCGCCGCCGTCTTGGCCAGCATGAGCCCGCTCCTGGACAGCGGAGTGGCGCCCAGCCGCTTGAGCACGCCGTAGCGGCGCTCGAACCCGGTCGCGATGGCCTGCCCGGTGAAGGCGGTGGACATGACCGCCAGCGCCAGCACGCCGGGGACCAGGAAGTCGACCCGCCGCCCGCCGCCGACGTCGATCAGCGGCGCCAGCGAGAAGCCGGTCAGCAGCAGCACGGGGATGACCAGGGTCAGCAGGAGCTGCTCGCCGTTGCGCAGCATCGCGCGGATCTCCGCGCCCGCCTGCGCCAGCACCATGCGCCCGAACGGCGCCGCGCCGGGCGCGGGGGTGAGATCGAGCGTGGTCATCGCAGCTCCCTGCCGGTCAGTTCGAGGAAGACGTCTTCGAGGGTGCGCCGCTCGATGCGCAGGTCGTCGGCGGTGACGCCCTCGGCCGCGCACCAGGCCGTCACCGTGGCCAGCAGCTCGGGCCCCACCTGGCCCTCGATGATGTAGTGACCGGAGGGCGACTCCTTGGCCGCGCTGCCCGCGGGGAGCGCGTTGAGCAGCTCTTCCAGGCCCAGCCCCGGCCTGGCCCTGAACCGGAGCTGGCGCTCGGCCCCGGTCAGCGAGGCGGGGCTGCCCTCGGCCACCACGCGGCCCTTGTCGATGATCACCACGTGGTCGGCCAGGCGCTCGGCCTCGTCCATGTGGTGCGTGGTCAGCACCACCGACACGCCCGCCTGGCGCAGCTCGGCCACCAGCTCCCAGCAGGCGTGCCTGGCCTGCGGGTCGAGGCCCGCCGTCGGCTCGTCGAGGAAGACCAGCTCGGGCCGGCCGACGACGGCCGCGGCCAGCGAGAGCCGCTGCTGCTGCCCGCCGGACAGCCGCCGGTAGGGGGTGCGGGCGTGGTCGGTGAGGCCCAGCCGGGCCAGCAGCGCGCCGGGGTCGAGCGGGCCGGCGTAGAAGCGGGAGACCAGCCGCAGCCACTCGCCGCAGCGCATCGCCGGGGGCACGCCGCCCGCCTGCAGCATGACGCCCACCCGCGCGCGCAGCTCGGGCCGGGCAGGGGACAGGCCGAGCACCTTGACCGTGCCCGCGTCGGCCGCGCGGAAGCCCTCGCAGATCTCCACCGTGGACGTCTTGCCCGCGCCGTTGGGGCCGAGCACCGCGGTGACCGCTCCGCGCTCGGCCCGCAGCGTGAGGCCGTCGACGGCGGTGTTGCCGCCGTAGCGTTTGACCAGGTCGACGATCTCGACGGCTGGGGAGTCCATGTCACGAGTTTAGGGACTCCACCGGACGGTCCCGGCCTCAGGTGAGCATGACCGCATGGGCGGGGCTCTCCCGCCGGGCGCGGCTTCTCCGGAAATATCTGATAACCGGGAATTAGGAGGACCGGAACGTGGTTGGATCCCTCGGCCCTCGGGGGCCACAGGTCCGCGAGGGAAAAGGGGTTCACGCATGTCCGTGGCAGAAGCCACGCCCGCAGTCATGTCCGCCGTCGTCCAGCAGGAGCACAAGCGCCGCCGCGGCCTTCTGCTGCTGATCCTCGGAGCGCTGTCGGCGATCGGGCCGCTCTCCATCGACATGTACCTCCCCGCCCTGCCGGCCATCACCTCCGAGATGCTCAGCGCGCCGGCGCAGGTGCAGCTGACGCTCACCGCGTGCCTCATCGGCGTCTCCGTGGGGCAGATCATCGCCGGCCCGCTCAGCGACGTGCGCGGGCGGCGGGTGCCGCTCATGGTGGGCGTGGCCGGGTTCATGGTCGCCTCGCTGCTGTGCGCGTTCGCGCCCTCGGTGCCGATGCTCATCGCCTTCCGCCTGCTGCAGGGCATGCTGGGCGGCGCCGCGCTGGTCATCGTGCGGGCCGTCGTGCGCGACCTGTACGACGGGGCCGCCATCGCCCGCATCTTCGCCACGCTGATGCTCGTCAGCGGCCTGGCGCCGATTCTGGCCCCGATCGCCGGGGCGCAGCTGCTGGCGTTCACCTCGTGGCGGGGCGTCTTCGTCGCGCTCAGCGTCGCGGGGATCGTGCTGCTGCTGGCCGTGCTGTCGGGCGTACGCGAGACGCTGCCCCCGGCCGCGCGGGAGAGCGGCGGGCTCAAGCACACCGCGCGCACGTTCTGGCAACTGCTGCGCGACCGCACGTTCATGGGCTACGCCCTCACCGGCGGGCTGGCGTTCGGGGCCATGTTCGGCTACATCTCGGGCTCGCCGTTCGTGCTCCAGGAGGTGTACGGCGCCACGCCCCAGCAGTACTCGCTCATCTTCGGCCTCAACGCCCTGGCCCTGACCGGCACCGCCCAGCTCGGCGGCCGCCTGTCCGGACGGGTGCCGCCCGTCCTGCTGGTCCGCGTCGGGCTCGGCATCGGCCTGACCGGCGCGGCCCTGCTGATGGCCGCCGCGCTGGCGGGCCTCGGCCTGTGGGGCATCGTGGCCGGGCTGTTCGTCATCATGCTCGGCCAGGGCCTGACCCTGCCCGGCACCGGCGCGCTGGCACTGGGCTCGCAGCCGGCGCACGTCGCGGGCAGCGCCTCGGCCCTGACGGGGGTGCTGCAGTTCGCGCTGGGCGCCGCCGCGGCCCCGCTGGTCGGACTCGCCGGATCCGGCACCGCCGTGCCCATGGCGTGTGTCATGCTCGGACTCATCCTGTGCTCGGTGCTCTCGTTCACGTTCCTGAGCCAGGCGAAGGTTAGGTAAGGCTACCCTGCGTGACAAATTCCATTCCCGCCCCTGCTCGGATCCGTTTGGAAAGCGGGAAGGAATTACGGCACACTGATGTTGTGAAAAACATGCCCACGATGGAGCCAGGCAACGAGCGCGGTACCCGTGCCCGTGTCGCCAGGCTGATTCTTGAGCATGGTCCCGTCGCGGCCGCGGCTCTCGGCGAGCGGCTCGGGCTCACGCCCGCCGCCGTCCGGCGTCACCTCGACGCGCTGCTGGCCGACGGGATGATCGAGCCTCGTACGGTACGCCCCCGCGGGCAACGCGGGCGCGGACGGCCCGCCAAGCTGTTCGCGATCACCGACGCGGGGCGGAGTGCTTTCGAGCACGCCTATGACGACCTGGCCGGGAGCGCGCTGCGTTTCCTGGCCGAGCGCATGGGAGAGCAAGCCGTGGCCGACTTCGCCCGCGAGCAGGTGTCGAGCCTGCTGGAGCGGCTGGAGCCGGTCATGCGGGCGGTGCCGGCGGATCAGCGCGTGCAGGTGCTGGCGCAGGCGCTGTCGGCGGAGGGGTATGCCGCCTCGGCCAGCAAGGCCAAGTCGGGTGGCGACCAGCTCTGCCAGCACCACTGCCCGGTGGCGCACGCGGCCGCGGAGTTCCCGCAGCTGTGTGAGGCCGAGACGGAGGCGTTCGCGCAGCTGCTCGGCACGCCGGTGCAGCGCCTGGCCACGATCGCCCACGGCGACGGGGTGTGCACGACGCACGTGTCGCCGCAGTCGTTGAGCGATTCCGCACATAGAGACAAGAGCAAGGAGACCGGAAGGTGACTGTCACCGACCGCCCGGAGCTGGAAGGCCTCGGGAATTACAAGTTCGGCTGGGCCGACCCGGATGCCGCGGGCGCGGCGGCCAAGCGAGGCCTGTCCGAGGAGGTCGTCCGCAACATCTCCGGACTCAAGAACGAGCCGGAATGGATGCTCGACCTTCGCCTGAAGGGGCTCCGCCTGTTCGACAGGAAGCCGCTGCCGACCTGGGGCTCCGACCTCACCGGCATCGACTTCGACAACATCAAGTACTTCGTGCGCTCCACTGAGAAGCAGGCCGCTTCCTGGGACGAGCTGCCCGCCGACATCAAGAACACCTACGACAAGCTCGGCATCCCCGAGGCGGAGAAGCAGCGCCTCATCGCCGGCGTCGCCGCCCAGTACGAGTCCGAGGTCGTCTACCACAAGATCCGTGAGGACCTTGAGGAGAAGGGCGTCATCTTCGTCGACACCGACACGGGCCTGAAGGAGCACGAGGAGCTCTTCAAGGAGTACTTCGGCTCGGTGATCCCGGTGGGCGACAACAAGTTCGCCGCGCTCAACACCTCCGTGTGGTCCGGTGGCTCGTTCATCTACGTGCCGCCGAACGTCGAGGTCGAGATCCCGCTGCAGGCCTACTTCCGGATCAACACCGAGAACATGGGCCAGTTCGAGCGGACTCTGATCATCGTCGACGAGAACAGCTACGTCCATTACGTCGAGGGCTGCACCGCGCCGATCTACTCCTCCGACTCGCTGCACAGCGCGGTCGTCGAGATCATCGTGAAGAAGAACGCCCGCTGCCGTTACACGACCATCCAGAACTGGTCCAACAACGTCTACAACCTGGTCACCAAGCGCGCCGTCGCCTACGAGGGCGCGACCATGGAGTGGATCGACGGCAACATCGGCTCCAAGGTCACGATGAAGTACCCGGCCGTCTACCTCATGGGCGAGCACGCCAAGGGCGAGACGCTGAGCGTCGCGTTCGCCGGCGAGGGCCAGCACCAGGACGCCGGCTCCAAGATGGTGCACCTGGCGCCCAACACCAGCTCCACCGTCATCTCCAAGTCGGTGGCGCGCGGCGGCGGCCGCACCTCCTACCGCGGTCTCGTGCAGATCGAGGAGGGCGCCCACGGCAGCGCCAGCACCGTCAAGTGCGACGCGCTGCTGGTCGACCAGATCAGCCGCTCCGACACCTACCCCTACGTCGACGTCCGCGAGGACGACGTCTCGATGGGCCACGAGGCCACGGTCTCCAAGGTCAGCGAGGACCAGCTCTTCTACCTCATGAGCCGCGGTCTCGGCGAGGACGAGGCGATGGCGATGATCGTGCGCGGCTTCGTCGAGCCGATCGCGCGCGAGCTGCCCATGGAATACGCGCTTGAGCTCAACCGGCTGATCGAGCTGCAGATGGAAGGAGCCGTCGGCTGATGGGCCTGAACGAGAAGCCCCTGTCGACCCTGCACGAGAAGGCGTCCTACGACCTGGCCGACTTCGACGTCCCGACCGGGCGCGAGGAGGCGTGGCGCTTCACGCCGCTCGCCCGCCTGAAGGGCCTGCACAACGGCAAGGCCGAGGCCGCCGGTCACGTCAGGGTCGACGTCGAGGCCGCGCCCGAGGTCACCGTGGAGACGGTCGGCCGCGACGACGCCCGCGTGGGCAAGTCGTTCATGCCGGGCGACCGGGTGAGCGCCCAGGCCTGGAACAGCTTCGAGAAGGCCACCGTGATCACGGTGCCGCGCGAGGCCGTCACGTCCAAGCCCACCGTGCTCACGCTGACCGGCTCCGGCGACGGCGCCGCCTACGGCCACATCGTGGTCAGGGTCGAGCCGATGGCCGAGGCCGTGCTCGTGCTCGACCACAAGGGCAGCGCCGTCTACGCCGACAACATCGAGTTCGTCGTCGGCGACGGCGCCAGCCTCAAGGTCGTCAGCCTGCAGGACTGGGACGACGACGCCGTCCACGTCTCCTCCCACCACGCCCAGCTGGCCAAGGACGCGACGTTCCGCAGCTTCGTGGTGACCTTCGGCGGCGACCTCGTCCGCCTGTCGCCCAGCGTCACCTACAGCGCCCCCGGCGGCGACGCCGACATGTCCGGCGTCTACTTCGTCGACGCGGGCCAGCACCTGGAGCACCGCCTCCTGGTCGACCACTCGCAGCCCAACTGCAAGAGCAACGTCGACTACCGCGGCGCCCTCCAGGGCGACCGGGCGCACGCCGTCTGGATCGGCGACGTGATCATCAGGGTCGAGGCCGAGGGCACCGACACCTACGAGCTCAACCGCAACCTCATCCTCACCGACGGCGCCCGCGCCGACTCGGTGCCCAACCTGGAGATCCTCACCGGCGAGGTCGCAGGAGCGGGGCACGCCTCCGCCTCCGGCCGGCTCGACGACGAGCACATCTTCTACCTCCAGGCCCGCGGCATCCCCTATGACGAGGCCCGCCGCCTGGTCGTGCGGGGCTTCCTCGGCCAGCTCATCGAGAAGATCGAGATCGCCGAGATCCGCGAGCGCGTCCTGAACGCCCTGGAGGCCGAGCTCAGCACCTCCGAGTCCGCCGCCGTATCCCATGCGGCCGAGTCCGCCGCTGTATCGAACAACGCGGCCGAGTCCGCCGCTGTATCGAACAACGCGGCCGAGTCCGCCGCTGTATCGAACAACGCGGCCGAGTCCGCCGCGGAGCCCGTTCGATGAGCTTCGAGAAGGTGTGCAAGGTCGAGGACATCCCCGAAGGGGGCGTCCTCGGCGTCGAGGTCGGCGCGGACGAGACGCCGGTGGCGCTGGTCCGCAAGGGCGAAGAGGTCTTCGCCCTGCACGACGTCTGCTCCCACGCCGAGGTCAAGCTCAGCGAGGGAGAGGTCTACGACGGCACCCTGGAGTGCTGGCTGCACGGCTCGTGCTTCGACATCCACACCGGCAAGCCCACAGGGCCGCCCGCGACCCAGCCCGTGACCGTCTACACAGTCAAGATCGACGGCGATGACGTGCTCGTCTCGCTCTCGAAGGAGTCCTAAGCACATGTCCACCCTAGAGATTCGTGACCTGCAGGTCGCCGTCGAGGACAAGGAAATCCTGCGCGGCGTCAACCTGACCGTTCAGGCCGGGCAGACCCACGCCATCATGGGCCCCAACGGCTCGGGCAAGTCGACGCTCGCCTACGCCATCGCCGGCCATCCGAAGTACACCGTCACCGGCGGCCAGGTGCTGCTCGACGGCGTCGACCTGCTGGAGCTGTCCGTCGACGAGCGGGCCCGCGCCGGCCTGTTCCTGGCCATGCAGTACCCCGTCGAGGTCCCCGGCGTGTCCGTGTCGAACTTCCTGCGCTCGGCCGTCACCGCCGTCCGCGGCGAGGCGCCCAAGCTGCGCGAGTTCGCCAAGGACCTCAAGGGCGGCATGGACGCCCTGTCCATCGACCCCGCCTTCGCCCAGCGCAACCTCAACGAGGGCTTCTCCGGCGGCGAGAAGAAGCGCCACGAGATCCTCCAGATGGAGCTGCTCAAGCCGAAGATCGCGGTGCTCGACGAGACCGACTCCGGCCTCGACGTCGACGCGCTGCGCGTGGTCTCCGAGGGCATCAACCGCTTCCGCGCCTCCGGTGACACCGGCGTGCTGCTGATCACCCACTACACCCGCATCCTGCGCTACGTGAAGCCCGACTTCGTCCACGTCTTCGCGGCCGGCCGGATCGTCGAGCAGGGCGGGCCCGAACTTGCCGACAAGCTCGAGGCCGAAGGCTACGAGCAGTACACGAAGGCGTCTGCATGACTTCACACAGCTTCGATGTGGAGAAGATCAGGGAAGACTTCCCGATCTTCTCCCGCGAGCTGCCCGACGGGCGTCCGCTCGTCTATCTCGACTCGGGCAACTCCTCACAGAAGCCCAACCAGGTCATCGAGACCATGCGGGAGCACCTGGCGCTGCACTACAGCAACGTCGGGCGCGCCATGCACGTGCTCGGCGCCGAGTCGACCGACGCCTTCGAGAACGCCCGCGACAAGGTCGCGGGCTTCGTCGGGGCGCCGTCGCGCGACGAGGTGATCTTCACCAAGAACGCCTCAGAGGCGCTCAACCTGCTCGCCTACTCCTTCGGCAACCCCGTCAACACCGACCCGCGCTTCACCCTCGGCCCCGGTGACGAGATCGTCATCTCCGAGATGGAGCACCACTCCAACATCGTGCCGTGGCAGCTGCTCGCGCAGCGCACCGGCGCGACGCTGAAGTGGTTCGGCGTCACCGACGACGGGCGGCTCGACTACACGCCCGAGCTCATCACCGAGCGGACGAAGATCGTCTCGATCGCCCACCAGTCCAACGTGCTGGGCACCGTCAACCCGGTGACCGAGGTGGCCGCGCGGGCCCGCGAGGTAGGCGCGCTGGTCGCGCTCGACGCCTCCCAGTCCGTGCCGCACCACCCGGTCGACGTGACCGCGCTGGGCGCCGACTTCGTGGCCTTCACCGGCCACAAGATGGTCGGCCCCTCCGGCATCGGCGTGCTGTGGGGGCGCACCGAGCTGCTGGAGGCCATGCCGCCGTTCCTGGGCGGAGGCGAGATGATCGAGGCGGTCTGGATGGACCGCTCGACGTACGCGCCGATCCCGCACAAGTTCGAGGCGGGCACGCCGCCGATCGTCGAGGCCATCGGGCTCGGCGCGGCGGTCGACTACCTCACCGAGGTCGGCATGGAGGCCGTCGAAGCGCACGAGCGCACGCTGACGGCCTACGCGCTCGACGCCCTGCGCGAGGTGCCCACCCTGCGCGTCATCGGCCCCGAGACGCTCGAAGGGCGTGGGGGCACGGTGTCGTTCACGCTGGAGGGCATCCACCCGCACGACGTCGGGCAGATCCTGGACGACCAGTTCGGGGTCGCCGTACGCGTCGGGCACCACTGCGCGCGCCCGCTGCACCTGCGTTTCGGAATACCCGCGACCACGCGGGCGTCGTTCTACCTGTACAACACCACGGGCGAGATCGACGCCCTGGTGCGCGGCCTCCATCACGTTCAGAAGGTGTTCGCATAGCCATGATCGGCGAGTCGATGTACCAGGAGCTGATCCTGGAGCACTACAAGCACCCGCAGGGGCGCGGGCTTCGTGAGCCGTACGACGCCGAGGTTCACCACGTGAACCCGACGTGCGGCGACGAGATCACGCTCAGGGTCAAGGTGGGCGACGCGGGCAAGATTCTGGACGTCTCCTACGAAGGTCAGGGCTGCTCGATCAGCCAGGCCGCCGCCTCCGTGCTGCACGAGCTGACCGCCGGATCCACGGTCGACGAGACGCTCTCCGTGGTCGACGAGTTCACCCGGCTCATGCAGGGCAGGGGAAAAGTCGAGGCCGACGAGGAAGTCCTCGGTGACGCCGTCGCGTTCGCGGGCGTGGCCAAGTTCCCGGCGCGCGTTAAATGTGCGTTGCTTTCATGGATGGCGTACAAAGACGCCGTTGTGAGGAGTGCTGCCGAATGAGTAAGCCTGTGGAGACTCCGACCGGCTACGACGGTGACGCGACCGCCGAAGAGGTCATGGAGGCGCTCAAGGACGTCGTCGACCCCGAGCTCGGCATCAACGTCGTCGACCTGGGCCTGATCTACGGGCTCAACCTCGACCCGTCCGACGGCGGGCAGCCCGTGGCCACCATCGACATGACGCTGACCAGCGCGGCCTGCCCGCTGACCGACGTCATCGAGGACCAGGCCCATTCGGCGCTCGACGGCATGGTCTCCGACGTGAAGATCAACTGGGTCTGGCTGCCGCCGTGGGGCCCTGACAAGATCACCGACGAGGGGCGCGAGCAACTGCGTATGCTAGGCTTCAACGTCTGATCTTTTCCGCTGTCACGGCTGGCGTAAATCGTCAGCCGTTTCAGCGTGCCATAGCGGGTTCCGGAAAGTCCGTGCCCCCGGCCGGGGAATATCCGATAATATCCCCGGCGTTGGAAAACAGGTACACCTGACGTCTCATCGCGCGTCACGCATCGCCTGCGGCCGGTGCTCCGGTGTCCCCCCTCATTTTCATCCCGCCCTCATGGCGGGCGCCCTTGAACGTGTGCGGCCACAGGCCGCACGTCCCGGCTCGTCCTTTCGCAGAAGTGACGCGCCACTTCGACGGAAAGGCACGAATTTCGTGACCATGCTTGACGCTGTCATGCCCACGCTCGGCGAAACCTCCCCTGAGACGAACGCCGAGACCAACGCTGGGCAGCCGGGCCCGTCCGAGTTCGAGCTGCTTGGCCTGCCCAAGCCGCTCGTCAACGGACTGGCCAAGCTGGGCTTCGACAGCCCGTTCCCCATCCAGAGCGCGACGATCCCCGACGTGCTCGCCGGCCACGACGTCCTCGGGCGCGGCCAGACCGGCTCGGGCAAGACCCTCGCCTTCGGCCTGCCCACCATGGCGCGCATCGCCGGTGTGCGACCCGCCCCCGGGCGGCCGCACGCGATGATCCTCGTGCCCACCCGCGAGCTCGCCCTCCAGGTGCACGACGCCCTCGAACCCCTCGGGCGCGGCCTCGGCCTGCGCATGAAGGTCATCGTCGGCGGCATGTCCATGGGCAAGCAGATCGAGGCGCTGCGCCGCGGCGTCGACATCGTGATCGCCACCCCCGGCCGCCTGGGTGACCTCATCCGCCAGGGTGAGTGCTCGCTGGGCGACGTCGAGGTCAGTGTCCTCGACGAGGCCGACCACATGTGCGACCTCGGCTTCTTCCCCGTCGTCACCGAACTGCTCGCGCAGACCCCGGCCGACGGCCAGCGGCTGCTGTTCTCGGCCACGCTCGACGGCGACGTCGACAAGCTGGTGCATCGCTTCCTCAAGGACCCGATCACCCACTCCGTGGCTCCGGCGACCTCGCCGGTCGACACCATGGAGCACCACGTGATGCAGGTGTCGCGCGACGACAAGTTCGACGTCACGGCCGAGATCGCCAACCGCGAGGGCCGTACGATCATCTTCGTCCGCACCCAGCACGGCGTGGACCGGCTGTGCAAGCAGCTGGCCAGGGTCGGCGTCAAGGCGGGCGGCCTGCACGGCGGCAAGCGCCAGAACCAGCGCACCCGCATCCTCGCCGAGTTCCGTGAGGGCTCCGTCAACGTGCTCGTCTGCACCGACGTCGCGGCGCGCGGCATCCACGTGGACAACATCAGCCTGGTGCTGCACGTGGACCCGCCGCAGGACCACAAGAGCTACCTGCACCGGGGTGGCCGCACGGCCCGCGCCGGCGAGAAGGGCACGGTCGTCACGCTGGTGCTGCCCAACGAGCGCCGCTCGACCGACGCCCTCACCCGCCGCGCCGGGATCCACCCGTTCCGGCTCAAGGCCACGCCTGGTCACCCCCGGCTCGCCGAGGTGACCGGGGCCCGCACGCCGAGCGGCGAGGCCGTTCCCGTGTGGGAGCCCGACGTCCGCAAGCCGCTGCGCCCGCGCCGCGAGGGCGGCTCGTCCGAGCGCAGGGGCCGGGGGCGGGGCCGCCGGGATTTCGACGGTGAGCGCCGCCCGCGCCGGCACGACGACGGCGAGCGCTCGTTCGGCCCCGGCGACGACCGCCGCCCGCGGCGGCACGAGGACGGCGACCGTCCTTTCACCTCGGGTGACGACCGGCGTCCGCGCCGGCACGACGACGGTGAGCGTCCCTTCACCTCCGGCGACGACCGGCGTCCGCGCCGGCACGACACGGGTGATCGGCCGTTCGGGCGTACGCAGGAGCAGCGCCCGGTCGGCGACGACCGCCGCCGTGACAGCCGGCCCGCTCGGGGCGGCTACCGCTCCGACGACCGCCCGCTCCGGCAGGACGACCGCGGGCAGCGCGCCGGCGGCTACCGTTCCGACGACCGGGGCGGCCGTTTCGCCGCTGACCGTGGCCGGCCGTTCTCGGCCGACCGCGAGCGCGGGGTGCGCTCCGACGAGCGTGCGCCGCGTGACGGCTACCGCTCCGGCGGTGGCGGCGGGCGTCCGGACGACCGCGGCGGTAACGGTGGTTTCCGCCGCAACTCGGGGCGCCGCTTCGAGCGCTGACCACGTCTGACGCCGCGACATACGGCGACATATCACGACGCTGCCCGCCGTGCCTTCCGAGGCGCGGCGGGCAGCGCCGTTTCCGGGCGGGTGTGCGTACGCGTCGGCCCCCGTCGGCCCGCGAACGTCCGGCCGCGTCGTTTCACGTCGTTGCACGTCGGCTCACGTCGGCTCACCGTCGGCTCACGTCGGGTCGCGCTGTCTTGCGTCGTCTCGCGTGGCGGACGCGGGGCGGCGCCACCCCATGACGCAGACTAGGCTTATCAGGCACGCAGCCGACCGACGAGAGAGATCATGAAGACCTTCGAAGAGCTGTTCGCCGAGCTGTCAGAGAAGGCCCGGACCCGGCCCGTGGGCTCGGGCACCGTGGCCGCGCTCGACGCCGGCGTCCATGCCATCGGCAAGAAGGTCGTCGAGGAGGCCGCCGAGAGCTGGATGGCGGCCGAGCACGAGTCAGACGACAGGGCCGCCGAGGAGATCTCGCAACTCCTCTACCACGTTCAGGTGCTCATGATCGCCAAGGGCATCGGCCTCGACCAGGTCTACAAGCATCTCTAGGGCGCCCAGGCGCCCGGCACCCGGAGATGACGGAAGCGAGACACACGTAAGGACCTGACATGCTGCGTCTGGCAGTACCCAACAAGGGCTCGCTCAGCGAGGCCGCCCAGAGCATGCTGAAAGAGGCGGGCTACCGCTCGCGTCGTGACAGCAAGGAGCTCGTCGTGGTCGACGAGGCCAACGGCTGCGAGCTGTTCTTCCTGCGCCCGCGCGACATCGCCGTCTACGTCGGCGAGGGCACCCTCGACGTGGGCATCACCGGCCGCGACATGCTGATCGACTCCGGCGCCCCGGTCGAGGAGATCATGCCGCTCGGTTTCGGCGACTCCACGTTCCGGCTGGCCACCACGGCCGGCGCGATGGCCTCGGCGGCCGACCTCAACGGCCGGCGCATCGCCACCTCCTACGCGGGACTGCTCGAGAAATACCTCTCCGACCAGGGCGTCGACGCCCGCGTCATCAAGCTTGACGGAGCCGTCGAGACCGCGATCCGGCTCGGCGTGGCTGACGCCGTGGCCGACGTGGTCGAGACCGGCACCACGCTGCGCAACGTCGGCCTGGAGGTCTTCGGCGAGCCGATCATGCGCTCGGAGGCGGTGCTGATCAAGCGGCAGGCCGTGCCCGACACCCAGGGCGTCGAGCAGCTCGTCCGCCGTTTCCAGGGCGTCGTGCACGCCCGCGACTACGTGATGATGGACTACGACATCCGGGCCGAGCGCATCGAGGAGGCCATCGCGCTCACTCCCGGCATGGAGGGGCCCACCGTCTCCCCGCTGCACCGCGAGGGCTGGGTCGCCGTGCGCGCCATGGTCCGGCGCAAGGGCCACCAGCAGGTGATGGACAAGCTCTGGGACATCGGCGCGCGCGCCATCCTGGTCACCGACATCTACGCCTGCCGCCTCTGACGCCGCTGCGGCGGGGCGGGCGTGATCCGGACCCGACGACCGGGCCGCCGGGGGCGGGTGATCTGACAAATGTCACCGTCAACGGCGGAGGGATCACACTGATGCCGGGCGCCCGCCCCGCCCTAGCGTTCGAGGTATGCGATCCTCCTCCAACGCGGTCGAGTTCGACCACGTCAGCAAGTACTACGGGGCCGTGCTCGCCGTCGACGACCTCTCGCTCACCATCGAGCCCGGCACGACGGTGGCCCTGCTGGGGCCCAACGGCGCCGGCAAGTCGACCTCCATCAACCTGCTGCTCGGCCTGCTGCTGCCCTCGTCGGGCGCGGTCCGCGTACACGGCCGTACCCCGGCCGAGGCGGTCAGGGCCGGTCAGATGGGGGCCATGCTCCAGAACGGCGCGCTCATCCCCGAGCTGACCGTCAGGGAGCTCATCGACCTCGTCCGCCGGCTCTACCCGCACCCGCTCGCCCTCGACGAGCTGCTCGGCCTCGCCGACCTGACCGAGCTGGCCGGGCGGCGGGCCGGCAAGCTGTCCGGCGGGCAGGCCCAGCGGGTCAGGTTCGCCCTGGCCGTCGCGGGCGCGCCCAGGATCCTGCTGCTCGACGAGCCCACCGCGGCCATGGACGTGGAGTCCAGGCTGCGGTTCTGGGCGAGCATGCACGACTACGCGGCCGGCGGCAGGACCGTGCTGTTCGCCACCCACCAGATGGAGGAGGCCGACGAGCACTCCGACCGGGTGATCGTCATCGCCAAGGGGCGGCTGGCCGCCGACGGCACCGCCGCCCAGATCAAAGCCGACGCGGGCGGCCACGCCGTCAGCTTCGCCCTCGGCGAGCAGCCCGCCGCCGGGCTGGACCGGCTGCCCGGCGTCACCGCCGTGGAGATCGTCGCCGGCACGGCCACGCTGCACACCTCCGACACCGACGCCACCCTCGACGGGCTCTACCGGGGCACCGCGCTCGACGTACGCGGCCTCACCCTCACCGGCGCCGACCTCGAAGCCGCCTTCCTCCAGCTCACCCGGGAGTCCCGATGATCCACTTCGCCAGGGCCGACATCGTGCGCCTGCTGCGCAACCGGCGCTACCTCATCTTCGTGATCGCCTTCCCCGTCGCGCTGTACCTGATCAACGCCAACATCTACGGCGATCAGACCGACGGCTCCGGGCTCGGCTACAACGTGATCCTCATGGTGTCGATGGCCGCCTACGGCGCGCTGGCCTCGTCCATGATGAGCTCGGCCGTGCCGCTGGCCACCGAGCGGCAGTCCGGCTGGCTGCGCCAGCTCCAGATCACCCCGCTGCCGTCCTGGGCCGTCATCGTGACCAAGCTCGGCACCGCGCTGGCGCTCGTCCTGCCCTCGCTGCTGCTGGTGAGCGTGGCGGCGGTGGTGCAGCAGGGCGTGTCGCTGCCGCCCGGCCGGTGGGCGGCGCTGCTGCTCGCCATGTGGCTGGGCACGGTTCCGTTCATCGCGCTGGGGCTCGCGCTCGGCTCGGTGCTGTCCGCCGACGTGGCCCAGCCGGCCTCGATGGTGTGCATGTTCGCCCTGGCCATCGCCGGGGGCCTGTGGTTCCCGCCGGAGATCTTCGGCGCCACGATGAAGACCGTCGCGGAGCTCACGCCCTCCTTCCACTACGCGAGCCTCGGGTGGAGCCTGGCCGGCGGGCACGGGGTGAACGCGGTGGACGTGCTGGTCGTGGCCGGGTGGGCGGTCGTCCTGGGCGGGGCGGCGGCCTACCTCTACCGGCGCGCTACCGTACGAGGATGAGCTTCGCCGACAGGATCACCTTCGGGCGGGCCGACGGGGGCGCCTCGCGCGGGAGGCGGCTGCTGGGCACGTCCGCCGGGATGGTCTACCTGGTCTTCCCCATCGCGGAGATCGTCACCGGCGGGCTCACCGGAGCCCGGGCCGTCTGGGCGGGCCTGCTGCTCGCCGCGTTCGTCGCCTCGTTCCTGGCCACGGTGCTCAGCTCCAAGAGCTTCCTGGAACGCAGCCGCTGGACCTACCCGCTGCTCGCGCTCACCACCGTGCTCGGGATGACCGGCGCGCTCGTCTTCGCCGGCTCCTGGCTGAGCCTGCCGGTCTACGCCGTCGTGCTGTACGGGTTCTCGCTGCCGGCCCTGTGGGCGCTCGGGGGCATGGCGCTGAGCCTGGTGACCATCCTGGTCGGGGGCCTGCTCAACGGCGGCACCGCCGAGACCCTCATCGTCCTCGGCATGCAGGTGGTGACCCTCGGCGTGCTGTTCATCAGCGTCCGCAACACCAGGACGCTGACCGTCGAGCTGCACCGGGCCCAGGACGAGGTGGCCCGGCTGGCCGCCGCCGAGGAGCGGCTGCGCATCGCCCGCGACCTGCACGACCTGCTCGGCCACAGCCTGTCGCTGATCGTGCTCAAGAGCGAGCTGGCCGGGCGGCTGGCCGAACGTTCGCCGCGGGTGCGTCAGGAGATCGGGGACATCGAGTCGGTGGCCAGGAAGGCGCTGGTGGAGGTACGCGAGGCCGTCACCGGCTACCGGCAGCGCAGCCTGGCAGAAGAGCTCGACAACGCCAGGACGGTGCTGGCGGCGGCCGGCGTACGCGCGGAGGTCCGCACCACGGGCCGGGGGATGGGCGCGTCCCCCGAACCGCTCGACGGGCTGCTCGGCTGGATCGTCCGCGAGGGCACCACCAACGTCGTCCGGCACGCGCGGGCCACCCGGTGCGAGATCAAGCTCACGTACGGTGGGGCGCACGCGACGCTGGAGATCGTGGACGACGGCAAGGACGGCAGCGGCCCCTACACGCCGGGCAGCGGCCTGAGCGGGTTGTCCGAACGGGTGACGAGCGCGGGCGGCACGGTCACAGCCGGCCCCGAACCGGCCGGCGGTCATGCGCTGCGCGTGCGGATCCCGGCCGGGGCGGGCGCGTGATCCGGGTACAGAGCCAGGCTGGGACGAGGGCGAGTACATGATCCGAGCACAGAGCCCGGCCGACGCGAAGGCGGGCGCATGATCCGGGTGCTGCTGGCCGAGGACCAGGGCATGATTCGCGGCGCGCTGGCCTCGCTCCTGGGCCTGGAGCCCGACATCGAGGTCGTCGGCGAGGCCGCGGACGGTGACGAGGCGCTGGCCGTCGCGGTCGAGGTGCGGCCCGACGTCGCGCTGCTCGACATCGAGATGCCCGGCACCGACGGGCTCACCGCCTGCGCGAAGATCACCGAACGGGTGCCGGAGTGCCGGGTGATGATCCTGACCACCTTCGGGCGGCCCGGCTACCTGCGCACCGCCATGGAGGCCGGGGCGGTGGCGTTCCTGGTCAAGGACAGCCCGGCCAGGGAGCTGGCGGCGGCCATCCGGCGGGTGCACGCGGGGGAGCGGGTGATCGATCCCGGGCTGGCCGCGGCCGCGCTCAGCGCCGGACCCAACCCGCTGTCGGGCCGCGAACGCGACGTGCTGGCCGCGGCGGCCGACGGCTCGACGATCGTCGACATCGCGGGGCGGCTGCACCTGTCGGAAGGCACGGTCCGCAACTACCTGTCGTCGGCGATCCAGAAGACCCGTGCCCGCAACCGCATCGAAGCCGTTCAACGCGCCAGAACCCAGGGCTGGCTCTGACCCGCACGATTGCCCCCTCGCTGCTCGCACGGTGCCGGCGCGGTTGGTGGTGGCTGTGGTCAGTAGCGGAGTTCGGCGAGGATGGCGTAGTGGTCGGAGCCTGGGTCCGGGCCGGCGCCCACGACCTCGCAGCGCACCGGATGCCCCGCGCCGCCGGCTCGCGGCCAGGCGCTGAGGACGTAGTCGAAGCGGCGCGGTGGATACAGGCCGGGCCGCGCAAACGGGTTGGCGTCGCACCACGTGTGTCCTGGGCCGCCGTCGCCGGCCACCTCCCACGCGTCGTAGAACACCACGCCGGGCGTCGCCGGCACGGTGCGTCCGGTCAGCATCCTGATCTCGTCGCTGTCCGGCCCGGCGTTGAAGTCACCGCACACCAGCGCGGGACGCCGCCGCGAGGCCACCTCGCCGACGAACGCGGTCAGCGCCCGTACCTGCTCCTGCCGCGCCCCCGACTCGTCCAGCCGGAACGCGCCGATGATGACGCTGAACACCTGTAACGGGCCGCGCGGCCCGGCCAGCTCGCAGAACAGGGCACTGCCGGGGTTCGCACCGCCCGGCAGGGGGCGCTCCTCTCGCCGCGCGACCGGCCAGCGGGACAGCACCGCGCACGCGGCCCCGTCAGCGGACCCAGCGCCCTCGCCGTTCCCGCCGCTCCCGCTGCCCTGCCCGCTTCCGCTGCTTCCGCCGTTCCTGCCGCCCCCGCCGTACGACGCGACGTGCTCGTAGCCCAGTGACTGGCCCGCCCACTCCTGCAGCGCGACCACGTCGGGGTCGTGCTCGCGCACCACCTTCTCGATCACCTTCGCCCGCCGCGCGTACGGGCCGGACTCGCCCCACACGTTCCAGGTCAGCACGCGTACGCGGGTGCCGATCAGCGGCCCGTACGGCTCGGCCTCGTTCACACCAGCTCCTCGACCGCCTTGATCGCCAGATCGACCTGCTCGGGCGTCGTCACGATGCTCGTGCCGAAGCGCAGCAGCGAGTGGCTGTACGGGGTCACGCTGGTGAGCACCTTCTTCGCGCGCAGCCGTTCCACCGCCTGGAGCGGCGGCATGCCGGTGATCGCGCAGCAGACCAGCCCCGCCGACAGCTCCGGCGCCTGCGGCGTGGCCAGGGTGACGTGGGAGATGCCGGCCAGCCCCGCCTTCAACCTGGTGGCCAGCTCCTGCGTGCGCTGCTGGACGCGGTCCTTGCCGATCGAGGTCATGAACGCGAACGCCTGCGGCATTGCCCACCGGTGTTCGAACGCCTTGTAGCCGCCGGGCGTGACCAGATCCGCCGTGCTGCCCGTCGGCTCGCCGCCCATCTGCCAGGCGTTGAACGCCGCCGCGCTGAAACTGGGCACGATGGGGGCCACCGGCTCCCAGTCGCGGCCCCACACGATGCCCGTGCCGCGCGGCCCGAACAGCCACTTGTGCGTGCCGCTGGCCAGGAAGTCGCAGCCCAGGTCCGCCACGCCGTCGGCCATGGCGCCGAAGCCGTGCACCCCGTCCACGCACAGCAGCACCCTGTCGTGCTCGTCGCGGCCCCGGTTCGCCTCGGCCAGCATGTCGGCGACGGCCCGTACCGGCACGCGTACGCCCGTGCTCGAATGCACCCAGGTGATCGCCACCACGCGGGTGCGGGGGCCCAGCCCTTCCTTGATCGCCGACACCATGCGGTCGGCCGAGGCGCGGGCGGGGTCGTCGTACAGCTTGACCTTGCGGATCTTCGCGCCCGTGCGCGCGGCCATCAGCCGCAGGCCCTCGTGGGTGGCCAGGAAGTCGTGCTCGGTGGTCAGCACGTCCTGGCCCTGGCGCAGGCCGAGACCGGTGTAGAGCAGGCCGAGGCCCATCGTGGTGCTGTCGGTCAGCGCGATCCCGCCCGGCTCGGCGCCCAGGTAGCGGGCGGCGGCCTCGCGCACGGTCGTGTCGGGGAATTCGCCGCCGGGCGGGGTGTACTCGGGGTCGGCGTCCAGGGCGTCGCGGTGCGTCGCGATCGCCCGCCTGACCGGGGCCGGGGCGGGGGCGAGCACGAACGCGGCGAAGTGCGCGGCGGCCGGGTCGAGGGCGAACTGGGCTCTGACGGAAGCCCAGTCGGCCGGGTCGAAGGCCGTGGCGGCCGGTTTCGGCTTGGGGGAGTCCGCCGTGCACGCCGCGACCCCGGACAACACCCCGGCGCCGAGCAGGGTCCGTCTGTTCAGCATGATTACTTCCTATCCCGGCCGCCCCGCGCTTGTCAGCCGCGGATCGCGCTCGGTCGCCCGGACCTGTCAGGTGCGGATCGCGCTCACCTGTCTGATCAGGTCCGAGACGCGGACGATGCCGAGGCAGCGGTTCAGCTCGTCGGTGACCACCAGGTCGTCGTAGACGCGGGCCGCGTCCCGGCCGGCCGCCTGCATGGCCGCGATCGCCGGGGTGGTGCGCGGCACCGTACGCGGTGGGTCGGCCAGGCGCTGAGCGGGCTTCGAGCCGTGCAGGGCGTGACCGTACCGGGCCGCGAACGACAGCAGGAACCGGCTGCGGTCCAGGCTGCCCTTGGGCCGCTGGAACTCGTCCACCAGGATCACGCTGGTGATCGTCGGCTCGTGCCCGAAGGCCGCCACCGCCTCCTCCGCCTTCGCCTCCGCCGGCAGGGTCACGGCCGGCAGCAGCATCTCCTGCACCCGGGGGCCGAGCATGATCGCCGCGGGCGACTCGTCCGCGACCGGCAGCGGCACCCGTACCTTGCCGTCGGGGCCGGGCGCGAGCAGGGGGCCGTGCGCGAGCCGTACGCCGAGGCCGCGGAGCACCGCCACCTGCGCCTCGCGGTGCACGCCGCCCGCCATCACGTGCGCGCCGACGTCGCGCGCCAGCGACGTCACCGCCCGCACCACCGCCGTCGCCCGGTGATCCGCCGGGACGCGCGCCACCACGTCGGGATCGAGGGCCAGCACGTACGGCGCCGCCTCCGCGACCAGGTCGAGCGCCGGGCCGCCCGAGCCCACGCCGGCGAAGCCGAGCAGGTAGCCGATCGTGCGCAGCCCGTCGAGCCCCACCTTGAGCAGCGGCCTGTCCTGGTCCTGGCACGTTCCGGTGAGCAGGAGGATGGCCTCGCGCGGATGCCGGCCCGCCCTCCGCAGCGCCTCGTGCAGGGGCGCCAGCGTGCCCGCGCCCGGCAGCACCGTCCGTACCGGCAGCTCGATGATCATCGGGAGGGGCGCCGCCCTGAGTGAGCCGGTGGCGTCCACGGTGGCGGGGTGCGCGATGACGGCACCGGTATCGAGGTCCACCATGGGACTGGTGAGCAGGGAGGACACGTACAGATGGTGCTCCCGTCACCGGCGCCCCAGAAGCCCCACGAGACAGAATTTACCGACATTTCGGTTAGGGTTCCCCGCTCCGCACCGGCGCCCCGGGCGTCTTCCGAAGGCGTTGGCTAATCTTCGGGGATGAGCGCGCGTCCGGCGAGGGGTGGCGGCCGGTGGGTCACGGTGCCGCCGGAGCGGTTGCATCCGTGGATCGACGGGTTCGCCGGGCGTCACGGGCCCTTCTCCGCCACCGGTGACGAGCGGGCGGTGCGGCTGGTGGCCGCCGACGGCGCGGTGGCCGAGCTGCACGTGCCGTTCCCGCCCATGACGCCGCCCGGCCCGCCGCACGTCACCCGCCTCGTCGCGCACGCCCGCGCCGAGCGGCGGGTCGGGGTGTTCCTGGTACGGCTCGGCGGCTACGCGGCGGGGGTCTTCCAGGGCGGCGCGCTGGTGGCCTCCAAAGTGGGCTCGCGGCTGGTGCAGGGGCGCACGGCGGCGGGCGGATGGTCGCAGCAGCGCTTCGCCAGGAGGCGGCGCAACCAGGCCGCTCAGGCGTACGACGACGCGGTGGAGACGGCGGTACGGGTGCTGACCCCGCACCTGGGGCTGCTGGACGGGGTGATGCTCGGCGGCGACCGCAGGGCGGTGGACGCGCTGAGGCCGGATCGGCGGCTGGCGCCGCTGCTGGCGCTGGAGCGGGAGCCGTTCCTGGTGGTGCCCGATCCGCGGCTGGCGGTCCTGCGCGACACGCCCGCCCTGTTCCGCGCGGTACGCATCCACGTCGTCGACCCCGCGTGACCCAGTCGGCCTCGTGCGCGAGGTCAGGAGAAGGCGGCGGCGTGGTCGGCGAGGAAATCGGCCAGGGTGCGAGGGGGTCGCCCGGTCACGTCCCGGACCTCCGTCGTGACCGGCGCCCAGCTCCCGTCACCCGTCTGCGCCTGGAGCTCGGCCAGGTCCAGTGCGAGCTGTTGCGGAAGGCCATTACGCTCCAGACGGGCGGCCAGCTCAGGGACGGGCAGGTCCACGTACCGTGCAGAACGGCCCAGAACCCGGCCGATCTCGGCGGCGATCTCCTCGTGCGACAGGGCCTCGGGGCCGGTCAGCACGTATGCGCGGCCAGGGCCGACGGGGGAGGTCATCAGGGTGGCGGCCACGTCGGCGATGTCGCGGGCGTCGATGTAGCTGATCCGGCCGGGACCGTACGAGCCGTACATGGTGCCGCCCTCGAAGTCGCCCGGCAGGTTCTGCATGAAGCCGCTCGGCCGGAGGGCGGCCCACGGCACGCCGGACTCCCTGAGGTTAGCGTCGATCAGGCCGTGCATGCCCAGGCCGAGCCTGCCACCGGGGGCGGCGTCGCGTACCGACACCGTGACGATCTGCGCGACGCCCGCCTTGGCGGCCAGGTCGATGACGGCGCGGTGGGCGTCCACGACGCCGGGCCAGAGTGAGCTGTTGAGGAAGAGCCGGTCGCCGGGCGAGAGCAGCGCGCCGATCGTCGCGGGCTCGGCGAGGTCGGCGAGCGCGTACGGGCTGCCGAGGTCATCGACCGGACGGCGGACGGCCGCCAGCACCTCGTGGCCGCTCAGCCGCGTGACGAGCGCGCGGCCGATGGAGCCGGTCGCGCCGGTGACCACGATCATCAGGAAACCTCCCGCATAAGTGGAATCTCAGATTCCGGTTAGCTGGACGCTACACTAAGCGGAATTTGATCGTCCACTTGGAGGTCGTACGTGCGCGCGGACGCCAGGCGGAACCTGGGCAAGATCGTCGAGGCGGCGGCCGAAGTCGTGGCCGAACGCGGCGTCGGCGCGCCCATGGAGGCCATCGCCAAGCGCGCCGGTGTCGGCGTCGGCACGCTCTACCGCCGCTTCCCCGACCGCGACGCCCTGATCGCGGCGGTCGGCGACCACTACATCCACACGATGGCGGACGCCCTCGACGCCGCCGACCGCGGCTCGGCCGACGCCTGGAGCGCGATCTGGGACTTCGTCTCCTGGGTCGCCGAGCCAGGCCGCGCCGCGCTGTCCACCGCGCTGGCCGACCTGCCGGACGAGGTGATCGCGCACCGTACCGAGTTCATCCGGGCGCGGGCGCGGTGGGAGGAGCGGTTCGATCAGCTCGTACGCCGGGCGCAGGCCGAGGGGACGATGCGCGGGGACGTCGGCGTACAGGACCTCATCCACCTGCTGAACGTCTTCACCTGCCACCCCGAGGACCTGCCCGCGCCGGTGGCCGCCGACCCGGGCCGCTACCTGCGGCTGATGCTCGACGGGATGAAGGCGGGAGCGGCCACCCCCGCTCCGAGTCGTTGAGACGATTCAAAAAAATCTTGAATGCCGCTATGATGAGCCGGAGTCTTGGCGGACCGCCTTCTGCGGTACGCCGCATCCAGCGTGTCTCGCCCCCTTCCGGCGCTCCTCCCGGCGTCCCGGGCGGCGGATCCCGCACTTTCAGCAGCACGGCCTCGTGAGGATCGATGGCGACCAGGAACATCAAGGAGGTCGCGCAGCTGGCGCGCGTCTCAGTGGGCACGGTGAGCAATGTGCTCAACCGCCCGGAGATCGTGTCCCCGGCCACGCGGGAACGCGTCTTCGAAGCGATCAAGAAACTCGGGTTCGTCCGCAACGAGGTGGCACGCCACCTGCGGGTGGGCCGCAGCAGGACCGTCGGGCTCGTCGTGCTCGACGTGTCCAACCCGTTCTTCGTGGACGTGGCCCAGGGCGCCGAAGCGGTGGCCGACGACCACGACACCATGGTGGTGCTCTGCAACAGCGCCGGCGACCCCGGCCGCGAACGACGCCACCTCGACCAGCTCGAACAGCAGCGGGTGATGGGCATACTGATCACCCCGGTCGAGATGGAGACCCCCTGGCTGGAGGAGCTGATCGCCCGCGGCACCCCTGTGGTGCTGGTCGACAGCCCCGCGACCGGGCTCCAGTGCTCGGTGGCCGTGGACGACCGGCTCGGCGGGCAGATCGCCGGCGCGCACCTCATTGAACGCGGGCACCGGCGCATCATGTTCGTGGGCGGGCCGCCGTCCATCAAACAGGTGGCCGACCGGCACGCGGGCGTGATCAGCGCCGTCGCCGCCGCCGACGGCGCCGTCGAACTGCTCACCTCCACGGCGCCGGCCCTCACCGTGGCCGAGGGCCGCGCGATCGGCGAACGCGTCGCCGCCCTGCCCGCCGACGAACGGCCGACCGCCGCCTTCTGCGCCAACGACATGATGGCGCTCGGCTTCTTACAGGCGATGGCCTCCCACGGGCTGCGCGTGCCCGAGGATCTGGCCATCATCGGGTACGACGACATCGACTTCGCCGCCGCGGCCGCCGTGCCGCTGTCGTCGGTGCGCCAGCCCAGGGAACTGCTCGGGCGTACGGCCATCGACCTGCTGCTGGAGGAGGTGGCCGAGCCTGAACAGCACCGGCACCGGCAGGTCATCTTCCAGCCCGACCTGGTGATCCGAGAATCCAGCGCCTTTCGCCGCTGAGCCCGGTCGCCGTACGGGCTGGGGCGTGGACTGACCTGCATCCAGCCGGGTCGCGCTGGGTTGCACGTTCACCCAGGCGAACGGGCGTGCCGACCGCCGTGCGCGTTGCGCCGGGCCCCTTCGTAGGCTTTCTCGCCGTCGCGGCGCGCCAGGGGCGTGCAGGAGGGTGGGCCTGCTGAGGGGGTGCCGGGAGGCGTGAAGCTGGGTGTGTTGCCCGTTCTCGGCACGTCCACCCTTTCCGTGTCTCTGGCACGTCGGCCTGTCCGGCGCGCGCACTCCCGGCACCCCCTCAGCGCACCTTGGCGCGCCGCGTCGGTGAGGAGGTGTGCGGAGGGGCCCGGCGCAACGCGTGCGGCGAGACCAGCATGCCCGTTCACCTGGGAAAACAGGCCACCCTAGGCCAGTCGGACGCGAAGGATGGCCAGCCCTCCATCCGCTGCCCCAGCACGCCTTCCGTGAGAGCACAGCGAGGGCGGGTGTACTACGTTCGGCGGCAAAGTTGAACAGGAGGAGTTGACTTGGGCGAGATTTACCGTAACCCCCTGGCCACCCCCGACGACCTGGCCGGGTTCCGGATGGAGGGGGACGGTGCGATGTCGTTCCCGCAGGGCCGGATGCGGCTGGAGAGCCGGCGGGCCCCCGTCGAAGGGCAGGCGGCGAATCTGGTGTTGTGGTGTCCTGAGGAGTTTCCCGACGGCGTCCGGATCGAGTGGGAGTTCTGGCCGGTCAGGGAGCCGGGGCTGGCGATCATGTTCTTCCACGCCAGGGGCAGGAACGGCGAGGACCTGTTCGACCCGGCCCTGAGCACCCGTGACGGCCCGTACGAGCAGTACCACCACGGCGACATCGATGCCTACCACGTGTCCTATTTCCGCCGCATGTGGGCCTCCGAGCGCGCCCTGCACACCTGCAACCTGCGCAAGAGCCACGGGTTCCACCTGGTCGCCCAGGGGCCGGATCCGCTGCCGGGGGTGCTGGACGCCGACGGGCCTTACGCCGTGCGGCTGGAGGTCAAGGGGGGAGTGGTGAGCTTCGCAATCAACGATTTGGTCTCGTTCCGGTGGCGGGACGACGGCTCGATCGGCGGTTCCGCCCTGGCAGGAGGCAAGATCGGGTTCCGGCAGATGGCGCCGCTGATCGGAGAGTACGCAAATCTCCGCGTGTCCCGTCATTGACTTTGAGTCGATTCAACACTAATTTCGCACCAACCGCCGTTCACTCGCTTGTAACTGGGCAGGAACCACGGTGCAATACTCCACCCCCGTATCCGTGCACATGCCACGAGAAGGTGGTGCCGGATGAACCATCCCGCCATGTCGATCAGGTTTCAAGCTGCCTGCTCAGAGCTCATCTGGGCGGTCCGGCTGAACCTCGCCTGGCTTGCCTTCACGCTCGCGGGAGGCGTGGTTCTGGGGGTCGGGCCCGCCACTGTGGCCGGCTACACGCTGGCCCGGCGGCATGCTCGTAATGAAACGTTTCAGGTTTGGCGCGAATTCTGGACCGTCTACCGGCGGGAGTTCGCCCGGGCCTCGTTGCTGGTCCTGCCGGGGGCGCTGGCCGCCGTCGTGCTGATCGGCAACTACCTCTACTTCTCCGCCCTCGGGCCCAGCATGGGGGTGCCGAGGATCGCGACCTTCGTGGCCCTCATCGCGCTGGCCGGCGTGGGGGCGTACGTGGGGCCGCTCTACGCGCACTACGACCTGCCGCTGCGGGCCTACTGGCCCAAGGCGGCGCAGCTAGCGCTGATGCGTCCGGCTTCGTCCGTGCTGTTGCTGCTAGCGCTCTCAGCCATCGCCTTCGCGACCTCGGTGGCGCCGATCCTGGCGCCGATGATCAGCTTCGGCGCGTGGATCTATCTCAACACGTGGCTCTGCCTGCGCTTCTTCGAGGAGAACGAGGCGCGCCTGCATTCGAAAGGGAACTCATGAGCGCATCCCGTCGCCGTCGGCTTCTTGCCGGTGTGTTAACGCTAACGGCCGCTCTCACCGCCTCGGCCTGCTCGGGCGGTGGCGACGCGCCTCAATCCGATCCGAACACGATCACGTTCATGTCGAAGCTGTTCGGCACGGCCCCCGAACCGACCGGCGAGCTGCAGCAGGCCATCGAGAAGTTCATCGGCAAGAAGATCAAGGTCACCTGGGTCCCCAACGCCGAGTACACCGAGAAGCTCAACGTCACCCTGGCCTCGGACAACATCCCGCAGGTCGTGGTGGTCGACCCGCACCTGCCGGCGTTCGTCAAGTCGGCGCAGGCAGGCGCGTTCTGGGACCTGACCGACAAGCTGGACAAGTACCCGAACCTGAAGCCGGCCGACGCGCGCACGGCGCTCAACTCCTCCATCAACGGCAAGATCTACGGCCTCTACCGGATGCGACCCCTGCTGCGCTCGGCGATCGTCATCCGCAAGGACTGGCTGAAGAAGGTCGGCCTCGAGGAGCCGAAGACGATCGACGACTTCTACCAGATCGCCAAGGCGTTCACGGAGAAGGACCCCGACGGCAACGGCAAGAAGGACACCTACGGCCTCATCATCCCGAAGTGGCCGGGCAATTACGCCAGCGCCAGCCCGTACGACGTGATCGAGACCTGGTTCGGCGCCCCCAACGGCTACGGCGAGCGTGACGGCAAGGTCGTGCCCGGGTTCGACACGCCGGAGTTCATCGAGGCCAACAAGTGGCTGAAGAAGATGGTCGACGAGGGCCTGGTCAACCCCGACTTCGCCACCCTCGACTCGGCCAAGTGGAACGAGCCGTTCCACCAGGGCAAGGGCGGCATGATCATCGACGTCAACATCCGCTCCCGCCAGGTCCTCGACCTGTTCAGGGAGGAGGGTGACAAGAACTACGGCGACAAGGTCGCCATGGTCGGCAACCTGGCCAAGGCCGACGGCCAGAAGTTCTCCTACCCGTTCACCGGCTACGCCGACTCGCTGGCGATCTCCAAGCAGAGCGTGCGGACCGAGGCCGAGCTGGACAACGTGCTGAAGACGCTGGACAAGCTGGCCACCAAGGAGGGCCAGGTCCTGCTGCAGAACGGCATCGAGGGCCGCAACTTCAAGGTCGACAACGGCGACACCGCCACGCTGATCAACGTGGACGACCCCGCGGTGAAGACTGTCCAGGACAACGTGGACGACGCCTTCATCCAGCTCGGCACCAAGGGCTCGGTCGACACAGGCGGCATCGCTTACCAGCGGGTTCCGCCGGAGGAGCCGTACCGGAACATGGTCGCGCTGCAGCAGAAGCTGATGGCGGAGGACCTCAAGACGGCCGTGCACAACGTGGCGCTGCCCGTGGTCGCCCCCACGCAGGTCCAGCGGGGCCCGCAGATCGACACGATCGTCTCCGACGCCCGGGTGAAGTTCCTGTCGGGCGCCATCACGGAGGAGCAGCTCAAGGGCGAGATCAAGCGCTGGTACGACGGCGGCGGCACCCAGATCGTGGCCGAGATCAACGACCTGCTCAGCAAACTGCCCAAGTAGTCACCGACCGCTCGCCTGAGGGGCCCGGGCACCCGCCGGGCCCCTCATACGAAAGGAGGCCGCTGTGGCCACCGACCTGGCGACGCCTCCCTCGAAGGCGGCGCCCAAGGCGAAGAAGCGCCGGGCCGACAAGGTCCCGCTGCGCACGGCGGTGCTGCGCTACCGCTGGCTCTACCTGATGCTCGTGCCGGGCCTGGCGTACTTCGTCGTCTTCAAGTACCTGCCGATGTACGGCGTGACCATCGCCTTCCAGGACTTCCTGCCGTTCCTCGGCTACTCGGGCAGCCCCTGGGTCGGCCTGAAGCACTTCGAAGAGCTGTTCTCCGGTCCCGACTTCGGGCGGCTGATGTTCAACACGCTCTTCCTGGCGCTGCTGCACATCCTCATCGTCTTCCCCGCGCCGATCATCGTTGCGCTGCTGCTGAACGAGCTGCGTCTCAACATCCTCAAGCGCTCGATCCAGTCGCTCATCTACATCCCGCACTTCCTGTCCTGGACGATCGTCGCGTCGCTGACGTACGTGCTGTTCGCGGCCGACTTCGGCGTGCTGTCCGGCTGGATACGCGACATCCTGGGCGACACCGCGAAGATCGACTACATGGCGCAGGAGGAGTGGTTCCGGCCCCTGATCATCCTGCAGCAGCTGTGGAAGATGACCGGCTGGGGCACGATCATCTACCTGGCCGCGCTGGCCGGGGTCGACCCCAACCTGTACGAGGCCGCCCGCATGGACGGCGCGGGCCGCTTCCGCCAGCTCTGGCACGTGACGCTGCCCGCGATCCGCCCGACGGTCGTGGTCATGGCGATCCTGGCCTCGGGCAACCTGCTGGACACCGGCTTCGAGCAGATCTGGCTGATGACCACGTCGCTGAACCGCTCGGTGGCCGACGTGTTCGACACCTACGTCTACTACGCCGGCATCCAGAACGGCGCGATCAGCTACTCCACCGCCGTCGGCCTGTTCAAGGGCGTCGCCGGCGTCATCCTGATCTTCGGCTCCAACTGGCTGGCCAAGCGTCTCGGCCAGCGGGGACTGTTCTGAGGAGGCCGGACATGTCCACCATGACCGAGACCAAGAAGCCGGCCAAGCTCAAGGTCGACAACAACAGCTCGCTCGGCAGCCGCGTGTTCGACGCGCTCAACGTCATCGTGCTCGTCGGGCTGGCGCTGATCACGGTGCTGCCCCTGCTGTACGTGCTGGCCGGCTCGCTCGCCAACGAGGCCGAGATCTCCACCAGGCCGTTCTTCCTGTGGCCGCACAAGATCGTCACGGAGGCGTACGAGTACATCTTCGCCACCCCCACCTTCGTCCGCGCCCTGCTCACGACCGTGGTCGTGACGGCGGTCGGCATGGTGGTGCAGGTGCTGCTGACCTTCACCATGGCCTACCCCCTGGCCAAGCGGTACCTGCCGGGCCGCACGCTGGTGCTCAACCTCGTCATCTTCACGATGGTCTTCACCGGCGGCATGATCCCCACCTACCTGGTGGTGCGCGACCTCGGGCTGCTCGACAGCTACTGGGCGCTGATCCTGCCGCTGGCGATCAACCCGTTCTACCTGATCATCGTCAAGAGCTTCTTCCAGGAGCTGCCGCAGGCGCTGGAGGAGGCGGCGCGGATCGACGGCTGCAACGAGATGGGCGTCTTCTTCAAGATCGTGCTGCCGCTGTCGAAGCCGATCATCGCGACGTTCTCGCTGTTCTACGCGGTGGCGATCTGGAACGACTACATGTCACCGCTGCTCTACATCAGCGACCCGAACAAGTGGACGCTGCAGATCCTCGTCCGCCAGCTCACCAACACCGACGCCGCGGCGGCGCTGTCCCAGATGGACCGGACCTGGGTGCCGCCCGAGCAGGGCCTGAAGTTCGCGGTCGTCGTCATCGCGACGCTGCCGATCCTGTTCTTCTACCCGTTCCTGCAGAAGCACTTCGCCAAGGGCGTGCTGATCGGAGGCGTCAAGGAGTGACCGTGCTGCTGGCCGGGGACTCGACGGTCGCGTCCTGCCCGGCGCACGAGGCGCCGATGTCCGGGTGGGGCGCGCAGCTGGGAGCGTACGCCGGCGTTCCCGTGCGCAACTTCGCCAAGGGCGGCGCCACCACGGCCGGCCACCGGGCGGAGGGGCTCTGGGCGGCGCTCGTACGCGAGATCGTCCCCGGCGACGTCGTCGTGCTCCAGTTCGGGCACAACGACCAGAAGGAGCCGGAGCTGCCCTACCGCGACAACCTGCGCGCCTTCGTCGCGGAGGCGCGCGCGGCGGGCGCGCTCCCCGTCCTGTGCACGCCGGTGCAGCGGCGCAGGTTCGACGGCGCGCGGCTGGTCCCGACGCACGGCGGCTACCCCGATCAGGTGCGCGAGCTGGCCGTCGCCGAGAACGTGCCGCTGATCGACCTGACCGCCGCCACCACCGAGCTGTACGAACGGCTCGGCCCCGAGGGCTCGAAGGCCCTGTTCACCCACTTCCCGCCCGGGGCACACCCGCTCTACCCCGAGGGCGTGGCCGACGACACCCATTTCTGCTTCCGCGGCGCCGACGAGGTGGCCGCGATCGTCGCCGAAGGATTGAAGGAGATCGCATGACCGAGCTGCGCTGGCTGGACCGTCCCGGAGACCAAGGAGTGACCTGGGGCGTCCCGTGGCCGCGCGGCGCGGTCGAGCGGGGCACGCCGTTCGCGCTGTCGGACGCCGACGGGCGTCGGGTGCCCGTGCAGAGCTGGGTCACCGCCACCTGGCCCGACGGCTCGGTCAAGTGGTCCGCCCACGCCGCCGGCGCGGGAACGCGCTCCGAGCACTACCGGCTGGAGCCCGCAGCAGCGCCCGTTTCTGGGGCAGCCGCCCCGGAAGCCGGCGCCGTCACCGTGACCAGGCAGGGCGACGACCTGATCGTCGGCACCGGCGTCGTCACCTGGACGATCGGCGGCGGCACGGTCGCCCGCTCGATCTCGCGCGGGAGCCGCGAGATCGCCAGGAACGTCCGCCTGGTCAGCCTGCGCCAGAGCGAGCCCACCCCCGAGGAGGACGGCCACGCCGCCAGACAGCGGGCCGCGGGCGTCGTCGAGAGCGTCACCGTCGAGCAGGACGGCCCCCTGCGCGCCGTGGTCCGGCTGGAGGGCCGGCACGGCGACTGGCTGCCCTTCACCGTGCGGCTCTACTTCTACGCCGGCGCCGAGCAGGTGCGGATCCTGCACACCTTCGTCTGGGACGGCGACCCCGAACGCGACTTCCTGGCCGGGCTCGGCCTGAGCGCGGACGTCGTCATGCGCGACGAACCGCACGATCGGCACGTGCGCCTGGCCGGGAGCGACGGCTTCCTGACCGAGGCCGTACGCGGGCTGACCGGCCTGCGCCGCGACCCGGGCGAGGCCGCGCGCCGCGCCCAGGTGGAGGGCCGCCCGGCCGGAGAGCTGGACCCCGAGGTGGCCCGGCGGCTGCACCTCATCCCCACGTGGGGCGACTACACCCTCGACCAGAGCTCCGCCGACGGCTACACGCTGCGCAAGCGCACCAAGGAGGGCCACGGCTGGGTGACGATCCCGGCCGGCACCCGCTCGGCCGGTTACGGCTACGTCGGCGGCGTCAGCGGCGGTCTCGGCTTCGGGCTGCGCGACTTCTGGCGGCTGCACCCCACCCGCCTGGACGTCAGGAACGCCGCCGCCGACGTGGCCACCGCGACGATCTGGCTCTGGTCGCCGTCCGCCCCGGCCATGGACCTGCGCTTCTACCACGACGGCATGGGCCAGGACACCTTCGAGGAGCAGCTCGAAGGGCTGGAGATCACGTACGAGGACTACGAGCCGGGGTTCGGCGATCCGAAGGGCATCGCGCGTACGCACGAGCTGAGCCTGCGCGCCCACGACGCCACGCCCGCGGCCGACGAGCTCGCCGCGCACGCCGCCGCGATGAACGCCCCCGCGCTGCTCGCCGCGAGCCCCGAGCGGGTGCGTGAGGCGGACGTGTTCGGCGTGTGGGGCCTGCCCGACCGCTCCACGCCCGCGCACGCCGAGATCGAGGACCGGCTGGACTTCCTGTTCGACCTGTACGAACGCGAACGCGAGCAGCGCCGCTGGTACGGGTTCTGGGACTACGGCGACGTCATGCACACCTACGACCCCGACCGGCACACCTGGCGCTACGACATCGGCGGCTACGCCTGGGACAACTCGGAGCTGTCACCCGATCTGTGGCTGTGGCTGCAGTATCTGCGCACGGGACGGGCCGACGTCTTCCGCTTCGCCGAGGCCATGTGCCGTCACACCGGCGAGGTGGACGTCTATCACCTCGGCAGGTGGAAGGGCCTGGGCAGCCGGCACAACGTGCAGCACTGGGGCTGCAGCTGCAAGCAGCTGCGCATCTCCAACGCCGCCTACCGGCGCTTCTACTACTACCTGACGGCCGACGAGCGCACCGGCGACCTCATGGACGAGCTCAGCGTCCCCGAGGAGACGTTCCTGGTGATCGACCCGCAGCGCAAGGTGCGCGAGGACGTCTACACCCCGGACCGCTCGGCGCTGTCGGTCGGGCTCGGCACCGACTGGGGCTCGCTGGCGGCGGCCTGGCTGACCCGCTGGGAGCGGCACGGGGACGAGCGCGCCAGGGACCGGCTGCTCGGCACGATGGCCGACATCGGCGCGATGCCGCGCCGCTTCCTCACCGGCGAGGGGCGGATGGATCTGGACACCGGCCGGTTCGACACGAGCCGTGACCAGATCTCGATCTCGCATCTGTCGTCGCTGTTCGGGCTGCCGGAGATGTGCGCGGAGCTGATCGCGCTCGACCTGGACGTGCCCGGCTTCGAACGGGCCTGGCTGGAGTACTGCCGCCTCTACCTGGCCCCGCCGGAGCAGCAGGAGGCGGAGACGGGGCGGCGGCTCAGCGGGATCTCGCTGATCCAGGCGCACAGCAGGCTGACGGCGTACGCGGCGGCGCGTACCGAGGACGCCGAGCTGGCCGCCTGGGCGTGGCGCAAGTTCCGCCTGGGGGAGGGAGACCAGCTCAACCGCAACCCGTTGCAACATCAGGAGAACTGGGAGCTGACCCTGGTGGACGGCCCGCGGGTGCCGCACCCGGTGCACGAGGCGGCGTTCGTCAGCACCAACAGCGCCGCGCAGTACGGGCTGGCCGCCATTCACAACCTGGTGCTGATCGGCAAGCACCTCACGGCACGTTAAGGAGAGGTGGGGCCCCTTCCGGGGGCCCTACACTGATCGGTATGCATGCTCCCGATTGACCGGCGTCGCACGCCCAATCCTCGTTTCCTACCTCGGGAGTGTACCGGTCACCATGATCATTGCGAATGATATCGAACTGCGCGCGGGCGCGCGCCTGCTCATCGAGAAGGCCACCTTCCGGGTCAACCCCGGTGACAAGATCGGGCTCGTCGGCCGCAACGGCGCGGGCAAGACGACGCTCACCAAGGTGCTGGCGGGCGAGGGCCTGCCCGCCGCGGGCAGCGTCACCACCACCGGCAGCGTCGGCTACCTGCCCCAGGACCCGCGCACCGGCGACCTCCAGGTGCTGGCCCGCGACCGCATCCTGTCCGCGCGCGGGCTCGACGAGGTCATCCGCAAGCTGCGCGAGGCGGAGCTGGGCATGTCGTCCGCCGACGACCGCACCAGGGAGAAGGCCGTGCGGCGCTACGGCCGGCTCGAAGATCAGATGCACGTGCTCGGCGGCTACGCGGCCGAGTCGGAGGCGGCCTCCATCGCCTCCAGTCTCGGCCTGCCCGACCGGGTCCTCGGGCAGCCCTTGCAAACGCTTTCCGGCGGTCAGCGCAGGCGCGTGGAATTGGCGCGAATTCTTTTCAGCGGAGCGGAAACTCTCCTTCTCGACGAGCCGACAAACCACCTAGATGCGGACTCAATCGGGTGGCTTCGCGATTTTTTGCGCAGTCATCAGGGTGGCTTGGTGATCATCAGCCACGACGTCGACCTTCTTGAAGCCACGGTCAACAAGGTGCTCCACCTGGACGCCAACCGGTCGGTGATCGATCACTACAACGTCGGCTGGAACGCCTACCTCGCCCAGCGCGAGACCGACGAGAAGCGCAGGAAGCGCGAGCGCGCCAACGCCGAGAAGCAGGCGGGGGCGCTGCTGGCGCAGGCCGACAAGATGCGGGCCAAGGCGACCAAGGCCAAGGCCGCCCAGGACATGATGCGGCGCGCGCACCGGCTGCTGTCCGGCACCGAGGAGGAGCGCAAGGCCGACAAGGTGGCGCGGCTGCGCTTCCCCGACCCCCAGCCCTGCGGGCGCACCCCGCTCATGGCCGAAGGGCTGTCCAAGACCTACGGGTCGCTGGAGGTCTTCACCGACGTCGACGTGGCCATCGACCGAGGTCACAGGGTCGTCATCCTCGGGCTCAACGGCGCCGGCAAGACCACGCTGCTGCGCCTGCTGGGCGGGATCGAGCAGCCCGACACGGGAGAGCTGCGCCCCGGCCACGGCCTCAAGATCGGCTACTACGCCCAGGAGCACGAGACCCTCGACCCGGGCCGCACCCTGCTGGAGAACATGCGCTCGGCAGGCGGCGGGTTCACCGACACCGAACTGCGCAAGGTGCTCGGCTCGTTCCTGTTCACCGGCGACGACGTCGACAAGCCCGCGGGGGTGCTGTCCGGCGGCGAGAAGACCCGGCTGGCGCTGGCCATGCTGGTGCTCTCCAGCGCCAATGTGCTGCTGCTCGACGAGCCCACGAACAACCTCGACCCGGTCAGCAGGGAGCAGGTACTCAACGCTCTGAGGTCGTATTCAGGAGCAATCGTCCTAGTCACCCACGACGAGGGTGCCGTTGACGCCCTGTCACCGGATAGGGTGATCTTGCTACCTGACGGAACTGAAGACGCATGGAGCGCCGAATTTTCCGATCTTGTGGCACTTGCCTGATCTTAATTTGAGTGGGTACGGATCTTTTCCCGTGGAGTAGGTAGCCGATCCCGCTGAAATGACTGATCATGGCGGAGTAACGCTGCGGAAGTCCGGCACTACAGGAGGTACTCGTGGCCGAGACACTGAAGAAGGGCACCCGGGTCACCGGGGCCGACCGGGAAAAACTGGCCGGCGATCTCAAGAAGCGCTACGCCGCGGGCGAAAGCATCCGCGCCCTGGCCGCTTCGACCGGTCGGTCTTACGGGTTCATCCACCGCATCCTCAGCGAGTCCGGTGTGACTCTGCGCGGACGCGGCGGGGCGACCCGAGGCAAGTCCAAGCGCTGACGGCCGCCTCGGAACGTGCGACCGCAGCCGCCCGTCCCTAGTCAGCCGCCGTCGCGCCCGGGCCAGAATCATATTCTGTAAGCTCGGGCGCGACGGTCAGCACTCCGGACAAGGGAGCGGGCGATGGCGGAAGCGCAGGCGCGACAGCGCGGGGGGAAGAACGCGGACGACGGCTCTGCCTCGGCGCAGAACGGGGTCCGCTATGAGGTGGACGGTGAGATAGCGACGATCACGCTGGATCGGCCGGAAAAGCGCAACGCACAGACGTTCGCGACATGGTCGGAACTGGCTCGCATCGGCGAGAACCTGCCCGAGCAGGTACGCGTCGTCGTCGTGAAAGGTGAGGGACCGTCCTTCTCGGCAGGCATAGACCTGCGAACGTTCACTTCTGAGGGGGTGCCCGGACAGGGCTCGTTCAGTTCGGTGGCCGCAGACGGAGACACCGGCTTCGAGCAGCGCATCAGACAGGCCCAAGCGGGGTTCCTGTGGCTGCGCCGCCCGGAGATCGTTTCCATCGCCGCAGTGCAGGGGCACGCGATCGGTGCGGGATTCCAGCTCGCGCTCGCCTGTGACCTGCGGATCGTGGCCGAAGACGTCTCGTTCTGCATGAAAGAGCCCGCACTGGGCCTGGTGCCCGACCTGACGGGGACCAAGCCCCTGGTCGAGCTGGTGGGCCTGGCCAAGGCGATCGACATCTGCCTGACCGCCAGGACCGTGCACGCCGAAGAGGCCATGCGCATCGGCCTCGCGGAGAGAGTGGTCGCCGGGGGCGACCTGGATCAAGCGGTGAAGGACAAGGCCGCGCAGCTGCTGTCGACGAACCGGGACGCGGCTGTGGCGACCAAGCGGCTCCTCCAGGGGGCGCAGGCACGCACCCTGGAGGAGCAGAGTGTGGCCGAGGGGATCGAACAGGCGGCCCGCATCAAGGCACTCTTCGGCCGATCCGGCTGACAAGACTGACAAGACTGACACTACCGATCGCGCTGATCCGCGGCTCAGCGCTCTTGGGCCGGGTCGGGGCTGATTCGCGGCTTTGAGGCTGGTTCGGTGCTTCTGGGCCGGTCGGGCTGATTCGTCACTCAGGCGCCGGCGCTGCCGGCCGGTCGTGCGGGGCTGTGACGCCCCTGGGCCGCCGGGCGGGCTCGTCGGCGGGTACGACTGACGGCGGGGCCGGAAAACGGCTCAGCGTGCCGCAGAGCGCCGCGCGGAGAAGGGAGGCTTTCCGGCGGCCGGTTTCCCGGTGGTTTCGGCGTGGGTTCCGCCCTGGGTTCCGCCTGGGTTTCGCTGCGGGTTTCGCGGTGAGCTGAGCCGGGAATCCCGGGCGTCCCGGCGGCGCTGTCCGTGCGGAGGAAAGGGGGGATCTCCCGCATGGCGATGATGGGTGGGGGCTTCGGCCCGAGCGCGATGGCATCCCTGCGACGCGACGGCTCGGTCACCAAACAGCGGCTGCGGCCGGGCACGGTCCGGCGCATCGCGGGCTACGCGCGCCCGTACACGAAGCAGATAGCCGCGTTCCTCGCGCTCGTCGTGGCCGGCGCGATGATCGTGGTCGCCAACCCGCTGCTGATGAAGGCGATCATCGACGACGGCATCCTGCCCAAGCGGCCCACCGTGATCGTCTGGCTGGCCGTGGCCATCGCCGCGCTCGCGCTGGTCGACGCCGGGCTGACGCTGGCGCAGCGCTGGTTCTCCGCCCGCATCGGCGAGGGCCTCATCTACGACCTGCGCACCGAGGTCTTCGACCACGTGCAGCGCATGCCGGTGGCCTTCTTCATGCGCGCCCAGACCGGCGCGCTGGTCAGCCGGCTCAACACCGACGTCATCGGCGCCCAGCGCGCCCTGACCAGCACGCTGTCCTCGGTCGTCGCCAACGTGGTCAGCCTGGTCCTGGTGCTCGGCGCGATGCTGGCGCTGTCGTGGCAGGTCACGCTGGTCGCGCTGGTGCTGCTGCCGATCTTCATCGTGCCCGCGAAATACGTCGGCCGCCGCATGTCGGCGCTGACCCGCGAGCAGATGCAGCTCGACGCCGAGATGAGCTCGGTCACCACCGAGCGCTTCAACGTGGCGGGCGCGACCGTCGCCAAGCTCTACGGCAGGCCCGAGGACGACGCCGCGGTCTTCGGTGCCCGCGCCGCCCGGGTGCGCGACGTGGGCGTGACCGTCGGCATGTACGGCACCGTCTTCCGCGTCGCGCTCGGCCTGATCGCGGCGCTGGCCACCGCCCTCGTCTACGGCATCGGTGGTGTCCTGTCCGTCTCCGGCGCCTTCGAGCTCGGCACCCTGGTGGCGCTGGCCGCCCTGCTCATGCGCCTCTACGGCCCGCTCACCTCGCTGTCCAACGTGCACGTGGACGTGATGACCGCGCTCGTGAGCTTCGACCGCGTCTTCGAGATCCTCGACCTCAAGCCCATGGTCGCCGAGCGGCCCGGCGCGGTGCAGGTGCCCGAGGGGCCGGTCACGATCGACTTCGACGACGTGCGCTTCCGCTACCCGGCGGCCGAGGAGGTCTCGCTGGCCTCGCTGGAGTCGGTGGCCAGACAGGACACGGGGCCGTCCCATCCGGTGCTGGAGGGCGTGTCCTTCACGGCGCGGCCGGGGCAGCTCATCGCGCTGGTCGGCCACAGCGGCGCGGGCAAGACCACGATCACCTCGCTGGTGTCGCGGCTCTACGACGTCAACGAGGGCGCGGTCAGGATCAACGGGCTCGACGTGCGCGACGCCACGCTCGGCTCGCTGCGCGACACCGTCGGCGTGGTCATGCAGGACGCCCACCTCTACCACGACACGATCGCCGCCAACCTGCGCTACGCCAGGCCGGAGGCGAGCGACGAGGAGATCTGGCAGGCGCTCGACGCGGCGCAGATCGGCCCGCTCATCGCCGGCCTGCCCGACGGTCTCGAGACCGTGGTGGGCGACCGCGGCTACCGGCTGTCCGGCGGCGAGAAGCAGCGGCTGGCACTGGCCAGGCTGCTGCTGAAGGCGCCCAGGGTGGTCGTGCTCGACGAGGCCACCGCCCACCTCGACTCGGAGTCCGAGGCCGCGGTGCAGGTGGCGCTGAAGACGGCGCTGGAGGGCCGCACGTCGCTGGTCATCGCGCACCGGCTCTCGACGATCAGGGAGGCCGACGAGATCCTCGTCGTCCACGACGGCCGGATCGCCGAGCGCGGCCGGCACGAGGAACTGCTGGCGCGCGGCGGGCTCTACGCCGAGCTCTACCGCACCCAGTTCAGTTCTTCCGATAGCCCAGCCGCGTGAGCTCCTCCCTGGCCACCTTCTCCACCAGCTCCAGGTCCTCGCGGCGCAGCCGGGTGCGCCAGGCGCCGACCTTGGGCACGGCGGTGTCGTACATGACGACCTTCGACACCCGCGTCTCCAGGAACTCCGCCAGCGTCGCCACCGTGCGCGGCGGCGTGCCGACCAGGTCCTCGTAGCGCACGGTCAGCAGTTGCGGCCCGGGCAGCGTGCGGCGCAGCTCGGCGCTCATCCGCACGGCGCTGCGCCAGCGCAGCGCGCTCTTGCCCGCCGCCGGCATCGTCTTCCAGCGCTGCAGGTGCTCGTCCTTGTTGACGCCGAGGAACGCGTTGGGGAACTCGGTCTGCTCCGACAACATGGCCGGCTTGAACCAGGCCAGGCACGCCGGATCGGCCAGCATGTCGGCCACCACGTCCCTGCCGTCGCGGATGAGCTGGATGAACCGGGCGTCGGGGAAGGCCTGGAGCAGCACGGGCACGCTGTAGAGCAGGTCGGGGCTGCCGTCGGCGAAGCGGGTGACCTCGCTCGTGGCCACGCACGGGCCCGTGCCCGTGACGCCGCCCGCGTCCCGGCACGACTCGGCGCACTCGCCGCACGAGCGGGGCAGCACCTGCCACGACTCGGACAGCGCGTCGCGCATGACGCGCACGGCGCCGGACGTCCGGGCGATGGACGGCTTGCGGGCGAAGGCGTACAGCACGTGCGCCACGCTCGCGCGGCCCATCGTCACGTGGAAACCCGGAGAGCGTTTCAGGGCACGGGCCAGCAGGTCCGCGCCGGAGTGCGGCGCTCCGATCAGAAAGACCGGGCGGCGGACCTTGATGCCGTTGACCACGAGGATGTGGGGCGGAAGTCGCATACGACAGGTAAGTGTGACACCGTTTGCCAGGTGAACGAGCCAAGGACGGTGTCGGTCCTCACCGGGGCGGGCGTCTCCACCGACTCAGGGATCCCCGACTTCCGCGGCCCTCAAGGCGTGTGGACCAAGAACCCGCAGGCCGAGGCCGACGCGAGCATCGACCGCTACCTCGCCGACCCGGAGGTCAGGCGCGCCTCGTGGCAGGCCAGACTCGATCACGCCGCCTGGGACGCCAGGCCGAACGCCGCCCACCTGGCGCTGGTCGAGCTGGAGCGCGCGGGGCTGCTGCGGGCCCTCGTCACCCAGAACATCGACGAGCTGCACCAGCGCGCCGGGTCCTCGCTGGAGAAGGTCATCGAGATCCACGGCACCATGCGCCGCGCCGAGTGCCTGTCCTGCGAGCTGATCACGCCCATGGAGGACGTGCTCGCCCGGGTGCGGGCCGGCGAGGACGATCCGCCCTGCCTGAGCTGCGGCGGCATCCAGAAGGCCAACACGATCTCGTTCGGGCAGTCGCTCAGGCCCGAGGTGATGCGGGCCGCGCAGCGCGCCGCCCGCACGTGCCACGTGTTCCTGGCCGTGGGCACCTCGCTGACCGTGCATCCCGCCGCCGGGCTGTGCGGCGAGGCGCTGGACGCCGGCGCCACCCTGGTGATCGTCAACGCCCAGCCCACCCCCTACGACCCCTTCGCCGACCGGGTGATCAACGAGCCGATCGGCCAGGCACTACCCACGCTCGTCAAGGAGTTGATCGATGCGGCAAGGTGACACCGTAGCCATCGTCGCCCCCTCGGGGCCGCCCAACGCCGTCCTGCTCAGGCGGGGCGTCCGGCGTCTGGAGGAGCTGGGCCTGAAGGTGGTCGTGGGCGCGCACGTCCTCGACCGTCAGGGCCTCGACTACCTCGCGGGCGACGACGCCCACCGGGCCGCCGACCTGCAGTCCGCCTGGTGCGACCCGGCCGTGACCGGGGTCTTCTGCTGCCGGGGCGGCTACGGCGCGGCGCGGCTGCTCGACCTGCTCGACTGGGACGCCATGCGCGCGGCCGGGCCCAAGGTGCTGCTCGGGTCGAGCGACATCACGGCGCTGCACAACGCGTTCGCGATCGAGCTGGGCGTGGCGACGCTGCACGGGCCGATGGCCGCCTGCGACGTCATCGCCGGCGACGAGGAGGGGCCAGAGCCGCTCACCTGGGAGAGCATGCGGCAGGCGCTCTTCGAGGCCGCGCCGCTCGTGCGGGGTGACCGGGTACTTGCTCCGGGACGCGCCGAGGGAGTGCTCCGCGGCGGTAACCTGTCGCTGCTCGCCTCGATGTGCGGCACGCGGTGGCAGCCGTCGTTCGCCGGCGGGATCGCTTTCCTCGAAGACGTGGGGGAGGAGCCGTACCGGATCGATCGCATGCTCACCCAGCTGCTGCAGGCCGGGGTCTTCGACGGCGTGCGCGGGATCGCGCTCGGGTCGTGGGTCGGCTGCGGCGACCCTTACCCGGTGCTGGAAGACCGGCTGGCCCCGCTGGGGGTGCCGGTGGTGGCCGGGTTGCCGGTGGGGCACGGGTCGCCACAGATGAGCGTGTGGCTGAATGCACTTGGTGTTATCGATACCGAATCGTGCTCGCTGACCGGTTCGATCCGGAATGGGGAGCAGGCAAGGTAGGAGGGACGAATCAGACAGAAGGGGACATGGCGCGTGAACTTGTTCAGGCGTGAGCCCTCGCGACGGCCCGTCGAAGACGTCGATCTCGACTCGTTGCTCGCACTGGTCGCGGAGTCCCTCGGATATTCCTTCGCGTTCGCCCAGGACGGCTCCTCCGTGACCTTGACGGGCGCGCGCGACGGGACACACGGCGGGACAAACGGCGGGACAAACGGCGGGACACTCGACGGGGCAGGCGGAGGGGCGGGCGGCGGCGAGATGGTCGTCCGGCTGACCGGGCTGCGGCGCGAGGCCGGGCGCAGGGCCAGGGAAGACTGGCCCATGCTGGTCTCCGAGCACCTCGGCCACGCCGTGGCCACCGCCGGCGACCGGCTCGACGTGTGCGACCTGAAGCAGGCCGGGCCCCTGCTGCGCATCCGCGTGGAGGCCGTGGACGAGGTGCCCGACCTGACGCGCGTCGTCGGCCGCCACCTCAACGCCGACGTGGTCGAGCTGCTCACCGTGGGCACGCGGGCCGTACGGCCCGAGGAGGCCGGCTGCTGGCCCGTGCCGACCGGCCGGGCGATCGAGCTGGCCGTGGCCAACGTCCGCGAGCGGGAGCGGCTGACCAGCGAGAACATCGGGCTGACGGGCACACCGGTGACCCGGCTGACCGCGCCGAGCCCGTCGGCCGCCACGCATCTGCGCTGGCTGGGCGACTACCTGCCGGTGCCGGCCGACGGGACGCTGGTGGTGCTGCCCGACCCGTACACGCTGCTGCTGCACCCCGTGGACGGGATCGGGGTCGTGCGCGCCATCGAGCGGCTGCGGGTGCACGCCGCGCGCACGGACGGGCTCAGCCCGCAGGTGTACTGGTGGCACGGGGAGCGGCTGACGCTCATCAGGGCCGACATCGTCGCCCAGGGCGGCCAGACCCGGCTGGTCGTGGCGCCCCCGCCCGACTTCGCTCGGGTGCTGGCCCGCCTGGCCGTCTGAGCGTGGATCAGCTCCTGTTGACGTAGTCGCGCAGGTGGATGGCCGTCAGCGAGGTGCCGTCGGCGATCAGCTCGGCCGGGGTTCCGGTGAAGACGACCTGGCCGCCGTCGTGACCCGCGCCGGGCCCGAGGTCCACGATCCAGTCGGCGTGGGCCATGACGGCCTGGTGGTGCTCGATCACGATGACCGAGTTGCCGTCCTCGACCAGGCGGTCGAGCAGGGACAGGAGCTGGTCGACGTCCGCCAGGTGCAGGCCCGTGGTGGGCTCGTCCAGCACGTACGTGGTGCCGTTCCTGGCCATGTTGACGGCCAGCTTGAGCCGCTGCCGCTCGCCGCCCGACAGCGTGGTGAGCGGCTGCCCGAGCCCCAGGTAACCGAGGCCGACCGCGACGAGCCGGTCGAGGATGACCCCGGCCTGGCCGGTGCGGAAGAAGTCGCGCGCCTCGGAGATCGGCATCTCCAGGATCTCGCTGATGTTCTTGCCCCGCAGCTCGTACGTCAGCACCTCAGGCGTGAACCGCTTGCCCTCGCACTGCTCGCACACCGAGGACACCCCGGCCATCATCACCAGGTCGGTGTAGATGAGCCCGATGCCCTTGCACCCCGGGCAGGCCCCTTCCGAGTTGGCGCTGAACAGGCCCGGCTTGACCCCGTTGGCTTTGGCGAAGGCCGCCCGGATCGGGTCGAGCACGCCGGTGTAGGTGGCCGGGTTGCTCCTGCGCGAGCCGCGGATCGGCGACTGGTCGGCCACCACCACGCCGTCCCGCCCGGCGACGTGCCCGTGGATCAGCGAGCTCTTGCCCGACCCCGCCACCCCGGTGACCACGGTCAGCACGCCGAGCGGCAGGTCCACGCTCACGTCACGCAGGTTGTGCAGACTCGCGTTCCTGATCGGCAGCCGGCCGGACGGGGTGCGGACCCGCTCGCGCAGCCGTACGCGGTGGTCGAGGTAGCGGCCGGTCAGCGTCTCCGAGCGGCGCAGGCCGTGCAGGTTGCCGGAGTAGCAGATCTCGCCGCCGGCCGTGCCCGCGCCGGGGCCGAGGTCCACCACGTGGTCGGCGATGGCGATGGTCTCCGGCTTGTGCTCGACCACGAGCACGGTGTTGCCCGTGTCGCACAGCGCCAGCAGCAGGCGGTTCATCCGCTGGATGTCGTGCGGGTGCAGGCCGGCCGTGGGCTCGTCGAAGACGTACGTGACGTCGGTGAGGCTGGAGTTGAGATGGCGCACCATCTTCACCCGTTGCGCCTCGCCGCCCGACAGCGTGGCGGACTCCCGGTTGAGGCTGAGGTAGCCCAGCCCGATCTCGACCAGCGAGTCGAGCGTCGAGCGCAGCCCCTCCAGCACGGGGCCGACGCTCGGGTGGTCGATGCCGCGGACGAAGTCGGCCAGGTCGTTGATCTGCATGGCCGAGCAGTCGGCGATGGTGTGGCCCTGGATCCTGGCCGACAGGGCGGCCTCGTTGAGCCGCGCGCCGCCGCAGGAGGAGCAGGTGGCCTGCGTGATGGCCCGCTCGGCGAACGCCCGCGCCGCCGACTGCATCGACTCCCTGTCCTTGCCCAGGTAGGAGCGCTTGACGCGGGGGATCAGGCCCTCGTAGGTGAAGTTGCTGTTGCCGTACTTGAGCTTGGTGGCGGGCTTGTACAGCAGGTCGTCCCACTGCTGGGCGGTGAAGTCCTTCAGCTTGACGGCCGGGTCGAACAGGCCCGAGCCGGCTACGACCTGCCATTGCCAGGTGTCGACGGCGAACCCGGGGAGCGTGATCGCGCCCTCGTTGAGCGACAGTTCCCTGTCGACGACCGCGTCCACGTCCACCTCGGACGTCTTGCCCAGCCCCTCGCAGGCGGGGCACATGCCCTCGGCCGTGTTGAAGCTGAAGGCGGAGGCGGTGCCGACGTACGGCTCGGCGGCGCGGCTGAAGATGATGCGCAGCATGGTGTGCGCGTCGGTCGCGGTGCCCACCGTGGAGCGGGCGTTGGCGCCCATGCGCTCCTGGTCCACGATGATCGCCGCGCTCAGGTTGTGCAGCGCGTCGACGTCGGGGCGCGACAGGCTCGGCATGAAGCCCTGGACGAACGCGGTGTACGTCTCGTCGATCAGCCGTCTGGACTCGGCGGCGATCGTGTCGAAGACGAGTGAGGACTTGCCGGAGCCGGACACTCCGGTGAAGACGGTGAGCCGTCGCTTCGGGATGTCGAGGGAGACGCCCTTGAGATTGTTCTCCCGGGCGCCGCGGACCTGGATGTGGTCATGGCTGTCCGCGGCGGTGTGATCGCGGGGCTGGACGGTGCTTGCCTGCTGGCTGGAGAGCACGGAACCCTTCCATCGTCGGCCGACTTTTGTGGCGTGACTGTTTATGGCGTAAGGAAATAGCCGGGACAGCCTACACCGACATCGGGCGACAAAGTGGGGTGTGGTGCGGGCGGGGGGTCCAGCCTTCCCCCGCCCGTGGTTCACGCCGAGAGCGGATTGACCGCCCGGTGGTGCACCCCGATCACGGGGATCTCGTGCAGGCTGCCCGAGTACAGGAACTGCGTCATGCCGATCAGCAGCCGCCGTACGTCGTCCTGGGGGCGTACGACCAGGCGCAGGAACTGGCTGGTGGTGCCCAGCTTGTTGCCGCACTCGCGGACGTACACGCCGTGCTCGGTCAGCAGGTGGTCGCGCAGCGGCACCCCGTCGTGCCCCGGCGGCAGCTTGACCAGCAGGAAGTTGCCCTGCGAGGCGTAGACCGACAGCCCCGGCATGGTGCTGAGCTGCTGGAACATCGCCCGCCTGTCGGCGTTGAGCCGCTTGAGGCTCTCGTCGTACTCGCCCATGAACTGGCGCATCATGAACACGACGACCTCGGCGAAGGAGTTGAGGTTCCACTTCGGCAGCGCGTCGCGTACGCGGCCGGCCAGCGCGGGGTTGGCCACCATGTAGCCGAAGCGGATGCCGTGCAGGCCGAAGTTCTTGCCGAGGCTGCGCAGCACGATCACATTCGGCCGCACCGCCGCCTCCGCGGCCACACCCGGATAGGGCTCGGCGTCCACGAAGTCGCCGAACGACTCGTCCACGATCACCAGGTCGAGGTCGATCAGCTGGTCGAGCAGGTACAGGACCTCGTGCTTGGGCAGGTAGCCTCCGTCGGGGTTGTTCGGGTTGCAGATCACCGCCACGCGCGAGCCGCGCATGCGGACGAACGACACGAAGTCATCCACGTCGAGCGCGAAGTTGCGGCTCTCCATCAGCGGATACATGTCCACCCGCTTGCCCGTCTCCAGCGGCTGGTCGGTCCAGCGGCCGAACGTGGGGATCGGCACCGCCAGGCTCTCGCGCACCAGCAGGTGGTCGATCCAGGTGATCAGCTCCGTCGAGCCGTTGCCCATCGCGACGGTCTTGGGATGGAGCCCGAGCGTGGAGCAGAGCTCCTCGGTGATCGTGCCCGCGTCGCTGGGATAGAACTTGAGGATCGTCTCCAGATTTCTCCCGAGGTGCTCGAAGATCTCCGGTGTGGGGAAATACGGGTTGCAAGGGATGCAGAAGTCCACCGGGGCGCGCTCTCCCGTCGAGCTGCGCATAAGTGAGAAGTACGACGGGCTGTGCGCTTGTGCCCGCAAGAGACTGAGCTCCACGACACCTCCATGGACCACGTGTCCGATGTGTGTAGGTACGCGCGGGTGCACGGGTCGGTTCAGGGGGCCCTCCGGCGCTACCCGGGAGGCGGCTCCGGCCTGCGGAGCGTGAGGATGGCGATGTCGTCGCGCGGCGCGGTCCTGGTGAAATGCCGCAGATCGGCTCCGAGCACGGCCGCGAGCGCGGCGGGCGGGGACGGGGCCCACTCGCGCAGCCGCTCCTCCAGCGGGTAGAAGGCGCCGCGCGGGTCACGGGCCTCGGTGACGCCGTCGGTGCACAGCAGCATCGTCGCGCCCCTGGGGAAGGCGAACCGGGTGATGCTGCGCGGCTCGTCCGTCAGCGCCGCCACGCCGAGCGGCACGTCGGGCTCGCCCAGGTCGGCCTGCCAGACGTCGCCGTGCTGGATGACGTACGGGGCGATGTGGCCGCAGTTGACCGCCTCGACCGCCGGATCGCCGGCCTCGTGCGGGATGTCGATCACCAGCGCGGTGACCAGCCGCTCGGGCTCGCCGGTGTGGGAGGCGAAGAAGTTCTGCCTGATCACGGAGTTCTCCATGGCGGCCACGACGCCGGTGAGGGTCTCCTCGCGGTAGGCCGCCTCCCTGAACGAGCCGAGCACCGCCAGCGCCGTGCCGATCGCGGGCAGGCCCTTGCCCTGGACGTCCGCGATCAGCACCCGGGTGCCGTTCCTCGAGGGGGCGACCTCGTACATGTCGCCGCCCACCATCGTGTCCTCCTCCACCGGCTGGTAGAGGCCGTCCACCAGGACGTCCGCGGTGCGCAGCGGCAGCGGGCGGACGATCTGCCGCTGCAGCGCGGCGGCGGCGGAGCGCAGCCGGTGCACCTCCTCCTCGCGCCGTACGCGAAAGCCGCACCCGATCACGCTCACCACGCCGAACAGCGCGGTGAACCCGGCCGCGAGCGCGATGTCGTCCCACGCGCCGCGCAGGTAGGCGCCGGCGGCGACCTCCACGACGACCACCCAGACCGAGGCGACGACCGTCTGCCACACCGCGCCGAGACCCGAGACGATCGCCGGCAGGAAGATCAGCAGCGGGAACAGCCGGACCGCCGTGCCCGAGGTCAGGTCGAGCGCGACGATCACCACGGTGACGAGGATCAGCCCGATGTAGAACACCGGTGCGCGCAGGCGCCGCCCCTCCCCGCCCCGCCGCTCCGTGCGCAGCGCGTCTTCCGTCACCGGTCCCCTTCACCTCCCCGTCTCTCGTGCCGCCTCTCGCGCTCGTGTCACCTTCTATCAGCCTGTTTCGCCGTTCCTACGCCCTGGCACGCGCGTTTGACCCCACCTTGCCCCGGCGTGAATGAGAACGCGCCGATGCCATTTCGCATGGGGGTGCGAATAAATACCCTGCGGCCGTCACGGGAATTACGCATATTCGCCGGCGCTGAATTCATTCCGTGGTTATCCCGGTGTCCTCCTCGTGTTGATCTAGACGGATGATAGCTCTCCGTACTGCAAGGATCCGGCTCTTGGCTACAGAAGGTGAGCGGCGCTGTCCTTTATGGCGAGTCTTGTGGGGATTGAAGGTGAATTTTCTCCCGGGCTGGTGGGCTCTCATTTTCTTCTCATCGGGAAACTCATTGACAGGGAATAACGATCTTGTAAATATCTGAGTTACGGCGGGGTGCGGGAATTCGGGCCACGAAAGGGAGTTGTCTCATATGGACATCGAACACGACTGGACCCTGCTGCCGGCCGTGGTCGTCCGCAGCGCCGGGTTCCCGTGGGAGCTCGTCTCGTCCCTCGCTCATCCGAGGGCGGCGGGGGCGGCCGCGGCGGTCGTACGGCTGGAGCGCAGGGCACTCGGCCTGCTAGCCGACGCGCCCGGCGCGCGGGCCGGCGGCCACCAGGCACAGACTGCGCAGGACCAGCGCGGCGGCGAACCCGTCGTGCTTCATCACGCTGCCGTAGCCGTCGATGACGGCCTCCTGCACGGCG
>NZ_JBEZFZ010000027.1:0-123275 GCF_040649735.1 Nonomuraea sp. NPDC048892 | reverse complement strand
ACCCCAGCCGCGATTACCAACCTCAGGCAAACCCCAGCAAGACGAAACCCCCGAACCCGTAGGTTCGAGGGTTTCCGATGTCCTGAGACATCACAGTGTGCCCCCTGTAGGATTCGAACCTACGCACCCGGCTCCGGAGAGGGTTGTTCAACACACCCCTCTAGCGCCCTTGACCTGGGCAGATGCACACGAAGCCCGAAAGTGAGAGCGCGCCGGTCCACAATGGGTCCACGATCATGACCCAGCAACTCCTATAGTTTCCAGGCAACCTCCACCTCCCCTTCAGGTGTCAGACCGAACCTGCGGAGTCGATCGGCGCCTTCCTGATCTCCGGCCTCCTCCCGCATCCGGGCCAAGTCCTGGAGGGCTGCACCGTTTCCGGCGTCGGCGGCCTGCCGGTATAGCCGTTCGGCTCCCTTCCGATCCCCGGCCTCCTCCCGCATCCCGGCCAGGTCCTGCAGGACGATGGGGGTTACGGCGTCGGCGGCCCGGTGCGCGAGCCGCTCGGCTCCCTCCCGGTCGCCGGTCTCCTCCCGCATCCGGGCCAGCGCCTTCAGGGCGTGGGCGTCGCCGGCGTCGGCGGCCTGCCGGTATAGCCGTTCGGCTCCCTTCCGATCCCCGGCCTCCTCCCGCATCCCGGCCAGCACCCGCAGGGGCTGGCCGTCTCTGGCGTCGGCGGCCCGGTGCGCGAGCCGCTCGGCCTCTTCCCGGTTCCCGGCCTCCTCCCGCATCCCGACCAGCATCCGCAGGGCGCGGGCGTTTCCGGCGTCGGCGGCCTGCCGGTATAGCCGTTCGGCTCCCTCCCGGTCCCCGAAACCCTGCCGCATAGCGCCCAGCGCCCATAGGGTTTCGGTTTCGCCGGCGTCGGCGGCCCGGTGCGCGAGCTGTTCGGCTCCTTCCTGGTCCCTGGCCCGGTTCTGGGCCAGCTCCCACAGAGCGGTGGGGTTTCCGGCATGGGCGGCCTGCCGGTAAAGCCGTTCCGCCTCCTCCAGATCCCCGGCCTCCTCCCACATTCCAGCCAGCTCTTGCAGGGCTACGCTGGCTCCGGCGTCGGCGGCTTGCCGGTACAGGCGATCGGCCTCCTCCAGGTCCCCGGCCCGCTTCCGCATCCCGGCCAGCGCTCGCATGGCTATGGTGTTTCCGGCGTCGGCGGCCTGCCGGTATAGCCGTTCGGCCTCCTCCCAGTCCCCGGTCCGCCTTCGCATCCCGGCCAGCTCCTGCAGGGCTACACTGTTTCCGGCGTCGGCGGCCTGCCGGTATAGCCGTTCGGCTCCCTTCCGGTCCCAGGCCTCCTCTCGCATCCGGGCCAGCACCAACAGGGCGGTGGCGTCTCCGGCGTCGGCGGCCCGGTGCGCGAGCCGTTCGGCTCCCTTCCGGTCCCCGGTCTTCTCCCGCATCTGTGCCAGCTCCTGCAGGGCGGTGGGGTCTCCGGCGTCGGCGGCCTGCCGGTAGAGGAGGGCTTTGTGGCGGTAGCGGCCTCGCTGGTGTGCGGCGAGGGCGAGTTGGGTGAGATCGCGCGGGGTGCGGGCGTGCTGGGCGGCGGCCGTCCAGAAGGCGGTCGGCGGGCACAGCAGGCGCCGTTCGGTGCGGGCGTGCTGGTCGAGGTAGTCGGCCAGGCGGTAGAGGGGGGAGGTGGCCGAGGGGTCCTCGGGGCGAGGCCGGTGGCGAAGCAGCGGTCCGGGTAGTTGGCGGTGCGGTGCGGTGAGAGTGTCCAGAGCAGTGGTGAACCAGTCGGAGTCGGTGATCTGGTCCCATGTGTCGCTGTCGAGGTAGCCGCAGGCCGCTGCTTGCAGCAGCGGCTCGGGAAGGTAGAGGCCATGGCCCAGACGTCGGGCGTCCATCGCCGCCCACAACACTGCCTGGGCGGCCGGATCGGCCTGCTGGTAGCGCAGCAGTAGCTGCGGTGCCCCGGCCAGAAACTGGATGATCCGGCTAGGAGCGGCCGAGCCTGTGGCCGCCCGCAGCCGCGGATCGCCTGCGATGACGTCGCTGAGGTGGACCAGCTGCTCGGAGGTGAACCCTCGCGGCGCGGTCAAGGTGAGGGCCTGGTCGAGCAGGGCGCGGGCGGCCCGGTGAGGGTCGTCGCGGGCTGAGGCACCAGGATCCTTGGTCAAGACGTTCTGGAAGTCGGGCCACATCGAGGCCAGCACCAGCACCGGGCCGCGGGTCGGCGTGGCCAGGAACTCTTGCAGGGCCGCGGCCACCTGCTCGCCTTCGACTCCGGCGTCGAGGTAGAACTGTGCCTCATTCAGCCAGATCACCGTCCGAGGGGCGATCAGATCACCGCGCAGGGCCTCGGTCACCGCTATCGGCCGATCGGGGGTCAGCGGATGCCAGATGCGCCAGGTCGCCAGCTCGGCCCGAATCGCTTCCCAGCAGGCCCGGGTCTTGCCGGTAGAGGAGTCGCCCACCACGACGATCATCCGGCTACTCTCGCCCGCCGCCGCGACCTCGCGCCGTAACCGGTCATCGAAGCCGGGCCGAGGCATGTAGGGCGGCAGCACCGAAGGCGACCGCACCGCGGCCCCGTCTCTCACTGTGATCGCTTGGTGGATCTCCAATCGCAGAGCATCGCTGTCATTCAGCTCGCCGATCACCCGGTCCAGGAGCCGCCCGGCCTTCACCGTTGCGGCCTGGGCGCGCTCGGCCTTTACCGCGCGGCCCCGCGCCGCCAGCCACGGCGCTGGATCTTGCCCACATGCGGTGACAAACGCCTGCAGCGTCCCGGCTCGAGGTATGCCGGTGGTGCCGTTGACGGTGCCCAGCACCGTAGCCGAGCTCAACCCGGCCGCCTCCGCCAGCCGATGATGACTCCAACCCCCCTGATGGAACAACTCGGCCAGCTGTTCGGTCAGCTGCTGACGAGTCTGGATCCGGGCGGGGGCGATCACACTCACGGGGCGCCTCAAGCTGTTCGGTTTCGTTCAGAATCTAAACGACGCCCGGTCCCGCGACCAGGCCCGCCAGCCGATATCACCAATCTGTCTGGGAATCGAACGCCCCCAGCCGGATCCTGCTCCTACACATCACCAGCCGCGAAGGAGCACCCGGTGAACCGACCCACGCAGACCAACACCAACGACCCCGGCGACGAGCCCAGCGGCCAGCTGCCGCCCGCCGCACATGCACTGGCCGAGCTGGTCACCGGCGCGGTGACCGGCTGGGCGGCCACCCTGCGGCTGTGCCTGGTCAGCATGGCGATCTCCGTACCGGCCCTTACTGTCCTGATGTTGTTCCTGCTGCTGCGATAACACCCGTATCAGCACAGCCTGCTTTGGGTAGCGTCCGGAAAAGTAGACGTTCCAGGACACGGACGAAGGACAGCGCATGGGCCGGGCGATCGCTCTTACATACGGGTCTCAGCCCGCGACGAGAAGGAGATCATCGCTAAGTCCATCGGCTTGGGAGCTTGTCACCTGAAGTGTGTAAAGTCTTACTCTGAGCGATGAAGAGTGCTCTTTACCTGATTTACTTGATCCTTCCCGGGTAGGCGATCTCGAGCTCGTTGAGGGCTTCGCGCCAGCCGAAGGTGCGCTGGCCTTCGATGAGGCGGGCGGGCTGGTCGTTGCGTTTGCCCTCGTTGGCGCGGTTGGCGAGCCGTTGGCGGGCGCGTTTGTCCTCGATGTTGATGATCGCGAGCCATAGGAGTTTGACCACGGCGTCGTCGCCGGGGAAGTGCCCGCGGGCCTTGGTGACCTTGCGCAGCTGGTAGTTCAGGCTTTCGATGCTGTTGGTGGTGTAGAGCAGCTTGCGCACCGCCGGGCTGAAGGCGAAGAACGGGATGAAGGTGTCCCAGGCGTTCTCGAACACCTTGGCCGCCTGCGGATACTTCGCGCCCCAGGCGGATGCGGCGAAGTCGGCCAGGGCGTCGAAGGCGGCCTGCTCGGTGGGCGCGGTGTAGATCTTCTTCAGTTCGGCGGCCACTGCGGTGCGGTCGCGGCGGGCCACGGGCCGCAGGGCGTTGCGGATCAGGTGCACCTTATGCCGATATCGGCATAACGCGCACCTGGTCAGAGAGCTGACCGCCGCGGCCGAAGACCACCCCGGCCAGCGGTGGCCGGCACAGATCCGCTGGTCACTGGCCGAGTTGAACAAACAGGCCGTCAAGGCTCGCCAGAGCGGGCTGTCGCAGATCCCGCCCGAGCGGGCGCGGGTCTACCTCGAGTCCTTCCACCGTGGGATCGCGGTCGGGTTGTCGCTGCATCCCCGCGCGCCGGGACGGAAACAGTCCCCGGCCCGCAACCTGCTCGAACGCCTGCGGGACCGGGCCTGTGACGTGCTGCGCTTCGCCGACTTCCCCGGCTGGGTGCCGTTCACGAACAATGCGGGTGAGCGCGCGCTGCGCCTGGTCAAGACCCAGGTGAAGATCTCCGGCTGCCATCAATCCGACCAGGGCGCCGCGCACTGGCTGACCGTCCGCTCCCAACCCGACAGCGCCCGCAAACACGGGCTGAGCGCCTTCGAGGCGATCCACCGCGCCTTCACCGGCCGCCTCTGGATCCCGCCCGTTGCACTCGACGCCTGATCAGCACGCATCACCCAGCGTCACAGAACCTTCTGATTGCTTACCGAGGGATTTCCGCGCAGACCACTACGCATTCAGTCTCTGTCGTCACTTGGAGGTGATGACTACTTATCGCTCCCTCATACTTCGCGGGAGTTCCAGCTCTATAGCCAGCATGCCTCGTATATCCTCGTCGCGATGACGAAGCTTGTATGAAACATACTGCTGATGACATTGGTCTTGTATCTGCCTTGAGGGCCTGTCTGGATCGAGCGAAGTCGAAGGTTCATTACTCATCAGGCTTTCCACTGAATGGTAAGTCTCCATCCGACGCACCTTCGCATAGTGAATATCTCGCTGGCATGACAGGCCGACATACTGCCCCTTCTTAAGCCGTCTAGCCTCACGATAGCCGGGAAGCGTGACGATTGTGATGAGGCCCTGGATGATCAACTGATATTGCCTTGCTTCGACCTCGAAAGTCAGTATCATCTCTGGCTTTCGGCCTAGGGGAAGCGGATCGCCATTTCTCGGTTTGCTTTCGTTTTGCCCTTCCGGTTGCAGAACGTGCTGGCGAGCCCACTCGAGATTTTGCCTGGTAAGCTCGCTGGGAGATGTATCAGAATCCGGATCCTTTTCGTGGTCTGAAGGGTCCAAGACGTATCCATCCTTGCGCTGCGAGAAGAGCCTGTCGCGCACCTCTTCTCTATTACGCAAGGCATTTCCCCATCGCTTCAGCGAAATACCCCACTCTTCCCAGGTCCTGGATAGCTCCTTCGGATCACCGCCATTGCTGGCTTCGATGTATGCAGCAAATAGAAGGTCTACAACCTCTCGGCATTCGGCAAGCCAAGCGTTGGCGCGATTCAGTTGACGCGACTCCGGAAGTTCGCCGAGTGTGTCGGCTTCACGCAAGAAGGAGGCCAGGTCGACCCTTGTTTCGACTTCGGCGAGATAGATGATCGAACGAATGAACTCCTGGAGATCATCATACCATTGTCCTCTGCTCAGTCGAATATCAAAGAACTGCCCGCCGTGTGTGACATGGTTATCACGGGCCCGCCGATATTGAGCAGAGGAGAGACGGATCGCGTAACGTGCCGTCTTGAAATCGTTCCGGGCAGTGTCACGCTCGCGTGGGTCCCACAGCGCTTGCTCCATAGCTCTGGATCGTAGCGTTACCAAGCGGCCCCGTGCAGTACGTACGCTGGTACTTCAGAGCACCTATGGACCTTTGAGCAGTTGTTGCTGGTAGTGGCTTCGACGGGCGTATGTTGATGGTGTCGCCGCTTAGGCTGACCACTTCAGTAGGTGGTCTTCGTTGTTGGACGGCCGGGTTAGCCAAGCAGAGAAGCGGCGATCTCGTTCGCGGAGATTGCGATGAGCTGGTCGGCACTGGATGGCCGGGTGGGTTCAGCAGCCAGGGCGGCGCGGATCATGACGAGGACGGCCAGCGTGATGTTGCGGTATCAGGCGGGATAGAGCCGGACCCCGGCTGATCTGCTCAAGGCCGCGAAGAAGGGCAAAGCCTTCGACACGGTCACCAGCCTGCCCGCCTCCATGACGAAGACCGTAGAAAGCCGCCGTGAGCTGGTACGACTTCTGCCGTAAGTATGTACGCATGCGCTGGAAGGGCGTTGCCGCCAAGCCCCGGAAAGCATCGTGGACAGCCTCACAGTCGCCACGTTCGCATTTCTGACTGACGAGTCTTCCGACCTCTCCAGAAGGAGATCAGAGCGGCGATGCAGTGGGCCCTCATACCGCGCCAGAACAACGAGGCTGCCCCGCCCCATCTCGACCGCCGTCCGCTTGCTCCAAAAGGGCACCATCAACGTGAGCAACCTCGCGGACCCGATCGTGGCGCGCAACGTCTGCGAGGAACTCACGCTCACGCGCGACGGCAAGCGGGCAGCGGCTGACACCCCGGCTCACCGACGCCGCGGTTTGAATACGCAGCCGACCTCGGAGAGCTGACCGAGAACCCGCCCAAGCGTCAAGCAGAAGAAGGTTAGCCATCTTCTGGCGGGTCCTCCAGGATGTTGTTGCCGGCGCGGACGACGCGGGAACGATGGAGCTCCAGTTGGGAGTCGAAGAGCTTGGCCGTGGCCCCCATCCAGATCAGGCTGGAGTGGAACTCCTTGTAGGACTGTTCGATCGCCTGGGTCGCGTTCTGGATGAGTGGGGTGATCTTTTGTTCCGCTTCGCGTAACGCTTCATAGAGTGGGTTGTGCATCATGTCAGGCATGGGCTTAGTTGTTCTTGTCGGTCCGTGGGCGACCGATCGAGGGTAAAGTTTGACTCCATCGTTGAGCGGGTGGTTCAAGGCGATGCGATCACAGGTGATGACACTTCTGCGAGGGCGAACCAGCCGCCTGATGGGCGCCGCTGTCGTGGGTGCGCTGGCAGGCCTTGCGATCTTCCAGCTGACCCGAATCGGCGGGCGAGGGCTGTTCGTGGCGGCGGGGGCGGTAGCCGGCATCGCGACTGTCGTCGTGAATGAGATATACAACCGCGCGGCCCGCCTGACCGAGGTGAAGATCTTGGTTCCGCAGGTGAGTGAGTTGACGTTCGTGGTCAACAACGAGAGCCGCACTGTGGCCTGGAAGTTGTTCGTCGAGACCATAACGCGGGTGTCCACTCAGCCTTTGGACGACGATGAGGGACTACTCCGGGAGGCCATGACCTCGTTGCATGGCCTGTTCGCTACGACGCGCGAAATACTGAAGGGCAGCCGCCCTTCTGTCCCGATTCCGGGCGGTCAAACCGTCGAGCATCTGGCGATCACGATGCTCAACCGCGAACTTCGACCGCTCCTGTCCACCTGGCACCCGCGACTACGCGAGTTCGAGCAGGCCAATCCGGACGCGCCGGAGTCGAGTTGGCCGGACAACGCGGCCTGCCGAGAGGAGCTGCGCGGCGCGCAAAGGCGCCTCCGCAGCTATGCGATGGGGTTCGCTCAACTTGCTGGGGTCAACGATCCGGAGGCAATGGCCAGCGCGAACTTCTAGGTCCTATGACCGTGATTCCAGCCACCGAACGAGCATGAGAAGACGTAGCGGAGACGTGGGATGCAGCTGTCCCCGTTCCCGGTCATGGGCTTTCGTCCTCAACACATTGATGGACAGCTCAACCTCATCGATGTTTACAAGTTCGTCCGCGTCGTCCCCGAACCGCTTGCGCAGCCAGACGTCTCTGATCTGGTCGAAGGTCAGCGGAGAGGCGACGATCACCACCACGGCGGGGTTCAGGATCGGCATCTCCATGAGGGCGCCGACAACTTTCGTCTGCTCTCTGGTGGCGGTGATCCCGAATTCCTCGCGCAGCCCCCGCAACGCCGCTGCGGTTGCTGCGTCGGTCGATTCGTCTTCGAAGTCGGATGTGGTGATCTGCTCTTCGTAACTCACCGACCACCGTCCCGGGGCGTGTGCGGACCTAGGCGGTCGTTGTGCCAGAACTACTTTCCCGTCGGAGGTGATCAGGATCCCGTGGACGACAGCGATGCCGGGGAGGGCTCCCGTACCGTTCAGGTAGCGCTCAACCAAGGGATCGAGAAAGCCGAGTCCCTCTGCCGCCCGGCGCCGCAGCATGCGGTGGAAGCTGACGCCTTCCTCCCACGTTGATCCGGTCACCTCGATCCGAAGACGCGAGTGTTCGGGCTGCTGAATTGAGCAGATGCGGAACTTCGGCTCCAAGCCCTCTCCCACATCGTGCCGATCCTCTTCGGTGACCAAGGCGAGGAGTTCCGAGATGGGGTGGGCCTGGGGATTGACGTGGACGAACTCGGTGGTGAACGCCTCGCTCCTACACCCCACCAGTTCGAAGGCGTCACCCGACACAAGCCGATCACCGTTCAGCGTCCAGTTCAAGGCCAACTCCTCCAGTTGCTCAGCGGTCGAGTCCGACATCCTCTGCCGGGCCTTGCGTGACGCGTCGAGAACGAACCAGCGTCTGGCAGATCGTACTGTGCTCGATGACGCGCCGAGAATCTGCTGACGCAACGCGTCGAGGCAGGCATGTCGCACCTCAGAAGGCAATTGCGGTTCCAGGAGTTCAGCCTCAAGAGCCGCCCGAGCACGTGAATGATCAGCGATCCCCAAACACCGGGCAACCGGAACCCTGGCGTATGTCTGGTCGTGGTCGAGTGCGTTGACCAGCGCATTCAGCAGATCCGTTGTGAGCAGGCCGCGAGTGATCCGGCTGTAGGCGTGTAGCTCTGCGTACTCCTTGATAACCCGCCAGTCGGTATAGACTTTCTTTTCTGAATCGGCGAAGGGGCGGAGGTTGTGGATGATCTCGGCCTCGGAAACCTCCGGGACAGACTGAAAACTCTTCGGATTGAGCATGTTCATGCTTTCGATCGCGATTCGGCGGGTCCGAGCATCGATAGCCTCGTAACCGCTGATCTCACGAAGGACGGCAGAGCATTCTTCTCTTAGCGTCGCCCCGAACGAACTTCCCAGGTCGCCCAATGCCTTGCTGACCTCACAAAGGATCTCAGCATCCTTTTTCCCTGCGAGCTCCTCCTGAGAGAACGCGAGCAGAGCCCGCAGGGAGTCCTGGGATCGGTATTGTGCCAGGGCCTCGACGAACCTCCGACGCATGGGCCAGCGGGTCAGGCCTTCCTGCAGTACGGGTACCGCCCTAGAGGGCTCGGCGGTGCGCCAATCCCGGATCATGTCGAAGGTTGATGCCAGGGAACTCGCCGCCTCCTGCGTGACTCGTGCCGGGGGTCCAAGTGTGCTTGCCTTGCTCCGATCACCCGCGCTCGGAGCTGAGGTCGTTTCCCCTTGTAGGCAGTCGAGGATCAAGGGCAGGAACTCGTCAAACCTGTCCCGCATCACGTACGTTGCGGCCCACGCATGGGCCATCCAGGCATTCCCCCACTTCTTCTTGTCGAACATGTCAAGAAGGTTCTCGAACACCTCCCTCGTGAGTGCCGGGTCACCGTGGTCCACCGCGATTTGCACGATCATGGACAGGACCGCCCATCCGATGTCCTCCGAAGCCCGCTGATACACAATCTCCCGTCGCGTGGGGGCGTTCTCGCCATACGTCACCTTGCGAGCGATGCCGAAGCAGTCGAGCAAATCATGGCGTAGGCGAACACCCCCTCCGGAAGCCGTGTTCCTTCGGATGATCGTGCCCGATGCTTCCAGTCGTTCAAGCTCTCTCCTGAACCCCACATCGCGATTCCGCGTCAATTCGCTTCTGGGGATGTCATATGCCATCCTGGCCAGTTGTGCTTCGGCGAGACAATCGAGAACGTGCTCAACGGGCTTTGGAGGAGGCACAGCCTCCCTCGGCGTCTGGCGAAAGTCGAGCCAGGAAGCGCTCAGCAGATCCGTACGCGTCGTCGGCATATCTGCCAGCCGATACTGGAGGCGAAGCAACTCTCCGAGATAGAACGGAATTCGCAGGAAATCGGAATAGAAGGCTCCGTACGAAGTGTGATCTCGGATGATCCGCTGAACATGCCTGACATCGAGCAGATCTACCGTGACGGTTTCCACGCTCAGCCGAGTGAAGAAACGGTGCCATGTCTCAGGGCGGCAGGTGATGACGAGTCTGCCCGTGGATGCCAGTAGATTGAGAAGGGATTCGAGCTCGACCGCGGGGAAAGACTCTGTCGCCCGATCCAGACCGTCGACCAGAAACAGAACGGGATGACCGTCAGAGAGCATCCGGTCGACATGCTCGATGAGCACCTCTGGCGAGCGTGCTCCGATCTTGCGGCACACGGCGGTATGGAGCTGTCCCGGTGGCAGCAACTCCGGCTCAATGACAACGGGACAGCTCGACGATTCCGTCTTGAGCATGTGCCGGATGACGTGGGCGGCCAACACAGACTTGCCACTGCCTCCTGGAGCAAGAAGTGCTCTGGGCGAGCCCCGTCGCACCTCTTCCGGCAGGTAACGCCGCCAGTCAGCGCTCCAAAAATCGATCCAATCGCTGTCGTCGGGGAGCTGGCGCTGACACCATTCTCCTGCAGATTCCCTGTTTTCGCCGACTACATCGTTGATCGCCTGGCTGTGCACGGCCAGCCAAAGTTGGTCTTTGAACCATTCATCCCGATCAAGAGCTGTCAGATCTCTCCGCGAGATGTCGATTACCTTGTGGTCAAGAAGGTTCAGACGGCTTGCGACACCCTCACCAATTTGTATGATAATAATATTTATACTTGATTGGGCCTGGCCTCCGAGCAGCCTTCCTGGCGAGTTGAGGAATCGAACAAACTGCAGCTCCGCGCTCACCCAAATCGAGCTCTCCGCCGACTTCGATGTGATAAGAACGAGAGTCGGTCGCCGCTTCAAGGCGGATGCAATTCCGTCAGTCAGGCTTCCGGAGAAGAGCTGGTATCGGTCAACGAAGGCATGCAGCGAGAAAGAGCGCAGTATCTTCTCGACCGCCGCACAGACGGCCTTATCCTGATGCGCGTAGGAAATGAACGCATCATATACCATAACTTAATTGTATCTCCGTCTCGCGCTGATCCGCATGCGATTTCGGTCAACCAGCGATTTCGGTCCGCCTAAAATCGTCCCAACATACGATTTCGGGTCAATAACGGCGACCGCGCAATTATTCGGAGTTGCGGGGACAGCCAATGATCGTGCGGTGGCTGTGAGCCACTGCGCAGCCCTTTTACGGCTCAATGGTCATCTTTGACGCGATGCTGGGTTCCTGGTGACCTGACACCGCCCATCACGGAGATTCTGTGCCGGTCTGACTGGCGCTGCTGCCAGCAGGCGACCGCTGGCCTCTACCACTACCAGTACAGATCTTTGAGGTGTTCCAGTTGCGGCTTAGGCGCTTCCTTTAGCGGGCGGATCATCAAAGGCCAGTTCTACGCGGTCACCGCGGAGAACCTTGCGATGCTTGCGTGGCCCCGGCGCGATGTCGAAAACGGGGACGCCCTCGGGCATGCCACCGAACTCCCGCAGTTCTCCTGGCGTCGCCAGGTCCCGCCGCTCATCTGGCGTCGGCATGCGCGCGATCACTCGCGTCCCGGCGAGAACGCGGTACGGCTCTCGGCTCGGCTCAGCGGCCACCATCGACCCCCGCTTGCGAACCGTGGTGATCCGCCCCTCGGCCCGCAAGTAGGCAAGCGCCTCCCGAACGGTGTCGCGGCCGACTTCGTACATCTGCGCCAGCTGGGACTCTGAGGGCAACCACGCTCCTGGCCGGTAGCGGCCGGCGGTGATGTCGTCGCGGATCGCGTTGGCGACCTGCCGATACACCGGCACCCCAGAGCTGTAGTCGATCACAGCACACAAGTGTCACGCGGCTATGTTGACATGAGCCTTGTGGCCATAAGGCCCTAGCGTTACGGTGGGCAAACGTCATTCCAGACGGGTTTTTGATTGACTTCCATGTCCAGTACAACACCGGAAGATCAACCACGTATGACTTCCACACGCCGTGCGCTGCCTGACGACCTACGCGGCGCGTTCAGACGGTTCTACGTCTGGCGCGACGCTCGGGGTGACTGGCGGGCCAAGCCGCTGCCCAAGCTGACCCCCGACGAGATCGCTTACGGCCTTCGGCAAGAGCTGGTAGCCGACACGCCCCTAGAACTCGCCTTCGCGTGCACGTGGCAGCGCAGCCGCCGCAACGTCTATCGCTACCTGCAGGAGTACGCGCTTGAAAGGCCGTGCGGTGGCTCCTGACGTGCTTGCCCTCAGGTGGGAGCCGTATGAACGTCCCGCAAAAGATCACATTCGGATCACCGAGACCGCATGCTGCGGAGCGTACGAGTGGGCCTGTCAAGGAGGGCAGTTCCTGATCCTTCGACCCGGCGGCCCCGAGGGCTATGAAGAGACCGGCAGGGGGCTCTACAAGCACACGCGTGCGGTCTGGGTAGCACTGATTGCCGAGCACGAGAAGGAGCATCAGTGCAGATATGCGGCCCTTGCCGCCGCCAAGCCCAAGCGTCGCAACAGGAGAGCACACGGCAACCCAGCAGCGTTATCGGGCCTGCCGGGCAACCCTGCGAGCCGCGCACGGACGCCACTCAGAATGTCACGTCCGCCTCGTGTTCCGGCGAGAGAAGCCGACCGCGCCGCCGACGTGTTGACGTTGTACCGCGTCGTCCGCCCTCTCCGCGGGAAGGATTATGAGAGGCGCGGGGCTGCGATCCTTCGCAGGTCCTAGCCTGTCCGCTCTACCCTGGAGACAGTGTGCCTCGGCGAGGGAGCGCGATGAGCAAGGCGAAGGATGGTCCCACCTACGTTCGGATAGCTGAGGACATTCGTAGCCGTATTCGCCAAGGAGATCCTCCTGCGGGAGACATGCTGCCCTCCGAAGCGGTCCTAGCGCGTACGTACGGTGTGGCGAGAGGAACGGTTCGCCAGGCGGTCGCCGAGTTGGAACGTGTTGGGCTGGTGGCCAGCGAGGCCGGCCGCGGGCGCCGCGTCGTGGGCGACGGGCCGCCAGGCGTCCGCCGTGCGGCCTCGACGCAGTACGAGACGATCGCCGAGGCCCTTCGCAAACGCATCGAGAGCGGTGCGCTTGTTGCCGGCGAGCAGTTGCCGGGGGAAGCGGCCATGGCGGACGAATTCGGGGTGTCCAAGGGAACCGCTCGGCAGGCGCTTCAAGTGCTGGCCACTGAGAACTTGATCGCATCCGTTCACGGCAAGGGATGGTTCGTCGGGGGACGTGATCACGCACAGACGCGAGCCGATGAAGTAGCCGACGCCCTCAGGAGGGAAATCACTAGTGGCGAGTTGGCCATAGGATCCGTTCTGCCCGGAGAGAATGCCCTGGCCCAAGAACGGGGGGTAGGCCGCATTACCATTAGACGTGCTCTCGCCCTGCTGGAGGCGGAAGGGATGGTCGAGAAAAGGGCTGGAAAGGGTCGCGTTATAAGGTCACAACCAAAGGGCCGTTAGGTGACTGTCTCTCACACACCCACTGTTCCCTTTACCTCGCAGGAGGCACTCATAACCCTCCGCGAGACCTGTCGGATTGTCGGGCTGGCCAGCGAGGATGCTCGGCTGATACGCCTCGGCGAGAACGCTCTATTCATGTTGGAAGCCGAACAGGTCGTCGTGAGGATAGCGCGGAGCATGGACGTCTTCGACGATGTCCAAAAAGAGGTCGCGGTCGCCGCATGGCTGCATGAGGCAGGGTTTCCGGCGGCGACGGTAACGTCTCAGGTCCAACCTCTTGTCGTGCGAGAGAAGCCGGTGACGCTGTGGAATCGGGTGCCTGACAGTGGGTCTCCCGCGAGCCTCATCGATCTAGCCTTGGCGCTTCGCGATCTCCATCACATGCCTGTTCCGAAGCATCTCGCCCTCCCGGAACTGAATATCCTCGGACGCGTCTCTGAACGCATCGCATCTACAACTGCCCTCAGCGATCAAGAGCGCGAATTCCTGCTGGCCAAACATGACGTGCTTCGGTCCTCATATGAGGCCCTAAAATTTCCCCTTGTCTCCTGCGCTGTCCATGGCGATGCTCATTCAGATAACCTCATCAAGACTGCAGACGGCAGCGTTGTACTTATCGACTTTGAACGCTTTGCGTTCGGTCCTCCCGAGACGGATCTCGCTGTCACGGCCATTGAGCACACCTTGGGTTGGGGAACACACGCCGAATACGAGCAATTCGCCGAGCATTACGGATTCGATGTCCTGGCGTGGGAGGGCTATCCCGTGCTCAGGGACATCAACGAGCTGAAAATGACCACGTGGCTTATGCAGAACGTCGACGAAGACGAGGCCATTGCGCGGGAGTTTCGCAATCGCCTGTTCTGCCTCCAGAACCCGGACGCGCCACGCAGATGGCGAGCCTTTTAGGAGTTCAGCGAGGGGTATCTGTCAGCGACGAGGGCGTTGAATGCCGCCACTTGCTCCTCACACTCACGGCCCAGGAGGTCGGCTTTCAGATCTCGGATGTACCGCAAATAGCGTTCGGACTTGAGCGGTCCGGCGAGATTAATGGCTTCCAACGCGACCGTCGCCGCCTGTGACGGTTCGTTCATGTGCACGTAGCTCGCTGCCTGGACCAGGCGATCGAAGGCGAGCGTACGCACGTACATCGGGTCACAGAGGTCAACCGCCTGGCCTACGAACTCCAACGCCTGTGATGGCTTCTTGAGGTCGCGATAACAGTGCGCGCCCTCACTGGCCAATTCGGCCGCGTCAAAGTAACTGACCCATGAGGGGTCATTGTCGGCGTCACGCCTACTGAAATGCTTCTCAGCCTCATTCAACGCGCGTACGCACGCCGCCTCATCGCCGTTTCCGGCGTGTGCGCGTGCCTCCATCGCGTAAAACAAGGCCATGGGTGTGGCGGTTGCCACGCCTTTGCATCCTTCCTGAGCAGCGCGGGCGAGCTGGATCGCCTGGTCGTATCGGCCGAGGTAGTTGGCCTGATGGCTCATGTCCGCGAGTAGCAGGCCACCCATCATGCGATCGCCGGACGCCTGAGCGAGCCGCAGCCCTTGCAGGAAGTACCGTTGCGCGAGTCCGTGCCGGCCCAGGTCGTAAGCCGTCCAGGCGACCAGTTCGGTGATTTCGGCTGCCGCCGCGTACAGCGCGCGCCCTACTGGCTCGGTGAACTTGCCACCAAGCATCGGGACGACTTCGCGGTTGTAGTACTGGATAAGAGCCGAGCGGGCATGGCCGCCACCGAACTGGAAACCCATGTTGGCGAATAGCTCGGTGGTCGCACGAATGGCGTGGACGTCCCACTTCCCGACGGACGGCCTGGCGTTCTGCCTGATCTGAAGCGGCTCGGGACGGGCCAGTAGCCAGGAGATGAGGGACTCTCCCCATGCGTCCGGCACGACCACGGACTGAAGCGCAACGGGATCGTCGGCGAGATCTCGGCGCGTCAGGGCCAGGAGTCGGCTGCCGGCATCAGATATCCCGCCGCCATGCGCGAGAGTTGCCTCAAGGGTCTCCGGAGTAACGACACCGGCCAGGCCGATGTCATCGAGCGTGAACGTCACGCCGGCTTTCCGGCTGAGAGCCTCGGCGATGAACCGCGCAGTAGCATGACGCGGGCGAACGCCATCAAGCCAACGTTTAACGTCCACGTGCGTACAACTCAGGCTTACGCCATCCTCGATAGCAATCTGCCGTACTCGTGAGGCAAGTCCCGAATTCGAACAATCGGCACGTCGCATTGCGTGCGCGAGTGCCATATTGGGCATTCGGGACATTCTCACCTCCACAAAAGCACGGGCCTTGGCAATCATGGCCTGAATGAGGCCCGAGGGGCGCTCATTTCGCAGATTCTCCGCCTCGCATTTCAGCAGGTCGAGGCCGTAATCACCCCCAAAAAGCACCCCCCGTGCATTCAGTCTCGATCCCGAGCACGGTGTTGTGGCGGGCCCAGGCGAGGAAGGCTTGAGTCAGCAGGAGCGAGCGAGGCAAGACCCGCAGAGACCCATGACGACCAGTGTCTAGGGCTTGACTCTCCGTGACTGTACATGTTCTATGTCTCTTAGAACCTGCTTGCAGGTTCACGAACCGAGAGGGCTCAACATGCTTGTCCGTCCGCGAAAGGTGCTCCCGACCGTCCTCACGATCTGCGCCGTCCTCTACGCCATGAAGGACCCGGAGGGCGCGGCAACCGTGGTCAAGGCGGCGGCCCACCTGGTCATGAGCGCGTCCGAGTCGTTCGCGCGGTTCGTCCAGACCGTCAGCAACTGACCGTAGGAAGAGAGATCCACCAGTGGCACTCCACACGAACCACCCAATCCACCCGGCCCGTATGTCGCTCGCCGAAGTCGAAACTGCATGGCGGGTTGACGGCGAAACACCGCTCCCCGAATGCACCTACGACCCCGAATTGCACACCGGCCCTCGACTGACGATCGAGAGCACCCCGGAGCGCGCCGCCCGCGAGGCCGTGGCCCGCGAAATCTGCGCCACCTGCCCCGCCCTGCTGTTCTGCGAGCTGTACGCGCTGGAGGCCCGTCCGACCTCGGGCATCTGGGCTGGCCGCACGCCCACCGAGATCGCCGCGTACGCCACCGAGCTGGACGACCTGGAGGTGGCTTAAATGGCAAGCCGCATCCGGGCCCGCTTCTGGGACCCCACCGGCGACCGGTACGGCATCCCCACCTACCCGTGGAAGATGGCCCCGCCGCACCTGCGCACTCTTCGCCAGCTCACCGCCGAGGGACTACGGCCGGGCGGGCAGGGCGTACAGGCCCAGGTGCTGTGGTGCTCGCGTCGCTACGGCGCCCCCGGTGTCCGCGCCGCCTACCTGTACGACGTGCGGTTCGCCCTGCCCAAGCGCACCGTGAGCCCGCGTCAGTGGAGCGCTCTGGCCAAGGCGAACGCGGCGCGGCGTACCTGCCCCGAGTGCTTGACGGATGTCGGGTACGTGCTGCCGCGCCACCTGGGCATCTGCCTGGACTGTGCAGAGGCGGTGGCGGCATGAACACCAGTCCGGACACGATCCGCCCGCTCACCGAGGGAGAACGCGCCGCCATCACCGCCACCGCAGCAGTAACCGGGATGCTCGGCCTGCTGGGGTTCGTCAACAGCTTCGAGCGTGTTGCCAGCGCCGCCAGCCCTTCGTTCGGCTGGTTCGCCTGGACGGTGCCGCTCGGCATCGACCTGGGCATCGCGGCCTTCTCCGCGCTGGACATCGTGCTGGCCCGCCTCGGCATGCGGCTGGGTTGGCTGCGGTTCATCCCGTGGGCGCTCACCGCCGCGACGGTCTACCTCAACGTGGCCGCCTACCTCAGCGCGCCCGGACGCACCGACTGGTTCGCCGTGGTGGCGCACGCGCTGCTCCCGCTGCTGTGGGTCATCGCGATCGAGGTCGGTGCCCACGTCGTCCGCAAGCGCGCGGACCTCGCCAGACCCGACCACATGGACGGCATCCGGCGCTCGCGCTGGCTGCTGGCCCCGCTGGCGACGATCGCGCTGTGGCGCCGCATGGTGCTGTGGGAGATCCGCAGCTATCCCGAGGCCCTCGGGCGCGAGCGTGAGCGCATCCTGGCCAAGACGGAGCTACAGGACCGGTACGGCCTGCTGTGGCGCTTGAAGGCCACCCGCCGCCAACGTGCCCTGTACCGCCTCGGCGAACTCGCGCCCAAAGACATCCAGATTCACCCGGCTCCATCCATCCAGGTACAGGCCACTAACGAGAACAACCGTCCGGTCCTCCCGCCCGTCCTGCCCAAGCGCGCGGCCCGTGGCCGCAAGCGCAGCAGCAAGGCGCGCACCAGCACACCGCCGAACGTCGCGAACCTCCTGCCTCTGGGACGACGCGTCGCCACCGAGCTGGCCGCGCAGGGTCAACCACTGACCCGTGACCGACTCCGCGATGCCATCCGCCAACGCGGCCAGAGCATCTCCACTGATCGGGCGGGAGCACTCCTGGCGCATTTGAAAACAGAAGGTCCCATACCCGAAGGGGAGGCCGCCTGATGACCCTGAGCATCACCGACACGCACATGACCTCCGACGCCTGCCCGAATGTGGCTGAGCTCCGAGGCGACCGTTGGAGCGTCACCGGTTACCCCGGACGAACCTTCGACCGCAATCAGGCGATCACGGCCATGCTGCTGGCCGAAGTTCGGACCCAGCGACCGTTCCCCGAGGACCGCATCGAACTGCTCACCGCCACCTGGCGGACGGAACTCGGCATCACCGAGGCCGACGGACCGCATACGCCGACCGCCGACATCACAGCCACCGACCGACCGGACGAAACGCGGTCCGACCGCGCATCGTCTCTGACCGCCACGTGGGGCGCGGCCTCATCCGCCAAGACAACGACCGCGCCCCAGGACCCCGCTACGCACAAGGCAACAGAGGTGCATTCATCATGACGCAGCGACCCGACGACCCCAACCACGACCCGGAGGACAACACGCCGGAACGGCCCGCCAGTCCGGACGCTACGGGTTCGGACCGGCAGGGCGACAAGGGGGCGGACATCGTCGACCTCGACGCCGCCCGCTCCGGACGCAACGCCCACCAGCCCGACGCCGACCGGTCGAAGGGCGAGCCCAAGCCGGTATCGGAGAGCGCGGACGGACCGGTACTGGAAGGCGAGATCGTCCGCGTGGACCAGCCCGGTCGGGACCGTCCGGACTGGCGGGCGAGTCTGGAGCGGAAGGCGAGCAGTCGCCAGCCTCTTGTTCCGCTGTGGCTGTGCTCGCGCGCCGAGGCCATCGAGACGCTCAGGTGGGCCAGCCTCCACTACGCGCACGTGGCCGGCTACCAGATCCTGCGCACCCCGCTGTACGCCGGACGCCTGATGGTACGCACCCCGCGCGGCCTGGTTCGCCTGGTGAGCGGCATGGTCCGGTGGACCTTCGACCTGGAGGGCGAACCCGTACGGCTCGCCGCCGTCCAGAAGGCCGACTACGAGGGATACCTCAAGCTGAGCAGACAACGAGACTCCCGCGTACGGCTCCGTGTCCTGGTCACCGGCGCGGCCCTGATCACGCTGCTGATCCTGGCCACCATGGTGGCCGACCAGCCGACGCAGATCCAGTGGACGGCCCTCGCCGTGGCGCTGGCCGCCCTTGGCGTCCTCGGCAAGCCCGCCGATCGTCCACTGATCAACCGCGCCGTCATCGCGTCCGAGGTAGAGAAACTCACCAGCGACATCGTCGTCCGCTCGCTGAGCGTGCTCGGCATCGCCGGTATCACGCAAGCCCTGTCCAAGAACCCGAAGGACGCCATCCGTTTCGTCGCCCCGATCACCCGCGACGGCCCCGGCTGGCGCGCCGATATCGACCTGCCGTACGGCGTGACCGTGGCCGACGTCATGGACAAGCGCGACCGGCTCGCGTCCGCGCTGCGCCGCCCGCTCGGCTGCATCTGGCCCGAGGGCGACTCCTCGATCCACGAGGGACGGCTGATCCTTTGGGTGGGCGACAAGGACCTGTCCAAGACCATCGTGCGCTCGCCACTCAAGCAGGCCAGCTCTCACGACGTGTTCAAGGGCGTCCCGTTCGGCAACGACCCGCGTGGCCGACTGGTAACGGTGCCGCTGATCCAGCACAACGTGCTCATCGGCTCCCAGCCCGGGCAGGGCAAGACCTCCTCCATCCGCGAGCTGGCCGCCGGAGTGGTCCTGGATCCCACCGTTGAAGCGTGGTTCCACGAGCTCAAGGGCACCGGAGACCTGGACCCGTACGAGAAGGTCTGCCACCGCTACGTCTCCGGCATCGAAGACGAGGCCATCGCCTACGCCGCCGACTCGCTGATCCTGCTGCGCAAGGAGGTCATGCGCCGCTCGGCGGCGCTCAAGGCCCTGCCCGCGGATGTCTGCCCGGACAAGCGCGTCACCCGGCAGATCGCTGACAAGCGCTCTCTGGGCCTGCATCCGCTGGTGTGCATCATCGACGAGTGCCAGAACCTGTTCGCCCACGCCGAGCACGGCGACAAGGCAGGCGACGACGCCGAGTTCATCATCAAACTCGGCCGCGCCCTCGGCGTGGTCCTGATCCTGGCCACCCAGCGCCCGGATAGAGACAGCCTGCCCACCGGCATCTCCGCCAACGTCTCCATCCGCTACTGCCTGCGGGTGGCCGGCCAGCTCGAAAACGACATGATCCTCGGCACTTCGGCCTACAAGAACGGCATCCGCGCCACGGGTTTCGTCCCAGAGAAGGACGCGGGCACCGGATACCTGGTCGGCGCAACCCCGATGCCCAAGGTCGTCAAGGCCGCCTACCTCAACACCCCCGAAACCCAGCTCATCGCCGATCGCGCCTACGCCCTCCGCAAGGCCGCCGGAACCCTGACCGGGCACGCCCTCGGCGAGACACCCGAGCACGTTACCCCGGCCTTCGACCTGCTGGCCGACATCCTGGCCGTGGTCCCGCCGTCGGAGACCAAGGTGTGGAACGAGGTCATCGTCGATCGCCTGGCCGAACTGCGGCCCGAGGTCTACGGCACATGGGCGAGCCTGGAGGGCGGCGCGAAGACGGCCCAGCTCACGACCGCGCTCAAGCCGTACGGCGTCCGCTCTATGCAGGTGTGGGGCACGCCCGAGGGTGGTGGCAAGGGCGCGAACCGCATCGGCATCGCTCGCGACGACATCGTCACTGCTGTCACTCACCGTGACAAAGGCAAGGCTTCCTAGCTCTCGCCATCGCCTCTAGACCTAGAGGCACGCCCCTCTAGGTCTAGAGGTTGCCCTAGAGCCCAAATCCCTGATCTAGCAGGGGTCTAGCGCCTAGAGCTCGACCTGCCGGAACCCCGGAAACGGCCCTGGAGGCCCTCATGACCAGTCTCATCACCCTTCTAGTCGTCTGCCTACCAGCCGTGACTCTCTGTTACATCGTCTTCTGTCTGGCGTCGCCCTGGAGGCGCTGCGCCCGATGCCGCCCGGGCGGCAAGAACCGCACCTGCCGTGCCTGCAACGGCACCGGCAAGCGGCCCCGCCTCGGCTGGCAGCTCTACGTCTACGCCCGCCGCCTCCACCGCGACGGCACCCGCTGATCCCAACCCCAAGGAAGGAAGCCCGCCATGTCTGGCGAGACCACCATCACGATCGTCGGCAACTTGACCAACGACCCCGAACTGCGCTTCACCCCGACCGGTACGGCCGTCGCCACCTTCACCATCGCTTCAAGCCCGCGCGTCTACAACAAGCAGCTTGAGCAGTGGGAAGACGGCGAGGCCCTGTTCATGCGCTGCTCGGCCTGGCGGGACCTCGGCGAACACGTCTGCGAGTCACTCACCCGCGGCACCCGCGTCATCGCCTCCGGACAGCTCCGGATGCGCATCTACGAGACCGGCGAGGGCGATCAACGCACCGTCTTCGAGATGACCGTGGACGAGATCGGCCCATCCCTGCGCTTCGCCACCGCCAAGCCCGCCAGGGCCGCGCGCAAGTCGCGCACCGGCCCAGAGGCCGCTACCGCCTCACCGGGCGACAAGCCGCCGTTCTAGCTCCGCCAACACCGCACCGGGATACGGCCTCGGCGACCAGCCGCCAAGCACAACCGCCGAGGCCACCCACCCCGATCACGAGGAAAGGCACTGCCAGCATGACACCTACCGACATCCGCGACGATGCACGCCGCCACGGTCGGGCACAGCTCACGGCCGTCCCGCACGCCGCCTCCCCATTGGACGCTCTCCACCAGGACCTCACCGAGGTCAACCGCCTCCGCCTTCCTGTGGTCAAGGAGGCGTCCAATGGGTGGCCTGACCTGACCCGCTACGCCCTGCAGGCCGCAGCCCGCGGCTGGCACGTCTTTCCGCTTACCCCGGGAGGCAAGAAGCCGTTGCGCGGCTTCAACGACTGGGAGCGGCACGCCACCACCGACACCGACCGGATCGCCGCGTTCTGGCCGCGCCAGCCGTACAACATCGGCATCGCCTGCGGTCCGTCCCACCTGGTCGTGATCGACCTCGACCAGCCCAAGCGCGGAGACCACCCACCCGCGACCTACGCCGAGCACCACCCGCAATCGGGAGAGCAGGTCTTCCACCTGCTCTGCGCCGAGCACGGCCAGCCGTACCCGGCCGACACCTTCACCGTCTGCACCCGGCGCGGCGGCACGCACCTCTACTTCACCGCGCCCGAGGGCGTACGGCTACGCAACAGCGCGGGCCACAAGGGCGGCCTCGGCTGGCTGATCGACACCCGCGCCTGCGGAGGCTACGTCGTCGGCCCCGGCAGCCACGTCAGCCAGCCGGATGGCACCGGCCCGTACGAGATCACCCGCGACCTACCACCCGCACCGCTCCCGGCCTGGCTCACCCAGGCCCTCACACCCGCCACTCCGCCACCGCTGCCCAGCGCCGCCGACCTGCTGGCCAACCTGCCCAGCCACCGCCTCAGCAAGTACGGCGAGGCAGCCCTATGCGGCGAGGTCGCACGCGTGGCCACCGCTCGGCGCGGCACCCGCAACCGCAGCCTCAACACCGCCGCCTTCAACCTCGGCCAGCTCGTCGCATGCGGTGTCTTGCCCGCCGAGGTCGTCATTACCGCTCTCCAATCCGCCGCCGAGGCTGCCAACGCCGAAGGCGAACCAAACCCGCCTCGCGAGATCGCCGCCGTCATCTCCTCGGGCCTGTCGGCAGGCATGAAAGCTCAGCCCCGCCGCCGCAGGGCCGCATGAAGATTCATCAAGGAGCACCACTCATGAACCACCGCCCACTCAACGGCGCCGCGCTGCTTGACCGGCTACGCGCCGCACTCACCCGCTACGTCATCCTGCCGAGTCCCGAGGCCGCCGATGCGGTCACGCTGTGGATCGCCGCCACCCACGCCCAACCGGCCTGGGCGCACGCTCCCCGCCTGGTCATCCGAGGCCCGGAGAAGCGCTGCGGCAAGTCGCGGCTCTTGGACGTGGTGGAGGCCACCTGCCACGACCCGTTCATCACCGTCAACTCATCCAGCGCCGCCGTCTACCGCTCCATCACCGAAGACCCGCCGACCATGCTTGTGGACGAGGCCGACACCATCTTCGGCCCCAAGGCGGACGGCAATGAAGACCTGCGCGGCCTCCTGAACGCTGGGCACCAGCGCAACCGCCCGGCCAAGCGCTACGACGCCGCCACCAACCGCGTGGAGAGCATCCCGACCTTCGCCATGGCCGCGCTGGCCGGCATCGGCGCAATGCCCGACACCATCGAAGACCGCGCTGTGGTTATCCGGATGCGCCGCCGCGCCCCGGGTGAGACCGCAGCCCCGTACCGGCACCGCCGCGACCGGCCTCCGCTGCGCGATCTGGCCGCCGAGTTGACCCTGTGGCTCCGCGCTGACCTGTCCGTCTTGGAAGCGGCAGAGCCCAGCATGCCGGTGGAAGACCGCGCCGCCGACACCTGGGAACCGCTGGTCATCGTTGCCGACCATGCGGGGGAGAGCTGGCCTGATTGTGCCCGCACCGCCACGTTGACGCTGACCGCCGAGGCCGACGACAACGGCCAGACCTCGGCCCGCATACGGCTGCTGGCCGCCTGCCGCACCGCGTTCGGCCCCGACACCGCCCTGCCCACCGCCGTCCTGTTGGAGCGGCTCAAGGCCGACCCTGAGAGCGAATGGGCCGACCACGGCCCGGCCGGACTGTCCGCGATGAAGCTCGGCACGATGCTGCGCGAGTACGACATCCGCTCGGGCAACATTCGCTTCCCCAACGGCATGCAGGCCAAGGGCTACCAGCGCGCCGACTTCGCCGACGCCTGGGGGCGCTACTGCCCGAGCCTCGGCCCCGTCCCAGAGGCCGATGTCGTGCCGATCGAGAGGGAGAACCGTCCCAGCCGTCCCAGCCTCGTCACCGCAGGTCAGAGCGGGACGGCTCCTACCGCCGGGACGGCATGACCCGTCCCGCCAAATCAAGCCGTCCCAGGCTTGACCTGCGGAAATGAGCCTGGGACGGCTGGGACGGCTGCCCCGTCCACAACCAGCCATGAGCACCCTCGGCGACCAGCCGCCAAGCACAACCGTCGAGGCGCCACCCCGCACTGATCACGATGCCCGAAAGGCAGTCACCACCATGACGACGCGCCCCAAGACCCTGCTCACCATCGCCGAGGTCCTCGACGAGATCGATGTCCCGAAGTCCACCTTCTACCGCTGGCTGAACACCGGCCGCGGTCCAAGGTCCCTGAAACTCCCCAACGGCAAGCGCAAGGTCCGCCGCTGCGACCTGGACGCCTGGCTCGCCACCTTCGAGCAGACCGCAGCCTAGGAGAACGACAGATGCAGACCCATGACGTCGTGATTTGGAGCATCCGCAGCCGCAAGGGCCGCGCCAAGCCGTACCAACTCCGATGGAAGGTCGGTACGGAGCCGAAGTCCAAGGCGTTCCTGACCAAGGCGCTCGCCGATCACTTCCGCGCGGATCTCCTCAAGGCCGCGAAAAAGGGTGAACCCTTCGACGTGGTCACCGGCCTGCCCGCCTCAATGACGAAGACGGAGAAGGTGGCTCTGAGTTGGTACGACTTCTGCCGGAAGTACGTGTGCATGCGCTGGAAAGGTGCCGCTGCCAAGACCCGCGAGAGCATCGTGGACAGTCTCACGGTTGCCACGTTCGCCCTCCTGGCCGACGAGGCTTCCGGTCTCTCCAAGAGAGAGATCAGAGCCGCGATGCAGTGGGCCCTCATACCGCACAGGGAGGACGAGGCGGCCCCGCCTCATCTCGACTACGCCGTTCGCCTGCTCCAAAAGGGCACCATCAACGTGAGCGACCTCGCAGACCCCATCGTAGCGCGCAACGTCTGCGAGGAACTCTCCCTCACACGCGACGGCAAGCGCGCAGCAGCCGACACGACGGCCCGCCGACGCCGCGGCCTGAACACCGCTCTTGAATACGCGATCGACCTCGGCGAGTTGGCCGAGAACCCACTCAAGCGCGTCAAGCAGAAGAAGGTTGCCAGGGACAACACCGTTGACCGGCGATGCGTGATCAACCCCGCCCAGGCCCGCGAACTCCTCGTGAGCCTCTCCTACGTCGGCAGTTGGCACCGCGGGCGAGGCCGCCGCCTCGTGGCGTTCTTCGCCACGCTGTACTTCGCCGGCCTGCGCCCGGCCGAGGCGATCGGGCTCAGGGAAACCGACTGCCTCCTGCCGGAGGAAAGATGGGGATTGCTCACTCTTGAAGTCACCCGTCCAAGCAGCGGCAAGCAATGGACCGACAGCGGGACAGTGCACGACAAGCGTGGGCTCAAGCAGCGAGAGGAACGAGAGGTCCGGCCCGTGCCGATCCCGCCGGAACTGGTTCGCATCCTGCGGGCGCACCTCGAAGAGTTTGGCACGGCCACAGACGGCCGACTGTTTCGAAACGAACGTGGTGGCGTCCTCGGCGCTTCGACTTACTCACGGGCCTGGGAAGAGGCCCGCCGCTTCGCCTTGACCCCGCAACAGGTCGCCTCACCCCTCGCCGGAAAGCCCTACGACCTGCGCCACGCCGCCCTGTCCACGTGGCTCAACGCAGGAGTTGACGCGACGGTGGTGGCGGAGCGCGCTGGCAACAGCGTGGAGGTCCTCCTCAAGCGGTACGCCAAGTGCCTCGATGGGCGCGACAGCCAGATCAATCGCCGAATCGAGGCTGCCCTTGCAACCTGATCAGGTCCAATCGGCAGGAATCTGAACCACGCGCTCAAGCGGTGAGGGTCAGCGAGGACGGACGGAACCTCGATGCGCGTCTGGAGACCCCGGCCAAGCCCTCCTCATTAGGAGGGCCTCGGCGTCGATCGCCTCAACCACGGTCGGTGAGTGTCGAAGTGCGCGATCGTCATGACAGATAAGACATATGGAGCTGAGCGCTCCAAGAAATTGGACAGTAGCGACCAAAGGATCTTAAGTAGTCGAATAGCTTCACAGACTCCCCTTCCAGTCCCGCGCTACATCTTCATAACTTCTGGTGTATTTTCGACATCCCGGCTGAGATGGTGTTCTCTCAGCAAAAGACTGCTGATGGAACGATCGAACGAGTGGTGTTGTCGGCGCAGGCTTGATCATCACGGCTACAGACGAAAGGCGGGGCTCACGATGTTAGAGCGAGCGCTCCTTGTCCCTGTCGCCGCAATGGAGACTGCGAGTTGGTGCTGGTGACGGAGCAGGATGACCTGACAGCTGTCCTGCGTGCCGAAGCCCGCATCCGAGGGCTCGTGGGGCAGGACCCGGTGACGATCAAGTCGGTCGTGCGCCTGACTGACGACGCGTTCGAGGTGGTGTACCGCGACGACCAGGGCCGCATCGCCGAGAAGCTCGTCTACCGGGAGAACCTGCCGCAGCTAACTGTCCTCACTGAAGGCCAGACGTTCTCCTTCGATGCCGATGGGCGCAGCTTCCGTCTCGCCGCCGAAGCGCGCCGCATGCGCTTGGCGCACCTGTTTGACCCGCACACCGCTCTCGGTACCTCGAACGTTGACCCGCTCCCTCATCAGTTGCGGGCAGTCTATGGCGAGATGCTCCCGCGGCATCCACTCCGATACGTGCTAGCAGACGACCCCGGCGCCGGTAAGACCATCATGGCGGGCCTGCTCGTGAAGGAATTGGTCCTTCGTGGGGACGCCCACAACGTCATGATCGTCGCACCAGGAGTTCTCGTAGATCAATGGCAGGACGAGCTGTCTGAGAAGTTCGACCTCACGTTCAACTTGCTCACTCGTGAAAAAATCGAAACTGAGGGGAACTGTTTCGAACGCGGCGGCCTGTGGCTGTGCCGTCTCGATGTCCTGGCGCGCAACTCTGAGCAGATTCTCGACAAGGCCTGCGACACTGAATGGGACCTTATCATCGTCGACGAGGCTCACAAGTTAAGCGCAACGGTATGGGCTGGCGAGGTCAAGAAGACCAAGCGCTATCAAATGGGCGAGCGCCTCGGTTCTTCCACCCGCAATCTTCTGCTAATGACCGCTACCCCGCACTCCGGGAAGGAAGAACAGTTTCAGTTATTCATGGGGCTGCTCGACAGCGACCGGTTTGAGGGCGCCCCGCGCGAAGGCACTCGCCGCGTTGACGTGTCCGACCTCATGCGGCGCATGGTCAAAGAAGACCTGCTCACCTTCGAGGGGACGCGCCTCTTCCCAGAGCGTCGAGCTTATACTGTCCGCTACCTACTCAGCGATCCCGAAGCGGATCTCTACGCCGCCGTCACCGATTACGTGCGCAATCAGATGAACCTCGCTGATCGGCTTAATACCGGCGACGGGCGACGACGCGTCGCTGTGGGCTTCGCCCTTACCACCCTTCAGCGCCGCCTTGCCTCCAGCCCAGAAGCGATCTATCGCTCCTTGGAGCGGCGCCTCAACCGCTTGCGTGCTGAACTCAGCGAAGCACGCTTTGGCGCGCGGATCGTGGACACCGAGGCACCGGCAATACCGAAAGACCTCGACGATGTCGACGACTTGACTGATGAGGAACGCACCCAGCTCGAGGACGAGAATCTGTCCAGCGCGACAGCGGCCCACACCGTTGACGAGCTTGCCACAGAGGTCGGCATTCTTGAAGATCTGGTCGCGCAGGCCCAGCGGATCCGCAACAGCCCAACGTACGCCAAGTGGAACGCGCTCCGAGACACTCTCGACGATGACGAGCAGATGCGCGACGCGTCTGGAGCCCGTCGCAAGCTCATCATTTTCACCGAGCATAAGGACACCCTGGACGACCTCACGACCCGTCTCCGGCAGCATCTGGGCCGTGATGACGCGGTTGTCACCATCTACGGTGGCACTCGACGGGAAGATCGGAAGAAGGCACAGGAGATATTCCGCCAAGACGACCGGTGCATCTTCCTCGTTGCAACTGATGCGGCCGGTGAAGGCGTCAACCTGCAGAATGCGCACCTACTCATCAACTATGACCTGCCGTGGAACCCGAACCGTATCGAGCAGCGGTTCGGCCGCGTTCATCGCATCAAGCAGCAGAACGTCTGTCACATGTGGAGCCTGCTGGCCGAAGGCACCCGAGAAGGTGACGTATTCACGCGCCTTCTGCAGAAGCTTGAGGAGCAGCGTGCTGCGCTCGGCGGCCGAGTTTTCGATGTCCTTGGGGCCGTCTTCGATGGCAAGCCCCTGCGCGACCTCATGATCGACGCCATTCGATATGGCGACGATCCGGCCCAGCAGCAAAAGCTGTTCGAGGTCGTCGACGCAACCGTCGGTGACGGCATTTCCGACCTGCTTGCCAACGAGCAACTCGTCCCCACTTCCCTCGACGGCGGCATGGTTGAAGAGGTCCGCCGGCAAATGGAACGCGCGGAAGCTGCACGCCTCCAACCTCACCACGTGGAGGCGTTCTTCCTCGACGCGTTCACCGCGCTCGGCGGCCGCCCAGGCGCCCGTGAACAGCACCGCTACGAACTCCGGAACGTCCCCTCACGCATTCGCGAACGCGACCGAGTCATCGGCCACGGCGTCCCCGTCGTCACCTCCTACCACCGCATTACGTTCGACCCGGCCACCCGCCGGATCCCAGGGCACGTGACCGAAGCTGACCTCATCCACCCTGGCCACCCGCTAATGGCCGCGGTGATCAGCCTTATCGGGGACGATCACTCCGACAGTCTCCGACGCGGGGCCATCCTTGGAGACCCAACCGACCCGAGCATCACCCCGTACCTGGTGTGCCTTCTTGAGCACGACATCGTCGACGGGCGCACGGGAAGAGACGGCCAGCCTCTCGTCATCAGCCGCCGCGCCCAGTACCTGCGCCTCGGCGCCGACGGGACCATCACTGCCCTCACCCAGACGCCCATTCCCAACCTGGAACCCCTCGTCGGCGAACGACTGAATCAGGCATCCGCAGTTACTCGAGAGCCAGGGTTCAGCAGCGCTGATGTCGAGCAGAGGCTCACCCGCTTTGCAGCGACCACCGTCGCACGCGACCACGCCGCCGAGGTCACCGCCCGCACCGCCGAACGCATCGACAAGAGTCGCCGCCTCGTTAGGCAACGCCTCACCAGCGCCATCAGTTACTGGGATCGGCGCGCAGCGGAACTCCGCGAAGATGAGCGGGCAGGCAAGCAGAAGAAGTTCAGCGCGAGCCAGCTCCAAGCCCGCGCAGACAATCTCACCCGTCGGCTTAACGTACGCATGGCTGCCCTCGACCGCGAGGCCAGCATCAATCCGCGCACTCCTCGCATCACCGGCGCATGCCTCGTTGTCCCCAACGGCTGGTTCACCGCACAGGAAGACCGTGAGGCAGCTACCGCCTATGCCCGAGAGACGGAGCGGGTCGAACGGGCGGCGGTCGAGGCCACCCTCGCCGTCGAACGCGCCCTGGGGCATAAGCCCCGAGAGATGGCCCACAACAATCCGGGCTACGACATTGAATCGGACACGCCTGCCGGCTTGGACTTTATCGAAGTCAAGGGGCGCGTCGCCGGGGCAGAGGACTTCATTCTCACTCGGCAGGAAACCGTGACGCTACTGAATAAGGGCGACCGTGCCGTCCTCAGCCTGGTCGAAGTCCAATTAGACGGAACCACCACTGTTCGCTACGTCAGGAATCCGGTTACCACCCCGGCGGACCCGCGTAGTAACCACATCAACTTCAAGTGGCGCCAGTTCTGGGATGATGGTCAGGAGATGCAGCAATGAACCGCAAGCTCATCGAGGTCGCGCTTCCCCTCGACGACATCAACGCCGCCTGCAAAGCCGATAAAGACCGCAAGACCGGCACCATCCGCAACTTGCACAAGTGGTTCGCGCCAATGCCTCTACCTGCATGGCGCGCCCTGCTGTTCGCCGCTCTCGTCGATGATCCTGGTGACGAGGAAAAACGCATCTACCTCCTCGATGTCATCAAACGGCTGGTCGCCAACGGCGCTGATCTTCCGGACGACGATACCCTCGCCGAAGCCCGCGAGATCCTCGCTAAGCAATTCCCTGCGGGTGTTCCCATCGTTATGGACCCCTTTTGCGGCGGCGGCTCCACCCTCATGGAGGCACAGCGCCTTGGACTGCCCACTTATGGATCCGATCTCAACCCCGTTCCCGTTCTTATCTCCCGAACCCTCACGGAGCTCCTTCCTAAGGTTTATGGACAGCAGCCCTTGCATCCGGAACCCCTTCAGGCGCCGAAACCGAAGAGGGGACGAGGCAAACTCATCGTCAGGGATGAACAGGAAATATTGCTCGATACCTCGGAGAGAGTTAGGGCGTACAGCGGTTATAAGGGAGTGGCCCGAGACGTCATCTACTACGCCGAACGGATCCGCAACCAAGCATGGGAAAAACTCAAGCATGCTTATCCGGCTGAGCCCGGGGAGACTCCCGTGGCATGGTTGTGGGCACGCACCGCCATTTGCCCAAGCCCTGCCTGTGGTATCGAGACGCTACTGTCAACGTCGTGGTGGCTCTCTAAGAGAAAAAACGAACTAGCCTGGATTCAACCTCGTGTTGAAAGCAAAAATGTGCACCTCGACGTGATCAGTGGGCAGAGGGTCGGTGGAGCACCCCCTGCGGCGAAGATCGGTGACGGGGTCTTTGCCTGCGTTGCGTGCGGTGCCACTCTTGACGGTGATCACCTACGTATTCAGGGTCAGAAGGGACGCATAGGCTTTCGGATGACTGCAGTTGTCTCCGAGATCACTGTCCAAGGCAAGACCGTGCGCATATACCGGACGCCAACGCCTGAAGAGCTTCGAGCGGCTTCTGAAGTTGCTATCACAGACGACTCAGCTGACGTTCCGATCAATGTCAATGGACAAGGTATTCGCGTAGGGCCATATGGTATTAACACGTGGGCGGCGCTGCATACACCACGCCAATTATTGTGTTTAGCGACTTTTGCTAATCTGGTCGCGGATATTCACAGCACCGTCATAAGTGACGGCGGCAGTCGAGAATGGGCAGATGCTGTGTCGTCTATGCTTGGCCTTGCACTCGGCAAGAGGGCGCAGTTCGGCTCTACACAGAGTGGCTGGAAGTTGGATTCACGGTCGGGTACGGGGAAGGCGGAGCGCGCTTTTCCGCGGAACGACCTGCCAATGACATGGGACTTCGCCGAAGCGAACCCCTTAGCTCGAGGCGCAGGCAGTTGGTTACAGTGCGTAGATACAATGTTGGCATCGCTATCTTTGGTTGCTACCGGGGTGGGCACAGTACAGCGCTTCGACGCGCGGGTTAGCCAGCCACCGACAAAGGGCCTAGTAGCAACTGACCCTCCATATTTCGATGCGATTGGGTACGCAGACCTCTCTGACTATTTCTATGTATGGCATCGACAGGCCCTGCGGACTGTTCATAGCGATCTCTACGGCACTGTTGCCACCCCTAAGACAGGTGAATTAACAGCGATCCCCTCGCGTCACGGGGGAAGTCGGGATGCGGCCAAGCAGTATTTCATCGACGGGTTTACGGAAACTTTCGTAAATCTACAAAAGGCTATGCTGCCTGAGCTTCCAATGTTAGTCGTCTATGCATCAAAGGAGCAAAACGGCGGAAAAGATGAACAATCGCGCTGGGCCTCGATCCTGACAGCGATGATTGATGCTGGATTGGAGATCACGGGTACATGGCCGATTCTTGGCACTGGAGGTACGCGACTTCGAGGGCTTGGGTCAAGCGCGGTTGCAACGTACGTCGTCATGGCGGCGCGACTTCGTAGCCCTACGGCGACGTCGTGTTCATTGGGTGAGTTTACAAAAGCTCTACGCCGTGAACTGGGAAGCGCGGTGCGCGATCTGCAGGCTACGTCGATTCTGCCAGTGGACATGGCGCAGGCCGTGATGGGGCCAGGGATGTCGATTTACTCCCGGTACGCGATAGTGGCGGGTCAGTCGGGTGCGCGCGTAGATGTAGACGCTGCGCTGCGATTGATTAACTCTGTGTTCGGAGAGGTCCAGGAGGAGCAGGAAGGCGAGCTGGACTCTGAGTCGCAGTTCGCAGTGACCTGGTGGCAGAAGCACGGCTGGGCAGAGGGTCCATTCGGAGAAGCGGATCAATTAGCTCGAGCGAAGGGCATCAGCGTCGACGATGTGATGCGTGCCCAGGTCGTAACGAGCAAGGGAGGAAAAGTCGCTGTGTTAGGTGGTGATGTCCTAGATAGAGGCTGGGATCCGCTGCAAGACGACCGTCCGACCGCATGGGAAGCGGTGCATCACCTCGCTGACCGGCTGATCGACGGTGGCGGCGAAGTCGAGGCGGCCGCGCTTTTGCAGAAGGTAACGCAGCGCGGGGTAGCCGATTCCGCTCGGGCGTTGACGTATCGGCTCGCGGCAGTGGCCGCGAAGACGAAAAGGACCAAGGACGAGGAACGCTACAACGCGCTTATCGACGCGTGGACGCGGCTGGCGTCGTCAGCTCAGGAAGGGCTGTTCTGATGGCGGTGTCGAACCGGGACCGGGTCGGTGAGGTACTGGACATGATACGTCCGGTGCTGAGGGACTGGGCTGTGCCACGGATGAGGGAACTGTTCGGGGACGATTGGCTAAGGGCGCTGACCGTGCCTGGTGAGCTTCCTCTGTCGGGTGGTTCAGATCGGGATGCATGGCTCCTGTTGTGGTGCGTGCAGCAGCGTTGGGCTGACGTAGCCCAGGGCCTTCTCGGTGTGGAGGAACGCCGCTGCGTGGATGTGCTGTTAGGGTCGGCGGTCGAGTACGCCACGGAGGGGGCGAAGTTCACGGCTGACCGGTGTGAGCGGGTCCTCGTCGACGGGGAGCACCTGTTGCGCACGTTGGGCGCCCCGGATGTCGCGGACCAGGTAGAGGAGATGAGGCGCGAGTTCCGGCGAGTCCGTTTCGAGGATGACCAGCGCCGCCTGCAACGGGCTGCCGAGCGGGAACTTGACGTACGGATCTCCGCTGGCGGGCTTCCAGCGTGGCGTGACGTGGTGACGCCGCATGACGACGTCGCCAAGGGTACATTCCAGTTGGCACAGTTTGCCGCTGACCTTCGCCTCGTTCACCAGGGCAAGGCGGGGGCTGAGTATGGCGACCCAGCCGAGTTCTTCGAGCGCACCTTCCTCACGCGTGGATTGCGTGACCTGCTCAAGCAGGCTGTGCTTCGTATGTCGGGCCGGGGTGGTGACCCAATCGTGGACCTGATGACGACGTTCGGCGGTGGGAAGACCCATTCGCTGCTCGGCGTATACCACGCCTGTTCGGGCATCTCCCCGGACCGGCTCGACGGGCTGCGTGAGTTGTGTGCTGAGGCAGGTGTCGACGCACTGCCGGACCAGGTGAATAGGGTTGTCCTCGTCGGGAACGACCTCTCAGTCCTCGGGTCGGCGAAATCCGATGGCACTCGGGTGAACACAATGTGGGGGGAGATCGCCTGGCAGCTGGGCGGTCGTGTCGCCTACGACATGGTTGCTGAGTATGACCGAGCGAGCTCGCCGCCGCCGACGACCACACTCGAGAATCTGCTGAACGCGTTCTCCCCATGCGTGATCCTCATCGACGAGTGGGTCGCGTACTTTAGGCAGTTGTGGTCGTCCGGAGGTGACGGTCCCGCGCTGCCTGCGGGCACCTTTGATGGGCACCTGACGTTTGTGCAGTCGCTGACGGAGGCGACGAAGAACGCGCCGCGTGCATTTCTGGTCGTGTCACTGCCTGCGTCGGACTCGGTACGGGACATGGGAGACGGAATCATCGACAACGCCCACGAGGTGGGTGGCACTCCCGGCCTGGAGGCATTGCGGGGGCTTCGGTCGGTCATACACCGGGTGGAAACACCATGGCAGCCAGCGACGATGGAAGAGTCATACAAGATCGTCCGACGGCGGCTTTTCAAACCATTCGGGGTAGAGCAAGTCGCCGCCCGGAACATGGTCGTAACAAAGTTCCGCGAGTTCTACCACCGCTACCCGTCTGAGGTGCCCACCGAGGTCCGTGAGTACGGGTACGAGACCACGATGCGCGATGCATACCCTATTCACCCGGAGCTGTTCACCCGCCTATACGAGGACTGGTCAACGCTGGAGCGGTTCCAGCGGACCCGCGGTGTCCTGCGACTCATGGCGACGGTCGTGCACGCCCTTTGGACGCGCGGCGACACATCTGCAATGATCCTGCCCGCCTCCGTGCCGTTGGACGATCAGAAGGTGGTCGAGGAGCTTGCGAGCCATTTGGACGACAAGTGGGGGCCGGTCATCCAGACGGACTTGGCTGGAGACGGTTCGACTGCCGCAGGGGTCGACCGGGACATCCCGCTGCTGGGACGCACGATGGCGGCTCAACGGGCCGCTCGTTGCGTGTTCCTTGGATCGGTGCCGTCCGCGAACCGCCGCGACAAAGACGGCCGGATCGCGGTCAACCGTGGCATCGAACAGAAGCGCGTCGTGCTTGGCGCGACGTACCCGGGCGACAACCCCGCGCACGTAGCCGATGCGCTCCGGCAGATCGCTGACCGGGGCTCCTACATCGACCGTGACGACGACCGATACTCGCTGAGCCTGTCACAGAACCTGGCTCAGTTAGCGCGCTCCCGCGCCGACGGCTACCACGATGACGACATAGATGACACGCTTATGGCCGTTCTGAGGGAGGAGAAAGACAAGGGAGTGTTCCAGAGAGTCCACCGGATGCCCGCCACCAGCGCCGACGTTGATGACGAACCGACCGCCGCGCTCGTTGTCTTCGGTCCGAATCGTGCATTCCGAAAGGCTGGTGCCGGCAAGCCTGTATCCGATGGAGAGAAAGCCGCTATCGAGTTCATCCAGCGGCGCGGCACCAACGCTCGCATCCATAAGAACGCTCTGGTGTTCGCCGCCCCCGACGCAGACCGTTGCGACACCATGCTGCGTGCCGTCCGCGCCTGGAAGGCATGGAAATCCGTCGTAGACACTGCCGATGACCTGAACCTGACACCGGTAGCGACACGCGGCGCTCGGCAGAGACTCGACCAGGCTCGGCAGACGATGCAGGCGACGATCAAGGAAGCGTACCGCTGGATCCTTAACCCGAGCCAGGAACCTGGAGACGCCGCCATCTGTATCGATGCGATCCTGATGAACGGCAACGGCACCCTTGCCGAACGTGTTACTCGGAAAGCCGAGCAGTCCGAGCTTGTCTATACCTCTTACACTGTGTCGTTCCTGCGTCGCTGGATCGATCGGCTCGACCTATGGTCTAACGAACCGCACATCGCATTGGGAAAGCTAGCTGGGTACTTCACCCAGTACGTCTACATGCCGCGAATCGTCGCCCATGACGTCCTCCACACGACTATCCTGACACGCCCTGATACCGTTCTCATCACTGATAATGAAGGCATCGCATATGCCGACTACATCGACGGCGACGGTCGTTATATCGGACTGACCCTCTCTTCGACCGGTCATGTGCAAGCATCCGGACTCGTCGTGGATCCGAAGGTCGCCAATCGGCAGATCGAGGCGGACCATGAGAAAGCTGAGCAAGCGAAAGCGGAACGCGAAGAGAAACGGCGGACGGCAACGGTTGTTCCAGATGACGGTAACAAAGCTGGCTCCGGGGAAAGTATCGAAACCGTTGCCCAGGACCATTCGGAGAAGACTGGCGGAGGCGAAATAGGAGCGCAGTCGCCATCAACTAGGGTGCATCGTATGTATGCAACGACTGCCCTAAATCCGTCTCGCATCATTCGGGACGTTTCCAGGATCAACGAAGAGATCGTCAGTCATTTTACCAACGCAGGGCTTAGAATCTCAATTCACATCGAGATCAGCAGTGACGACCTTGCCAACCTAGACCCCGCGATCGTGACCGCACTGAAGGAAAACCTTGCAACTATGAGCTTTGCTGACTGGAACATGGAATAGCATCACAGGCTTCCCAGGCCAGATCGCGCAGAGCGTTCTTCGCCGCCGGTGTCGTCGTGACCGTCTTGCTGAACATCGGCGGATAACACGGAGATCTCGGTGTACGTTCGACCTATGGGCGACAAGAAGATCATCTGGGTCAAGCCGTTCGATCCGGCTAACCACAAGCCGGAGACCGAGGGCCAAGCCGGGCGCTGTGGGTGGCACGGGACAAATGAGGGTGTGCCTTGCGGGGAGACGCCCTTCGCAAGCGTCAAGTTCCACTACGCCGACTTCCAGCCTGTCTACTCCGCGTGTGAGCGTGCCGTGCGGGAGATTTCTGAACGGTATGGCTTCCCGATACCGCCCGGCCACTAGATGGATGAGTCCAAGGCATAGCTGCGGAGATAGGGCGAGGATGTCCATTCTCGGGTTGTGACGACCGAACTGGACACCCTCGCAACCGCACTCTATGTGAGGGTCGATGATCTTCTGAAGAGTGCGCCGGAGCTGGTCCCGTGGCGGCCGAAGGTGGGCATCGCGCCCACGCTGAGTGATGCCGAGCTGGTGACGCTGGCGGTGCTGTCGGCGCTGCTGGGCTTTCACTGCGAGCGCCGCTGGGTGCGGTATGCGCATGCGGAACTGCGCGGCATGTTCCCTTACGTGCCCCAGCAGTCCGGCTACGGTAAGCGGCTGCGTCGCTCGATCGGGCTGGTCATGGCGGTCGTGCGGGTGCTGGCCTGCGACACCGCGCTGTGGAGCGATGAGGTGTGGGTGGCCGACTCCACCCCGGTGGAGTGCGGGCGCTCGGTGGAGACCGCACGGCGCAGCGCGTTGGCCGGGTGGGCCGAGTACGGCTACTGCGCCAGTCACTCACGGTATTTCTGGGGACTGCGCCTGCACCTGGTGTGCACCCTGGGCGGGCTGCCGGTGCTGTTCGCGCTGAGCGGCGCCAAGGCCGACGAACGCGAGGTCTTGCTCGCCATGCTGGCCGCCGCTCCCCGGGTGCTGTCTGAGCACCCCCATCAGACGATCATCGCCGACCGGCAGTACTACGGTCGTGCCTTCGAACGCGAGTTAGCCGACCGTGCGCTCACCCTGTTGCGCCCGGCTCGCGCGGGCGAAGCCGAGCGGGCCGGCGCGCATCTGTTCAAGCCGCTGCGCCAGACCATCGAATCGATCAATCAGACCTTCAAGGGCCAGCTTGACCTCGAACGACACGGCGGACGCTCCCGGGCTGGCGTCATCGTCCGCATCTTCATCAAGGTCCTGGCCTTGACCGCGGCCGTCTGGCACAACGACAAGACCGGCCAGCCGATCAAGTGATCTCGCGCTGATCGTGGCCCCCGACGAGACATCAGCACCTGGGTGATATGGGGATCTGCTGACCCGCGCCGATCTCAATCGCATCTGAGGAAGCACGGGTGCCATGGAGCCGCCTCGCCGTTGTAGGCACTAACGGAAGCTCGATCATGGTCCACAACTGGTCCACAACCAGCGAGCGTCAACGAGAACGGGCGGGACTCCGTGAGACTGGAGGCCCGCCCGTACCTGCGATGTTCGCCCTGGTCAGCGGCCGGAACCGCTAGTCAAGATCGTGTGCCCCCTGTAGGATTCGAACCTACGCACCCGGCTCCGGAGGCCGGTGCTCTATCCCCTGAGCTAAGGGGGCGCGCCGAGTGAAAGGCTATCAGTATCCCGGTACTGCTCGGCACCAGATAAAGGTCCTTGAACACTTCCCGCGAAACCCGGCGTGACGGGGCCGCTACAGGTTAGCTTTGCGCCCGTGGGCGAGGTTCTTGGGAAAGTACTGGTCGTGGATGACGATGAGGTCATCCGGCAGCTCATCGCGGTCAACCTGAACCTGGAGGGGTTCGAGGTGTCTACCGCCACGGATGGGCAGGATTGTCTGGATCGGGTGCTCGACGTGATGCCGGATGTCATCACGCTCGATGTGATGATGCCGTTTCTGGACGGGTGGACGACGGCGCATCGGTTGCGTACCGAGGAGGCCACCAGTCACATCAAGGTCGTGCTCATCACGGCCAGGGCTCAGGATGATGACCGGACCCGAGGGTTGGGGATCGGGGTGGACGCGTACCTGACCAAGCCGTTCGATCCGGCTGAGTTGATTGAGGTCGTGCGGGATCTGGCCATGAGGGGTAGTCAGGGGCGTAGCTGATCCCTGGTTGTCGGTCTTGGCGGTCAGGTATCGGCTGTCCGTGGCTGGGGCCTGGTGGGGTGGCGCGTGCCGGGGTTGAGGGCACGCGTTCTTGGTGGATTGTTCGTACGCTGGCCGCATCGCCTCCTCTCCGCGAAAGGCTGGACAACGTGCGTAGCTCCATCTTCAACAACCTCGACTCCCAGCAGCTCCCCCCGGGCTTCGCCCTGGAGAACCACAAGATGTTGCGGGTCCAGCTTCCGCATGAGGTGCTGGCCAAGCAGGGGTCCATGGTGGCTTTCCAGGGGCAGATGGACTTCGACTACGAGGGGTCGGGCGGGCTCGGGAAGTTGTTCAAGAAGGCCATGACGGGGGAGGGCGCCTCGCTCATGCGGGTGCGGGGCGACGGGCTGCTGTATCTGGCGGACAACGCCGATGACATTCATCTGTTCTTTCTTGAGAACGAAGGGCTCACGGTCAACGGGCGTAACCTGCTGGCGTTCCAGCCGCAGCTCGGCTGGGACATCAAGCGGGTTCAGGGGGCCGGCGTGGCGGCCGGGGGGCTGTTCAACACGACGGTTACCGGGACCGGGTGGGTGGCGGTGACGACGCATGGCACTCCGGTGCTGCTCGACGCCGCGCGGATGCCGACGTTCGCCGATGGGCAGTCGGCCGTGTGCTGGAGTACGGGGCTTGAGGTCGGGATCAACCGGACGATGAAGGTGGGGGCGTTGATCGGGCGGGGGAGTGGGGAGGCTATGCAACTGGCGTTCAGGGGGCAGGGGTTTGTGTTGGTGCAGGCCAGTGAAGGGGCTCCTGTCCCAACTCCCTCCGCTTAAAGCGCTTGAGGGTGCTCAGGCCCATCCTCGGTAGACAGGTAATTAGCTAATTGCCATAATGCCTTAGTGATGGACGTCGACCTGATCAAGGCGCTGGCCAGTGACAAGCGGCTGCTGATCCTGGAGTGGTTGCGCGATCCCGTACGTCACTTTCCGCCGCAGCGCGACGGCGATCTCGTACGGGACGGCGTCTGCTCGCTGTTCATCGCCGAGAAGCTGGGTGTGAGTCAGCCGACCTGCGGCGAGCATCTCAAGGTGCTGGCCAAGGCGGGGCTGGTTCGCGGCACCAAGATCAAACAGTGGGTGTTCTACCAGCGTGACGAGGAGCGGATCGCCGCGGCGAAGGAGTTGTTGAGCGGTGAATGGTGAGCCGAACGGCGCCTACGAGCGCCTGATCGCCGACATGGATGCCGGCGGGGCGCGGTACCGGGTGATCGAGCACGCGCCCGAGGGCCGGACCGAGCTGGTCAGCGCCCTGCGCGGGCATGATGTGGCGCAGGCCGCCAAGTGCCTGATCGTGATGGTGAAGGTGGGTAAGAAGCAGACGCGTCACGTGCTGGCCGTCGTGCCCGGTGATGCCCGGCTCGATCTGCAGGCCGTCAAGGCGCTGCACGACGGTACGTACGTGTCCTTCGCCGCCAAGGAGAAGGCCGAGGAGCTGGCGGGGAGTGTGAGCGGGACGGTGTTGCCGTTCAGCTACGATCCCAGGCTTGAACTGGTCGCCGATCCGTCGTTGCTGGATCAGCCTGAGCTTTATTTCAACGCGGGGCGGCTTGATCGTTCTGTGGCGCTGGTGACCGAGGATTATGTTCGGCTGGCGGCGCCGCGGGTGGCCAACATCACGGTCCCTGGTAGCTGATCGGCGGTCGGCATGCAGGCGGCCGCGCCGAAGGTGTCGTTCCTGGTCAGGTTGAGCAGGTGGGTGCGGGGGCGGTGTTGGTGCTGGTCCAGGAGGCGAGGAAGCCGAACGTGGTCGCCGCGCCCGGCGCCAGCTGCCCGTTCCAGCCGGCGTTCCGTACCGTCACCGAGGAGCTATTCGCGCTCAGCGTCCCGCCCCACAGCTGGGTGATCCGCTGGCCGTCGGCGAGCGTCCATGCCACCGTCCAGGCGCTGATCGGTGAGGTGCCGGTGTTCGTGACGGTGACCTCGGCCTGGAAGCCGCCCTGCCACTGGCCGGTGCGCTGGTACGTGGCGGCGCATCCACCAGAAGGCGGCGGTGGTGTGACCACGGTGTCGAGGGCGTCCACCAGGGGCGGGTACCACTTGTCGGACATCTTCTGGTCGCCCGCCGCGTTCGGGTGCACCCCGTCGTAGGTGTCGGTGGCGGTGCTGAAGCCCGTCCACTGGTCCACGACCGTGATCGGCGACTGCGGGGTGGTCGTGGCGGCGGCCCAGGCGGGGATGGCGTTGTTGAAGGTCACGGTCCGCTGGGCGCAGTCGGCGCAGCTGGAGGGGTTCATGGGGATGATCTTGGCGACGAGGATCCTCATGTTCGGGTTGCTCGCCCGCATCTGGTTCACCATCGTGGTGAACGCGCTGAGGATCGTCGCGGGGGCGATGTTGCTCCACACGTCGTTGGTGCCGAAGTGCATGAGCACCACGTCCGGCCGGGTGGCGGCGAGCCAGCCGGTCAGCAGACCCTGGTTCGCCACATTCGTGGCCAGGTAGCCGCCGTGGCCCTCGTTGTCGCCGTCGTGCGCCACCCCGCAGCCCTGGGGCGGCAGGGTGCCGACGAAGTCGACGTTCGTGTGGCCGGTGCTCTGGAGGCGGTTCCAGAGCAGGGCGCGCCAGCAGCCGGGGGATCCGGTGATCGAGTCGCCCAGAGGCATGATCCTGACGGGGGCTGCGCTCGCGGTGGCCGTGGTGGCGAACAGCACCGCCGCGGCCAGCGCCACTATCGCGGCCAGCACGGAGCCGATCTTGCGCATGGTCTGCTCTCCCGTCGTCAGCCTGCGCAGATCGTAGGATCGCGGGCCGCGCGACGGGAAGGAAGTCACCGACGAGGGACGCTTGACCTGGGGGTACGGATGTAACTTTCAGCCGCCGACGGCGGCGGTCAGCTGCGGACCACCGCAAGCGGGCAGGGCGTGTGGTGCAGGAGAGCCTGGCTGATCGAGCCCAAGAGCATCCCTGCCAACTGCCCATGCCCCCGCGACCCCACCACCAGCAGATCGGCCCCGGCGGCCGTCTCGCGGAGCACCTCGACCGGATGGCCGTGCACGACCTCCGTCACCACCTCGACGCCAGGGTGCCGCTCCCGGTGCTCGGTCAGCGACTCCTTGAGCCGGCGCAGCGTGTCCTGTTCGCTGCCGCGGTCGGCCGGTGGGAAGCCGCCGGCCTGCGGCCAGGCCCACGCCTGTACGGCGCGCAGCCGCGCCCCGCGCAGCTCCGCCTCGGTGAAGGCGAACTCCAGTGCCTGCCCGGCGCTGGGCGAGCCGTCGGTGCCGGCGACGATCTCGCCCCGGACGGCCGGGGGACGTTCGTGGACGAGGACGACGTTCGTCCGTGCGTGCGCCGTGACGCCGTGCGCGACGGATCCGACGAGCAGGCCGCGCACGCCGCCGATGCCGCTGCTGCCGACGACCAGCAGCTCGGCGTCCTCGGACGCCTTGATCAGCGCGGTACGGGGATCGCCCGGCAGCAGGACCTGCTCCACCGGCACCTGCGGAGACTCCCGCAGGGCGCGGTCGCGGGCCGCCGCGAGCACGGTGTCGGCGCCCTCGCGCATCCACCGGGCGACCTCGGCGTAACGTACGGTGTCCTCCTCGCACACCCACTTGGGCACGGCGTGCGCCACGGTCAGCGGCGATCCGCGCAGCGCGGCCTCGGCGGCGGCCCAGCCGGCTGCCTCCAGGCCGGCGCGGGAGCCGTCCACCCCGACGATGATCACAGGTTCAGCTCCTCAGGACAGCGCGTAGCATTCGACCTCGGCGCGGCGGAACGAGATCCCGTTCGCCTGGGAGTCACGGACGCAGGCGCGCTCGGACCTGCTGAGCCGCAGCGTGCCGCAGACGGTCACGCCGGAGTAGGTGCGGCAGTCGAGTCGCCTGTCGTCGGCGCCGACGCGGTACATCTCTCTGACCGCCGCACGGCACTTGGCCTTGCCCGTGTCGGCGTAGCGGCACTGGGCGATGAGAGTGTCGTACTGTTCCTGGCTGACTTCGTGCTGGTCCATGCCGTCTCCGGCGGCTGCGGTGGCGCCGGACGCGGCCATCACGACGAGTAGTCCTGCGACAGCAGCGAATCTCTTCATGTTCCCCCTGATGGGGACCGTACCGCTCACGGCGATCGTCAAACCTCGACGCCAGGTTTCGGGTGGGGGCAGGCGTGGGTACGATCATCGCCGACCAACGCGGGAGCCCGGTGCAGACCGGGCTGAGAGGACGGCTGACAGCCGCCGACCGCCAGAACCTGCTCCGGGTAATGCCGGCGAAGGGAGTTTGCGCGATGAGCAGCGCGCGCTTTTCCAAGATCTACTCCGGTGACCTCCGCGTGCCGATGCGGCAGGTCCGGTTGTCCAACGGCTCGGCGGTGACGTTGTACGACACCTCGGGCCCCTACACCGACCCCTCCTTCGAGCCCGACCCGCGGCGTGGGCTGCCGCGCCTGCGGGAGGAGTGGATCGAGGCGCGGCGGGTGGCGGGTGAGCCGGTCACGCAGGTCGGCTGCGCCCGGCGCGGGCTGGTGACCAAGGAGATGGAGTTCGTGGCGGTGCGCGAGGGGGTGAGCCCCGAGTTCGTCCGGCAGGAGGTCGCGGCGGGCCGGGCCATCATCCCCGCGAACGTCAACCATCCCGAGTCCGAGCCGATGATCATCGGCCGGGAGTTCCTGGTCAAGATCAACGCCAACATCGGCAACTCCGCCGTCACCTCCTCGATCGAGGAGGAGGTCGAGAAGATGACCTGGGCCACCAGGTGGGGCGCCGACACGATCATGGACCTGTCGACCGGCGACGACATCCACGAGACCCGCGAGTGGATCCTGCGCAACTCGCCGGTGCCGGTCGGCACCGTGCCCATCTACCAGGCGCTGGAGAAGGTCAAGGGCCGGCCGGAGCTGCTGTCGTGGGAGGTCTACCGCGACACGCTGATCGAGCAGTGCGAGCAGGGCGTCGACTATGTGACGGTGCACGCGGGCGTGCGGCTTTCGTACGTGCCGCTCACCGCCACCCGCAAGACCGGGATCGTCTCGCGCGGCGGCTCGATCATGGCGGCCTGGTGCCTCGCGCACCACCGCGAGAGCTTCCTGTACGAGAACTTCGCCGAGATGTGCGAGATCCTGGCCCGCTACGACGTGTCGTTCTCGCTCGGCGACGGGCTGCGTCCAGGATCGATCGCGGACGCCAACGACGAGGCCCAGTTCGCCGAGCTGCGCACGCTGGGCGAGCTGACCGGCATCGCGCGCGAGCACGACGTCCAGGTGATGATCGAGGGGCCGGGCCACGTGCCCATGCACAAGATCAAGGAGAACGTCGACCTGCAGCGCGAGCTCTGCGACGACGCGCCCTTCTACACCCTGGGCCCGCTCGTGACCGACGTCGCGCCCGGCTACGACCACATCACCTCGGGCATCGGGGCCGCCATGATCGGCTGGTTCGGCACCGCCATGCTCTGCTACGTCACCCCCAAGGAGCACCTCGGCCTGCCCGACAAGGACGACGTCAAGACCGGCGTGATCACGTACAAGATCGCCGCCCATGCCGCCGACCTGGCCAAGGGGCATCCGCGGGCGCAGGAGTGGGACGACGCGCTGTCCGACGCGCGCTTCGAGTTCCGCTGGGAGGACCAGTTCGACCTCTCGCTCGACCCTGACACCGCCCGTTCCTTCCACGACGAGACGCTGCCGGCGGCGCCGGCCAAGACCGCGCACTTCTGCTCGATGTGCGGGCCCAAGTTCTGCTCGATGCGGATAAGTCATGACATCAGGCAGGCGGGGTTCGAGGAGAAGGCGGCCGAGTTCAGGCGGCTCGGCGGCAACATCTACGTGGAGTGATCCGTCCGACGTTCGGCTAACCGGGGAGCGTCTCGCCGCCGATGGGGGCCAGGACCTCGCCGGTGTAGTACGACGACAGCCGGTTGGAGGCGAAGAACACGTACGAGGGGGCGATCTCGTCGGGATCGGCGGGTCGCCCCATCGGCACCTGCTCACCGAACGACTCCACCTTCTCCTCGGGGAAGGTGGCCGGGATCAGCGGTGTCCACACCGGCCCTGGGGCGACGGCGTTGATCCTGATGCCGCGTTCGACCAGGTTCTGCGCCATGGAGTAGGTGAAGGCGTTGATCGCGCCCTTGGTGGCGGAGTAGTCGATGAGCGTCTTGTTGCCACGCAGGCCGTTGATCGACGAGGTGTTGACGATCGCGCCGCCCTTGCCCATGTGGGCGAGCGCGGCCTTCGTGACGCGGAAGTAGCTGTGGATGTTGACCGCGAACGTGTGCTCCCACTGCTCGTCGGACAGCTCCTCCAGGCCGTCCACCGGCTCCTGGTAGGCCACGTTGTTCACCAGGACGTCCAGGCCGCCCAGCTCCGACACGGCCTGCTCGACGACCGAGGCGCAGTGGGCGCGGTCGCCGAGGTCGCCGGGCAGCAGCACGCAGCGCCGCCCGGCCGCCTCGACCAGCGAGGAGGTGTGGGCGGCGTCCTCATGCTCGCTCAGGTACGCGATCGCCACGTCGGCCCCCTCCTTGGCGAAGGCCACCGCGACCGCCCGGCCGATGCCAGAGTCGCCGCCGGTGACGAGGGCCTTCTTGCCGTCCAGCAGGCCGCGGCCCACGTAGTCACGCATCTCGTCACGCGGCTGCGGCGTCATCTCGCCGCTCTTGCCCGGGTACGGCTGGCTCTGGGGTGGTGGCGTCTGCGACATGCCCTCCGGCCTGCCCTTGATCGGGTACGGCTAACGCCAGGGGCCGGTCATCTGACGAAGCCCTGCGAGCGCAGCCAGTCGCGGGCGACCAGTACAGGGACGTCGCCGTCCACGTCCACCTGGGCGTTGAGCCGGCGGATCACGTCGTCGGTGAGCTTGGCGCTGATGGGCGCGAAGATGCGGGCGATCTCCGGATGGGCCTTGGCCACCTGGTTGCGGATGGTCACGGCCGCGTTGTACTGCGGGAAGAAGTGTTTGTCGTCCTCCAGCAGCACGAGGCCGAGCGCGTCGATGCGGCCGTCCGTGGTGGTGATCATGCCGAGCGTGCACTGGCCGGCCGCGATCGCGTTGTAGAGCACGCCGGTCGACATCCGGCGTACGTTGCTCCGGGGGACGTCCTTGCCGTACTGGAGGCCGTAGCCCTTGAGCATGCCGAGGAAGCCGTCGTCGCGGCCGAAGGTCTCGTGGTCGACGCAGAACGTGCGCTGGGCGACCGGGACCTTCGTCATGTCGGAGATCGTCTTCAGGCCGTACCTCTCGGCCGTGGCGCGGGTGACGCCCATCGAGTAGCTGTTGTTCAGCGGGGCAGGCGGCAGCCAGACGATGCCGTTCTCGCGCAGGTCGAGGTCGCGTACGGCTGCGTACTGCTTCTCCGCGTCGGGGATCGCCTTCGTCTGGCCGAGGTAGGTGATCCAGCCGGTGCCGGTGTACTCCCACATCAGGTCGGCGTCGCCGCGGGTCAGCGAGGTCCGGGCGTTGACGCTGCCCTGCACGTTCGTCTGGTCGGACACGTCCGCCCCGGCGGCGGTGAGCGCGACCACCGCGATCTTGCCGAGCACGAGCTGCTCGGTGAACTCCTTGGACGTCACCCGCACCTTGACGCCTTCGAGCGAGGGGATCGGGCGGATGCTGCCCGGCTCGATCGGCGGCACGAACGACGACGCGGGGCGCAGCCCGCACGCCGTCACCGCGACGAGCACGAGCAGCGTCACCATCATGCGAGACCTCATGAGAGGCCCTTCGGTGCCAGGTAGCGCTGGGCCAGGCCGCCCAGCCAGTCGAGGATCAGCGCCAGCACCGCGATCAGCACGCATCCGGTGACGAGGATCAGGTTGCGCTGCGTGCTCACGCCCGTGGTGATCAGGTCGCCGAGCCCGCCGGAGCCGATGAACGCCGCGATGCCCGCCGTGCCGACGTTCAGCACGAGCGTGGTGCGTACGCCCGACAGGATGATCGGAGCCGCCATCGGCAGCTCCACCTTGAACAGCACCCCCGCCGCCGACATGCCGATGCCCCGCCCCGCGTCGGTCAGGCGCGGATCGACCTGGTCGAGGCCGACCATCGTGTTGCGCAGCGTCGGCAGCAGGCTGTAGGCGAACAGCGCCGCCACCGCCGTCCAGAAGCCGATCTGGAACACCACCGCCAGCAGCACCACCAGCCCCACCGCCGGGGTCGCCTGCCCCACGTTGACCAGGGCCAGCACGAACGGGGTCGCGCGGCGCAGGCCGCGCCGGGTGAGCAGCACGCCCAGCGGCAGCGCCACCACGAGCACCAGCACGGTGGAGAAGAAGACCAGCTGGATGTGCTCCCACGTGCGGCGGAACAGGAACGGCAGGTTGAGCGAGCCGCGTTCGATGCCGTCGAGCGGCGCCAACTGGGTGTAGAGGACCATCGCGACGCCCACGGCCAGGTAGCCCAGCAGGGGCAGGAAGACGTGCCATGACCGGCCGATCTCCGGCTCGGGGGTCGTGGCCTCCCTGGCGGCGGCGCTTTCGATCGTCACGGCGCCTCCTCGGCGGCGGCGCTTGCCGCCGTCATCCTGCGCAGGCGTCGCTCGCGTTCGCGGGCCTTGATGGCGGCGATCGCGTTCTGCACCGTGGCCAGCGAGAGCGAGCCCGCGTACGCCTGCCGCCTGCCCACCACGGGGACGTTGTCGGTGTCGGCGTTGAGCAGCTCTTCCAGGGCGTCCTGCAAGGTCATGCGGTGGCTGAGGGCGCCGGTGATCGGGTCGCCGGCCTCTCCGACCGGGCCTTCGCGGCCTTCGAGGTGGTCCAGGCCGATCCAGCGGAGCGGGCGGCGCATGCCGTCGATGATCAGCGCGTACCCGCGCCCGTCACGCTCGATCTCGGCCCGCAGCTCCTGTGCGTCGGCGTCCTCGGAGGCGTAGAGGACCTGGTCGAGCTCGATGTCGCCCACCTTGGTCAGGCGCAGCAGCCGCATGGAGGAGCCGGCGCCGAGAAACTGTTCGACGTATTCGTTCGCAGGGTTGGTGAGGATTTCGGTGGGTCTGGCGTACTGGACGATGTGGCCGGGCCGCTGCATGACCGCGATGTGGTCGCCGATCTTGAGCGCCTCGTCCACGTCGTGGGTGACGAAGACGATCGTCTTGGCCAGGTCGTCCTGGAGGCGTAGCAGCTCGTCCTGGAGGCGTTCGCGGCTGATGGGGTCGAGGGCGCCGAACGGCTCGTCCATGAGCAGGACGGGCGGGTCGGCGGCCAGCGCCCTGGCCACGCCGACGCGCTGCTGCTGGCCGCCGGACAGGCGGCGCGGGTAGGTGTCGCGGTACGTGCCGGGATCCAGGCCGACCAGCTCCAGCAGCTCGTCCACGCGTTCGGCGATGCGCCGTTTGTCCCAGCCGAGCATCTTCGGCACCTGCGCGATGTTGGCGGCCACGGTCATGTGGGGGAACAGCCCGGCCTGCTGGATCACGTAGCCGATGTGGCGGCGCAGCCGGTCGGGGTCGATGCCGCGCGAGTTCTGGCCGCCGATGAGGATGTCGCCGGACGTGGGCTCGATCAGGCGGTTGATCATGCGCATGGTCGTGGTCTTGCCGCAGCCCGAGGGGCCGAGCAGGACCACGATCTCGCCGGCCGGGATGTCGAGGTCGAGCTCGTGCACGGCCGGTTCGCGGCCTCCGGGGAACGCCTTGGTCACCTTGCGCAGCTCGATCGGCACGCCGCTGGTGGGCTGGTCAGCCATGAGCGCCTCCCATGGCGGCCCGCCGTTCGCCGGGGGTGGTGAACCGGCCGATCAGCACGAAGACGCCGTCGAAGAGCAGCGCCAGGATCGCCACCCCGATCGTCCCCGTCAGTGCGGAGTTGACCGCGTTCGCGCCGCCGAGCCGGGCCAGACCCGAGAAGATCTGCTCACCCAGCCCGGGGCCCGAGACGTAGGCGGCGACCGCGCCGATGCCCATGGCCAGCTGTGTGGCGACCCTGATGCCGGTGAGGATGACCGGCCAGGCCAGCGGGAGCTCGATCCTGGTCAGCAGCCGGCGGCGGCTCATGCCGATGCCGCGGGCCGCGTCCACCAGCAGGGGATCGACGCCCTGCAGGCCGACGATGGTGTTGCGGATGATGGGCAGCAGCGCGTACACGACGATCGCGGTCACGCTCGGCGCCACGCCCAGGCCGAGCGGCGGGATCAGCAGGCCCAGCAGGGCCAGCGACGGGATCGTGAACAGCACGCCCGCGATGGTGGTGGCGAGGGCCGAGGGTCTGGGACGGCGGTAGGTCGCCACGCCGATGAGCACGCCCAGAATGGCCGCGATCAGGACGCATTGGGCCACCATGCTGGCGTGCTGGACCGTCTCGAAGAGGATGAGGTCCCACCGATCCTCGACGTAATCCCACAGGCTCATCCCCTAGGACTTAACCAAGCTTGTCAACCTCAAACGTCACAGACGTCACTTCTGTCGCGTTTGGTGGGGTTTGCCGAGGTGGGCTTTACGGCCTTGGGCCGGCCGATGGATCACATCAGGTCGGCGGTGAAGTGCGCCATGGTGGCCAGCCAGCGGTCGGGGTCCTCGGCCTTGCGGCGGGCCAGGTCGGCGACCTCCGGGTGCGGGAAGATGTGGAAACGTTCGGCGGCCAGGCCGTCGATGACGGCCGTGGCCACGTCCGCCGGGTCGAGGATGGCTCCGGCGGCGTGCACGGCCTTCGCGGTCGGGTGGCCGGTCTCGATGCCGTGCTCCAGCATCGCCGTACGCACGCCCTGCGGGCACAGGACGCTGACCTTGACGCCCTTGGGGGCGTAGTGAACGGCCACCCACTCGGCGAACGCGATCGCCGCCGCCTTCGTCACCGCGTACGGGGCGTCGCCCGGGCAGCCGAGCAGGCCGGCGGCCGAGCAGGTGTTGAGCAGGTAGCCGCCGCCGCGGGCGACCATGGAGGGGACGGCGGCGCGGGCGGCGTACACGTGGGCCATGAGGTTGACCGAGAAGAGGCTGTTCCAGTCCTGGTCGGTGGCGTCCAGGCCGCGGCCGTCGATGATGCCGGCGTTGGAGCAGAACAGGTCCACCGGGCCGAACGGGGTGTCGACCAGGGCGGCCACGTCGGACTCCGAGGAGACGTCCGCGCGTACGGGGACGGCCCTGTCGCCGATCTCCTTGGCCACGGCGGTGGCGCCCGCCTCGTCCAGGTCGGCGACGACCACGCCGGCCGCGCCCTCCTCGGCGAACCTGAGTGCCAGCCCGCGGCCGATGCCGCTTGCGGCGCCCGTGACGACGACGACCTTGTCCCTTACCAGCATGATCGCTCCTCCGTGCCGGGGGCGGCTGCTTCGAGATTAGAACATGATTCTACTGTCGGTGGAGCGCTTTCAGATGAGAGGTTTCTCATCTGTGCCTCAGCGTGGTCTCCTCGAAGGACGACAGGGTCATGCTCATGAAACATCGGGGAGCGGTGATCCTGCTCGGTCTCGGGGTGGCGGCGGCGGGGTTCATGTCGATACAGCTGGTGCGGGCGGCCGAGGTGGGGCCGGATCTGGGCGGGCCGATCGTGGTCTCGTCCTCTCCGTCGCCGTCCTCCTCGCCGGGCCGGCGTACGGGGACGCCCTCACCCTCGTCCTCGCTGCCTGCGGACGGAAGGAGCGCGGAGCCTTCCGACGGAAGGAGCGTGCGGCCTTCGGGCGACGCCAGGGCCACGACGACGGTCACGCCTACCGCTACCCCCTCGGCTACGGCGACGGCTTCGGGTGAGGAGAGCAGGAGCGGGCGGTCCACGGTGCGCAGGTCGAGGGCCGAGCCGGTCGAGCCGCCCGCGCCCAGACCTGGGGGCGGCGACGATGATGACGACGATGGTGGCGACGATGACGGCGATGACTGATGGGGCGGGCGCATGTGGGTGAGCGCCCGGGCCCGGATCGTGGGCTGGATGCTGTCCGTCGTGGGCCTCGCCCTGTCGGTGGCGATCTTCGCGACCTGGACCGTCCTGCTCACCCGGCTCGACGACCGGATCTCCGCCGAGCTGCGCAACGAGGTCCACAAGCTCAGGATCTACGCCGGCAGTGCGCTCGACCCCGGGTCAGGAGAGCGGGTGACCGACGTCGACGAGCTGCTCACCGGCTATCTCCGTCTCAACGCCCCCGACCGCTGGGAGACCTTCTTCACCATCATCGACGGCAAGGCCAGCAAGGCCACCTTCATCCCGCCGCCCGTCCCCATCGACGGCGACGACGCCCTTGTCGCCCGGATGGCCACCGCGACCAGGGTCGTCCGCGCGGCGCTGGAGACCACGCAGGGAACGGTCCAGTACGCCGTCATCCCGGTCACCGTGGCCGGCGATCCCCGCCAGGGGCACCTCGTGGTGGCGATCTTCTACGACCTGCACCGCGACGAGATCGTCGACGCCGTGCGTGTGCTCGGGCTGTCCGCGCTGGCGGCGATGGGGCTGGCGGGGGCGGCCGGATGGTTCGTGGCGGGGCGGGTGCTGGCGCCCATCCGGCTGGTGCGGATGACGGCGGAGCAGATCAGCGACTCCACCGATCTCACCCGCCGGCTCTCGGTGCCCGGCGACGACGACGTGGCGGCGCTGGCGGGGACGTTCAACCACATGATCGACCGGCTCGAACGGGCCTTCGTCGTGCAACGGCACTTCATGGACGACGCCGGCCACGAGCTGCGTACCCCGATCACCGTCATCCGCGGCCACCTGGAGCTCATGGGCGACGACCCCGGCGAGCGGGCCGAGACCCTCGCGCTCGTCACCGACGAGCTCGACCGGATGAACCGCATCGTCGACGACCTGCTCATCCTGGCCAAGGCCGAGCAGCCGGGCTTCCTCACGCTCGACAACGTCGAGCTGGCCGATCTCACGGTCAGCGTGGTCGCCAAGGCGCGCGCGCTCGGCCCCCGCCGCTGGCGGGTCGACGAGGTGGCCGAGGCCCGCCTGCCCGCCGACCGCCACCGGCTCACGCAGGCGCTCATGCAGCTCGTGGCCAACGCCGTGCGCCACACCGCCGACGACGACCTGATCGCCGTCGGCTCCGCCGTCCGCGACGGCCGGGTCGAGCTGTGGGTACGCGACAGCGGCCCCGGAGTCCCGCCCGCCGAGCGGGAGCGGATCTTCGGCCGGTTCGTCCGCGGCGCGGGCCGTGCCGGCACCTCCGACGGCGCTCCCGACGGGGCCGGCCTGGGCCTGGCCATCGTCAGATCCATCGCCCAGGCTCACGGAGGCACCGTGCAAGTGACGGACGCTCCCGGCGGCGGAGCCTGTTTTGTCATGTCCCTGCCCATGTGGGAGTTGTGGAGGCTGCATTGAACCGGATCCTGATCGCCGAGGACGAGGCCAGAATCGCGTCCTTCGTGGAGAAGGGACTGCGGGCCAACGGCTTCGTCACGGCCGTGGTCGGCGACGGGGTCGCGGCCTACGACCTGGCCGGTGCGGGCGGGTTCGACCTGCTCATCCTCGACATCGGGCTGCCGTTGAGCGACGGGTTCACGGTGCTGCGGCGGCTGCGGAGCGCGATGGTGAACATCCCGGTGATCATCCTGACCGCCCGCGACAGCGTGAGCGACACGGTGGCGGGCCTGGAGGGCGGCGCCGACGACTACATCGCCAAGCCCTTCGCCTTCGAGGAGCTCCTGGCCAGGGTGCGGCTGCGGCTGCGGGCCGACCGCACACCCGAGGTGACCGTGCTGCGCGTCGCCGACCTCTCGCTCGACCTGCGGACCAGGCGGGTCTACGTCGGGGATCGGGCTGTGGACCTGTCCACCAGGGAGTTCGCGCTGGCGGAGATCTTCTGCCGCCACCCCGACCAGGTGCTGACGCGCGAGCAACTGCTCAGCCACGTGTGGGGCTTCGACTTCGACCCCGGCTCCAACGTGGTCGACGTCTATGTGCGTTACTTGCGGCGCAAGATCGGCGCGGACCGGATCGAGACCGTCCGGGGCACCGGCTACCGGATGAGAGTCTCCTAATCGTCACCTCACCGCCGCCTCACCCCGCCTCGACAAGCTGTTCACCAAGAGCACCACCAGCTGTTCACCGAGGGCACTACCAAAGGAGCGGCCTTGCTGACCGGACTCGTGATGGACCTCGTGGCGATCATCGCGCTCGCCTACGGCCTCTACTATCGGCGCCATCATCGGCGTGATCTGCTGTTCGCCTACATAGCGCTCAACGTGGGCATCTTCGCGGTCGTGTCGCTGCTGCTGGTGCAGCGGGTCGACATCGCCGTCGGTTTCGGGCTGTTCGGCGTGCTGTCCATCATCCGGCTCAGATCGAGCGAGATCACGCAGCAGGAGATCGCCTACTACTTCGTCGCGATCGTGCTGGGCCTGGTCAACGGCATCGCCGGCGCGTGGCCCCTGACCGCGCTGCTGCTCGACGGGGTGCTGCTGGTGGTGATGTACCTCGCCGACCACCCCGGCCTGCTCGGCCAGACCCGCCACCAGGTGGTGACCCTCGACGTGGTGCACACCGACCCGGACGCGCTGCGACTGGACCTGGAGAGCCGGTTGCGGGGGCGGGTGCTGCACTGCGTGGTCACCCAGGTCGATTACGTCCGCGACGTGACCGTGGTGGACGTACGTTACACGGCCTCGAACGCCAAGGTGAGGGTCCGTTGATGGATGAGCCGGGTGTGCGGGCGGGGATACGGGGGCCTGGGGACGAGTAAGGCGCGCATGTCGGGACGCGGGGACGAGTAAGGCGCGAATGTGGAAGGGGGCGTGGTGATGGGTGAGTCATATGCCGATGCGCTGCTGGCCGGGGTTGCGGCCGGGGTGCCGCCGATCGGGCTGGAGGAGGTGCCGGAGCTGATGAGCCGGGTCGACTGCAAATACATCGTGACGGCGTCGACCATGGCTCGGCTCGCGGCCGAAGCGGGGGATCGGCTCTGTGTGCTGCGGATCGGCGGGCGGCGGCAGTTCCGCTACACCTCGACCTACTTCGACACCCCCGACCTCCTCACCTATCGCCAGCACCGGCAAGGCAGGCGACGCAGGTTCAAGCTCCGCACCCGGACCTACCTCGACGGGGGTGGCCGCTGGCTGGAGCTCAAGCTCAGCGGCGCGCGGGGCAGCACGGACAAACATCGCATTCCCTACGACGGGGCGCCCAGCGGGGCGCTCACGGAGGAGGCACTCGACTTCGTCCGCGACACGCTCCTCAGTGAGCTGCGGCTCATCACGCCCGAGACACTGGAGCCGGTGCTGGCCACCGACTACAGGCGGGTGACGCTCATCGACCGGTCCGGCGGGGCCCGCCTCACCTGCGACACCAGCCTGCTGTGCCACGACGGGTCGCGCAGCACTCCGGCTCGAGGTGACCTGGTTCTGCTGGAGTCGAAGTCGGCGGACGGGAAGGCGATGATCGACACGCTGCTGCGCCGGATGGGGGTGCGTCCGGTCAGCGTGAGCAAATACTGCCTCGCGGTCGCCGCACTCCGCGATTTACCGGCCAACCACTGGCACCCCATCCTGCACCGCTACCTGGCCCACCGCCCCGCTCCCCGCCGGTCGCTTGTTGTCGGTTGAGTGCTGGGTTGGTCGTCGTGTTGTTCGGCGGTCGTCTGTTGATGGTCGGGTGCGGGCTTTGCTGTGGTGCTGTAGGCCGACCACCCGTTCTTCGCTGAGTGTGGTGCCCACCGTTGTGTTCTTCGTCGGCCGCCCACCCTCGCCGATCGCAGGGTCACCGCCACTCACCGTCCTGTTCCCCGCCCGACTCAGCGTCCTGCGCCCCGCTGGCCGCAAGGCCCGCCGTCCCGCTCTGCTCTTTGCCGGTCTCAGCGTGCAGCGTCCTGCTGGCCGCAGTGCACTGTCTGCTCGCAGCGCCGCAACCCGCCGATCGTCTGTTCTCCGTGGCAGCGCCTGCCGTCGTGATCTCCGCCGGTCGACCGCCGGTCGACCGCTGGCAGCTCGGCCTGCGCTGCTGGCCGGCTTAGCGCCTTGCTCTTCACGCGCTGCCCGTTGTCCGTTGCCCGCTGGCGACTGGCGACTGGCGACTGGCCACTGTCTGCTGCCTGCAGGGTCGCCGTCCCGCCCTCAGCCCTGCCGACCGCGGCGCCTTTGCATCCCGCCGTTCCGCCGTCTCGCCGGTCGCCTTGGCCGAGGTCCCTCGCCTCGTTATCCGTAGTGCGGAGAGGTGGGGTGGATATCGTGAGTGGTGAGTGGATTGGCCGTTTGGAGAATTGCGGGGTGAGTGGTCTGTTTTGGTGAGTAGTTGTTGTGCTTTGCTGCTTCTCTGGTGTTGCTTGATAGGGGAGATACCGGACCGTGCCGGTCTGGGCTGGGGAAACTCGACAAGTGGGATGGCATGGTGATAGGCAGGGACTTGGGCAGTGATGATGAGTGGCGGTTGCTGCTGGATGTGCTTGCCGGCCGACGGGGGCGGGCTTGGTTGGTTGGATTGCGGAACGCGCTGCTTTCGGGGCAAAAGGGAAATAGCTGATGCTTGAGCGCATTCATGAGATACCGGGTGTCTTGCTGAGTGCGGATGAGTATCTTGACGATTTCTGGCCTAATTTCCGGAAGATTGATGACGTTTTCTGGAAACTCGAACGGGTGCAGAGCTTTCGTGAGCCGAACGAGCCTGGTTGGGTCGCGATGCTGGAAGGCGACTGGGATCGGTCGATGAAGTTGATCGACGGGGGACGCGGTGTGGCGGGGGAGGGCGAGGGCCGGGTTGAGCGGTTCTCCCGGCGGCGGATAAGGATCGTGGAGCAGCCCGTCACGCCGTACGTGCAGTGGGAGATGCACGTACTCGCGCTGAGAGAGGCGGCTGCTGAGCAGGTGCGGGTGCTCGACGCCGGTGAGGTGGCCGAGCAGGAGGTCGGTCGCAGGCTGCCGGAGTTGGTCGTGCTGGGGACGGTGGCCATGTACGAGGTGACGTACGACGCGTCGGGCCGGCACAGCGGGGCGCGGCGGATCGACGATCGGGAGGTGATCGCGGCCTGCCGGGGGGAGCTCGACAAGATGTTCGCGGCGGGGGAGGAGTTCCGGGCTTACTACGAGCGGGAGATCGTGCCGTTGCCCGCCCCGCGGATGACCGTTTGAGGGGGCGGTTGGTTGCGCTGTTCGCCTGCGCCGGCCCCAAGTCCTGACCGCTCCTTGACCGCGTCCAGACCGTCAAGCCCGCCGCTCAGCCCCCGCCGCTCAGCCCCCGGTTCTCAGCCCTCGGCCCCCGATCCTCAGCCCTCGGCCCCCGATCCTCAGCCCTCGGTCCCCGATCCTCAGCCCTCGGTCCACGACCGGGGGCTGAGCCGTGCCCGCAGCCGTGCCCGCAGCCGTGCCCGCAGTCGTGCCCGTCGCCGTGCCTCCAGATCAGGTGCCGGAGTGTTCGTCCAGGGCGGCCTCGTAGGCGCGCATCGTGGCCACGATCGTCGCTCGTTCGGCGGGGGTGAGCGCGGCCAGCACCTCCGTCCACGCGGCGGCGCTGCCGGAGAGCCACTCGGTGATCGGGGCCGCGTAGTCAGGGGCGATCGCGACGATCCTGCGGCGCCGGTCGGCGTCGTCCTCCTTCCTGGTCAGTACGCCGAGCCGGGACAGGTCACCGACCATGAGGCTGACAGTGGTGTGTGCCACCTCCAGGCGCTCGGCCAGCTGGCTCACCGTCAGCGGGCCTTCGTACTGCAGGTGGGCCAGCAGGGCGAGGTGCCGGGGGGCGAGGTCCAGCCCGCGCAGGGCGGCCGGGACCGGCAGCCGCTTCGCCCGCCCGACCAGCCGGGGCATCAACAGCAGCATCGATCGGACCGCCTGAGCCGTCGTCATACCGTCACTGGCGCTCATCTCTTCACCCTGTTACCTTTGCTATCAAATATGTTTTGCAAACAAACGGAGGTCTCGACCATGCCACATCTGACCGCACGCCTGCCCGAGAGTAAGCTGTCCGGCCGCGAGCCGGAACTGATCGCCGCGCTGACAGAGGCCGTCGTTCACGTGTACGGGGAGTGGGCTCGCGACCTGGTGGTCGTCCATCTCGACGGCGTGCCCCGGGGGCGCTGGGCCGTCGGCGGCAAGGTCGTCGACGACGCCGCGGCCGCGATCACGTTCGGCATCCGCGAGGCGGCCCTGACCCGTCCCGGCGGCAAGGAGATCGCGGCCCGGCTGGTCGCCGGGCTGACCGACGCGGTCGCCGACGTCCTCGGCGCGGAGACACGTGCCGGCACCAGCATCGACCTCGTCGCGATGCCCGAGGGCCGCTCCGGCCTCGGCGGGATCATCCCCGAATAGCCCCACCCGGAGTCTTCGCTTGGTGCGCCGTTTTAGGGGTCGTGCCGGAGAAAGGCCGTGCCGGGTCACAGGGGGAGGTTGCCGGTGGCGGCGCTGGTGGAGCCGGTTGCCTGGTAGGCGGCGATCGTGCGTTCCGCGATGCGCATCTGATGGATCTCGTCGGCCCCGTCGGCGAAGCGGGCCCAGCGGGCGTGCTGGAACATGCTGGCCAGCGGCGTGTCCGTCGAGTAGCCGAGGGCCCCGTGCACCTGGATCGCGCGGTCGATGATGCGGTTGAGGCTGCCCGCCACGAAGTGTTTGGCCATCGACACCTCCGTACGGAAGTCCTCGCCCTTGTCGATCTTGGAGGCGGCGTGCAGGACCATGAGCTTGCACTGGTAGAGCTCCATGGCCGAGTCGGCGATCAGCCACTGGATGCCCTGCTTCTCGGCCAGCAGGGAGCCGTGGCTGTAGCGCTTGAGCGCGCGGTCGACCATCATGTCCAGGGCCGTCTCCGCCTGCGAGATCCAGCGCATGCAGTGGGCCAGGCGGGCCGGGCCGAGCCGGTACTGGCCCAGGCGGTGGCCGTTGCCGCGGCCCCCGAGGATCGCGGTGCCGGGCAGGCGCAGGTCCTTGATGACGATCTCGCTGTGACCGGTGGAGCCGTGCATGGTCTCGACCTCGCGCACGTCGTTCCAGCCGGGGTTGGGCAGGTCGACGAGGAAGGCGGTGTTGGCCCCGCGCGAGCCCTCCGGCACGTCCTGTTCCGTCCTGGCGATGAGGATGGCGAAGCTGGCCCGGCGGGCGTTGGAGATGAACCATTTGTGGCCGTTGATCACCCACTCGTCGCCGTCCTGGACCGCCTCCGTACGGATGAGCGTGGGGTCGGAGCCGGCGACTTCGGGCTCGGTCATGGCGAAGCAGGACATCTGGACGCCGTCGAGCAGCGGGCGCAGGTACTTCTCCTTCTGCGCGTCGTCCGCCCAGTGCAGCAGGGTGTGCATGTTGCCCTCGTCCGGCGCCTGGCAGTTGAGCACCCACGGGCCGATGCGGGTCTTGGCCGCCTCCGACTGCACCATGGCCAGCTCCACGTGCCCGAGGCCCATGCCGCCCCACTCCTTCGGCATGTGCGGCAGCCAGAGCCCCTCGGCCTTGGCGAGCGAGCGCAGGTGGAAGATCGTGCGGAGGTAGGCGTCGCGGTCGTCCTCCCGCACCTCCTCCATGGCGGGAACGACCGTGCCCTGGATGAAGGCGCGGACCCGCTTGCGGATCTCCTCGTGCTCGGGGGAAAGGGTGAAATCGATGGCCATGCTCACTCCTTGGGAACAGCGGGGGCAGGTGACGTCTCCGGGTAATGGCAGGCGAGCCAGTGGTCCGCGCCGATCCGCCGGATCGTGGGCTCCTCCTCGGCGCACCGCGCCGCCGCCCGCGGGCAGCGCGTACGGAAGCGGCACCCCGTCGGCGGGCTGACCGGCGACGGCGGCTCGCCGCTGATGAGCTGGTCGGCGGGCGGGAGGTCGAGGCCGCCGCCGGGGATGGAGGCGATCAGGGCCCGCGTGTACGGATGCGCCGGCCGGCCGATCAGGTCGGCGCTCGGCGCCAGCTCGCACACCTTGCCGAGATACATCACCATGATCCGGTCACTGACGTTCTTCACCACGGCCAGGTCGTGGGCGATGAAGACGAGCGTGAGCCGGTAGCGGTCCTTGAGGTCCTCCAGCAGCCCGAGGATCTGGGCCTGCACCGAGACGTCCAGCGCCGACACCGGCTCGTCGCAGATCACCACCTCGGGATCGAGGATCAGCGCCCTGGCGATCGAGATGCGCTGGCACTGCCCGCCGGAGAACTCGTGCGGCCGCCGTACCGCCGCCGTCGCCGGATCGAGCCCGACCGCCTCCAGCACCTCGTCCACCCGGTCGCCGGGCAGGTTCCACACGCGCGGGCCCTCGCCGACGATCTCGCGGACGCGGCGGCGGGGGTTGAGGGAGGAGATGGGGTCCTGGAAGATCATCTGAAGGCGGCGGCGGGTTCTGCGCAGGGCCTCGCCTCGCAGCGCGGTCAGTTCGAGTCCGTCGAGCCGTACGGAGCCGGAGCGGGGCGGCGGGAGCTGTACGAGCGCCCGCGCCGCGCTGGACTTGCCGCAGCCCGACTCGCCGACGATGCCGAGCGTCTCGCCGCGCGCCAGGTCGAAGCTCACCCCGGAGACCGCGCTGACGGTGCGGCCGCGGCCGGCGGGGAACTCCACGACCAGATCCTCCACCCGCAGCACCACCTCGTCACGAGGACGCAGGTGAGCGCTTCCGCTACCGGCCACCGCCGTCAGCCCCTTCCGTCAGGTGAGCGCCTCCGCTATCGGCCACCGCTCTCAGCCCCTCCCGTGACTTCCGTGATTTCCGCGATGTCGGAGGACGGCGCCGTCGTCGTCCCGTCCAGGGCCCGCCCGCGCGGGTGCCAGCAGGCGTAGCGGCGATGGTCGTGCGCGTCCTCGAACAGCGGCGGCGCCTCCCCCTCGCACCGTTCGTCCGCGTACGCGCACCGCGCCCGGAACGCGCACCCCTCGGGCAGGTCCACCAGGTCGGGCGGCCGGCCGGGGATGACCCTGAGCCGATGGTGCACGGGGTCGGTCAGCCGGGGCGCCGCCTGGAGCAGCGCCTCCGTGTACGGCATCCGGGGCCGCGCGAACACCTCGGCCGCCGGCCCCCATTCGACCACCTTGCCGGCGTACATGACGATCACCTCGTCCGCCCACCCGGCCACCACGGACAGATCGTGGCTGACCAGGACCACGGCCATGTCCCGCTCTTCGCGCTGCCGGTGCAGCAGCCGCAGCACCTGGTCCTGGATGGTCACGTCGAGCGCGGTGGTGGGCTCGTCCGCGAACAGCACGTCGGGCCGGCACGACAGCGCCATCGCGATCGTCACCCGCTGCCGCATCCCGCCGGAGAGCTGGTGGGGGTAGCGGCGCAGCATCCGTACGGGATCGGGGATGCCGACCGAGGCCAGCAGCTCCGCGGCCTCCGCGCGGGCCTGCCGGCGGGTCAGGTTCATGTGCACCCGCAGCGGCTCCATGACCTGGGTGCCGATGGTGCGCACCGGGTTCAGCGCGGTCATCGGGTCCTGGAAGACGGTGCCGAGCCGCGGCCCGAGCACCGAGCGCATCTCGGCGGCGGTGTAGGAGGTCAGGTCGTCGCCCGACAGGTACACGTTCCCGCCCCTGACCGACGTGCCGGGCAGCAGGCCCAGAACGGAACGGATCAGCATCGACTTGCCCGATCCCGACTCCCCGACGATGGCCAGCGTCCGGCCGCGCTCCAAGGTGAACGACACCCCGTCCACGGCCTTGACCAGGCCGCGCGGCGTGACGAAGTGGGTGCGCAGCTCCTCCACCTGGAGCAGGACGTCGCGGACGGGATGCGTGGTGGCAGGCAGCGCGGGGGCGGCCTGGCGTATCGGTTCGAGACCGCTCTCCCGGACGTCCGTCAACGACCGCAGCCGGTCGCCCACCAGGTTGAACGACAGCACGGTCAGGAACATGGCGATCGAGGGCGCCAGCACCACGTGGGGCGCGGTCTCCATGAGCGTGCGGCCCTCGTTGATCAGCCCGCCCCAGGTCGGGGTGGGCGCCTGGACGGACAGGCCCAGGAAGGCCAGGCTGCCCTCGGCGACGACGACCACGGCCATGCCGATGAACGCGTACGACGCCGCCGGCACCGCCACGTTCGGCACGATCTCCCGCCACAGGATGCGCCGGTCGCGGGTGCCCAGCACGCGGGCGGCCAGCACGAACTCGCGCTCGGCGAAGGTGAGCGTGGCGCCCCTGATGAGCCGGACCCAGGAGGGGACGCCGAGCACACCCAGCACGATCAGCACGTTACGCAGGTTGGCACCGGCGAAGGCGACCACGGCCAGCGCGAACACCAGCGCGGGGAACGCCTGCGCCACGTCGTTGACCGCCATGATGACCGCGTCCGCGGCCTTGCGGCGGTAGCCGGCCAGGATGCCGAGCGGGGCGCCGATGCCCAGGCCGAGCAGGACGGCGCCGATGCCGACGCCGAGGGAGACGCGGGCGCCGTACACGACCCTGCTGAGCACGTCGCGGCCGAGACCGTCGGTGCCGAACGGGTGCGCGGCGCTGGGACCCGACTGGGGCGGCCCGGCGAGCGTCTCGTCATAAGGGGCGAACGGCAGCAGGTCGGCCAGGAGCGCGGCCAGCAGGATCAGCCCGATCCAGCCGACCGCCAGCCAGAAGCCGAGCCCCGCCCGCCTACGCACGCCTGATCCTGGGATCGACGGCGGCGTACACCAGGTCCACCGCGAAGTTGACGACCACGTAGCCGACCGAGATCAGCACGACGCCTCCCTGAACCGTCAGGTAGTCGCGGGAAAAGATGGAGTCGACGATGAGCCGCCCGACACCGGGCAGGCCGAAGAGCGTCTCGATGATCACGGTGCCGCCGATGAGCGCGCCCAGGTTGAGGCCGACGGCGGTGATCAGGGTGATCGCGGAGGGGCGCAGCGCGTGCCGCCACATGATCCGGCGCGGGGACAGGCCGCGGGCGCGCGCCAGCGTGATGTAGTCCTCCTGGAGGGTGGCGATCAGGTCCGTACGCAGCAGCCGCGCGTACACCGCCAGTTGCCCCGCGCCCAGCGTGACCGCGGGCAGGATGACCGAGGTGAGGTTCCAGCCCAGGTCGAGGGAGATGGGCGTCCACCCGGTCGCGGGCACCACCTGCCAGGTGACCGCGAAGACGAGGATCAGCAGCACGCCCAGCACGAAGACGGGCGTGGACAGCAGCGCGAAGCTGAGCGCGGTGAGCGCCTGGTCCAGCGCGCGGCCCGCGCGGCGGGCGGCGGCCACGCCCACGGGGATCGCCAGCCCCAGCGCGATGACCTGCGCCGCGACCAGCAGTTCCAGCGTGACGGGCAGCCGTTCGGCCAGCTCGGAGCCGACGGGCATCCGGGTGATGTACGAGGTGCCGAAGTCGCCGGTGGCCAGGCCGCCGAGCCAGTCGAGGTAGCGCACCAGCAGCGGCTGGTCCAGCCCCATCTCCTGGCGGAGCTGGGCGCGGGCCTCCTCGGTCGCCGACAGACCCAGGATCTGCGTGACCGGGTCGCCGGGCAGCAGGTTGAGCAGGACGAAGGAGAGGAAGGTCACCACGACCAGCACCACCAGGAGCCGGATCAGCCGGTGGAGGACGATCACCGCTCGCTGACCCAGAGCTGGCCGAACGGGTGGTACGGGATGGGCGACCCGGTCAGCGGCAGGCCCTTCTCACCGTCGGGCAGCACGTGCTCGCCGATACCGCGCACCTTCGTCTTGGCCACGATGGCGCCGGTGTTGAGATGGTCGACGAAGATGTAGGGCACCAGCTCGCGCAGGCGTTCCTGCACGGTCTTGTACGCGGCCTTGCGGGCGGCCTCGTCCGGGTTCATCCGGCCGACGTCGAACGCCTTGCTCAGCGCGTCGTCCTTGAGCCTGGTCATGTTGAGCGAGACGGCGCCGATGGGCTTGGCGTAGCCCTGGTGCATCCAGATGTACTCGCCGTCGGGGTCCTGGGCGGAGAACTGCGTCCACACGGTGGCCGTGAAGTTGCCGGTGATGGCGCGGTTGATCAGGTCGGCCTGGTCAGCCTGCTTGATCGAGACCTCCATGCCGGCCTTGCGCCACATGTCCTGGGCCAGCTCGACGCCCTGCATGGTGTTGGGGTCGGGGGTGGAGATCAGCTCGAAGCGGATCGGGCCCTTCTCCGCCTCGACCTCCTTGACCAGCGCGGACGCCTTGGCCAGGTCGTACTCGGGATAGCCGCCGGGGGCGTACCACTTGGAGTCCTTCGACCACGGGCCGTCGGCCGGCTCGGTCAGCCCGCCGCGCAGGGTCGAGATGACGGCCTTCCTGTCGGTGGCGTGGGCCATGGCCTTGCGCACCCGTACGTCGTCGAGCGGGGCCACCTCGGTGTTGAGCAGGAACATGTACTCGGCCACGGCCATGCCCTGCGCCCGGTGGATGGTGTAGGCGTCCTTGAGCGCGCCGAACTTGGTCAGGTCCTCGTCGCGGGAGGTGCCGATGGCGTCCACGCCGCCCGCTTCGAGGGTCTGGGCCCTGGTCTGGCTGTCGGGCAGGATCCGGAACTCGACCTCGTCCAGGTGGGGCAGGCCCTGGCGCCAGTAGCGCGGGTTGCGGGTGACGACCATGCGGTTGTCCGGCACGTACTCCTTGAAGAGGAACGGGCCGGTGCCGACCGGCTTGAGACTGGCGGCCTTGGGGTCGTTCAGCGAGGCCGGCGGGACGATCATGCCGGTCTGCGTGGACAGGTAGTAGGGGAAGGCCACCCACGGCTGGTTCAGCACGACCTTGACCGTCATGGGGTCGGCCAGCTCGAACGACTTGATCGGCACGAAGACGGCCGCGGTCAGCGGCGACTTCTTCTGCGCCTCCAGGTTGGCCTTGACGATGTCACCGGTCAGGGACATGCCGTCGGAGAAGGAGATACCCGATCTGACCTTGATGGTCCACTCGTCGTAGGTGTCGTTCGGGGTGAGCGACTCGGCCAGGTACGGCTTCCAGTCGCCCTCGGCGTCCACGCTCACCAGGGCTTCGATGATCGTGCCTGCCATGCTGTAGCTCTGCGCCGCGAACTGGTCGGTGATCGGGTTGAAGCCGTTGGCGTCCGCGCTGAGCGCGTAGACCAGGCGTCCGCCCTGCACGGGCCCTGTTACGGGCACTGTCGCGGGCGCCCCTGACTGCGGCGGCCCCGCGACCGGCCGTTGCCCGCTGCATGCCAGCAGCACCGTCGCGGCCAGCACCAACGTGGCCGGCGTCCTCCAGCGTCTCATGCACGCCCTCCTCCCGGCTGATCCCCCGAGAGCAATTTCACCGATAGTACTATCGGTGAAATTCCGCACAAGTGCCGCGGGACAATCGTTACGAGGGGAGGGGGATCGATGACGGGCACACCGCTGACCAGAAGCGAGGCCAAGGATCTGACCAGGCGCAGGCTCATCCGCGCCGCGCTGGCGATCCTGGACGAGGAGGGCGAGGCGGGCCTGTCCACGGTCAAGGTCGCCAAGGCCGCCGGCATCGCGCAGTCCAGCTTCTACGTGCACTTCAAGGACATGCAGGAGCTGCTGCGGGTGCTCGCCGACGAGGGCGGCGAGCAGTTGTTCGCGGCCATGCGCGAGGCCCGCCGCAAGGCCCGCGAGGCCCCCGACGACCTCGAACGGCACCGCGACACGTTCCGCATCCCGCTGGTCGCCATCTGCCGCCATCCCGAGCTGCTGCGCATCCAGCTCAGAGCCAGGTACGACCCCTCGTCCTCGCTGCGCGACTTCGCCGTGGCGACGGCGGCGGCCCATCGCGATCACCACGCCGCCGACCTGGCCGCGCTCGGCTACACCGCCGACGACGAACGCGACAGGCGGCGGCTGGAGATGATCGCGGAGGGCATCAACGCGGCCACCAACGCGCTGGCCATGGGGCACCTGGAGGGGCGCTACCCCGACCTGGACGAGGCCGCCGACATCCTGACCGCCCTGTCCCGCGGCGCCCTGCGGCTACTGCGCAGCACGTCGGCCAAGGCCGCCCCCACGGAGCGGCCTCAGGACGAGGCCGCGCCGGGGGACGGTGCTCAGGAAGCGGCGGCTCCAGGGGACGGGGCGGCTCCGGGGGACGGGGCGGCTCGCGGCGGGCCGTGACGCGTTCGCTCAGAGCCGCACCTCGGCGGCGAGTGCCGACGCCTCCTCCTCGCTCAGCCTGCCGTCCGCGACGATCGTGACCACCCGCCGGGTCAGCGTGCTGTCGACGATCAGCGGCGTGTCCCAGGCCAGCGCCTGCCCCACGCCCGGATACTCCTCGACCCGGACGAACCACGGGTCGTCCGCCTGGACGAAGATCAGCGTCCAGTCCCGGCCCTCCGGGGTGCGGCCCGACATGGCGATCCACGGCTCCCGGCTGCCGTGCACCGCCCGCTCGTCGCCGGGCAGCGTGCGGCGGGCGTGGGAGGTGCCGGGGGCGCGCCAGAAGAAGCCGCCGTAGCCGGCGCCCGCCCGGCCCTTCGTGGCCGAGCTCTGGATCGTCAGCGGCTCGCCGGTGAGGTTGGTCAGCGTGAACGCGAAATCCAGCGCCCAGGCGGCCCCGACCGGTGGGGAGCCCGGTGGGGAGCCCGGTGCCCAGGCTCCGAGCTGCGGCGGGTCCTGCGTCGAGGCTGTCCCGATCGGCCGGGCCGTGACCGTTCGTTCCTCGCGGGCCATCAGGCCGCCGGGCCCGATCCACTCGATCTGCTCGGCGAACCCGCCGTCCTCCAGCCGGGTGAACGCCACGTGCCGCTGCTGGCCGTGATCCGCCAGCCAGGCCGGCCCCCGGTCCTTGACGTACGTGCGCCCGCCCCAGAAGTTCGCCCCGCCGAGGTCGGAGATCGCCACGCCGACGCCCAGGTGGTGCACGTGGTCCTCGGGGCGGACCTCGGTCACCTCCACGCCGCCGAGCGTGCGCACCCCGTACAGGTAGGGGCGGGGCGAGTCGGTGGCGGGCAGGTCGGGACGCCAGTCGTAGACGGCCACCTCCCGGCCCGACACCAGCAGCTCCACCCGCGTCCACGCCGCGCCCAGCTCGGAGTAGAGCGCCAGCTCCCTGGCGCTGAGGTCGGTCAGCCCGACCGCGCCGGGCAGCACCCGGCCGGTCACCTCGCCCGACTCGTCCCGGTGCACGATCTGGTGCCGTTCGGGGATCGGCACCGGTTCTGGGGCCAGCCGGATCGCGTCCAGCACGCGCGTGAACCGTTCGGTGCCGGCCAGCGGCACCAGCAGGTCCGCGCCCGTGCGCGCGTGGTCGATGAGGTTCTCCAGCAGGCCCGTCCGCTCGTGCGCGGTCGTCGTGACCGAGCCGTCGTCCAGCTCCACCGTGAGCCGGTCCTGGGTGTAGTAGAGCGTGGCGCGGCCCGCGTCGCCGTGCACGGTCACGTACGGCTCGTGCCGCGGCTGCTCGTCGGGCGCGCACAACGTCACCGCGATCGTGATCGTCAGCCCGTCCTCCAGCCGGACGCGCAGGCAGGAGGTGTCGTCCGACTCGATCGGGTTCGCGTGGTAAAGCTCGGTCTCGATCTCCGCGATCGGGGCGTCGGCGATGGCCAGCGCGGTCGCGACGGCGTGCGCGAACGGGTTCGTCAGCGCGCCGTCCATCACGTCCACGCCGTTCAGCCGGCGCCGGCCCGCCCACGGGGAGCGGGTGAAGTAGGAGGCGGGACGCGCCCAGGCGCCCGCGCCGCCGATGCCGCGCACCCGGCCGAGCGTGCCGCCCGCGATCAGCTCGCGCAGCGCCGGGACGGCCGTCGATCCGAGCGACTGGAACCCGACCTGGCAGCTCAGCCCGGTCTCCGCGACCGCCGCGGCGATCCTGCGGTGCTCGTCGGGGTTCGGCGCCGGCGGTTTCTCCAGCAGCACGTGCGAGCCGGCCCGCAGCGCGGTCACCGCGAGGTCGGCGTGGGTGTTGATCGGCGTGCAGACGACGGTGAACTCCGCGCCCGTCTTGACGATCAGCTCGCCCAGGTCGGACGACTGCGGCGGCGTGGCGAAGTCCACCTCCACGGGCCGCAGGTCGCAGATCCCGGCCAGCGTGACCAGCCCGCGCCCGCTCAGCTCGCGCAGAATGCCCAGATGGTGCTGTCCGTGTCCCTGCGCCCCGGCCAGGACGACCTTCGCCGGCGCCATCACGACCACCTCAGCCCGAGCCCGGCCCGGCCGCCGGCCCGCAGCACACCGCCGGAGATCTCCACGGGGTACGGCTCCGCCAGCAGCCCCAGCCGCCCGAACGAGGCGTCCTCCACGTCCTCCACCATCGACGGCAGCGGCAGGGCCAGGGCGAGCTGCCCCGACACCTCGCTCAGCAGGTGCGGATAGACCGGCACGTCATAGGTCCTGGCCAGCTCCGCGATCCGCAGGAACGGCGTGATGCCGCCGACCCGCACCACGTTCGGCTGGACCACGTCGCAGGCGCCCGCCGCCAGCAGGTCGCGGAAGCCGTACGTGGTGTAGACGTTCTCGCCCACCGCCACCGGCACGTCGATCGAGCGGCGCAGCTCCACGTGCCCGGCCACGTCGTCGGCGGGCAGCGGCTCCTCGATCCAGTGCAGCCCGAACTCGCGCAGCGCGGCCAGCGCCCGCCGCGCCCTGTGCAGGTCCCAGCGCTGGTTGGCGTCGATCATCAGCAGCCGATCGGGGCCGATCACCGCGCGCACCGCGGCCACCCTGGCCACGTCCTCGGCCAGGTCGGGACGGCCCACCTTGATCTTGACGCCCCGGTAGCCGGCCGCGACCCAGCGCCCGGCCTGCTCGACCAGCTCCTCCAGCGGGTAGTGCAGGTTGACGCCGCTGCCGTACACGGAAAGCTCGTCGCGCCGGCGGCCCAGCACGTCGGGCAGCGCCTCGGCGCCGCAGCGCAGGTCCCACAGCGCCAGGTCGACGCCGGCCAGCGCGACCGTGGTGATCCCGCCGGGTCCCGCCTCGCGCAGGTGTCGCCACAGGCGGTCCCACACCACCTCGGGATGGGCGGGCAGCCCGATCAGCGCCTCCCGGATGTCGTGGTCGAGCAGCGCCCGCACCGCGTGCGCGCCGATCTGCGGCGTCCACGAGAAGCCGGTGCCGGTACGCCCGTCGGCGAGCGTGACATGGGTGACGATCACGTGGTTGGCCGGCACGTCCGCGCCCCACGGGCGCGGCAGCGGGGCGGTGCGCAGCTCGGTACGCAGGTCCGCGATCGTCATGACGCCACCCGTTCCAGCCCGGTCTTGATCAGCGTCTCCAGCTCCTCCAGGTGCTCGCCGCTCACCTCCACCAGCGGCGGGCGCACGGAGCCCACGTCCAGGCCGCGCAGCCGGACGCCGGCCTTGACCAGCGAGACGGGGTAGCCGGGGACCTTGCCGCGCAGGCGTACGAGCGGGGCGTAGAACTCGGTGAGCAGCCGCTCCTCGCCGTTCAGGTAGGCCAGCGCGATCTCGGGAGCGAAGGCGAACACCGCGCTGGAGTACAGCTCGACCCCGAGCCCCCGGTAGGCGGGCATGGTCAGCTCGGCCGTGGGCAGCCCGTTGAAGAACAGGAAGTCCGGGTACGACTCGCGCACGGCCAGCACGATGCGCTGCATCCGGTCGATGTCGCCCACGCCGTCCTTGAGCCCGATCACCCCGGGCAGGCCGGCCAGCGCCACCACGGCCTCCGGTTCGAGCACCACGGAGCCGCGCTGGTAGATGATCACCGGCAGCACCTCGGCCACCGCCCGCACGTACGCCTCGAAGCCGTGCCCAGGCCCCTGGGCCAGGTACGGCGGCATCAGCAGCAGCCCGTCCGCGCCCGCCTCCCTGGCTGCCCGCGCCTGGTTCAGCGCGGCGCCGAGCGGCCCGCCCGCGCCCGCGAACACCGGCACCCGGCCGGCCACGACCTCGGCGGCCACCCGTACCGCCCGCGCGTGCTCGGACTCCGACAACGCGGAGAACTCGCCCGTGCCGCAGGCCGCGAACACGCCGCCGGGGCCGTGCTCCATCCCCCGCCGCACGTGCTCGGCCAGCACCTCCTCGGCGAGCGCGCCGCCGGCGTCGAACGGGGTCACGGGAAAGAACAGCACACCGCTGAGATTCACGGAATCTCCTTGAGAATAGAAACCCCGGCCTTGTGGGCGGGACGGAAAGTCGGACAGGTGCCGCTGAATCCCCTCACGGGTGGCTGTGCGGGCCGGCCGCTTCGAGGAGGGGGGAGTCGTCCTTGAGCTCGGTACGCCAGCTTCGCTTGGGCTGCCAGCCGAGCAGGCGCTCCGCCTTGGCGGTGGAGAAGGCGGGTGTGGTGCCGGTCAGCGCGGCCGCGAACGGCTCGGTGCCGGGGACGACCTGGGGGAGCAGGTCGGCCAGCGGCTTCCTGGCCAGCGCGTCGGCCGCACCGGCGAAGAAGATCTCGCCGTTGGGCAGCTCGGGCAGCGCCTCGCCGAGCACGGCGATCATCTCGGCGGCGTCGCGGGAGTCGATGTAGTTGAACAGCGACACCCCGCCCAGCTCGGGCCGGTCGAGCCGCTCACGCACGGTGTGGCCGGCCTGTGTCGGCGCGCCCGCCCACTCCTCGGGCGGGATCACGAAGCAGGGCCGCACCGCGGCCATCTTCGTCTTCCCCGCGCGGGAGAAGGCCCGCATCGTCTGCTCGGCGGTCACCTTGGACAGGTTGTACGCGTTCCACGGCAGAACAGGATGTTCCTCGTCGATCGGCAGATAGTGCGGCGCCCACCCGCCCGGCGCACCGTACCCCATGACGGTGGGGCTGCTGGCCACCACCACGCCGGGCACGCCGAGCGCCACCGACGCCTCGCACACGTTGAACGCGAGCCGGGTGTTGACCTTGAAGATCACCGATTCCGGGAAGCTGAACGGGGTGGCGATCGCGGCGAGGTGGATCACCGACTCGGGCCGGAACCTGGCGATCACCTCGAACGTCTCACCCGTGTCGGTGAGGTCGGCCGGTAACGTGACGGCCGCCTCCGCCGGAGTGCCCGGGGCGCGGTCGACGCCGATGACCTCGTGCCCGGCCGCCGCGAGCGTGCTGACCACGCTGCGGCCGAGGCGTCCTGCGCTTCCGGTGACGAGGACTCTGCTCACCGTGAGTGGCTCCTTCAAGACTGCAAACAGTTGCACTAAACCTTCGGGTCAGCAAGGGTGAGGCGTCAAGAGGCGATTTCGTCACCGGCTCTCTAGCTGGGGGTTCCCGGCGAGTTCTGGTGGCAAGCGCTTTCACCGACTTCCAAGCGCCTGCAAGCGGTTGCGTTAGGGTGTGCGACGTGACAGTGACGATTCGTGATGTGGCCAGGGCGTCCGGGGTCCATGTGTCGACCGTGTCCCGGACCTTCTCCGCGCCCCACATGGTGAACGCCGCCACCCGCTCCAGGGTGCTGACGGTGGCCGAGGAGCTGGGGTACCGGCCCAACCGGGCGGCCAGGGCGCTCACGACCGGGCGCACCCACAATCTCGGCCTGATCGTGGCCGACATCGCCAACCCGTTCTTCCCGCCGCTGATCAAGGCGGCCCACGCGGCGGCCCGCCAGCGCGACTACCACCTGTTCGTGGCCGACACCGACGAGGAGCCGGCCGCGGAGGAGGAGCTGGTGCAGGCGTTCTCCAAGCAGGTGGACGGCGTGGTGCTGTGCAGCCCGCGCTCGTCCAACAAGGCGCTCGAACGGCTGGCCGAACGGGTGCCGTTCGTGGTGATCAACCGGCGGCTGCGCGGCGCGGCCACCGTGCTGATGGACGTGGGCCACGGCGCCAGGCTGGCGGTCGAGCATCTGGCCGGGCTCGGGCACACCCGGGTCGCGCTGGTGTCGGGGCCGGCCGGCTCGTGGACGAGCGCCGAGATCCGTACGGCCGCCGAGCAGGTGCCGGACGTCGACCTCGTCGTGGTGGGCCCCAACGCGCCCACCGAGCGCGGCGGGTACGCCGCGGCGGCCCGCGTGCGGGACTCGGGGGTGACCGGCGTGCTGGCCTACAACGACCTGGTCGCGATCGGCCTGATCGAGGGACTCGGCGATCTCGGGCTGAGCGTGCCGGCGGACGTGAGCGTGGTGGGGATCGACGACATCGTGCCCGGGCGGCTGTCACGGCCGAAGCTCACCACGGTCGCCATGCCCACGGCCGCCGCCGGGCGGCTGGCGGTCGATCTGCTCATCCAGGAGGTGACGGCCACCACGTCGCTGGAGACCCGGCTGGTCATCAGGGACTCCACCGCGGCTCTACGATAGCGGGCTCTGCAAACGGTTGTACTAAATCGGATCGTAACTCATCTGACTTATTTGTGGGACGAGCGTGCTAGCAGGGGAAATGCGGTCGCGATATATCGGTAACGGCTATGTAACGTCTGCAAAGGGTTGACGGAACTTTCCTGCCAGCTATAGGAAAGCGCTATCCATTCGCTTCTTGCCGGAAGGTCCGTGATGACAGAAGTTTCGGTGGCGAGCGGGCCGGCAGGTGGCGGCCACCGATCCACGAAACGGTCCCGCCGTGAGGCACGGGCCGCCTATCTCTTCCTGGCGCCCTGGTTCGTCGGCCTGCTCGTCATCACGATCGGCCCGATCTTCGCCTCGCTCTACCTGTCGTTCACCGACTACAGCCTCCTGGAGGAGGCCAAGTGGGTCGGGCTCGACAACTACACCAAGATGTTCACCGAGGATCCGAGGTTCCTGAACTCGCTCAAGGTGACCACGGTCTACGTGATCGTCTCGGTGCCGCTGCAACTGGCCTTCGCGCTCGCGCTGGCCCTCGTGCTCGACCGCGGGCTGCGCGGGCTGCCCATCTACCGCTCGATCTTCTACCTGCCCTCGCTGCTGGGCGGCAGCGTCGCCATCGCGATCCTGTGGCGCAAGGTCTTCGGCGCCGACGGCCTGGTCAACGCGGTGCTGTCGATCTTCGGCATCCAGGGGCCCGGCTGGGTGGGTCACCCCGACTACGCGCTGGGCACGCTGATCCTCCTGCACGTGTGGACGTTCGGCGCGCCGATGATCATCTTCCTGGCGGGGCTGCGGCAGATCCCGAGCAGTTACTACGAGGCAGCCGCCGTGGACGGGGCCGGCTGGCTTCGTCAGTTCCGCTCCATCACGCTGCCGCTGCTGACGCCGATCATCTTCTTCAACCTCGTGCTGGAGCTCATCAAGTCGTTCCAGTCGTTCACCCAGGCGTTCATCGTGAGCGGCGGCAGGGGCGGCCCGGCCGACTCCACCCTGTTCTACACGCTCTACCTCTATCTCCAGGGGTTCAAGAACTACGACATGGGCTACGCCGCCGCGATGGCCTGGGTCCTGCTCCTGATCATCGCCGGGCTGACCGGGGTGAACTTCCTCGCTTCCAAGTATTGGGTCTTCTATGGCGACACGAAGTAGGCCGATCCCGGTGCTGTTCCGCCCGCTCAACGGCGGACCCGTGGTCAAGCACATCCTGCTGATCGGCTTCGGCCTGGTCATGCTCTATCCGCTGCTCTGGATGATCTCCAGTTCGCTCAAGCCGGAAGAGCTCATCTTCCGCGAGCCGGGCCTTTGGCCCAGCCAGGTCACGACCGAGAACTACACCGAGGGCTGGTACGCGCTGAAGCACCCCTTCGGCTACTACCTGTGGAACTCAGCGGTGATCACCGTGCTGTCGGTGGTGGCGAACCTGGTGGCCTGCTCGCTGGCGGCCTACGCCTTCGCCCGGCTGAACTTCCCGCTGAAGAAGCTGTGGTTCGCGATCATGCTGGGCACGATCATGCTGCCGCACCACGTGACGATCGTGCCGCAGTACATCATGTTCTCGAAGCTCGACCTGATCAACACGATCTGGCCGCTGGTCATGCCCAAGGTCCTGGCCACCGACGCGTTCTTCATCTTCCTCATGGTGCAGTTCATCCGCACGCTGCCGCGGGAGCTGGACGAGGCGGCGGAGATCGACGGCGCCGGCTACTGGCGCATCTTCATCAGGGTCGTCATGCCGCTGTGCATGCCGGCGCTGGCCACCACCGCGATCTTCACGTTCATCTGGACCTGGAACGACTTCCTCAGCCAGCTGCTCTATCTCAACAATCCCGACAATTTCACCGTGCCGGTAGCGTTGCGCACGTTCCTGGACGCCAGTAGCGATTCGTCGTGGGGGCCGATGTTCGCCATGTCGATCATCGCGCTCGGCCCCATCTTCGGGTTCTTCCTGGCAGGCCAGAAATACCTGATCCGTGGTGTGGCGACCACGGGCCTGAAGTAGTTCGTCCACCCCCCAACAGAGAACATCCCCTAGGAGGTAGAGCCGTGAGCTCTGGCAAGAAGATGTGGTCGGCGGCACTGCTCGCCACCGCTGTGCTGGCGGTCACCGCGGCCTGCGGCAGCGGCGGTGGCGGCGGCGAGCCCGCCGACGGCAAGATCAAGCTGCGCTTCTCCTACTGGGGCAGCGACGCGCGGCAGAAGATGACCGAGGAGGCCATCAAGAAGTTCGAGGCGAAGAACCCGACGATCGACGTCGAGGGCGAGTTCTCGGACTGGGCCAGCTACTACGAGACGCTGTCCACGAAGGTCGCCGGCAGCGACGCGCCCGACGTCATGAGCCTGGAGATCCGGGGCCTGCGCGAATACGCCGAGCGCGGCACCCTGGCCGACCTGGCCAGCAAGGTCAACACCGCCGACGTCGACGCGAAGGTGCTGACCACCGGCGCCATCGACGGCAAGCAGTACGCCATCCCCACCGGCGTCAACGCCTTCTCGCTGCTCGTCAACAAGTCGCTGGTCGAGCAGGCCAAGGCGGAGCTGCCTGACGACAAGCAGTGGACGTGGGACGACTACATCGCGCTGGCCAACAAGGTCACCGCCGGCAGCGGCGGCAAGGTCACCGGCACGCAGCTCAGCTGGAACCCGGCCTACCTGCAGATCTACGCCACCCAGAAGGGCGAGCAGTTCTACGCCGGCAACAAGCTCGGCCTGACGCCGGAGACCATCAAGGAATGGTGGTCGATCATGCAGAACCTGATCAAGGGCAAGGGCGCGCCCGACGCGGCCAAGAGCTCCGAGATCGGCGCCACCAGCATCGACCAGTCGCTGCTCGGCACCAACACCGGCGCGATGGGCATGTGGTGGAGCAACCAGCTCGGCGCGGCGGCCAAGGCGTCCGGCTCTGACCTCGACCTGCTGCGGATGCCGAAGATCAAGGGCGCCACCGCCGGCGGCATGTTCCTGCAGCCGGCCATGTTCTACAGCGCCTCGTCGAAGTCCGAGCACCCCGCCGAGGCGGCCAAGTTCATCGACTACATGATCAACGACCCCGAGGCGGGCGCGATCATCCTGAGCGACCGCGGCCTGCCCGCCAGCTCCAAGGTGCTCGCGGCGGTCAAGGACAAGCTCCCTGACGCCGACAAGAAGACGCTGGCCTTCCTCGACGAGGCCAAGGGCGAGCTCACCGACCCGCCCGCCGCCCCGCCGAAGGGCGCCAGCGCCATGGAGGACATCCTCACGCGCTACTCGGAAGAGGTCATGTTCGGCCGGATGGCCCCCGACGACGCCGCGCAGAAGTTCATCACGGAGGCCAACGCCTCCATCGCTGGTTGATAGGAGAAGCATGAGGTACGCGTTCGTCGGGCTCGGGCACCGCGCGCAGATGTACGTCGACGCGCTGCTCGGGGAGTGGCGCGACGCCGGCACCATCGTCGCCCTGTGCGACACCAACCGGACCCGCATGGACTATTACGCCGAGCGGATCGGTCAGGAGGTGCCGCGCTTCGCGCCCGCGGAGTTCGGCAAGGTGCTCGAGCTCGCCGACGCGGTCATCGTCACCACCGTCGACGCCACGCACGCGAAATACGTGTGCGCGGCGCTCGACGCCGGGCGCGACGTCATCGTGGAGAAGCCGCTCACGATCGACGCCGACGGCTGCGCGGCCATCGCCGCGGCCGCCGAGCGCAGCTCGGGCAAGCTGATCGTGACCTTCAACTACCGGTACTCGCCGCGCAACTCCGCCGTGCGCCGCCTGCTGATGCAGGGCGCGATCGGCGAGGTGACCTCGGTGCACTTCGAGTGGATGCTGGACACCATCCACGGCGCCGACTACTTCCGCCGCTGGCACCGCGGCCGGGCCAACTCCGGCGGGCTGCTGGTGCACAAGTCCACCCACCACTTCGACCTGATGAACTGGTGGCTCGATTCGGCGCCCGAGCTGGTCTTCGCGCAGACCGCCCTGCGTTTCTACGGCGCCGACAACGCCAGGAAGCGTGGCGTGGGCGAGCGTCCCGAGCGCGCCCAGGGCGCGCCAGGCCTGGGCACGGACCCGTACCTGCTGGACATCTCCAAGGACGAGCGGCTGCGGCGCCTCTACCCGGAGGCCGAGCACGAGGACGGCTACATCCGCGACCAGGACGTCTTCGGCGAGGGCATCGACATCGACGACAACATGTCGGTGATGGTCCGCTACGCCAACCGCGCCGTCATGACCTACTCCCTGCACGCCCACTCCCCGTGGGAGGGCTACCGGGTGGCCTTCAACGGCACGGCAGGGCGGCTGGAGCTGGACGTGGTGGAGCGGGAGTGGACGCCCCCGCACGCCGCCATCGACCCGAGCGCGGCGGCCAAGGAGCACGCGACCGGCTCGTCGGAGCGGCTCACGCTGCGCCGGCACTGGAGCGAGCCGGAGGAGGTGCCGATCGAGACGGGGGCCGGCGGGCACGGCGGCGGCGACCGGCTGCTGCTGAACGACGTCTTCCGCGGCCCCGACAACGACCCGCTGGCCCGGCAGGCCGGCTACCGCGACGGCATCCGCAGCGTGCTGACCGGCCACGCGGCCAACGTCTCCGCCCGTACCGGGGCTCCCGTGCACCTCGCGGACGGCGGCACGCGTGTTCGCTGAGCTGGCCGGCCTCGCGCAGGCCCAGCTCGGCCTCTATCCCAGCCTGCCGGGGCCGGAGCTGGCTGCGGCGGCGCGGGAGGCCGTCGGGGTGCTCGACCTTGAGGCGGCCGGCGTGCGGGTCGAGCGCACCTGGAGCGCGGACGGCCTGGACGGCGAGGAGCTGTCGTGGTCGGTGGGCTTCGGGCCGCGTACCCACGCGTACCTGCTCAAACCGACCGGTGCGGGCGGCCCGCTGCCCGGGGTGGTGGCGCTGCACTGCCACGCGGGCATGAAGTGGGCCGGTAAGGAGAAGATCGCCGACGGACCTGAGGGGCCGTCCCCCGAGGTGCGCCGGCTGCGGGACGAGATCTACGGCGGGCGCGCCTTCGCCGGGGAGCTGGCCAGGCGCGGGTTCGCGGTGCTGGCCCACGACGTGTTCGTGTGGGGCAGCCGCCGCTTCCCGCTGGAGCTCCCCGACGGCCCCCTGAGCGAGGCCGACCGTCCGCTGAGCGAGGCCGACCGTTACGACCAGGCCGCCAAGGAGCACGAGCACGTCGTGGCCAAGCAGTGCGCGGCGCTCGGCACCTCGTTCACCGGCGTCGTCGCGGGGGAGGACCTCGCGGCCGCGGCCTACCTGCGCTCGCGCCCCGACGTCGGCCTCGTCGGCTGCGCCGGGCTGTCGGGCGGCGGCGCGCGGGCCGCGCTGCTCGGGGCCTTCGACCCCGAGATGAGCGCGGTCGTGGTCACCGCGATGACCTCCACCTTCCGCGAGATGCTGGCCGCGCACGTGCCCCTGCACACCTGGATGTTCTGGCCGCCGGGGCTGCCGCGGCTGGGCGACTGGCCGGACCTGGTCGCCGCCCGCGCCCCGCGACCGCTCATGGTCCAGTACGCCATGCGCGACCGCCTCTTCCCCGAGGACGGCATGCGCCGGGCCCACACGATCATCGGCGACCGCTACGCGCAGGCCCCGGAAGCCTACGAAGCGGTCTTCGCCGACGTGCCGCACAGCTTCGACGTGCCCATGCAGGAACGGGCCTTCGACTGGCTGGGCGCGCACCTGAAGGGCTGACCGCCGCCCGTTCCTGCCACGGGCGGCGGTCGTCTTGTCAGTTCCCCTGCTTCCAGGTGGCGATCAGCTTGTCGTAGTCGACCGTCTCCGGCTTGCCGCGCTCGTCGGCCAGCTTCGGCGCGGGCGCGCCCGGCTGGTCGTACCAGTACTGGGCCGGCCGCTCCTGGTTGAGCTTGGGCGCGCACTGGCCGCCGTACCCCTGCCGCTCGCGCGACAGGCGCTCCAGGCGGGACAGGATGTCGTCCTGCTGCTTGGCCAGGTTGTCCATCGACTGCTGCGGCGTGGTCTCGCCGGTCACGGCGGTGGCCACGTTCTGCCACCACAGCTGCGCCAGCTTCGGGTAGTCGGGCACGTTCGTGCCGGTCGGCGTCCACTGCACGCGGGCCGGCGAGCCGTAGAACTCGATCAGGCCGCCGTACTTCTTCGCGTTGTCGGCGAAGTAGTCGCTCTTGATGTCCGACTCGCGGATGAAGGTCAGGCCGACGATCGACTTCTTCAGCGAGACCGTCTTCGACGTGACGAACTGCGCGTACAGCCAGGCCGCGGCCCTGCGCTCCTGCGGGGTGTTCTTCAGCAGCGTCCACGAGCCGGCGTCCTGGTAGCCCAGTTTGTTGCCGTCCTTCCAGTACGCCCCGTGCGGGCTCGGCGCGATGCGCCACTTGGGCGTGCCGTCGCCGTTGACGACCGGCAGCCCCTCCTTGGTCATGTCGGCGGTGAACGAGGTGTACCAGAAGATCTGCTGGGCGATCGAGCCCTGGGCGGGGACGGGGCCCGCCTCGCTGAAGTTCATGCCCGCGGCCTCTCTGGGCGCGTACTTCTTCAGCCAGTCCACGTACTTGGTGAGCGCGTAGACCGCGGCCGGGCCGTTGGTGTCGCCGCCGCGGGTCACCGAGGAGCCGACCGGGCGGCAGTTCTCCACCCTGATGCCCCAGTCGTCCACCGGCAGGCCGTTGGGGATGCCGGGATCGCCGTTGCCCGCCATGGACAGCCAGGCGTCGGTGAAGCGCCAGCCCAGCGACGGGTCCTTGCGGCCGTAGTCCATGTGGCCGTAGACCTTCTTGCCGTCGACGGTGCCGTTGCCGTTGACCTTGGTGGTGAAGAACTCGGCGATGTCCTCATAGGCCGCCCAGTTGACCGGCACGCCCAGGTCGTAGCCGTAGGCGTCCTTGAACTGCTTCTTGATCTCCGGGTCGGTGAACCAGTCGTAGCGGAACCAGTAGAGGTTCGCGAACTGCTGGTCGGGGAGCTGGTAGATCTTCTTGTCCGGGCCGGTGGTGAAGCTGATGCCGATGAAGTCGTCCAGGTCGAGCGTGGGGGAGGTGACGTTCTTGCCCTCACCCGCCATGTAGTCCGACAGCGGGACCACGTAGTCGCCGCGCGAGTGGGTGCCGATGAGGTCGGAGTCGTTGACGTAGGCGTCGTAGATGTTCTGGTCGCCCTGGATCTGCGTCTGCAGCTTCTCGACGACGTCGCCCTCCTGGATCAGGTCGTGCTTGATCCTGATCCCGGTGATCTCGCTGAACGCCTTGGCGAGCTGCTGCGACTCGTACTCGTGCGTGGTGATCGTCTCGGAGACCACGTTGATCTGCATGCCGCGGTACGGCGCCGCGGCCTTGATGAACCAGTCCATCTCCGCGAGCTGCTGGTCCTTGGACAGCGTGCTCGGGGTGAACTGCTCCGTCACCCATCTCTGGGCCGCCGCCTTCCCGTCGGCCTCCTTGAAGTCGCTGGTGGGCTTGTCCGCGCCCTGGGTGCAGCCTGCCGCCATCATGACGAGCACTGTCAGACCTGCGGCCGCGGACCTGCCTGCCCGATGCCTCATCTTCAGCTCCTTCTCTGTTAGCCCCACATGCCGATCACGACCGCCACCAGCAGCGCGCAGCCGAGCGCGAGCCACATGGACAGGTCGGTGACCGCTATCCAGCCGGCCAGGACGACGGCGGCGCTGATCAGCCCGATGTAGAGCCGGTCGCCCCGGTCGGTCTCGATCCGCAGGAAGCCCCGCCTGGCCACGGGAGGGGAGATCCGGCCCCAGACCGCCATCACGGCCAGCAGCACGACCAGCCCGGCGAAGACCAGGGCGGTGGGCAGCGTCCAGACCATCCAGTCGAGCACGGCTAGACCCTTCCCAGGGCGAAGCCCTTGGCGATGTAGTTGCGGACGAACCAGATCACGATCGCGCCGGGCACGATCGTGAGCACTCCCGCCGTCGCGAGCAGGCCCCAGTCCACGCCCGCCGCGCTCACCGTCCGCGTCATCGTCGCGGCGATCGGCTTCGCGTTCACCGAGGTGATCGTCCTGGCGATCAGCAGCTCGACCCAGCTGAACATGAAGCAGAAGAACGCGGTCACGCCGATCGCGGACCGGATCATCGGCAGGAAGATCTTGACGAAGAAACGCGGCAGCGAATAGCCGTCGATCGCCGCGGTCTCGTCTATTTCCCGCGGAATTCCGGACATGAATCCTTCCAGGATCCACACCGCCAGCGGGACGTTGAAGAGCATGTGCGCGATGGCCACGCCGAGATGCGTGTCGAACAGGCCGACGCTCTGATAAATCTGGAAGAACGGCAGCAGGAATACCGCCGGCGGGGCCATGCGATTGGTCAGCAGCCAGAAGAACAGGTGTTTGTCCCCGGCGAACCGGAAACGCGAGAAAGCGTAGGCGGCGGGCAGCGCCACGATGAGCGACATGACCGCGTTCAGCGAGGTGTAGACGATGGAGTTCAGATAGCTCGAATACCACGAGGAGTCGGTGAAGAAGGTGGCGTAGTTGTCGAACGTCACGCGCTGCGGGATGAGCGAGAAGCTGCCGAGGATGTCCTCGTTCGGGCGGATCGACATGCCGAACATCCACAGCAGCGGCAGCATGAGCGTGGCCACGTAGAGCCAGAAGACCGTGCGCGCCCACGGCAGCCGCCGGCCGGTGGTCCTGGTCATGGTCCTCACCTCCCCGACCTGGTGAGCACGGTGAAGAAGACGTAGCAGAGGATCTGCACGAGCAGGAAGTAGAGCAGCGAGAACGCCGCCGCCGGCCCCACGTCGAACTGGCCGACCGCGATCTTCGACAGCAGGATGCTGAGGAACGAGGTCGCGTTGCCAGGCCCGCCGCCGGTCACCACGAACGGCTCGGTGTAGATCATGAAGCTGTCCATGAACCTGAGCAGGACCGCGATCGTCAGCACGCCGCGCAGTCTGGGCAGCTGGATGTGCCGGAACGTGGCCCACGCCGAGGCGGCGTCGATCTGCGCGGCCTGGAAGTACGGCTCGGGGATCGAGCGCAGCCCCGCGTACGCCAGCAGCGCCACCAGCGGCGTCCAGTGCCACACGTCCATGAGCAGCACCGTGATCCAGGCGTCCGTGGAGTCCAGCGTGTAGTTGAAGTTGACGCCCAGCACGTTGTTGATCGTCCAGCCGCCGAGCCCGATGTCGCCGCGGGCGAAGATCTGCCAGATCGTGCCCACCACGTTCCACGGGATGAGCAGCGGCAGCGCGACCAGCACCAGCGCGACCGACACCCACACGCCGCGGCGCGGCATCACCACCGCCAGCGCCACGCCCAGCGGGATCTCCAGCAGCAGCACCTGCGCCGAGAACAGCAGCGTGCGCACCAGCGCCGCGCGCACCTCGGGGTCTCTGGAGATCGAGCGGAACCACTCCAGGCCGACGAAGACCCGGTCGACCGGGCTGAAGACGTCCTGGACGGAGAAGTTGACCACGGTCATCAGCGGGATCACCGCCGTGAACGCCACGGACACGACGACCGGCAGGACCAGCCACCAGGCCCGGTTGTCCTTGCGCTTCAGCGCGGGACGCGACTCCTCCGTCCGAACGTCGCCCTGTTCGCTCACCTCTGGCCCCCTTCGTTCAGGGGTGCGAGTGAGCCGCACCTGACCTGGTCCCTGAACAGGAACGTGCGCTCGACGGGGAAGTGCAGGAATGTGCGCGTGCCCGGCTCGTGGGCCGAGCCCGCCTCGGTCTTGGCGACCACCTGGTGCTCGCCGACCGTGGTGTGGACCAGGTCGTACGCGCCCATCCGATCGGTCCCCCTCACCCGGGCCGCGACGCCGGGGGAGACGCGCTCGGCGGTGATCCGGACGAACTCCGGCCGCACCCCGATCCGCACCGGGCCCGGCGGCAGGCCGTCCGCGACCGCACCGACCACGGACTGCCCGACCTTGACGACGTCGCCGGTCACCTCCGCGGGCAGCACGTTCATGCCGGGGGAGCCGATGAAGTGGCCCACGAACTCGTGCGCCGGAGACAGGAACAGCTCCGCCGGCTCGCCCGCCTGCACGATCGCCCCGTCGTTGAGCACCACCACCTCGTCGGCGAACGTCAGCGCCTCCGTCTGGTCGTGCGTGACGTAGACCAGCGTGTGGCCGGTGTCGCGGTGGATCTCCTTGAGCTTGCTGCGCAGCGTCCACTTCAGCGCCGGATCCACCACGGTGAGCGGCTCGTCGAGCAGCACCGCGGCCACCTCGTGGCGGACGAGGCCGCGGCCCAGGCTGACGATCTGCTGGCGGCCCGGGTCGAGCCGGCGCGAGCGGCGGCGCAGCACCTCCTCCAGGCCGAGCAGCCGCGACACCTGGCGGACGCGGCGGTCGATCTCCTGTTTGGGCACCTTGCGGTTGCGCAGGGGGAAGGCGAGGTTGTCGTAGACCGACATCTCCTCGTAAAGGACGGGGAACTGGAAGACCTGCGCGATGTTGCGGCCCGCGGTGGGCACGCCGGTGACCTCGCGGTCGTCGAACCAGATCCGGCCGACCGTGGGGGTGAGCAGGCCGGAGATGATGTTCAGGAGTGTGGTCTTGCCGCAGCCGCTCGGGCCCAGCAGCGCGTACGCCCTGGAGCCGCGCCACGTCCAGGTCATCGGCTTCAGCGCCCACGTCCGGCCGCCGTCGTAGCTGTGGCCGACGCCCTCCAGCCGGATGTCAGCCATGCAGGTCCACCTCCGCGGCGCTGGTGCCGAGCAGCCGGCCGCCGTCCTGGTCGAACACGAAGACGTGCGCCGGGTCCACGTACGCGCGCATGCTCTCGCCCGGCGTGAACTGCTGGGTGCCGGGCAGGTGCGCGACCAGGTGGTGGCCGTCCTGGAGGAGCAGGTGCAGGAAGGTCGCGCTGCCGGTCACCTCGGCCAGCCTGATCTCGGCCGGCAGCTCCAGCGCGGCGGTGACCGGCGCGCTGCCGATCGTGACCTGGTGCGGGCGCACGCCGAGCACGACCCCGTGGCCGGTGGCGTGCGCGCGGGGCGCGGGGAAGGAGGCGCCGAGCACCTCGATGCGGCCGTCGCGGACGACGCCGGGCAGCAGGTTGAGCGGGGGGTCGCTGAGCGTGGCCGCCACGGAGAGCGTGGGCGGGTGGGCGTACATGCCGGCGACGTCCCCGACGTGCCTGACCCGGCCCTCGCCCAGCACCACGGTCGGCGCGGCGAACGTCAGCGCCTCGTTCGGGTCGGCGGTGGACCAGAGCACGACGCCGCCCGAGCCGGCGAACATGGCTTTCAGGTCGGCGCGCAACTGCTCGCGCAGCTTGAAGTCCAGGTTGGCCAGGGGCTCGTCGAGCAGCAGCAGGTCCACGGGGCGGGCCAGGGCGCGGGCGATGGCGGTGCGCTGCTGCTGCCCGCCCGACAGCTCGGCGGGCCGGCGCCCCAGCAGCTCGGCCAGGCCCATGAGCTCGGCCACCTCGCGCACCCGGCGGTCGACGCCGTCGCGGCGGAAGCGCGGGTCGAGGCGGAGCGGGGAGGCGATGTTCTCGTAGACGGTCAGCGACGGGTAATTGATGAATTGCTGATAGACGAAGGCGACCGATCTTTTCCGCACCGATATTCCGGTGACGTCTTTTCCGTTGACCGTCACCCGGCCTGTCTCCGGGGCCAGCAATCCGGCGGCGACGCGCATCAACGTCGTCTTTCCCGCCATCATCGGGCCGATGACGGTGGTCATTCCTGGTGCTAATTCGAGATTGACGTCGTCCAGCCAGGTCTCTCCGCGCTGTCGCACGGAGATGCCGTCGAGAATCACCGTCACAGTGCCCGGTCCTCTCTGCTTCTCTCCCTTCTAACACGACTTGAAGGTGGGCGCAAAGCTTTGTTCTGGTGTATTTGATGGCGGAGTGACAGATGTTTTCTGTCGTTGTCAAGGGCGGGGAGGGCGTGAACGGTTCGAGCTATCGCGGTGGCTGCCCTGGGCCAGGTCATCGGCGTCGGCGGGGGATATTTCGCGACATGGCGGCATAGGGCGGGCCGGGGGGTCGGGGCCGAACCAACCCCTGGTGGCCAACAAGCGTTGACATCTCGGAAGGGGCGTGGGTATCGTCAACATGTGTTGGCCAACGAACGTTGGCTTGCCAAGGAGGAATCATGATCACCACCGATGTGCTCGTCGTCGGCGCCGGCCCCGTCGGGCTCACCGCCGCCGTCGTCCTGACCCAGCTCGGCCACGACGTCGTCATCGTGGACGGGCAGGCCGAGGGTACGAACACCTCCAGGGCCGCCGTCGTGCACTCGCGCACGCTGGAGCTGCTGGAGCCGTACGGGGTCAGCCCAGCCCTGGACGCGCGCGGGGTGCACACGCCGCGCTTCACCATCCGCGACCGCGACCGGCTCCTGGTGCCGGTGCCCTTCGAGGGGCTGCCGACGCGGTACCCGTACACGCTGATGATCTCCCAGGCGGACACCGAGGCGTACCTGCTGGCCCGGCTGGAGGAGCTGGGCGGGAAGGTGCTGCGGCCGGTCCAGGTGACCGCGATCGAGCAGGACGACTCCGGCATCACCGCCACCCTCGCCGACGGCAGCGCCGTACGCGCCTCCTACCTGGTGGGGGCCGACGGGATGCACAGCCTCGTGCGCGAGCAGTCCGGCATCGGCTTCGGCGGCGGCACGTACGCCGAGTCGTTCTCCCTGGCCGACGTGCGGCTGACCGGCGGCGTGCCGAGCGACGAGGTCGTCCTGTACTTCTCGCCCGACGGCCTGGTGGTCGTCGCCCCGCTGCCCGACGGGTTCCACCGGATCGTGGCCACCGTGGACGAGGCCCCGCACGAGCCCGACGCGGCGTTCGTGCAGCGCCTGCTCGACACGCGGGGGCCCGAGGCCGAGCCCGCCGTGGTGAAGGAGGTCGTCTGGGGTTCCCGCTTCCGCGTGCACCACCGGATCGCCGACACCTACCGCCACGGGCGCGTCCTGCTCGCCGGGGACGCGGCGCACGTGCACTCGCCGGCCGGCGGGCAGGGCATGAACCTCGGCATCGAGGACGCGGTGAAGCTGGGCGAGGCGCTGGCCGGCGTGCTGGCGGGCGGGCCCGACTCCCTGCTCGACGCCTACGCGGGCGCGCGGCGGCCGGTGGCGGAGAAGGTCGTGCGGCTGGCGAGCCGGCTGACCTCGCTGGCCACCGCGAGCGCCGCCCTGCGCCCGCTGCGCAACGCGGTGCTGCGGCTGGCCGGCCGCCTTCCCGTCGTACGGCGCCGCCTGGCCTGGCAGCTGTCGGGCCTCGACCGCCGCTGACGGTGTGGCCCCGTCCAGGAAGAACGGGCCCTGCGGCGTCCGGGAAGACGGGCGCTACGGCGTCCGCGGGGAACGCGTGCTTACGGCAGGATCGCGTCCACGTAACCGCCGTCCACCCGCAGCGCGCCACCTGTCGTCGCGGAGGCGAGCGCCGAGCTGAGGTAGACCACCATGTTCGCGATCTCCTCGGGCTCGATCAGCCGCTGGATCAGCGACTGCGGCCGGTGCAGCCGCATGAACTCTCGCTGCGCCTCCTCCCAGGGCAGCTTCTTGTCCACGAGTTGGTAGACGAACTCCTCCACGCCGGCCGTGTGCGTCGGGCCCGCGATCACGGAGTTGACCGTCACCCCGCTGCCCGCCGCCTCCTTGGCGAAGCCCCTGGAGACCGCCAGCAGCGCCGTCTTCGAGGTCCCGTAGTGGATCATCTCGGAGGGCGTGACGATGGCCGAGTCACTGGCGATGTTGAGGACGCGGCCCCAGCCGCGCTCGCGCATGCCCGGCAGGTACGCGCGGGTCAGGCGGACCGCGGTCAGCACGTTGACCTCGAAGAAGCGGCGCCACTCGGCGTCGCTGATCTCCAGCGGCGGCTTGGCCTCGAAGATGCCCAGGTTGTTGACCAGGACGTCCACCTGCGGCAGCGCGCCCAGCACCTGCTCGCAGCCCTCGTCCGAGGAGACGTCGCCGGGAACGGCGACCAGGTCGTGCGCCGAGCCTTCGCCGTCGAGTTCCTTCGTGATCCGCTCGATCGCCGTCGCCACCGAGCGCTCGCTGCGGCCGTTGATCCCCACCCGGGCTCCTGCCCTGGCCAGCCCCGTGGCGATGGCCGCCCCGATGCCCTGGGTCGAGCCGGTGACCAGCGCGGTCTTTCCGCTGAGGTCGATCTGCATGTCGTCCCACCCCCTGCCGTCATTCTCCGCGATCACCTCCGGGCGGCCCGCACCGGGGGTGCGGTGCGTAGGCTGGGTGAAGGGCTGGGGGAGGCGTGGAAGGGGCGTGGGTGCACCGGATCCTGTGGCTCGTCGTGGCGGTCGCCTTCGTGGCGGGCATGATCATCCCCCGCGACCCCGAGCCGGAGGAATGTCCGGCCCGCGACACCCGGGTCATGGCCCCCTACGCGGTCACCGGCTACTGGGTGATGCCGCGCGCCGACCTGTGCGTCACGCGGCGCATGGTCGAGGCCGTCCACGCCATCGGCGGCGACACGCTGATCACCTTCGGCCCCCGGTTCGCCGCCGGCCAGGACCCCGACTTCGACGGCTGCCTCGTCGACGGCCGGCCGTGCGCCGAGGTGCCCGGCAAGCGCGTCCGCCAGGTCTACTCCTACGCGAGCGGCGAGGAGTTCGGGCCGGGTCTGCTCCGCTGCCCCGGGATCGACCGGCGGATCGAGACCGGCGACCGCGTCGTCTATCGGCTCACGCTGGCCGGGTCCTGCTCCGACGCCGAGCACGACCTCGTCCTGATCTCCACCGACGGCGACGGGCTCGGCCACCTGATGCGGGAGGCGAGCGCGTACGGGATGACGGTCTTCCCCGGGCTGCCCGCCGCGCCGCAGCGGCAGGGCAAGCCGTGGGAGCCCGACCTCGGCCACCTCGCCGCGCTCAACGCCTTCACCGCGCGGGTGCTGGCCGACTACGGGCGGCGGTTCGGTGGGCTGAGCTCCTTCGGTGGGATGTACCAGTCCTTCGAGCTGGCCATGCGGGCGCGGTCCGAGCGCGATCCGATCATCGAGCTGTACGCGGCCCAGCACGCCGTCGTCGCCGCCGCGCTGCCGGGCAAGAGGCTGGTGGTCAGCCCGTACATCGACGCGCGCAGGGGGCGCGGCTTCCCGCCCGCGCAGGCGGGGGAGGGGCTGGCGGACATCGCGGCCACCCGCGCGGGCCTGCCCATGGCGGTCGCCGTCCAGGACGGGCGGGGCACCGGCAAGGTGCCGGTGTACGCGGCGCACGAGGCCGGCGCTTCGGTCGCGCCCCGGCTGGTGCCGGTCGTGGGCGAGGTGAGCAACGCGCGGGCGTACCACGGCTTCACTGGCGACTACGTGGAGGCGGCGGCGCGGCGGGTGCCGGACGGGGTGGAGCTCTGGGTGAACGTCGAGGGCTTCGAACCCACGCCCGCCCCCGGGGAGTGCGGGCGGCTCGACCCGCTGCCGCCGCGCGGGCGGACCACGAAGAGCCGGCTCGACCTCCAGGTCATGGCGGCGGGGCGGCACGCCGCGAAGATCATCTCGTACGGATGGGACCCGTTCTTCACCTGCCAGGCCCGCTACGACACGCCGTCGCTGGCCGACGACATCGCGGCCGGGTGGCAGCAGCCGATCATCGTCAACGCGTACCCGAAGGAGCTCGGCGGGCGGCCCGGCGTCCTGGTCGAGGGCCACAACCTGCGCGGGGGGACGCTGAGCTTCGAGGGGGTGGCGGTGCGGCAGGAGTGGTACGGACGGGACCGGCTCGAATCGGCCTGGGCCCCTTACGTGCCCTCCTCCCCTTGGACCTTCATCACGGCCACCAACGCGGCCGGCCACTCCAGCACGAACCCGTACATACTGCCGCTCAGCCCGTGAGCGCGGCCACCAGGATGTCGGCCAGCAGGGCCGCCTGGCTGCCGTCCTCGTCCAGGTCGGGGTCCAGGATCGTCACCTCGAGCCCGACGGCTCCCGGCAGCGCCAGCAGCCCGCGCAGCAGCTCGGTCAGCTGAGCGGCGTCGAGCCCTCCCGGGGTGGGGGAGTCGACGGCGGGCAGGATGGAGGGGTCGAGCACGTCCGCGTCCACGTGGATCCAGAACCCGTCGAGCTCGTCACGGCCGAGCACCTGCGTGGCGCGGTCTCTCAGGTCGTCCAGGTCGCCGGCGGGGACGTACGCCAGCCCGCTGTCCGCGATGTCCCGCAGATCCTCCTCGTCCCGCACACCCAGCACGATCACGTCCTCGTCCCTGACGTACGGCCGCAGCCCGCCGATGTCGGTCAGGTAGTCCTCGCCCCGCCCGGTGACCAGCGCCAGATCCTCGCCGGCCGCCGAGCCGACATGTGGGGAGTTGCCCAGGTGGCGGAAGTCGGCGTGCGCGTCCAGGTACGCCAGCCCGTACCGGCCCGCTTCACGCAGCGCCAGCGCGGGGCCGAGCAGGATCGAGCAGTCGCCGCCGAGCAGCACGGGGAACCCGCCGTCGCGCCTGATGCCACTCACCCGGCCGGCCAGGGCGCGGGCGTAGGCGGTGATGGCGGCTCCGTTGCGCACGCCGTCGCCCGGTTTCCACGTGGCCACGTAGCGGGGCGGGACGAGGGCGCCGGCGTCGGACGCGCCGAGCCGCCGGACGAGGCCGGTGTCCCGCAGCGCCCACGGGGCCTTGTAACAGCCCGGCACGACGCCGGGGGCCGGTGGGCGCAGGCCGAGGTTGGATGGGGCGTCGAGGATGACCAGATGTCTGTCAGGAGTTAATGTGTTCATAGTCCTGACGTTAGCAAAGAGGAGAGCGGATGCGCCAGTACGCCGAGACGGGCCTCGTGGCGATCGACCTGGCCAACACCTGGGACGAGTATCTGGACGACCCGGAACGCCTGCCAGACGTCCCGGCGTTGCGACGCTTCTGCACCGAACTGGGCGTGCCGGGTTTCTCCGATCGCCGTACCGGTTCCGTGAGTGCGGCGGATCTGGACGAGGTGCGGGCCGTGCGGTCGCGGCTGCGGCAGGTCCTGGACGGCGATCCGGAGCAGCGGGCGCGGGCCCTGGCGCGATGGGCGGACGAGGCGCCGATGCGCGCGGTCGTGGCGGAGTCGGCGGGCACCCCGGTCCTGCGGCTCGCCGCCCCCTCGACCGCCTCACTCGGACAGCGGCTGACGGTGCGGGCGGTGACGGAACTGCTGGACCTCGCCGCGTCGGGCGACTGGGAACGGGTGCGACTCTGCGCGGCCAGCCCCTGCCAGGACGCCTTCGTCGACAGGAGCCGCCCGGGCCGGCGCCAGTTCTGCTCGACCCGCTGCGCCAACCGCGCCCACGCCGCCGCCTCCCGAGCCCGCCACCGCTGAGTGTGCGTCGCCGCTCCCGCGCGGACCCGTCCCCTGACCGCCCACGCCGCCGCTTCGCGGGCCCGTCACCCCTTGAAGGCCCGCGCCGACGTCGGCCGGGGGGCGGGGTGGGCGGAGGCGACAGGCGGGAGATGGCAGCCGGGGGCGGGAATTGTCGGTGCGGGCCGCTAGCTTTCGATCATCACCTGATCCGAAGGAGTCATTGGTCCATGTACCGCCAGGGCGACATCCTGCTCATGCCCATCCCCGAGGAGACCGCCCCCGTCGTGTCGCTCTCGCAGCCCAGGGACGCTCGTGGGCGGCTGGTGCTGTCCTACGGCGAGGCCACCGGGCACGCCCACGCCATCCCCGGCCCCGGCACGCTGTCCCGCGGTTTCCTGCACCTGCCGGTCGGCGGCCGGCTCGTGCACGAGGAGCACGCGGCGATCACGCTGCCGAAGGGCTGGTACCGCGTGATCAGGCAGCCGAAGGACGTGCCGGGCCCCCACCGGGTGATGACCGGCTGACGACGGCCGCCACCCGGCGCCCGACCGGGGTCACATGCCCGGGAAGGCCCCGATCCTTCGGCGGCGCCCACACCTCCCGTAGCGGCGCCCACGCCTCCCGAACACGGAGGAGCCGAAAGGTTCGGTCCCGCCCGAGACCGAATGCGTCATCCCGTCCTGGCCGGCCTCACCTGCGGCGGTAGGGATCGTCGTAAGGCTGCGACGACTGCTTGACCGCCTCCATGACGGGCCGCATGGCCGGCCCTGCGACGTAGTAGCGGCCTCTCGCCTGGCCCTCCGAGGTCAGCCAGCCGAGCCGGCACATCTCGCGGATGTCGCGCACGGCCTGCTGCGAGCTGAGGCCGGCATCCTGCTGGTACACGGTCCGCCGTACGCGCGACGTCCAGAAGGCCGGAAGGAGGGCGAAGACGGTCCGCTCGTCCAGCCCGTCGGCGACGGCCGCCTCCGACAGAGCGGACCACGCTCGCCTCAGCAGATCGACCCTGCGCCTGGCCTGCTGGGCCATCAGATGGTGAGCACGCAGGCAGAACTTGATCCACCCGTGCGTCGGCCGGTGCGGACTCCACTTCGGGCCGCCCACCTCCTCCAGGATTTGGTAATAGGAGTAGGTGTTCTGCCCCCGTCCCAGCCACTCCTCGATGGAGGAGAACTCCGGCGGCAGCAGCGCCTCCCTGGCGAACACCAGCGTGGACAGCGCCCTCGACATGCGCCCGTTCCCGTCGGCCCAGGGGTGGATCTTCACCAGATTCAGGTGCGCCATCGAGGCCCGGACATGGACCGGCGCGTCCAGATCACCCTCGTTGAGCCATTGGACGAGCTCGTCCATGAGCCCGGGCAGCAAACTGGCAGGAGGCCCCGTGTAGGCGGCGACGGTTGGATCGTCAACGCTCGTGATGTAGACCGGCCCCTGCCGGAGCCGCCCCGGCCGCTTTCTCCTGTGCGGCTCCTGCATCATGAAGTGCAGGCCGTTGAGCAGCCCGAGGTCGTAGCTGAACTCGGTGCCGGCATCGGAGAGCGCCTGAATATAGGTCATCGCCCGCTGGTAATTCTCCAACTCCCGCCGTGTCACGTCGCTGGTCTCCAGCGGCGCTTCTCCGGCCATCAGCGCTTCCATGTCGTCGACCGAAGCCCCATAACCCTCGATGGAGCTCGAACCGACGACAGCCCTGGCGGTGAGGCTCCGCCGCAGCTGTTTCGTCCACTGTTCCTCCGGGCGGAGGTGTATGCGAAGGTCGTGGCGCATCTCTTCGAGGTCCGCGAGAACTCGGAGATCGGCGGCGGTCAGCTGCGGCGTTGCGTAGAGCATGACTCGATGATACGAAAATAGTGTCATCGAAGGCGGACGATGCCGGTTACTCCTGGAGGTTGGCGGACAGGAGGTCGAGCAACGGCTCGCGGCGTACGCAGCGTTCCAGGAGGAACGAGTCAGCCAACGCGAGCAGTTCGTCGTCCCCGAGGTCGCGGAACAGGTCCGCGTACTCCGGCAGCAGCGCCTGCGCCAGCAGGATGTGCCTGATCAGGTCGTCGGCCTGGTAACGCGCGCCCCACGGGTACGGGTCCCAGCGGGGGAACTCGGTCTCGATCAGCGTGTGCAGCGGCGCCAGCTCGTCCGCCGACTCCTCCATCGTCGAGCCCCACCGGTCCGCCCCGAGCCGCCGTTTCTTGGCGATGAACGGGCCGAACCGGTCCAGGTACGGCCCCGCGGCGTGCACCAGGCCCTGCAACCCGACGTCCTTGTACGTCCAGAGCGACCAGCCCGCCCCGTGTCCGTCGTAGATGTCGAGCTGGTCGCGCAGGATCTGGTAGCGCTGGGCGTCCACAGCCGGGTCGCCGGTGTAGACGGGGCCGAACTCGCCCACCCACAGCGGGGTGCCGGTCTCGCGCTGGAAGCGGGAGCGCCGGGCGAACGTCCGCTCCAGTTCGTTCTTGTCGCACCACTCGCCGCGCGTGTATCCCGGGTACGGGCCCCCGTGGGCGAACCCGGCCAGCGCGTAGTCATGGAGGACAAAAACCGTGTTCTCATACATCTCCCGAAATATCGAGAAATCGGTGCTGTAGGTGTTGCCGTCCAGGAACAGGATGTGGCCCGGATCGGCGGCCCTGATCGCCTTCACCAGCCGGTCGTAGAACGGCCCGATCACCTTGCCGGTCAGGTCCCCAGGCTCGTTGACCGGGTTGTATCCCGCCACCCACGGATGGTCGCGATAGTGGTCCGCGATGACCTCCCACAGGTGCACCGCCCGATCCTGGAAGTGCCGGTGCTGCCAGAACGCGGCCACGTGCGTCGGGTTGTCGGAATGCCAGTGCTGGTTCTGGGAGCCGGGCAGCGCGTGCAGGTCGATCACGCTGTAGACGCCGTGCTCGCCCAGCAGCCCGATCACCCGGTCGAGGTGACGGAAGCCGCGCCCGTCGATCTCCATCGGGCGGTCGTCGGACTCCCAGTGGCGGTAGTTGACCGGGATGCGCACACAGTTGACGCCCAGCCCGGCCAGCAGCGCGGCGTCCCGTTCGGTGAAGAACGAGGTCAGCAGCCGGTCGAAGAACAGCTCCGCCCGGTCGTCCCCGAGGACGGAGCGCACGGCGTGCCGCATGGAGGTCTCGTTCGCCGGATAGCCGGTGATGAAGTTCTCCATGTTCATCCAGCCCCCGAGACCCACCCCCCGCAGGCGTACCGGTGTGTCGTCGTCCCGGACGAGATGGGTTCCGGACACGTGCAGCATGAAGTCTGATCACCCCTTCGTGGCACCGGCGGTGAGACCACCGACCAGGTGACGTTCCGCTATGGCGTAGAACCCGAGCGCGGGCACCATGGCCAGGATGAGATAGGCCAGGATGCGGGCGGTGTCGGAGGCGTACTGGCCCTGGAACTGCTGGATGCCCAGCGGCAGTGTCCAGCTGCTCTCCTCGCTGAACACGACCAGCGGCAGCATGAAGTTGTTCCAGCTGCCCACGACGGCCAGCACGGAGACGGTGGCGATGGCGGGCCGGGCCATCGGCAGCAGGATCCGCCAGAAGAACCCGAACGGCGAGCACCCGTCGATCGTGGCCGCCTCCTCGATCTCGCCCGGGATGCTGCGGAAGAAGCCGCGCAGGATGATGATCGTCAGTGGCAGGCCGAAGGCGGCCTGCGTGAGGATCACGCCCAGCGGGTTGTCCAGCAGCCCGAACGTGCGCAGCAGCACGAAGATCGGCAGGATCGCCACCGCGAACGGGAACATCAGCCCCGCCGTGAACAGGGTGAAGAACAGCTCCCTGCCGCGGAAGGCGAACCTGGCGAAGACGAACCCCGCCAGCGCCGCCAGCGCGACCGTCAGCACGGTCGTGACGACCGCGATGAATGTGCTGTTCCAGACCTGCAGCCAGAACGAGCCCGAACCCAGCACGTCGGTGTAGTTGGCCGTGATCCACGCCTCCGGCAGCCCGAACGGGTTGCCGGACAACTCGCTGTTGTCCTTGAAGCCGCCGAGCAGCGCGTAGCCGACCGGGGCGACCATGAACAGGCCCACGACGATCGCGATCACGTGCAGGGGCAGCGTGTTGCGCCGCGGCGTGGCCGGTTTGCGGCGATCACGTTTCATGGCCGTCCTCCCGCGCTGGTGGTGGCGCCCTCAAGGTCACGGCGCATCACGAAGCGCTGGTAGAGCAGGGCGAAGACGAGGCTGAGGGCGAACATCACCACGCTGATCGCGCTGGCGTAACCGACCTGGGAGCGCTTGAACCCCCAGTCCATCATCGTGACGGCCATCGTCTCCGAGGAGTGCGAGGGCCCGCCGCCGGTGAGGATCCAGACCAGGTCGAACAGCTGGATCGTGTAGATGACGGACAGGAAGACGCTGATCCGGATCGTCGGGCCGAGCAGTGGCAGCGTGACGTACCTGAACGTCTTCCACCCCGTGGCCCCGTCGATCTGGGCGGCCTCGATCAGCTCGTTCGGGATGTTCTGGCGGCCGGCCAGATAGATCATCATGTGGAAGCCGAAGTACTTCCAGGTCATGACCAGGAACAGCGACGGCATCACCATGTTCGGATCGGCCAGCCACTCCGACTCCCAGCCGAACACCGACAGCAGCTGGTTCGCCATGCCCGAGCCGGGCGAGAGGATCAGCGAGAACAGCACGCCGGTGATGACCTCCGACAGCACGTACGGCGCGAAGAACAGCACCCGGTAGAGCGCCCGCCCGCGGATGCGCTGGTTCAGCAGCATGGCGATGGCCAGCGAGAACGGCAGCTGCACGCAGATCGACAGCAGCACCAGCACCAGCAGGTGCCCCATGTCCTGGGCGAAGATCTCGCTGGTGAACAGCCGGGTGAAGTTGTCCAGGCCGATGAAGTTGGTGGGCAGGCCGCCGAAGCCGTTCCACCTGAACACGCTCGAATAGAGGGCCACCAGCATGGGGGCCACGACCAGCAGGAGGAACAGCACCAGCGCGGGCAGCAGGAACAGGGCGATGCTCACCCAGCGTCCCCTGCGCCTGGCGGCGGGGGCGGGGGCCGGAAGCTTGACCGCCTCCGGCCCTCTCGTGAGAGTCGTCATCCTTCGCTCTTCGCGACCTCGGAGATGTCCGCGCCGACCTCTTCCGGCGTCTTCGTGCCGGCGATCAGCTCGGCCACGCTGTCGTTGACCTGCTGGCCGACGGCCGGCGGGTAGGCCTGGTCGAGGTAGAGCTGGTAGCCGCTGGCACTGGCCAGCATGGTCGCCACCTGCTTGAGGTTGGGGTCCTTGACCGCGCTCTCCTCGCCCTTGAGCACCGGCAGCACGCCGCCCGCTTCGACGGCTTTGCTGTGGTTGCCCATCTCGGTCATGAACTTGACGAAGTCGACGGCCTCCTTGGGCGCGTCCGTGCCCACGGCCAGCCCGCCACCGCCGCCGAAGGCGTCACCGGCCGAGCCCTTGCCGCCCTCGACGGAGGGGAAGGCGAAGAAGCCGAGGTCGTCGCCGAGGCCCTTGCCCGCGTCGGCCTGCACGCTCGGCGCCCACTGGCCCATCAGCTCCATGGCCGCCTTGCCGTTGCTCACGGTCGCGGACTGGCCGTCGGGGGTGGAGTAGGCGGCGCCGAGGAAGCCCTTCTGGAACGGCTGCAGGTCGGCCAGCGCCTTGACCTGCTGCCCCGCGGCCACGAAGTCGGGCTTGGTGAAGTCGTGGTCGACGGCGGCCTGCTTGAGCGCGTCCAGTCCGGCGATGCGCATCGCGAGGTAGGCCCAGTAGTAGTGGCCGGGCCACTTCTCCTTGCCGGCCAGCGCGATCGGGGTGACGCCCGCGGCCTTCAGCTTCTTGACGTCCTCGAGGAACGCCGACCACGTGGCCGGCGCCTCGGTGATGCCCGCCTTCTCGAAAAGCTTCTTGTTGTACCAGAAGCCCACCATGCCGATGTCGGTCGGCAGGCCGTACGTCTTGCCGTCCAGCTGGTACGCGCTCAGCGCGGCCGGCGTGAAGTTCGGCAGCACGTCGGCGACGTCGGCCGAGATGTCCTTGACCAGCCCGGCGTCGATCTGCTGCTTGAGCACACCGCCGCCCCAGCTGGCGAAGACGTCGGGGGCGTTGCCCGACTGCGTGATGGTGGTGAGCTTGGCCTTGTACGCCTCGTTCTCCAGCACCGTCGCCTTGATCGTGACGTGCGGGTTCTTGGCCTCGAACTCCTTGGCCCGCTGCGCCCAGAGCGACTTGAGCGGCTCGGCGGTCGACAGGTGCCACCACTCCAGCGTGACCTTCGCGGGCGAGCCGCCCGCGCTCTGCTGTGGAGCGGGTTCACCTCCGCCACCACAGCCTGCCAGGAGGACGACGGCGGCGGCCAACACCAGACTGCGTCTCATAGGGGTCCCTTCCTCAGCTGGGCGAAAGTTTCGTGAACCCCCCGATAATTTCGATGCCGCGATCGTAAGTAAACGCTGTGTAAAGCGTCAACACCTCGGATGGGAGCGATCCCAAACCGAAACTTTCGGATACACTCCCGATTTGTGTCAGCGAAGAGGCGGGTGACGATCGCACTGATCGCGGAGGAGGCCGGAGTCTCCATCCCGACGGTCTCCAAGGTCATCAACGGGCGCCCGGAGGTCGCCCCGGCGACCCGCCATCGGGTCGAGCGGCTGCTCCAGGAGCACGGCTACCAGCGCCGGATCAGCCAGGACGACACCCCGGCGGGCCTGGTGGACCTGGTGTTCGCGGAGATCGAGTCGCCCTGGGCCATGGAGATCGTCCGCGGCGCGGAGATCGCCGCCCACGAGGCAGGCGCCAGCGTTGTCATCTCGGTCCTGCACACCCACGCCGGCCCCGGCCGCGACTGGCTCGAACGCCTGGCCGCCAGGCGGACCGACGGCGTGGTGATCGTCGCCTCACGCCTGTCGACCGGCATCCAGGCCCAGCTCAGCGCCCGTTCGCTGCCGTTCGCCGTGGTGGACCCCGAGGGCGAGCCCGCTCCCGGCGTCGTGTCCGTCGGGGCGACCAACTGGAACGGCGGCCTCGCCGCCACCCGTCACCTCCTGGAGCTCGGCCACCGGCGCATCGGCATGATCAGCGGCCCGGCCGACATGCTGTGCAGCCAGGCGCGCATAGACGGTTATCGCGCGGCTCTGGAGACGGCCGGCCTGCCGGTCATCCCCGACCTGATCAAACGTGGCACGTTCCTCGTCGACTCCGGCCACGACCAGGGCCACGCCCTGCTTTCCCTGCCCGAGCCGCCCACCGCCATCTTCGCGGGCAGCGACCTCATGGCCTTCGGCGTCTTCGAGGCGGCCCGCCAGCGCGGGCTGCGCGTTCCCGAGGACCTGAGCGTGGTGGGCTTCGACGACCTGCCGCTGGCCAAGTCGGCCTGGCCGCCGCTGACGACCGTACGCCAGCCGCTGCAGGAGATGGCGGCCCTGGCCACGCGGACGGTGCTGGCGATGGGGCACGGCGACGTACCGGAGACGAAACGGGTCGAACTGGCCACGGAGCTGATCGTCAGGGACAGCACGGCCCGCCACGAGCCCTAGCGGGTGGCGATGAGCTCGCGCAGGCGGGCGGCGTATGCGCGGGGATGGCTGGTGTTGCCGTTGTGGCCGCCGGGGAACTCCACCGGCACGGTGCCCAGCCGCCTGGCCAGCTCGACCGCGCACCGCCGGTCGAAGACGGTGTGCGGCGTGGCGATTCCGGTCGCGGGGACGATCCGGGCCCGGCAGCCGGCCACATCGAGCTCGTCGTCGATGACGGCGCGGAAGTCGTGCCGGAGGAAGAAGTCGAAGTTCGCCTCGCGCTGGGGTGTCATGGGTTGCGGGGTCAGGTCAGGCTCGGTGTCGTCGCCGGTGATGCCGAGCACGCGCGCCACCTCCTTGAGCGCGGCGGGGAGCCCGGCCCGCAGGTAGAGCTCACGGATCTCGGCCAGCTCGGCGCGGTGCCGGGCGCGCTCGGCCGCGGGCAGCAGCCAGGGTGAGACGGGCTCGTGGGCGATGAGCAGGCTGAGCTGCCCGGGATGGCGGACGGCCAGGTGGAGGCCGATGGAGGCGCCCAGACTCTGGCCCAGCATGACGACGGGCTGGTCGGTGAGGTGCGCGAGCAGCCGGTGCACGTCGTCGGCGTGCCGCTCGACGGTGACGGTGCCGTCTTCGCCGGGGTCGATCGTGCTGCGGCTCAGGCCGCGCCGGTCGTACGTGATCACGGTGTGGTCGGCGGCGAGCAGGGTCACCAGGTCGATGCTGCGGTCCGCGTCGCCCTCGCCGCTCTGGGAGATCAGCAGGAGCGGCCCCGAGCCGCGCAGTTCGTAGTGGAGGCGGGCGCCCGGCACGCGCAGGAGGTCTGTGCTCATGCACGCCACTCTAATTCATCATTTTTGATGCATCAAATTTGATGGATTAGCCGCGCAGGTCCGGGATGAGCTGATCCGCCAGTTCCTCCAGAGCCGTCACCGTCCGGCGTACGCGCTGCGGATCCTCGGTCCCCAGCGCGGCCGCCAGCGCGTCGTCGATCGGGGTGTCCCTGATCTGCGACACCCGCTCCGACACCTCGGGCGTCTCCCGGATGATCGTGCGCCGCCGGTCTCTCGGATCGGTCTCGGCCGTCACCGCGCCCGCGGTGCGCAGCCGCGCGATGGCCGCCGACACCGCGCTCTGCGGCAGCCCCGTGCGGGCGGCGATCGCGCCCACCGTGGTGTCGGGGTGGGCGCGCAGGTCGCTCACGACGATCAGGACGGTGCGCACGCTCGTGGACTGCTCGCCGATCCCCTCGGTCGGCATCGCCTCCTCGCCGATCTTCATCAGCGTCCGGCCCAGCAGGAACAACTCGACCCCATTCACGCGCAGCACCCTACAGGCGGAGGTCGGTAGGGCCGGGTGGCGCGACGACGTCGGTAGGGTCCGGTGGCGTGACGACGTCGGTAAGGTCGGGTGGCGTGACGACGGAGCTGGAGAGTCTTGCCGAGCGGCTGCGCGAGTTCGCGCGCGTCAGGGAGTGGGAGGGGTTCCACACGCCGAAGAACCTCGCCATGGCGCTGGCGGGCGAGGTGGGCGAGCTGGTGGCGGAGTTCCAGTGGCTCACGGCCGAGGAGTCGGCCAGCCCCGACCCCGACACGCTGGCCAGGATGCGCACCGAACTCGGCGACGTGACCCTCTATCTGGTACGGCTGGCGGACGTCCTCGGGGTGGACCTGGTGGAGGCGGCGCGGGCCAAGCTGGAGGACAACGACCGCCGCTACGACGCCGAGCTCTACCGCGGCTCCGCCAGAAAGGCCCCGCCCTCCTGACCGCAGGTCTTTGACGGCTCAGCGGTGCGGACAAATGCACCATAGGGTGACCCCATGAAATTCGGGGTACTGGGGCCGCTGGCCGTCTGGACCGACGCGGGGGAGGTCGTGACGGTCCCCGGCCTCAAGGTCCGGGCGCTCCTCGTCGACCTGCTCGTCCACGAGGGCCACCCCGTCTCCGCCGACCGGCTCGTGCACGACCTGTGGGGCGAGGAGCCGCCGGGCAACCCGGCGGGCGCGCTGCAGGTGCGCGTCTCGCAGCTGCGCAAGGCGTTCGAGGACGCCGAGGCGGGCGGCAAGAACCTCGTCGTGTCCCGTGCCCCCGGCTACCTGCTCCGCACCGACGAAGGCGCTCTCGACGCCGTACGGTTCGCGGAGCTGCTGGCCAGGGCCGAGAGCACCGAGAGCCCGCGCACCAGGGCCGGGCTGCTGGCCGACGCGCTGGCGCTGTGGCGCGGGCCCGCGTACGCGGACTTCGCCGACGAGGAGTACACGCGCTCGGCCGTGCACCGTCTGGAGGAGCAGCGGCTGTCGGCGCTGGAGCAGCACGCGGAGGCGCGCCTGGAGCTGGGCGAGCACGGGCTGCTCGTCGGCGAGCTTGGCGACCTCGTGGGACGCCATCCGCTCAGGGAACGGCTGCGCGCCGTTCACATGCGCGCCCTGTACCGGGCCGGGCGGCAGAGCGAGGCGCTGGCCGCGTACGGCGAGCTGCGCGACCGGCTGGCCGACGAGCTGGGCCTCGACCCCGGGCCCGAACTGGTCGCGCTGCACCAGGCGATCCTCGGCCAGGACCCGGCGCTGAGCGTGCCTACCGGCCGTCCCGTGACCAACCTGCCCGCCCCCGTCAGCAAGCTGATCGGCCGGGAGGAGGCGCTGGCCGAGGTGTGCGCGCTGGTCGAGGAGGAACGGCTGGTGACGCTCACCGGCAGCGGCGGGGTCGGGAAGACCCGGCTGGCGCTGGAGGCGGCGAACCGGCTGGCCGACGGCTTCGCCGACGGGGCCTGGCTGGTCGCGCTGGACCAGGCGTCCCGGTCGCCGGCGGAGGCGGTGATGGCGGCCCTGGACATCAGGGAGGAGGCCGGCCCTGTCCCGGGAGCGGACCCCGGCGCACCTGCCACCGACGGGACCGGCCGGTCGCCGGCCGAGAGCGGCCGGTTCGGGGGCGCGGCCGGCGTTGGCGGGGATCTCGCGGTGCTGGGCGGGCGGCTGGCCGCCGCGCTCAGGACCCGGCGCACGCTGCTCCTGCTCGACAACTGCGAGCACGTGGTCGACCAGGTCGCCGAGCTGGCAGAACTGCTCCTGCGGGCCTGCCCCGACCTGCGCATCCTGACCACGAGCCGGGAGCCGCTGGCCGTCTCCGGCGAGGTGCTGTGGAGCGTGCCGCCGCTCGACGTCCCCACCAGCGCCGACCTGGCCGCCATGGCGCGCTCCAACGCCGTACGGCTGTTCGTCTCCAGGGCCGCCGCCTCCGCCAGGGGCTTCGCGCTGGACGCCGGCAACGCGCAGGCCGTCGCGCAGCTGTGCCGCCGCCTCGACGGCATCCCGCTGGCGCTGGAGCTGGCCGCGACCCGGGTGCGGGCGCTGGGCGTGCACGGGGTGGTGTCCCGGCTGGACGACAGGTTCCGGCTGCTGGCCTCGGGGCAGCGCGGCGCGCCGGCCCGCCAGCAGACGCTCACCGCCGTGATCGACTGGAGCTGGGACCTGCTGTCCGAGGACGAGCGCGTCGTCCTGCGCCGCCTGGCCGTACACGCCGACGGCTGCACGCTGGAGGCCGCCGAGTCCGTCTGCGCGGCCGGCGGCGAGAGCGGGCTCGACGTCCTGGATCTGCTCGCCCGCCTGGTCGACCGCTCTCTGGTGGTGGTCGTGGACGCCCCCGCCGGGATGCGGTACCGGCTGCTGGAGTCGGTGTCGGAGTACTGCCTGGCCAGGCTGTCGGAGGCCGGCGAGCTCGATCTTGTACGTCTGGCGCACCTGCACCACTACCTGGACCTGGCCGTACGCGCTGAGCCCTGCCTGTATGGGTCCGACCAGCGCGACTGGCTGCTGCGCCTGGACGCGGAGGCGGCCAACATGCGCGCGGCGCTCGACACTGCGGTGGCCCGGCGGGACGCGGGCGGGGCGGCGCGGCTGGTCAACGCGCTGGCCTGGTACTGGTTCCTGCGCGGCAGGCTGGCCGAGGGCCGGCGCGCGCTGGCGACCGCCCTGGCCATCCCACGCGGCTCGGATGGCGGCGCTCAGGACGTGGTCGCTCAGGACATGGTCGCTCGGGACGGGGCTGGTCCGGACGGGGGCGCTCAGGGCGGCGACGACGACCATGGGGCGCTGGCGCGGGCTGCGGGCTGGGAGGTCGGGTTCGCTCTCATGGTGGGCGAACGAGCCGACTGGCAGCCCGTGATCGAGGCCATCGAGGACCCGGGGGAGCGGGCCAGGGCCGAGCTGTTCGCCGGGCTGCACGTCGAGGACATGCCGACCGGGCAACTGCTGGCGGAGCGGGCGCTGGTCACGTTCAGGGAGCTGAACGACCGGTGGGGCATCGCCACCGCGCTCACCCGGCAGGCCATGGACGCCTTCACCCTGCGCGACGTCGAGGCGCTCGAACGGATCGCGGGAGAGAGCGCCCGGCTGTTCACCGAGCTGGGGGACCGGTGGGGGCTGCTGCGGGCCACCGAATGGCTCGCCTCGCTGGCCCAGATGTCCAACGACGTCGAACGGGCCGTCCAGCTGTTCGGCGAGGGACTGCGCATGGCCGAGGACCTCGGGCTGTGGTCGGAGGTCTCTACGCACACCGCCTGGCTCGGCTGGGTCGCCATGCAGAGCGGCGACTTCGACCGCGCCATCGAGCTGTCCGGCCGGGCGCTGAAGCTGGCCGAGGCCCAGGGGTACAGCAAGGGCTCCACCATGGCCGAGATGGGCCTGGCCTACGCCGCCCGCCGGTCGGGACGTTTGGAGGTGGCCGAGCGGCACCTGCGCCACCTGCTCGAAGGGCTGTCACGCGACCCCGGGGTGGAGCCGGCCCTGCACCTGCCTGACACGCTGCTCGAACTCGGCTACCTGATGGAGCTGCGCGGCGACCGGCCCGCCGCCATGGACCTGCACACCGAGGCGCTGGTGGCCGGTGGCAAGGTCGGCGACCCCCGGACGATGGCGAGCGCCGTCGAGGGCGCCGCCGCGGCCGCCGATTCGGCCGAACTGACCGCGACCCTGCTGGGCCTGGCCGACGCGGCCAGACGACAGCACCAGTCGCCCGCCGGGGTGCCGGAACAGATCGACATCGAACGGGCTTCGGCGCGGGCGCGGGAGGAGCTGGGGGAGGCGGCGTACGCGGCGGCGTACGCGAAGGGAGCGTCGTACAAGCTCGACGACGCCCTGAGCCTGCTCGGGTGAGGCGGCGCCTCCCGACGACGCCCGCGACCTGCTGACCCCACTCTGGCAGCCGAACGGTCGGACTGGCGGCGCTCAGTTCGTGGGTCGGGCGGAGGTGTTCGAGGCTGCGCGCCAGGCCAGCAGGCCCGCGCCCATCAGGCCGGCCTGTGGGCCCAGGCGCGAGGCCCGGAGGGCGGGGGCAGGGCGGAAGGTGAGCCTGGCCGCCAGCCGTTCGCGTAGCGGCACGAGCAGCGCTTCCCCCGCGAGTGACACCCCGCCGCCGATGACGATCTCCGCTGGGTCCAGCGTCAGCGTGTACGTCGCCAGCGCCACGGCCAGGGCCTCCACCGCCTCCGCCCACACCGCGGTGGCCCGCGCGTCCCCCGACGCGACCAGCCGGACCACCTCCTCGGCCGAGCCCACCCCGCACCGCGCCGCGACGGCCGAGCCCGACGCGTACGCCGCCAGGCACCCCTTCTGCCCGCACCCGCAGTCGGCCCCGTCCGGCCACACCGGGATGTGCCCGATCTGCCCGGCCCATCCTCCGGCGCCTCCGTACAGGGACCCCGACAGCACCACGGCGCCCGCGATCCCCGTGCCGATCGGCAGGTACAGCACGTCGCTCCCGCCGCCCCCGTACGCGAGCTCCGCCTCCCCGGCCGAGCGCACGTCGTGGCCCAGCGCGACGGGCAGGTCCCCGTCGGCGAGCGGGCCGGCGAATGCGGCGACGGGCACGTCACGCCAGCCGAACGCGGCCGAGAAGACCGCGTGCGTAGGCGTCACCAACCCCGGCACGGCCACCCCTACAGCAACCGGCCGCCCTCCGCCCCGGCTCCCGCCCGGGATGCCGCTCCTGTCCCCACCCAGGTCCCCGCGCCGGTCTGCGCCGGGGGCTCCGCGCAGGTCGTCGCTCAGGTCCGCGCCCGGGATCCCACTGCGGTCCCCGTCCCCACCCAGATCCTCAGCCCCGGCCCCGCCCCAGGCGTCGTTCCGGGGGCGAGACAGGTCGGTGACGAAGGTGGAGATGGCCTCGATGACTCGGTCAGGGCCCTCGGCGCGCGGGGCGGGGCGGCGTTCGAAGTGGAGGATTGTCCCGTCTCTGGCAATGAGTCCGCCTTTCATGGTGGTTCCGCCGACATCGATCGCCGCGACATAGTCCATCGGGACATCGTCCCCCACGAGGTGATCGCCACTCAGAGGCGGGCCCCGGCCGGCTCGGCGGTCCCGGCGGGCTGACCGGGTTCGACGTGTGCGGCCAGGCGGTCGAAGAAGTCGAGCCAGCCCGCCTTCGCCTGCTCGGCGTGCTCCTGGGCGGTGTTGACGCCGTACTGGTGGAAGTGCATCTCGGTCCTGCCGTCCACCTCCGCCAGGCGGATCGTGACGACGGACGCGGGTGCGTCGCCGGGGTTGTCGGGGTCGCCGGTGGTGAACACCAGCCGCGCCGGCGCCGACACCTCCCGGTACGTCCCGCCCATCGTCACCTCGAACCCCTCCTCGCCCACCAGCGTCGTCTGCCAGGCCCCGCCCGGCCGCGCGTCCAGGGTGATCCGGCCCACCGGCGTGGACAGCGTCTCCGGCCCGAACCAGCGGGAGAACCGCTCGGGCTCGGTCCAGGCGGCCCACACCGTCTCGCGGGGGGCGTCGAAGTGGCGGATGAGGTCGTACTCGGCGGTCTGGCTCATCGTCCCGATCCTCCATGCTCTGTGGCTCGATGACCTCAACGGTGCCGCGTGCGGCTTACGATCCCCTTCTCCTGACCTTTAGGCGCGTGACAGGGTGGAGCGCATGAGGATCATTCGCGCGGCAAGGGTGCTCACCGGACGCCGGGGAGAGGTGATCACCGACGGAGAGGTCCTCATCGATGGCGACCGGATTGTCTCCGTCGGACCGCGCGGCAGCGCGCGAGAGGCAGGCGCCGGCGGTGGGGCGGCCGGGGACGATGGGGTCGGCGAGGGTGACGTCGGCGAGGGTGTCGAGGTGCTTGATCTGCCGGAGCACACCGTGCTGCCCGGCCTGATCGACGCCCACGTGCACCTGGGCTTCGACGCCCAGGTCGACCCGGTGACCAGGCGCAGCCCCGAGAGCGAGCGCCACCTGCTGCTGCGGATGGCGGAGAACGCCCGCAAGCTCGTCTCCGCCGGCGTCACCACGGCCCGCGACCTCGGCGGGCGCGACTTCCTCGACCTGGCGCTGCGTGACGCCATCGAGGAGGGCCTGGCCGTCGGGCCGCACATCCTGGCCGCCACCAGGCCCATCACCATCACCGGCGGCCACTGCTGGTACATGGGCGGCGAGGCCGACGACGAGCCCGCCGTGCGCCGCGTGGCCAGGGAGAACCTGCGCGCGGGCGCCGACTGCCTCAAGGTGATGGCCTCGGGCGGCCTGATGACGCCGGGCGCGCCGCCGAGTTGGGTGCCGCAGTACACCACGGAGCAGTTACGCGCCGTCGTCGAGGAGGCGGCCACGCGCGGCAAGGGCGTCGCCGCCCACGCCCACGCGCACGCGGCGATCCGCAGCGCCGTCGAGGCCGGGGTCGCCACGATCGAGCACTGCACGTTCTTCACCTCGTCGGGCCACCGCTACGACGCCAAGCTCGTCGAGCTGATCGCCGCCGCCGGCACGTACGTCTGCCCCACCGCGCACGGCGTGTTCGACCGCATCCGCAAGGTGTACGGACAGGAGATGCAGGAAGCTTGGCTGCAGGGGGTCTCCTTCATGCGGGAGGCGGGGGTGCGGCAGATCGCGGGCACCGACTGCGGGTTCGCGGCCGGCGGGGTGGCGAACCCGGCCGACCTGTACGTGGGCGGCCTGGAGGTGTTCGCGATGGCCGGTTACGGCAACGCGGAGATCATCGAGCTGGCCACCGTGCTGGCCGCCGACGCCTGCGGGGTGGGCGAGGTCACCGGCAGCCTCGACCCCGGCAAGCGGGCCGACCTCATCGCCGTCGCGGGCGACCCGCTCGAACGCCTCGCCGACCTGCGCAACCTCGCGCTCGTCCTGGTCTCGGGGCGTTCCGTCGGCCAGACGGCCGTGGACACCGTGACCACGTCGGTCGGCTGACCACCCCGGCCCCCATACGGCCGGGTCCCGTCGCAGCAGGCCCGTCGCAGCAGGCCCGTCAAAGCAGGCCCGTCAAAGCAGGCCCGTCAAAGCAGGCCACGTCTCGTAAAAGGCAGACGCCAAGCCCATCGCAGGCCGCGTCCCATCGAACAAGGAGATCTCATGTTGCCCTGGTCCGCCGAGCTGGCCGGACGGCTCGATCACCACGTCGTCGACAGCGCGCTGCTGCGGGGCAACCCCTTGGGCGACCCGCACGAGCGCCCCCTGGTCGTGTACGTCCCGCCGGGCTACGACGACGACTCCGAGCGCCGCTACCCCTCCATCTACGTGCTGCTCGGCTACACCGGCCACGTCGCCATGTGGTTCAACCGGGCTCCGTTCCGCCAGCCGTACCCGGAGCTGGCCGACGCGTTGTTCGCCGGCGGCGACGTGCCGCCCGCCATAGTCGTGTACGTCGACGCCTGGACCGCGCTCGGCGGCAGCCAGTACCTCGACTCGCCCGCCACCGGCCCCTACCACTCGTACCTGCGCGACGAGATCGTCCCGTACGTGGACGCGCACTACCGGACGATCGCCGACCGCGACCACCGTGCCGTCACCGGCAAGTCCAGCGGCGGCTACGGCGCCATGGTGAGCGCCATGCTGGCGCCCGACGTGTTCGGCGCGCTGGCCACGCACGCGGGCGACGCGCTGTTCGAGGTCTCCGCCCGGCCGCACTTCCCCGGGCTGGCGCGCAGGCTGCGTGACATGTACGACGGCTCGTACGACACGTTCCTGACCGACTTCCGCGGCCGTCTGGCCGGCACCAAGGACGGCGACCTCGAACTGCTGGAGATGTACGCCTACTCGGCCGCCTATTCCGCCGACGCCGACGGGACCGTGCGCCTGCCGTTCGACGACACCGGAGCCGTCGTGCCCGAGGTCTGGGAGCGCTGGCTCGAACGCGACCCGGTCATCATGGCCGGCGAGCCCCGCTACGCCGAGGCGCTGCGTTCGATGCGCGCCATCTGGGTGGACGCGGGCCGCCGCGACGAGTACTTCCTCGACTTCGGCGCCGTGGCGTTCCACCGGGCCGTGGAGGCGGCGGGCGTGCCGGGCGAGCGGATCCACTTCGAGCTCTTCGACGCCGGGCACGGCGGCATCGAGTACCGCTACCCGCCGGCCCTCGCCTGGTTGTCGCGCCGGCTCAGCAAGTGAACCCCGCCCGGCCGTGGCGGTCACCGGCGGGTGCCGGTGACCGTTAGGCTGCCGCAATGGAACTGAAGGACCAGGTACGCGAGCTGCGCCGGCAGGGCCGATCTCCCAAGGAGATCGCCCGCGCGCTCAAGGTGTCCCCGTCGGTCGTCGCGCCGCTGGTGCGCGCCATCGCCGCCGAGACGGCCGACGCCGCGGAGGGCGGCGCCGAGGCCGAGGTCGTCGGCTGCTGGATCAACGCGGGCTGGAGCGAGGGGCTCGGCTTCGACCCGAGCACCGGCTGGGTCGACGACGCCCCCGACTCCGGCGCCGGCGGCGCGGTCTCCGTGCTCATCGCCCGCCGCCACACCTGGGACCGGCTGCACGTCTGCGGCTACCTGGCCGACGTCTACTGCCTGGGCGTGAAGAACGTCATCGGCCCCGACGTGCTCAACGACCGCGACCTCGTCCGCTTCCGCGAATACTTCTTCGGCGAGTACGCGGGCTGGCAGGAGGTGCCGATCGAGCTGGTCAGGCAGCTGGTGTACGGGTCCGTCGACTACGCGCGCACGCTCGGGTTCGAGCCGGGCGACGGCTTCACGCTCGGCTCCGAGCTGCTCGGCAAGTGGGAGGGCGGCTCGACGATCACGTTCGGCCGCTCCGGCAAGCCCTTCTACCGGGAGGGGCCGCAGGACGACGGGGCCAAGATCGTCCGCAAGCTGCGGCGTCGGTTCGCCGACGACGAGTTCGACTACGTCCTCGCGGGCCAGTGACGCGCTTCGGTCATAGCGGGACGGTGACGCGTTTCGGCTGCGTCAGCGCAGGCCGGTGACGCGCATCGTCAGGTTGAGCCGGCCGGAGGCCAGCCCGGTGGCGGGATCGCCCGTCCCCGGGTAGACCTTCGGCACGCCGTGGTAGGCGAAGCGCGACGGCCCGCCGAACACGAACAGGTCGCCCGAGGCGAGCCGCACGTCGGTGTACGGCCGGCCGCGCGTCTCGGGGTTGCCGAAGCGGAAGAGACAGGCGTCGCCGATGCTCAGCGACACCACCGGGGCATCCGACTTCTCGTCCTTGTCCTGGTGCATGCCCATCTTCGCCTGGCCGTCGTAGAAGTTGATCAGGGCGGTGTCGGGCTCGTACGCGCTGGGCTTGTACGCGCCGGGCTTGTACGCGCCGGGCTCGTACGGCTGCGGCGCGGTCACTCCGCCGTCGGCGCCCTCGGCGCGGGCGGCGGAGCTGTAGGCGTCGGACAGGGCGCGGCGGCCCAGGTCGGCCAGCCACCCGGGGAAGTCCGCGACCTGCCGGCCGTTCACGTCGTGGGCCAGGCGGGTGTAGCGGTACGGCTGCCAGTGCCAGCCCAGGCAGACGGTCTGGACCGACATGACGCCGCCCCTCGGCAGCACGGTGTGCCGGATCGGCACGGGGCTCTGGGCCCAGGCGCGGCAGGCTTGGACGAGGTGGCGCTGCTCGTCGAGGGTGAGCCAGCCGGGCACGTGGACCGCCCCGGGGGCGATCTCACGCGGGGGGAGCGGGATCACGATATTTCCCGAAAAATCACGTTTCGGCCGATCTGCCAGGCATTTCCGTCGTGGTCGGCACCGCGCATGCCCTCCAGTGTCCCAGGCGGGGCCAGCGCGACCGCGCGGGCGGTGGCCGCGAAGCCGTACGTACGCGCAGGCTCCCACTCCGTGCTGCGCCGCAGCCGCTCGCTCATGCCGGCCCACCCGCGCGGCGCGCCCGCCACCACCCAGGCGTCCGGCTCACCCGCCGTGAACCGCCTGGCCTGCCGCAACCAGGAGGCCGCCTGCTCCGGCCAGCCGACCACCGCCAGCACCGTGCCGGCCCAGGCCCGCGCGAACGCCTCGGCAGCGGGCCCGCCGTCCCGCCCGTGCCCGATCACGACCGTACGGGCGCGTCGAGCCCTGACAAGCTCCACAACCCGCGCCAACTCCTCCGCGCAGAACCCGGCTCCCGCCGTTCCGGGCGTCACTTGGCGTCGTGGAAGACGAGGCCCAGCGTGTGCCGCAGGCCGGAGCGTACGGTGCTCACCCCGTGCCGCACCGGCGCGGCCGACCAGCCACGCGACGACCGGACCGGCCGGTCCCGCGTGGTGAAGATCAGCCCGTGCCCCTGCGGCAACAGGGTCACCGTGCCCCGCGACTGCGCCCGGGGCCGCTGCTCGACCAGCAGGAACTCGCCCCCGGTGTAGTCCGCGCCCGGCCGGTCCAGCCCGATCACCACCTGCAGCGGGAAGACCAGGTCCCCGTACAGGTCGCGGTGCAGGGCGTTCCAGTCGTCGCTGCGGTAGCGCAGCAGGATCGGCGTCGGCCGCTTCTGACCGGCCGCGTGGCACATGTCCAACCATTCCCCGAAATCGTCCGGCCACGGCGCGGGCTGCCCCAGCCTGGCCGCCCAGTCGCGGGCGATCGGCAGCAGCCGGGGATAGAACGCCGCCCGCAGCCGTTCGACCAGCGGCGGGAGCGGATGATCGAAGTAGCGGTACTGCCCGGCGCCGAACCGATAACGCTCCATGTCGATGGTGGCCCGGAAGAATCCGGCCTCCTCGTACAGCCCGGCGATCTGCCCGCATTCCTCCGGGGTGAGCACCTGCGGCGTCAGCGCGCACCCGTACGCGTCCAGCTCCCCGGCCAGCCCGGCCCAGTCGGCCCGCTCCAGAGTCCTCATCATGAGGCGCTCCAGAGCTGAGGCTGCAGCACGCCTTCCAGCGTGAGCAGGGCGTGCTTGCGTTCGAGGCCGCCGGCGTACCCGGTCAGAGCGCCGTTCGCGGCGACGACGCGGTGGCAGGGCAGCACGAGGAGCAGCGGGTTCGCGCCGACGGCCGCCCCGACGGCGCGGACGCGGTCGGCGGGCGCGCCGATGCGCGCGGCCAGCGCGCCGTAACTCGTCGTCGTGCCGTACGGGAGCGCCGCCACCGCCGCCCACACCCGCTCGTGGAACGCGCTGCCCCGCGTGCGGAACGGCAGCTCGAACGCGGTGCGGTCGCCCGCGAAGTACTCGCCGAGCTGCCGCTCCGCCTCGGCGAACGCGCCCGGCTCCCGCCGCCACCCCGCCCGCGCCGAGGTCACGTCGAACGACACGCGGGTCAGCACGGAACCGTCCCCGGCCAGCAGAATCTCCCCCAAGGGGCTGTCGATCGTGGTGTAGATGTCCATACCTGTTACAACACCGCCGCCCGCTCACAGGTCGGCGGTTTTCGGACCTCGCGGCACCCCCTTTTCCCTCCCGCATTGGACGATCATCGAACGGGCGGCGTACCCTCACCGCAATGGCGAGCTAGGAGTGAGCATGGCCGAGTCGCGCGAGCACACCTTCACCGGCGCCAAGGGCCGCAACACGGTCCGCGAATGGCCCCATGACCGGCCTCGATACGTCGCCGTCCTGGTCCACGGCTATGGCGAGCACATCGGCCGCTACGAGTACGTGGCCGACCGCCTCGTCCGCCACGGCGCCGCCGTCTACGGCCTCGACCACATGGGCCACGGCAAGTCCGAGGGCGACCGGGTGCTCATCGAGGACTTCGAGGACGTGGTCACCGACGTGCACACCGTCGAGGAGCGAACCAGGGCCGACCATCCGGGCGTCCCCGTCGTCGTGATCGGCCACTCGATGGGCGGCATGATCGCGGCTCGTTACGCCCAGCGTTACGGCTCCGGTCTGACCGCACTCGTCCTGTCCGGGCCGGTGATCGGGGAATGGGCGATCGTGCCCGAACTGCTCACGTACGAGGAGCCGCCGGACACCCCCATCGACCCCGCCACCCTCTCCCGCGACCTGTCCGTCGGCGCCGCGTACGCCGAGGACCCGCTGGTGTGGCACGGGCCGTTCAAGCGCACGACGCTGGAGGCGTTCGCGACGGCGCTCGACACGATCGCCAAGGGCGGCACGTTCGGTGCCCTGCCCACGCTGTGGGTGCACGGGGACGACGACCAGCTCGTCCCGCTGCCCGGCAGCCGCTCGGGCATCCACGCCGTCAGGGGCGGCGACCTCACCGAACGCATCTATCCGGGGGCCAGGCACGAGGTCTTCAACGAGACGAACAAGGACGAGGTGCTGGACGACGTGACCTCCTTCATCGACCGCACCCTCCCCACCTGACCCCGCGCGAACGCCGGCCTTGACCACCACTCGACGACGGGCCCGGTCGCCGGGGTCACTTGACGAGCAGCCAGGCGTGACCCGAGCCGCTGGTCCGGGTGAGCTCGACCTTCCAGCAGCCCGCCTTCGGGAACACGAACCCGGTGCCCCACTCCTGCCCGGGCCGCCTCCAGGTCGATCCACCGTGCTGCTCAGGGCCCCATGCCAGCCTGGCCGTGCTCCCGTCCGGGAGTGTGGCGCGTACCCGCAACGGCCCTTCGCCGGTCATCCGCCACACGATCTTGATCTCCTTGTCCTGGCTGAGCGGCGGCGGCCCGACGAACAACAACCCCCACAACTCGGCACCCGCCGCCGTCCCCCGCACCTCGGGAAACCCCTCACCCAGGAAGACCGGCGTACCGTTACACCCCTTCCCCTCCGTCACCACGGGAGCCGGCTCGCTCGCAGAAGGAGCCGCCGGGGTCCCTTCAAGGGTCGCCGTGACGCTCGCACCTGCGGCAGCCCGGGACGTACCGGAAGCCTTGGCACCGACTTCACCCGAGCCGCCCCCACCACCCGCACATCCCCCGACCGCCGCCACCACCACCGAACAGACCGCCAGCACCCGCAGCACCCTCATCACCACAACAACCCACCCCTTCCCGTCACCTCCCTTACTCGCGCTCAGCGGAAAAGGTTCTTGGCGGGGCCGGTAGCAGCGATCACCCCTCGAACACCGGCAGGGTGAGCGACGACGGATGCTCCGCGTCGTGGAAGATCTCGAAGCGCGTCGGCCGGGTCCGCACCGCCTTCCCCACGGGCTCCCCGGTCCCGTGGTTGCGCGCGAACCGGGGGAACGCCCCGCCCGCCACCTGCACCCGCAGCCGGTGCCCAGGCTGGAACCGGTACCCGGTCGGCTGCAGCTCGACCTCGGCCCTGACCACGCCCGCGCTCCCGGTCGGCAGTCGCAGGATGCCGTCGGTGACGTTGCGCGACACGCCGTCCCGATCGACGTCGCACAACCGGACGAACAGGTCGGCGTGCCCGGTGTCGGTGCGTACGTGCACGGTGGCCGAGACGGGCCCGATCAGGTCGAGCCGGCGGGGGAGCGGCGCCCCGGTGTAGACGAGCACGTCGGGACGGGCCTCGACGGCGCGGTTGTCACGCTGCTTCGACTCCCGCATATCGAGCAGCGGCCCGCCGGCCGAGCGCGTGGGATGCGCGGGATCGTAGGTGAAGCCGTCGGGCCCGCCGGTTCCCGGTCCGTCCCAACCGAGGGCCCACCGATCGAGCAGATGCAGCTCAGCCGGTACGGACCGCGGCGGCGGCCAGTCGTCGAAGTCGAGCCAGGCGCCGGCTCCTTGGAGGTAGAGCCGTACCGGGGAGCGCTGGAGCTGGGCGGTGTCCCCGAGCAGATGCGCCGACAGCCAGGACACCTCCTCGGTCAGCAGCGCCCGCAAAGCGCCCAGGTCGTGCCCCCAGGGGCCGATCAGGATCCGGCTGTGCCGCCCGGCCGCGCGCAGGGCCGCGAAGTCACGTAGCTGCGCGGGCAGGAGCAGATCCCACCAGCCGGTCACCATGCTGGTCGGCGTTGTCATCGTGACGGCGGCGGCGGTGTGGTCGGTGTCGGCCCAGAAGGGGTCGTCCGCCTCGGTGTGGGCGGCGGCGTCGCGCAGGAACGGCACCCGCTTGCCGATGGCGGCCACATCGGACCGGCCGATCGGCACGTGCGCCATGGCGCGCCGCACCCGGCTCTCCCGGCGCGGGTTCGGCAGCAGCCCGCTCAGCCACGCGTCCTCCTGCGTGCCGAGCAGCGCCGCCCAGGTCAGCAGGTTGTGCAGGGCGAAGACGCCGCCCGGATAGAACGTCGTCCTGAACTCGCCGGCCGTCACCCCCAGGCACATCGCCTCCAGCGGAGGACCGAGGTAGGGGCCGATCGCCCACTGCGTGTACCCGAGGTAACTCGCCCCCGCCGTCGCCAGCCTTCCGTCGCACCAGGGCTGCTCGCGCAGCCAGGCGGCGGTGGCGAGACCGTCCCGCCGCTCCTGGTGGAAGGCCGAGAACCGGCCGCCCGAGCTGAACGTACCCCTGACGTCCTGCACGACCACCTGCATGCCCCGCCTGGCCAGCACGCGGGCGGTGCCCGTCATGTCGAGCTTGTGCTTGCCGTACGGAGTGCGCATCAGCACCACCGGCAGCGGCTCGGACCCGCGCGGGCGGTAGCGGTCGGCGCGCAGAACGACCCCGTCGGGCATCGGCACGCGCAGCTCACGGACGACCTCGATGTCGGGCGTCGTGGCCTCGGGCAGGCCGAGGAATCGGTCGAACAGCCGGCTGAGCACGCCCATGACAGATCCTTTCGCTCCCGCCCCAAGCGTACGGTTCACCAGGCAGCAAATGCGGACATACCCGACACCGTCTTGGAAACGCTCCGATGGAGACGATGACTTTTCCGCTCGCCAGGGGTCTTCACCTATGAGGAGGCGATATGCGCGAGCATGGACGGGCGCTGGCGGCGGGCGTGGCGCTGCTGGAGCGAGCCATCGACTACACCCTCGGCAGCCTGCGCGCTGTCACCCCATCAGCGCTCTGCCACAGCACACCGTGTGACGGCTGGAACCTGCAACGGTTGCTGGACCACATGACCGACTCCCTGCAAACCCTCAACGAGGCCGCCACCGGCCCCATCCTGCTCCCTCCGGGCCTCACCGGCTCCAGCCACCCCTGCCCACCCCGGCATCCCCCCGGCGGGCCTACCGGCACCGACACAGGCGGCCGCTCCACCGGACCACCGTCACTGGGGCCGCCGTCGCCTGGGTCGCTGCCACCGGGGTCGCCGAGACCGGGGCCGCCGTCATTCGGATCGCCATCGCCTGGGCCGGTGCCGCCTGGGCCGCTGCCACAGGTGCCATCGTCGCCCGGACCGCCATCACTTGGGGGGCAGCTGTGGGTGGGCAACCCCGCCCTCCTGGTACGGGACGGCGCCACGGAGGTGCTCGGGCGATGGGCGGCCATGGCCGGCGGCGACCTCGTCCCCGTCGGCGACCGGCACCTGACCAGCCCGATGGTGGCGGCGATCGGCGCCATCGAGCTCACCGCACACGGCTGGGACGTGGCCAGGGCCTGCGGCGAGCACCGCCTGATCCCACCGCTCCTGGCCGAGGAGTTGCTCGACCTGGCCCACCTGTTCGTCACCGACCAGGACCGCCCAGGAAGATTCGCCCCACCAGTACCCGTACCCGCCCACGCGCCGCCACAGGACCACTTGCTGGCCCACCTAGGCCGCCACCCAGACTGGTTCGCCCACAATTGACCCCCGCCTGAGCCTGGCTCGCGCGCAACGTGCTCCTCACCCGGGCGGGTTCAGCCCAGCGGTGCCCGTGCCTGGCGACGCGCCATCGCAGGACCGCCCGCTGGCTCACTCAGGCCGTTACCCGGACTGGTTTGCCACAACCGGCCACCGCCCGAACCTGGTTCGCGCACAGCTGGCCTCTCACCCGGACCGGTCCCTACACAGCTAGGCCGTTACCCGGACTGGTTCGTACACAGCTGTGCTGCCACCACCGGACTACTTCACCCACAACTGGGGCCCCACCCGCCCTCACATCAACCGCTCCTACGCCGTACGATCATCCTGTACGAAAAAGCCAGACGTTTGGTCCCGGCACGGCTATAAGCGAATACGCGACGTTACGACCGATACGGTGAGAAGATCGGAAACGGACGCCCGGCCACCACGGCCGGGAAGTTCACGCAGGCCACACCGTGCCAAGGGGGGACGGAAACCCGTCCGGCCCGGTCCGCGAGGCGACGCGTCGGATCCGCCGCGGACAGGCCGGCCAACGTGGTGGCGACGACCGTTCTTCGTGCGGCCGTCGCCACCACCACGCCGCTCCCATCCACCGGCCCACCCCGCAGCCAGGCTCAACAAAGCCCGACAAGGCCACCGCTACTCAGCCGAGGATTCCAGCCACAGCTCGGCCGTCGGCTCAGCCGGGAAGTCCCAGGGAGCAGTCTTGAATTCAGCCCGGGGTCCCCGGGCTCAGCCGGGGTTTGGTCGGGGGCCCAGCAAGGGTTCATTCTTCCGGTTCGTCGCCTCGGAGGGCTGCCAGGACCTGGTCCCCGTATTTCGCCAGCTTGTTTTCTCCGACGCCGTTCACCTGGCTCAGCTCCCCCAACGTCGTCGGCATGCGGGTGGCTATCTCGCGGAGGGTTGCGTCGTGGAAGATGACGTAGGCAGGCACGCCCTGTTCCTTGGCGGTCGCTCCGCGCCAGGAGCGTAGGCGTTCGAAGATCGGGGTCGCTTCTGCTGAAAGTTCGATGGCGGCCTGGGCGGACTTGGTGCCGGAGGAGGGTGCCTTGGCTCTGGTCGGGCGGGGGGTTTCGCGCCTCAGCATCACCTCGCGTTGGCCTCTCAGTACGGCGGCGCTGTCGTCGGTCAGCACCAACGCCCCGTAGTCGGACTCGACCGCCAGCAGCCCCTGGGCCAGCAACTGGCGCACCACCCCGTGCCATTCGGCGTTGCCCAGGTCGTCGCCGACTCCGAACACCTTGAGGGTTTCATGGCCGTGCTGCAGCACCTTGGCGGTCTTCTTGCCGAGCAGGATGTCCACCACCTGCCCGACCCCGAACTTCTGCCGCCGCTCCCGCGCCAGCCGCAGCACCGTGGACAGCACCTTCTGCGCCGGGACCGTGCCGTCCCAGGAGGCGGGCGGGGTCTGGCAGGTGTCGCAGTTGCCGCACGGCTGCGAGCCCTTCTGCCCGAAATAGTCGAGCAGCATGATGCGCCGGCAGGTGACGGTCTCGCACAGCGCCAGCATCGCGTCGAGGTGGAGCACCTGGCGCCGGCGGTGTGCCTCGTCGCCCTCCATCGCCATCCGCCGGTGCTGCACCACGTCGTTGAGCCCGTAGGCCATCCACGCCGTGGCGGGCAGGCCGTCGCGGCCCGCGCGCCCGGTCTCCTGGTAGTAGCCCTCCAGCGACTTCGGCAGGTCGAGGTGGGCCACGAAGCGCACGTCGGGCTTGTCGATGCCCATGCCGAACGCGATCGTGGCGACCACGATCAGCCCCTCCTCGCGCAGGAAGCGGGACTGGTGCAGGGCACGGGTCTGGGCGTCGAGCCCCGCGTGGTACGGCACCGCCGCAATGCCGTTGTCGACCAGGAACTCGGCCAGCTTGTCGACCGAGGAGCGAGACAGGCAGTAGACGATGCCCGCATCGCCGGGATGCTCCGTGCGCAGGAACTCCAGCAACTGGCGCTTGGGCTCGCTCTTCGACGCGATGCGATAGTGGATGTTGGGCCGGTCGAAGCTGGCCACGAAGTGGCGGGCCTGGTCGAGGCCGAGCCGGGAGGAGATCTCGGCATGCGTCGCGGGGGTGGCGGTCGCGGTCAGGGCGATGCGCGGGACGTCGGGCCACAGCTCGTGCAGCCTGGACAGCTCCAGGTAGTCGGGACGGAAGTCGTGCCCCCACTGCGCCACGCAGTGCGCCTCGTCGATGGCGAACACCGAGATGTCGCCCTTGCCGAGCAGCCGCAGCGTGGAGTCGACGCGCAGCCGCTCGGGGGCGAGGTAGAGCAGGTCGAGCTCGCCGGCCAGGAACTCCGACTCCACGAGCTGCCGCTCGTCGATACTCTGGGTCGAGTTGAGGAACCCCGCCCGCACGCCGAGCGCCCGCAGCGCGTCGACCTGGTCCTGCATGAGCGCGATCAGCGGTGAGATGACCACCCCGACGCCCCGGCGCACCAGCGCGGGGATCTGGTAGCAGAGCGATTTGCCGCCGCCGGTGGGCATGAGGACGAGCGCGTCGCCGCCGGCCACGACATGATCGATGATCTCCTGCTGGCCCTCACGGAACGCGTCGTAGCCGAACACGCGGTGCAGGACGTCGGTGGGGGTATCCATGCGGCTACCTTACGTGTTCGTGGGAGGGCGGGTCGTCGTTTCCGCCCACGGCAGACGGCCGACTGATTCCCCAATTTTTCGTGGGTCCGTGGGTGCCGTCGCTTCCGTGGGTGCTGTCGAGTCCGGGTTGCTGTTCGGGTCCGTGGTCCTGCGGGTTCCGTGGGTTCTGTCGGTTCCGTGGGTTCCGTCGGTTCCGTGAGTCCTGTGGGTTCCGTGGGACCCCTCGATCGTAGGCCGGGGCGGGTTCGTGCGCGACCTGAAGCCGCTCAAGCCAACATGCGTCCGTACGCGACCCGAAGCCGTCCCAAGCCGCGTCCGTACGCTGTCCGAAGCCCTTCAAGGGCGCGCCGGCATCCTGCCATACAGAAGCAGTGACAGGGCCCCGAGGCCGCAGGCCGTCGCGACCGCGGCCATCACCGCCGGGTAGCCCGCGACCTGCGCCAGCCCGGCCGCCAGCAACGGCGCCACCGCCTTGGCCACGGTGATCGGCAGCGCCAGAGCCCCGCTCAGCGACCCGTACGCGGCCGTCCCGTACCGGTCCGCCAGCAGCGCGGGACGGGCGATCGTGGACACCCCGAAGCCCAGCCCGAACAGCACCACCGCCACGACAGCCCCGCCCACGCTGCGCCCGGTCAGCGGCAGCAGCACCGCCGCCAGCCCCTGGAGGGCGAACATGACGGCCGTGATCGTCGCCACCGGCCAGCGCGTCTGGAGGCCGGTCGTCACCAGCCGCCCGGTCACGGACAGGACGCCGAGCAGCCCGGCCACGCCGGCCGCGAACACGGGTGCGTGTCCCAGGGTGATGAGGTACGTCACCAGCAGCACCCCCATGACCGCCAGCGCGCCCGTCTGCGTCAGGAAGGCCGCCACGAGCAGCCAGAACGGCCGTTCGCGCAGGGCAGTCGCGACGATCTCCCGCCGCGCGGCGTGGGGCGGCGCCGACCGGCTGCGCAGCGCCAGCCCGTGCAGGGGCACGGCGGTCAGCGCGTAGCCGGCGGCTAGGACGACCAGGGCCTGCCGCCACCCGTACAACTCCACGAGGAACCCGGTCAGCGGCAGGAAGATGCTGGAGGCGAACCCGGCCACCACCGTCACCGCGAGCAGCGCCCGCGCCCGCCGTTCCGCGTCGAACCAGGCCACGATCACCGCGAACGCCGCCTCGTACAGCACCATCGACGACGCCACCCCGAGCAGGCCGCAGGCGAGGTAGAGCTGTGTCACCGTACGGACCTGCGACCAGGCGAGCACGGCCAGCGCGCCCAGCACCGAGCCGAGCGTCATCAGCCCGCGCCCGCCGCGCCGGTCGAGCAGGCGCCCGACGAGCGGCGCGGCCAGGGCGGACACCAGCACCGCGAACGTGAGCGCCCCGGTGAGCTGGGCGACCCCGGCGTCCAGGTCGCGCGACATGGGCGGGATGAGCACCGAGTACGCGTAGTAGAGGACACCGTAACCGGCGGTCTGAGTGATCGCGAGTGCGCCGATCATTCGTGCGGACGTGCTTCGGGCGGCGGGCGCGATCACCTTTGATTGGTTCCCGTTCATGAACAGGCGGACTCGGTGATACATGTCACTTTGTCCAAAGGCGGCCTCAACGACAGGCGTCCCGGGACGGGTCCGCCCCGAGCGGCGCTGCCGGACATAGCGTCGGAAGCATGAGCATTTCCTATGTGGTCACAGGCGGCGGGCGCGGGATCGGCAGGGCCGTGGTGGAGCGGCTGCTCCAACGCGACGGGCACTCGGACAGGCACACGGACAGGCACGCGGGCGGGCGCACGGACGAGCGCACGGTGGTGGTCGTCGAACGCGACAAGGAGGCCCTGTCCTGGGCCGGCCCCCGGGTCGTCCCCGTGATCGGCGACGCGGCCGACGAGGAGGTGGCGGCCTGGGCGGCCGATCTGGCGCAGGAGTCGGGCACGCTGGCGGGCTGGGTCAACAACGCGGCCGTGTTCCGCGACCTCTCCGTGCACTCGTCGCCGATCGCCGAGGTCAGGGCGCTGATCGCGGCCAACCTGGACCTGGCGGTGGTGGGCTGCGCGACCGCCGTACGCCACTTCCTGACCGCCGGCACCCCTGGCGCCATCGTCAACGTCACCTCGCACCAGGCCACCAGGGCGGTGCCCGGCAGCCTGCCCTACTCCACGGCCAAGGCCGCCACGGAGGGGCTGACCAGGGCGCTCGCGGTCGAGTACGGCAGGCACGGCATCCGGGTGAACGCCGTGGCCCCCGGTTCGGTGGCGACCGAGCGGTACCAGGATTTCCTGGCCGGCCTGACTCCGGAGGAGGCGGCGCGGGTGGAGGCCGACCTGGCCAGGCTGCACCCGCTCGGCCGGGTCGCCGCGCCGGCCGAGGTGGCCTCCGTCGTGGCCCACCTGCTCTCCGACGACGCCGCCTTCGTCAACGGCGCGACGATCCCCGTGGACGGGGGCCGGACCGTGCTCGGACTGGATCCGGAAGCCAGGGAATGAAAACCGTTGTCACATGGTTGCAGGGGCCATGAGAAAGAACCTGCACCCCGCCTACCGTCCGGTCGTCTTCCGTGACCCGAGCGTCGGCTTCGCCTTCCTCACCCGCTCGACCCTGACCAGCGACAGGAGCATCGAGTGGGAGGACGGCAAGACGTATCCGGTCATCGACGTGGACGTGTCGTCCGCCAGCCACCCCTTCTACACGGGCCGTGGCCGCATCCTCGACACCGCCGGCCGGGTCGAGCGGTTCAACCAGAGGTACGGCAAGGCCTGAGGACGCTAGATGCCCATGGTGTCGGCCAGTGAGTCCATCTCCGCGGTCAGCAGCGTGGACGTCCGGTGTCCCATCCCGGCGAACTGTCCCTGGACCTCCAGGCTCAGGACGCCCTGGAGCCGGCTCCACACCATGATGGTCCCGGTCAGCGCCGTGGCCGGGTCGCCGTCGGGCGCGTACGCCCGCACCCACTCGGCCACGGCGGGAGTCTGCTCCACCCAGCCCAGCATCTCCTCCCGCAGCGGCTCCACAGCGGGCCCGCACCGTCCCTGCCCGAACACCGGCAGGAACGGCCCCAGCACGTCCCTGGCCCGATCGACGCTCTCCGGCGGCGCCTGGTAGCCGGGCGACGGCGTGCCCGCGAGCAGTTGGAAGACGTGCGGGTTGGCCGTGACCCAGGTCAGGAAGGCCCCCCCGAGCCCGTGCAGGCGCTCGCGCGGCCCGCCGTCGCGGATCCCGGCGCGTACGGCAGCCGCCAGCTCCGCGTAGCCGTCGAGGATCAGGTCGGTGAGCAGGCTGTCGCGGCTGTCGAAGTACTTGTAGAGCGCGGGCCCGGTCATGCCCAGCTGCTTGGCCACCGCGTTGAGGCTCAGCGCCGCCGCCCCGCCGCCGCCGATCTGGGCGAGCGCGGCCTGCTTGATCTCGCTCTTGACCTGCTCCCGGTAGCGCTGCCGCGGTGTTGACATCCCCTCATTATCCGGGCTCATCAACACCCGTGACGTCATCCGCCCGCACGACGCGAGCCCGCACGTGACGTCATCCGCCCGTACGACGTGAGCGGCGGTGCCGCAGCACGGCCAGGTCGATCGCGGCGACGACGGCCACCGCGGCGGCGATGAGGGCCTCCCAGACCCAGACCTGCGCGCCGGTGCTCATCGCGAGCACGGCGAAGACGACCGCCGCCACCACCCCGAGCACGAGCGCGACGAGCGACAGGACACGACGCGCGCCCAGCGGGCTGCGCGCGGTGACCGGCTCGGTGCCCGCGCGGTTGCGCAGCCACATGATCGCACTCCTCTCAGTATCAGTCTCAGGCTCAGATCAGGATCAGTCTCAGGATCAGGCGGGATCAGGCCAGGCACCTCAGCGCGGCGGCGACGCGCGGGTCGAGGCCGTGGGAGGCGGGCAGGCGGCCCACTGTGGCCTCGACGAACTCCGGGTACGACAGCGTGGCCGTGACACCGTCCACGGCCGCCACGATCTGGTCGGCCGACTGCTCCACCCGCACCTTGGCGTCCTGCTCGGCGAGCACGAACCGGCCCACCGCCACCCGCCAGGCCAGCCGGCCGGGGGCCTCCTGCGCGGAGACGGGCGCGCCGACGTCGTCGGCGTGGGTTGCGTACTCGGAGTCGTAGTGGAAGGCCTGCCGGCCCGTCGGGTACGGCCCCGCCATCGTGTCGAGCAGGGCGTCGGGGCCGAGGGCGCGCATCTCCTCGCGGGTGGCGCCGTTCTGCGTCCGCCACTCCTCCAGGACCTCCTCGATGGGAAGCTCCCTGCGCTGCCGCACGCACCACTCGTTGAAGTCGTTGTAGCCGCCGATCCCCTCGTCGGCCAGGCGGCTCAGCAGCTCCTGGACGGAGCCGTGCAGGCAGGCCTGGTTGTACAGCTCCTCGCCGGCCAGGTGCGCCAGCACGTCGCGGACCGTCCAGCCGTCGCAGCGGGACGGGCGCAGCCAGCCGGCCTCGTCGAGCCCCGAGAAGTGCCGGTCGAGCCGGGCGGCCTCGGCGTCGAAGATGTCGAACGGGTTGAGGTCTTTGAGCAGGTCGTCGGGCATACCCGGGACGCTACCCGTCAGGTGCCGACTTTCACGACCTTGTCGCCGATGGCCGACTTGACCTTGGCGTACTCGCCGGCGCAGGAGGGCGCGCGCTCGGGCGGGACCCAGCCGCCCTTGGCGATCCGGTCGTACTTGGCCGGGTCTGTGCCGTACAGCAGGCAGGCGAACGTGGCGGACTCCTCCATGCCGGACAGATGGCCGATGCCCGCGTGGCCGGCCAGCAGGTGGCGGGCCTCGGCGGCGGCCACCACGCGCTTGGGGGCGTCGGCGGCCAGCGCGAGCGCCGCGAACTGGTCGGCCTGCGCGTCGCTGTCGGGCAGGCCGTTGAGCGTGGTCAGGGCGTGGCCGAGCTGGTGGTGGAAGAGCACGGACAGCGCGCCGTCCATGCGGTGCTCCTCGGCGTGCTCGCCGGTCTCCTCGGTCTCGGAGATGCCCTTGATCGTGTCGCGTACCTTGTCCACCAGCGAGTAGCACAGGGTGATCCGGCGCTTGTCGTGGTTCCAGCGGGCGGCGGGCTCGTCACAGTCCTGGGCGACGATCTCGACGCGCTCGGGCAGCCGGAGCCGCGTCTTCAGCACGCCGCTGTCCTTCAGCAACCGCCTGGCCTCCTCGGCGCCGCGGGAGCCGGGCTGCTCGTAGCGTACGGACAGTTCCGGGGCGGGGGCCGTCACCAGCGTGCTCGTCACGCTCAGGACGAGGGCGATCACCGGGTGCGGCATACGGGAGCTCCTTAGGGGGATCGATCAATGCAATGGGACTCACCATGCGGCGATTAAATGATCGATAAACCTTGGGAAAGGTAAAGACTCCCGGGAATGCCGGAGGCCCGGCCCACGAATGGGCCGGGCCTCAGACAATCTGGTGACTATCGACGCCAGGAGTAGACCCGCACGTAGTCGGTGCGGCTCGTGGTGCCCTCGAGCTCACGGTCGCCGTTGTAGACGGCGCGGAACGTGCCGCTCTTGTAGGCGCGCGTCTTGGCGAAGAACTTGCCACTACGCGAGGTCCAGTCGCTGGCGACCCACTTCCAGGCGCTGGAGCCGTTGGCGCGGTAGTAGATGCTCACGCGCTCGCCGCGGACGCCGTCCCAGTCGAAGCGGCCTTCGCGCTCCAGCAGGGTGCCGGAGAAGTAGATCGACCGGCCCTTGCGGACCTTGGAGGGGTCGGCGCTGAAGCGGGAGATCCGCGTCTGGGCCTTGTCCTTGGCGATCTCGACGGCGAAGAACGCCGAGTCCTCGGCGAGCTTCTTGCCCTCGCCGTCGAAGGCCACGGCGGTGGCCTTCCACTTGCCGGCCGGGTCGTTCTTGTTGAAGCCGATGGCGTAGCGCCAGCCCTCGAGCTCCTTGAGGCTCTTGCTGCGCATCGTGTGGAAGCCCTCGGCGGGGGCCACGCTGAACTCGACCTTCTTGACGTCGCGGCTGGCGCCGACGTCGAAGTACGCGGTCGTCTCGGCGTCGCCCTTGACCACGACGGGGTTGGGGCTGATGTCCCGGATGACGAGACGGGTGTCGTGCTTGGTGGTGGCGGCGGAAGCGGCGCCCGCGCCGGTGACGAGCATGGATCCGCCCACAAGGGCGGAAAGGATTCCTACTGCGATCTTCTGCATGAGGGTGCTGATTCCTCTCCCCGTATAGACAACTTCAGACCCGGCTCGGGGGGCCGGGTCCCTCTACTACTTTGAGTCATCAGTTGGGGAAAAGGTTCGCTAAAGTTGCAGAAAATATTTGATCACAGGTTTAACCTGGGACGATGTCCAAAAAATCCCTTTTGAGACTGCCCGAGCCACTACAGTCTGGCGCATGACTGACGTCTACACCCTGGGGGAGGCGCTGGGGGTCGTCTCCAGCGGGCGGGTCCGCCACGAGAGTGAGGCCAGACTGGACGTCTGCGGGCCCGAGTTCACCCTGGCCATCGCCCTGGCCAGGCTCGGCCACCGCTCCGCGTACCTGGGCAAACTGGGCGCCGACGAGCTCGGCGCCAGAGCGCTCACCGCGCTCAGAGGCGAGGGCGTGGACGTCCTCGACGTGCGCGTGGCCGAGGGCACGCGCACGGGCCTGGTCCTGAGGGAGACACGCGTGGGGCGCGAGCCCAGGATGATCCACTACCGCGCGGGATCGGCCGGCTCGCTGCTCACCCCCGGGAACGTGCCGATCGACCGGATCGCCGCGGCGAAGATGCTGCACGTGACCGGAATCACGGCCGGCCTGGGCAGGAACGCTCTGGAAGCCGTGCGCGCCGCCGTGAGCGCGGCCAGGAACGCCGACGTGGTGATCTCCTTCTCCGTCGAGTACGTCCCCGAGCTGTGGCCCTCCGTACGGGAGGCCGAGGAGGTGCTCAGCGAGCTGGCCTGCGCCTCGCACCTGCTCTTCCTCCGCCAGGACGAGCTCGACCTGGTCAAGCCCGCCCTCGCCCCCGAGCGCGAGGTCGTGGTCGACCGGGGCGCCAAGGGCGCCAGCGTCCGGGCCGACCGGATGCGGTACGACGTGCAGGGCTGGCAGGTCCCCATCGTGGACACCTCGGGGGCGGGGGAGGCGTTCGCGGCCGGCTACATCAGCGCGGCGCTCGACGGCCTCACCCCCCAGGAACGCCTGCACCGCGGGGCGCTGCTGAGCGCCGCCGCGGTGACCAGCGCGAGCGACTGGCAGGGGTTGCCCACCAGAGCCGATCTGTACGGTTAGTTCACATTCAGGGTGAAGGTCGAGGTCGTGTTCCTGATGTCGGTGTGGTTGTTCGCCAGCCTGAGGCCGTTGATCGTGGCCGACCCGATCGCCGGGCCCTGACCCGGCTCGGGCAGCTCGTTCACCCAGATGCCGAAGCCGGACTTGGCGTCGAACGCGTCACCGCTCTTACGCGCCCCGCTGATCGACACGTTCGTGAAGATCGTGTCCCTGATCGGGTTCAGCGGGGTGGTCGGGTTCTGGTAGCCGGTCTGGAACATGATCCCGCTGTACGTCGGGTCCACGATGTCCAGATTGCTGACCCGGATGCCCTGGAACACCTTCGAGGAGGAGAACACCCACAGCGCCGGGAACGTCTGCTGTCCCCAGAAGTGCCCGCCCGCCCGTACCAGCGAGATGTTGTCGAACGTCGTCGGCGGGCTGGCGCCGAAGCCGTGCATCGGGTAGCCGAAGTCCAGCGAGCTGATCGTGATGCCCGAGTACACCAGCGTGTCGGCGATGTAGATGTTTCTGAACGTGTTGTCGTAGCCGCCGTACACGGCCAGACCCGCCGCCCGCCAGGTCAGCAGCGAGGTGAGGTTCTCGAAGACGTTGCCGGTCTGCTCGCCGGAGTTATGGTCGGTGGCCGAGAACAGCGCGAAGCTGTCGTCACCCGTGGAGCGGGTCTCGACGTTGGTGACGTGGTTGCCGGTGCTGCCGTTGGTCAGGTTCAGGCCGTCGGCGAACACGTTCCTGATCCGCGCGTTCCTGATCGTCAGGTTGTCGGTGTTCGTGCCCCACAACATGCAGACCTGGTGCTCGATCCAGACGTTCTCGATCGTCAGGTTCGCCACGTTGGTCAGGTCGAACACCTTGCCGGGGCCGTCGATGCGCTCGACGTAGTTCCCGAAGTAGGCGAAGCCCGCGAACGTGGTGCCGTTGGCGGTGGCGTCGGCGCGGAAGCCGACGTCGGTGTTCTGCTGTCCCGAGGGGGCGTGGAACCTGGTGAACCACGGGCCGGCGCCGACCACCTTGATCGCCTTGCCGTAGACCTGGAACTTGCCGGTCGTCTGGTAGTCGCCGGCGGGCAGGTAGACGCCGGTCAGGCTCGCGTCCATCCGGGCCTTGTCGAGGGCGTTCTGCACGTCCTGGTGCCCGAAACCGGCCGGTACGGCGTACTTCGCCGGGTCCGGGTTGCCGGCCTGGGTGACCTGCTCGAAGTCCACGAAGTCGATCGCGTAGGTGAAGGTGTTGGCCGCGTCCTTCTGCAGCCTGATCCTGGCGCCCGCCGGGACCGTGGTGCCGAGCAGCAGGTTCGCCTCGTCGTAGATGTGTCTCGGCGGGCCTGAGCCGGGGTTGTTGTTCGGGCTCGACTCGGCCCCGTACAGCCAGGCGTAGCGGGAGGTGAGGTTGACGGCCTTGAGGAAGCTGCCGTTGACGTAGACGTTCAGGGTGGAGTCGATGCCGCCGCCGCCCGGGGCGTCGGGGATCGAGAAGCGGGTGACCAGGCTGTTCGTCGGCGCTCTGGTGGTGAACTCGACGTAGGCCCCGGTCTGGCCGAGCGTCACCGCGCGCCGCCCGGAGGCCTCGCCGGCGATCGTGCCGACGTCCCTGCTGGGGCCGACGCGGGTCGCGCCGCCGCCGACGGCGGCGTCCTCGGCCTCGTACGTGTCGTACGGCATGCTCGCGCCCCGCCCGATGAACAGCGGCAGCGTGCTGGTGTTGTTGGCCCGCTTGACCGGCAGCTCGTTGGCGTCGTCGGCGAGCACGGTGCGCACGGTGTACTTGCCGTCGGCGGCCGTCCACGTGCCCAGGGAGACCGGCGCGGCGGTGGCTCCGGCCGCGATGGCGCCGCTCGCCGACCCGGTCAGCGTCCTGACGACGGTGCCCGCGTCGTTGAGCACAGTGAGCGTGATGCCGTGGGAGCCCCCGCTGGATGCCACGGTGCCCTGGTTCCTGATCGCGACCGAGAACGTCACCGTGTTGCCCGCGGCCGGGTTGCCCGGCGTCCAGGAGACCGGGGAGGCGATCAGGTCGGCCGTGTCGACCGGCCGCACGGTCAGCGTGCCGGTGGCGGAGTTGTTGCCCTCGTTCTGCTCGGGGACCGCGTTCTGCTCGTCCACCCTGGCTTCAAGCTGGTACGTGCCCGCGTCCCTGACCCCGATGTTCGCCGACACGGTCGCGGTCGCCCCTGCGGCCAGCGCGCCGACAGCGGCGCTGCCGACCTTGCTGTCCCCGGCGTAGAAGGCCACCGAGGTGGCGGCGGAGGTGGCGGTGCCGGCGTTGCGCACCGTGGCCGACAGCGTCACCGCGTCGGTCTCGACCGGTGAGGCCGGGGAGGAGGTCAGGCCCGACACGGTCAGGTCGGGGTTGGGTGCCGGGGTGCCGAAGATCTGGAACTCGGCGACCTGGCCGCCTGGGGCGCCGGTGTTGGCGGTGAACTGCAGGCGGACGTCGG
>NZ_JBEZFZ010000026.1:0-129857 GCF_040649735.1 Nonomuraea sp. NPDC048892 | reverse complement strand
TTCGTCGACCACAACCCAGCCGAGAGCCTCGGCCCACCAGCGCCCGAGAGCGACAGGGTCGGCGGAGTCGACGATGATCTGTTCCCATTCCAGTGCCATGGGCTTGAGCTTAGACAGGACCGGCAGCCCGGCCTCGGAGGAGGCGATCATGTTCGTGATCCCGGAAGTGGACCGGGCAGGCGACTCCTTCCTCTCCTCCGCCGACCGCTGACAACCCGTCGAGCGGTCCACCCCCGCAACCGAGGGGAAGCATCATGACGAAGATCGCCATCATTCTCGGCAGCACCCCCTGAGTACAACCGCTCCTTCCCCGGCGTGCTGAAAACGCCCTCGACCGCGTCTACGCCGAAGGGAACAACAAGGCCTATGGCCTGGACGGCGGAGTGCGCGCCGTCGAAGCCCTGCGTCCGGTCCTGGGCGCCCTGCAACTCGCCAACGTCGCCATGCAGGTCACCTTGAACATGCACACCGACTTCGCCGGCTTCGGTGCCGAGTTCACCCCCGGCGAGCACCAGGGCCCCGCCCTGACCGCGATGCTCGACCAGCTCCTGTCATGGAGCAACGCCCTTGCGCGGACCCGCGTCAACGCGACGACCGGCGCCTCCTGAAACACCCCAAGCCGCGTCCGCCCGCCGGCGCTCGACGCCGAAGCCGTGGCGGTGATCGTCTCAGGTGCCCGTTCCGGAACCTCCGTCGTTCTTGACGGGTGAGTCCGGTGCCCTGATCGCGCCCGTCGCCGTGAGGTACGCGGCGAAGGCCATGGAGACCGCCATAAAGGCCCCGCCTGCCGCGGCGAACGCCGCGAGCGGCTCCGCCCCAAGTTCGCGGGTGAAACAGTACGCGATCAGTCCTGCGATGAAGGCCGTCTCCATCGCGTGAACCAGCCAGTGCAGAACCCGTACAGCATGGACCATGATCGGGGCCCTCTCCTCTCGCCACGCGAGTCAACACGCAAGCGACAAGGAAGCCGGGAACGCGGAACCCGCCTTGCGCTTGGCGATGCAGCACGGATGTCCCAGGTGCATGGACGCGGCGCAGGATCAGAGGCACGGCAGTGGGCCCGACTGGCGCTCGAAACCGAGCTGCGGGGATGGGACGACGCCACCGGCCAGACGGTCTTCTTCGTCCGACACGGCGTCATGTCGCCCATCCTTCCTTGATTGTGATGCCCAGTGGGCTACCCTCAGGGTATGGCGCTGGGAAGCTCAGCGGGATTCCCGCCGGGAACAGTGTCAGGAATCTCAGCGGTACATAGTTGATACGTCCCGGTGAGGATTCCGATCGTACGACTTCTGGTTGGGCATGATCGTCTGACACGCTCGGAGAGGAGGCATCCCGGTGGCACAAGGCAGTCCTGCCGTGTTCCGCAGCCGCATCCTGAGCGAGCTCCGCAAGCGGCGTGACGCGGTCGGCCTCACCGGCCCTCAGGCGGCGAAGACCCTCGGCTGGTCGACCTCGCGGTTCTCGCGCCTGGAGACCGGACAGATCCTGCTCAACATCAAAGATGTGGAGTCGCTGCTCGATCTCTACGAAATGCCTGAGCCAGGCCGCACTCTCCTGCTCGAACTGGTTCCCCAGGCGACTGTTCCGGAATGGTGGGAGCCGTACGCCGAGGCGATCCCCGTTCAGTACCGGGAATATCTCGGCTTCGAGAGCGGGGCGGCGGAACGATGGGAATGGCAGTCGCTGGTGATATCCGGGCTGCTGCAGACGGAACATTACTCCCAGGCGCTCATCGACGTCCCTCACATCGCTCAGTTGACACCCCGGCAGGTCCGCCGGCGCGTGGAAATTCGCATGGCCCGTCAGCGGCGATTCATCGACGATCCTTCCACCGTCCACAACGTCGTCATGGACGAGTCGGTACTGGCCCGCCGGATCGGTGATGACGCCATCATGACGGCCCAGCTCCGCCACATCGCGGAGCTGGCGAAGCTGTCCAATCTCAACATCCAGATCCTGCCCAACAGCAGGGGCCTCCCCGGAGGCTACATGTCGAATTTCATTCTGCTGAGGTTCCCGAAACTTGAAGGCCTCGGCGAGTTGCACCCCGACGTTCTTTACCAGGAGGACGACGCGGGTGGGCAATTGGATGCCGATGAAATGAGGGCACACCGTCATTTCATGGCATTCAAGTATCTATCGGAAGCCGCATTAAGCTCTCAGGACACGATCCGCTACATCGAGGAGCGCATGCAAAAATGGAAATAAGTCACTCGATCATCAGGTAAAGGAACCATGAACAACTCCACCAGCCCTGTCTTCAACAACTGGCGCACGAGCTCCTACTGTGGGACCAATGGCGAGTGCGTCGAGGTCGCGGCGATGAACGGGCGGGTTGCGATACGCGATTCCAAGAATCCGGGCATGGGCATGCTCGTCATGCCGGAAGCCGACTTCGAGAACCTTCTTTCTCGCATAAAGAAGGGCATCGTTTAGCGTTCGACCGCGGGGCCTGCGCTTTCCGGAGGCAGGCCCCGCGGTCAGCTGTTGAGTCTGGCCGCCTGCATGGTGCTCAGCCGACGCACCGACCAAGCGGTGACGATCGTCGTCGGTACGGCCAGGACGTGCAGGGCCAGGCTGGCCCAAACGTCCGGCGTGAACTCGTACATCCGGATCAGGTCGTCGTCCGTCGTGCGGTCGTCGTGTGTCGCGAGGAGTGTCGTCCACTCGACCCAGAACAGGGGCCAGGTCAGGAAGGTGACCAGCCACAGGATCCACCAGGTGTGCAGGAGACCGGCCGGGGCCGTCGTGCCGCCGCGTTCGGGCGGGCTGGAGGCGTGCCAGATGTCGTCGGCGATCTGCTTCGGCAGCCACAGGTTGCCGATCGGGATGAACCAGCCGTAGACGGCCATGGCTTGGCTGCGGCGCAGCCGGCCGGGCGCGAGCCGTTCGGCGACGGCCCGGACCCGGAAGAACCACAGCAGCCAGCACGCCGTCAATCCCAGGCCGGAGACGACCTGGGCCGCCAGCATGATCTTGCTGACCGTCTCGATCTCCTCGAAGACCTCCGGCTCATACCACCGTCCCGCGTCGTCGAAGACATCGAGCTGGTAGACCACGGTGCTCGCGGAGACCAGGGCGAAGAGGGCGAGCAGCACATAGACGGCGATCTGGTGTCCGGTGGCACGGTACGGCTTGCTGCCGTTGCGCAGCTGGCGGCGTTCGTCGGCCAGCGAAGGCTGGAGCGCCCGCGGCTGATCCGCGTGCCTGGGTGGTGGTGGCGTCATCGTACGGGGGCCACCGGTGCCGGGCCCGGTGGCCGGGTCGTGCGGGGCGGTCAGCGCCAGGGTCCGGCGTTCGGCGATGACCTGAGTGAGCGCCTCAGGCAGCCACGGCCCCTGACCGGGCGAGGCGAGCGCGGTGAGGTTGCTCAGCACGTGCTCCAGGCCAGGCCGGGCGACGGGGTCCTTGGCCAGGCAGGCCGCCACCAGAGCGGCCAGTGGAGCGGGCACCCCGCGCAGGTCGGGGTCGGCGTGCACCACGCGGAAGACGACCGCGTGAACGGGCCCCGACCCGAAAGGGCTGCGGCCGGTCGCGGCGAAGGCGAGCACGCAGCCGAGCGAGAACACGTCCGAGGGCGGCCCGACCTCCTGAGCCATGGCCTGTTCTGGGGACATGAACGCGGCGGTGCCCAGCACGGTGGAGGTGCGGGTGTGGCTGGTGGCGTCCAGGGCGCGGGCGATGCCGAAATCGATCAAGCGGGGCCCGTCCTCGGCGAGGATGACGTTGGCGGGTTTGAGGTCGCGGTGCACCATCTCGCAGGCGTGCACGGCGGCGAGTCCTTCGGCCAGCCCGGCTCCCAGCACCGCGGCCGACTCCAGGGACAACGGCCCATGGTCTTCGATGGCCTGGTGCAGGGAGGGGCCGGGGATGTAGGCGGTAGCCAGCCACGGCTGGTCGGCGTCGGTGTCGGCGTCCACTACCTGGGCGGTGTAGAACCCGCCGACCTTGCCGGCGGCCTCCACCTCTGAGGCGAAGCGGCGCCGGAAGTCCGCGTCGTCGGCCAGTTCGGGGCGTACCACCTTGACGGCCACCAGGCGCCCGCCCGGCGAACGGCCCAGGAACACCTGTCCCATCCCGCCCCCGCCTAGCCGTGCGTGCAGCCGATAAGGGCCCATCTGGGTCGGGTCGCCGTCACGTAGGGGGTTGGCCATGGCACCGTTTCCGCGTTGAGATCCTTACCGGTTGCTGACAATGATCCCAAAAGGTGCGCTCCGGAGGAAATCTTCGACGTTCGGCGCAAGGACAAGGGCGGCGCTCCCCGAACCTGTCAGTCGGGCAAGGTGAGGGCCGAATGGGCTGAGATCGCCTCCGCGCCCCGCAGGGTGGTGAGCCCGCGCAGCATCTCGTTGCGCTGCTCCAGCGCCTCGGCGGTGGTCGGGAAGAGGGAGGCGCCGCCCTCGTCCACCAGCCCCTGGTTCTGGGTGACGAACGCGCGCGTGTCGCGTTCGTAGGCGGCGAAGCCCGTGGCGTGGTCCTGGTTCGCCAGCGAACCGGCCAGCATGTACGCCCCGACGAGCGCGAGGCTGGTGCCCTGCCCGGTGAGGAACGAGGGCGCGTACGCGGCGTCGCCCACCAGCGCGACCCGGCCGCTGGACCAGCGGGGCAGGCGGATCTGGGCGACCGTGTCGAAGAACAGGTCGTCCGCCGCGCGCATGGCGGCCAGCATGCCGGGAACCTCCCATCCCGCGTCCACGAACACCGACGCGACCAGGTCCTGCTGCGCTTCGGGGGTCGGGAACTCGTCGAACGGCCGCCGCGGACGGGCGAAGTTCAGGAAGGCGTGCACCTGGTCGTCGTCGTCCCCGGTGGCGTAGAGCGCCGCGGCCCGGCCGGGGGTGTTCCACATGACGAGTTCCCGGGAGAGCCCGAACGTGTTGCGCATGGTGAACACGGCGAAGCAGTAGCCGAGGTACCGGTCGAACAGGTGCTCGGGGCCGAACAGCCGCTCCCGGGTGCGCGAATGCATCCCGTCCGCGCCGAAGACCAGGTCGAACGTGCGCCGGGCGCCGCCGCGGAAGGTGACGTCCACCCCGTCGCCGGACTGGTCGAGAATGTCGATGGAGTCGCCGAACAGAAACTCGGCGTCGTCGCGGACCGTCGCGTGCAGGGCGTCGCTCAGGTCACCGCGCCGCACTTCGAGGTCTCGTCCCTCGGTGTCGCCGGTGACGGTGCCGGGGCTGACCGAGGCCACCTGGCTGCCGTCCTCGTCCAGGAAGGTCATCCGGCGCAGGTCGACGTGCGCGTCGCGCAGGCGCGGCAGGATGCCCATGCGCTCGACCACGTCGAGCGCGGTGCCGCGCACGTCGATGGGGTAACCGCCGTTGCGGACGGTGGCCGCCTTCTCCACCACCGTGACGGCGAATCCGTGGCGGTTCAGCCAGTACGCGAGGGCGAGCCCCGCGACGCTGGCCCCCGACACCAGGACCTCGCGCTTCCGCGTGCTGTGGATGTTCGTCATTGTTCTTCTCCTTTGTCCACTGTGCGGACGGCGAGCAGCGCCAGTGCCACGACGGCGCTGGCGATGCCGAAGCCGATGATGAAAGCCGATTCGTCCGGGACGTTCGCCCCGGAGGGGGTCATGGCGGTGAGGAGGATGCCGCCGAGCTGCGCGCCCGCGGTGAAGCCGATCACGCGGGTCACCAGGATCAGGCTGGTGGCGGTGCCGGTGTCGCCGCCGTCGCCGGTGGTGGCGGTCTTGACGACCACCGCCGTGACGCAGATGCCGCTGGCCAGGGAGATCAACATCTTGCCGATGACGAGCTGCCAGACCTCGCCGTGCATCAGCGCCACGGCCGCCAGTGTGGCCGTGGTGCCGGCGATGCCGGCGGCGACCGCCGTGCGCGCGCCGAACCGCCGCGCCGCGAACCCGGCGATCGGGCCGCTGACCGCCGCCGCGACGGCGCTGGGCAGCAGGTACAGGCCCATGTCGCTGGCGCTGGCGCCGAAACCGTAGGCGTCGGCGGGCACCGCGAACAGCTGCGGGACGAGATACATGGACGCCGCGGTGCCGAGGCAGACGGCGAACGTGATCGCGTACGAGCTCCACATCCCCGGCCGCGCGAGCAGGCGCAGGTCGACCATCGGCGCGGCCGAGCGGCGTTCGACCCGGATCCAGCCGATCACGAGGCCGGCCAGGAGCAGGACGAGGGCGCTGAATTCGAGCGGCCGGCTGCCGGCCTCGGGCACCATCGGGAGCACCAGCATGAGCGTCAGCAGGGCGCCGCTCAGGAGAACCAGGCCGGGCCAGTCGATCCTGGTCTCGGATCGGGTGGGCGGGTCGTCCGGGATCAGCCGGTGGACGAGCACGGTCGCCACGGCGATGGCGATGGTCGGTATCGCGAACATCCAGTGCCGCGACAGGCCTTCCGCGATGGGCCCGGAGATCATCGAGCCCACCAGGTTGCCGCCCACGAACATGCCGCTGACCACGCCGATCGCCGCGTGGGCCGATCCGGGAGGAAGGTGCTTGCGTACGAGGATGAACGAGAGCGGCAGCGCGCCCACCATCGCACCCTGCAGGATCTGCCCGGCCAGCAGCACCGGCAGGTTGGGCGCCAGCGACGACACCAGGCCGCCGGCCAGCACCACGGTCATCAGCAGGGTCATGACCCGCCTTCCGCCGAAGCGGTCGCCGAGGGTGCCCGAGACGGGCAGCAGGAGGGCGCCGCTGATGAGCAGCGCGGTGCTGAGCAAGGCCCCCTGGGCCGGGCTTAAGGCCAGCTCGCGTTGCAGCAGCGGGAGCGTCGGCGTCAGCACCGACTCCAGGGCGCCGGTGGCGATGGCCAGCAGGCTCAGGGCGCCGATGGCGGCCTTCCCGATGCCGACCGGTGGAGCCAGAGATGTAGTCATGGACGTCCTTTCCTGGTGACCGGGCGAGCGGCGCGCGCGGCCCAGAACTGCTGCTGGGGGACGTGCTCGGAACAGGAGTGCGGCGCGATCCATGCCGCCGCGAAAATTACACTACAACATGTACTGTAGTTCATTACAACGATCGGTGTAGTTCCGCTAGGATTCGATTCATGCCGCCTACGAAGACGCTGCGTGAAGGATCCGCGAAGAAGCGGGCCGCCATCCTCACCGCGGCCCAGGAGCTGTTCCTCACCAACGGCTTCGACCGGTCGAGCATCGACGCCATCGCCGCCCGGGCCAAGGTGTCCACGCGCACGGTCTACGACTACTTCGGCGACAAGCAGACCCTGCTGCACGCCGTCGTCGAGAACATCGGCCAGTCGCTGATCACCACGATCCAGCGCACCCTCGACGACACGCTCACCGACCTCACCGAGGCCGGCGAGCTGGAGGACGCGCTCGTCACGTTCTCCATGAGAATCGCCACCGACATGCTCAACTCGGCCGAGTACGCCACGCTGCAACGCCTGGGCCAGACAGAGTCCGACCACCTGCCGCCCAGGGACGACCGCGCGATGGCCAACGCCCCCGACGAGGCCGTCGGCGAGCGGCTCGCCGCCCTGGCCAGGGCCGGGCTGCTCGACGTCCCCGACCCGCGGCTCGCGGCCGACCACTTCATCGCGCTGACCTTCGGCGTCGCCATCAGCCGCCTCGGCTCCGCCAACGCGGCGGGCGACGACCGGGTCCGGCCGCTCATCGTCGAGGGGGTGCGGGCGTTCCTGCGGGCGTACGGGAAAAGGTGACACGTGTGCCGTCAGGGAGGATCGAAAGCGTGGGACCGGAAGAGCGAGGTGCGGCCGTTCCTGTGAACGAGATCGACGTCCATGAGGCGGTCACCCAGGCTCACCGCGAGGAGTGGGCCCGGGTGGTCGCCGCCCTGACCAGGCGTTTCGGCGATCTCGACATCGCCGAGGAGGCGGCGGCCGAGGCGTTCGCGACCGCAGTCGAGCGGTGGCGGGCCGACGGCCTGCCGCCCAACCCGGGCGCCTGGCTGACCACCACCGCCAACCGCAAGGCCATCGACCGGATCAGGCGCGAGAACAAACGCGACGACAAGCACAAAGCAGCGCAACTCGTGAACGACACCGCCCCGCCTGAACCGCTGGGCGCCATCGACGACGACCGGCTCCGGCTGATCTTCACCTGCTGCCATCCGGCGCTGGCGATGGAGGCGCGGGTGGCGTTGACGCTGCGCATGGTGGGCGGCCTGACCGTGCCCGAGATCGCCAGCGCGTTCCTGGTGCAGCGGACCACCATGGAGCAGCGCATCACCCGCGCGAAGGCCAAGATCAAGGCGGCTGGGATCCCGTACCGGATGCCGTCCGCCGGCGACCTGCCGGTCCGCGTCTCCGGCGTGCTGGCCGTCCTGTTCCTCGTCTTCAACGAGGGTTACCTGGCCAGCGGCCCTGACAGCGATCCCGTACGGCACGACCTGACCGCCGAGGCGCTCCGGCTCACCCGCCTGATCCGCGCCCTGCTGCCGGACGACGGCGAGGTGGCCGGGCTGCTGGCGCTGATGCTGCTCATCGAGGCCCGCCGCCCCGCCCGGGTCTCGGCCGGCGGCGAGCTGGTCCCCCTGACCGAGCAGGACCGCGGCGTCTGGGACGCGGAGCTGATCGCCGAAGGTCACCGGCTGGTACGCGAGCGCCTGGCCGCCGCCGCGGCCGGGGCGGCCCCCGGCCGCTACCAGATCCTCGCCGCGATCAACGCGGTGCACACCTCCGCCCGCGACAGCCGCGACACCGACTGGTCACAGGTCCTCGCCCTCTACGACCAGCTCGTCCGCCTCGACCCCTCGCCGATCGTCGCCCTCAACCGGGCCGTCGCCATGGCCGAGCTCGACGGGCCGCAGGCGGCATTGTCCGTCGTCGACGGGCTCGCCGAGGCGCTGACCGGCTATCACGCCTACCACGCCGCCCGCGCCGACCTGCTGCGCCGGCTGGGCCGTGGGCGGGAGGCGCGCCTGGCGTACGAGCAGGCCATCGGCCTGGCGGGCAACACCGCCGAGACCGCCTACCTGACCCGCCGTCGTGACGAGCTGGGGTAGATCTCCCCTACTCGGAGGGCCGGCCCAGCCCGGCGTCGCGGGCGCGGATGATGGCCTCGGCGCGGTCGGCGACCTGGAGTTTGGCGAAGATGCTCGAGATGTGGTTGGCCACGGTCTTGGGGGAGATGCCTAGGCGGCGGCCTATCTCGCCGTTCGGGCGGCCGTCCGCGATCAGGTCGAGCACGTCCCGCTCCCGATCGGTCAGCTGGGGAAAAGGCACCTCGGCCGGCGGAGGGGCGGAGAAGAAGCCGAGCACCCGCTGCGCGACGCCGGGCCCGAAGATCGCCTCACCGGCGGCCACGGCCCGGATGGCTCGTACGATCTCGTCCTGTTCGGCGCCTTTGAGCAGGTAGCCGCGGGCTCCGGCGCGCATGGCGGCGAACACCGAGTCGTCGTCGTGGTACATCGTCAGCATGAGCACCGCGACGTCGGGGGCGTCGCGGGCGATCTGCCTGGTCGCCGCGATGCCGTCCAGATCGGGCATCTGGATGTCCATGACCAGGACGTCCGGGTGGAGGGTGACGGCCTGGCGCACGGCCTCGCGGCCGTCGGCGGCGTCGCCGACCACGGTGAGCCCGTCGATGGAGCCGAGCAGCGCGCGCAGGCCGCTGCGCACGATGGGGTGGTCGTCGGCCAGCAAAACAGTGATCATGATGCTCCCATCGGCAGGATGGCCGCCACCTGGCCGCCGTCGGGGCCGGGGCCCGCTGTCAAGGATCCGCCGAGTTCGGCGGCGCGTTCGCGCATGGATGACAATCCCACTCCCGGTGTCCACGCGTGAGGCGAGTCGCCGTTGTCGCTGACGCGCAGCTGTAACTGCGTGTCGGCGTCGATCCGCACGTGGATGCGGCTGGCGCGGGAGTGGCGTACGGCGTTGGTCATCGCCTCGGTGGCGATGCGGAAAGCCGCCGCCTCGACCGCTGCCGGCAGTGCGGGCAGGGTGTCGGGGGCGGTCACGTGGACGGCGATGCCGTCGCGTCGCAGGTGGGTGGCGCGTTGCCGGATCGCCCCGACCAGGCCGAGATCGTCCAGGGCGGGCGGGCGCAGGTCGTAGACGAGCCGGCGGATGTCGTTGATCGCCTGGGCGGTCTCGGTACGGAGTTCGGCGACCAGCTCCCTGGCCGCGTCCGGGTCGGTGGCGATCAGGTTGCCGGTGGCATCGGCCTTGAACGTCACCCCGGTGAGCACGGGGCCGAGCCCGTCGTGCAGGTCGCGGCGCAGCCGCCGCCGCTCCTCCTCCCGGGCCACGACGATCTGCTCGCGGGAGTGCTGCACCTGCTCCGACAGGGCCAGGGCGTGCACGGCGACCGACAGCGGCGCGGCGAGCAACCGCAGGATGGCATGGTCGGCGCCGCTGAGGCGGCTCTCCCCCGGGCGCAAGCCCACCACCAGCTCACCGACGTCCTGCTTGCCGTAGCGCAGCGGGTAGGTGTGCAGGTGGTGCGGAGGACGACCGGACACGACCACCTCACCGGCGGTGTTCAGCGCCGCGTACGGGATCCGCAGCGCTTCGCGCACCGCCTCCAGCACCCCGGGCAGCCCGGCGTCCAGGCGTTCGCCCACCCGCGAGACGGCTCGCATCGGGTCGGCGCGGTCTCCGTACAGGATCCGGTCGACGACCCGCTGCAGGCGAACCCGCACCGGGTTGAACCCGACCGCGATCAGCACCGTGGCCGCGACAGAACCACCCAGCCCCACCTGCCGCCGCATCACGGTGTCCAGCACCGCGACCAGGGCCATGTAGGCGCCGGCGACCCCGGTGGTCAGGAGCGCGTACAGCACCGTACGGGAGAAGACGAGCCGGATGTCCAGCAGCTGATGACGCAGGATCGCCACCATGATCGCAGCCGGGATGAGCGGGATGGCCAGCAGGATCAGGACCGGCCCTGACGCGAAGACGCCCCAGACCGTCAGGACCACCGCGACGACCAGGACGGCCTGCAGCAGCCACAGCAGCTGGCGGCGGCGCGCCTCGTCCCCTCGCCGGTAGCGGACGGCCAGCGCGACCAGGCCGATCACGACGGTGATGACGACGCGTATCTCGCTGACGAGCCACAGCGGCGCCAGCCCGGCATGGCCGGAAAGGACCAGATATCCGCTCAGCCCGGTGCCCATCCCGTCGGGGCCGGCACCCATCTCCAGCACGAACAGCGGAGCGGTGGCCACGGTGGCCCACATCAGCACTCGCAGGGCCGGCCCCGCCGCCCGGCCGTCGGGGAACAGCTGCAGGATCAGCGGCAGGCACAGCCCGATCGACCACGGCCAGGCGTAGGCGCCCACCGTCACGAGCACGCGCAGCGCGGCGGTGGGCCAGCCGGTGTCCTGGCCGTACTGGACCAGCGGGACGGCGACCGCCGACGTCGCGTGGCCGAGGCCGTCGGCGATCAGCAGCCAGCCGATCGGATTGCCCCGCCGGTGCCAGGCGATGAGCAGGCCGCACATCGAGAACGCCAAGCCCATCGCGGCGTTCGTCACGACGAAGGAGTCCAGGGCCGCCGACACTCCCCTGCCGAGGACCACACTGCCGATCACGGCAGCGCACACTTCCGCGAACGCCACGCCGGACAGCGCCACGGCCGCCGCGCGACCGGCTCGGCTCCGCGGGCGATCGGCCTCGGCAGCGGGTGCGGTGGTCACAGTCACATGATGAGGGCCGCGGTCCTGCTTGTCCTGGGGGCCGATACCCGGACCGGCCGGGAGAAATTCCCGGCCGATATCCCCGGGACACCCTGACCGAGGGGAACGGGTCACGCACACGCTGGTGGTCATCCGATCCCCCTGCCAAGGAGAGAGCCATGACCGCCACCGTCACGCCGGCGACGAGCGCCGCCCCATCCCGGGTTCGGCGCCTGGGTCTCGGACTGCTCGTCGCGATCGGGCCACTCAGCATCGCGGCCGTCCGCGCGATCCTGCCGTACGGCACCACCGACACCTCGGCGGAGTTGTTCACCAAGATCGCCGCCCACCAGGACGTCGGGTCGGCGGTCCTGTGGCTGTCTCTGCTGGCCACGTTCACCCTGGTGCCGGGCACGATCGCGCTCGGTCTGCGGGCCGCCGGGCACAGCCGCCGGCTCGGCACGGCGGCGCTGGTGATCTCGGTGGCCGGCTTCTCCGGACTGCCGGCGATCGTGGCCGTCGATCAGGCGGCGCTGTCGGCGGCGGCCGCGGGCGTGCCCGCCGACGTCGCCGCCCGCCTGCTCGATCAGCTGATCGGCGAGCCCACTGTCGCCGCCGGCACCACGATCTTCGTGATCGGGCACATCGTGGGCGTGGTGCTGCTGGGGATCGCCCTGTGGCGCGGCGGCATCCTGCCGGGCTGGGCGGGGTTCATCCTGGCGATCTCACAGCCGCTGCACCTGGTCTTCGCGGTGATCGCGCCCAACCAGCTCCTCGACGGCTGCGCCTGGCTCCTGACCGCGATCGGCTTCGCCCTCGCCGCCGTGTCCGCGCCCCGTACCCCCGCGACACCCTGACGTTCGATTCTCGACGACCGTCGTCGGGTCGGGGCAGGTCTTGCTCGTGGCCGTGACGGCCCCAGGGTTCCCCCGATCCCGGCGGCATGCGCAGACTGTCTCTCCTGACCACGGGCCGGGGGCGGCCAGGGGGAAGGCAGGGGCCGTACCCGATGCCGGGCACGACGGTGGCGGCCGACGCTGGGTGCCATGACTCGCTTACCGAGATTCCGGGGCGGCCGCAGAACGCTGCCGCTCCTGCTCGCCGCCGTGCTGGCGCTGGGTGCCACCGCGGGGCCCGCGCTCGCCGCGCCGGCTCGCGCGCACGTCGTCGACGAGCAGCGGGTACGGCCCCGCGTCGTCGACCTGACCATCGACTCTCCCGCCCTGGGGAAGACCGCGAAGGTACGGCTCCTCACCCCCGACGGCTGGCAGCGGCGCGGCCCCCGTGACCGCTGGCCGGTGCTCTACCTGCTGCACGGCCTGGGTGACTCGCACCGGACCTGGACCCGTGACAGCGACGTCGAACGGCTCGCGGCGCTGCGCGACGTGCTGGTCGTGATGCCGGACGCCGGTTTCGCCGGCTACTACACCGACTGGTGGAACAAGGGGTCGTACGGGCCGCCAGGATGGGAGACGTTCCATCTCACCGAGCTGCGTCGCATCCTCGAACGCCGTTACGGGGCGGGTGAGCGGCGGGCCGTCGCGGGCCTGTCCATGGGCGGCTACGGCGCCCTGGCCTACGCCGCCCGGCATCCCGGGATGTTCCGGGCGGTGGCCAGCTACAGCGGTCCGGTCCACCTGCTGCATCCCGAGCACGTACGCAGGTGGCGGGTGGCGTTCGAACAGGCGCCGGAGTACCGCGATCTCTGGGGCGATCCGGTCGCCCAGCGCGCGATCTGGCGACGACACGACCCGTACGCGCTGGCCCGGCGGCTGCGGCCCGTTCCGGTCTTCCTGAGCTGCGGTGACGGGCGTCCAGGGCCGCTGGACAAGGCCGGAGCGAAGGCCGACGAGATCGAGGCGTTCGACAGGGTGCTGAACCGCTCGCTGGCCGGCCGGCTGGAGCGGGCCGGGGTGCGGGTGAGCACCCACTTCTACCGGGGCACGCACTCGCCGGCGTACTGGGAGCGGGAGCTCCATCGGTCGCTGCCCCTGCTGCTGGGCGCGCTGCGGCCGGCGAAGTAGCTCAGGCGGCTGCCGCCGCGGTGTCCACCGCGGCGGCCATGCCTCGGCATCAGGGGTAGATCGTGTAGGTCTTGGTGTTGTTGCACACGATCGTGCCCGGGAGGCAGCGCTTGGCCCTGATCGTGATCCGGTCGAGGTTGGTGCGGGTCGTGGACCAGTTGAAGCTCTTGTGGCCCTTCTTCCGGCCGGCCTCCTGGTACTGGCCGTAGATCTCGTCGCCGTTCTTCTTCTTGAAGGAGACCTCGACCACGGCCGTCCAGGCGTCGCTCTTGGTGTCCGTCACGCTGCCGCGCGCCTTACCGAAGCCGTTGGTGCAGAGCTGGAGCACGTAGCTGACGAAGCCGTCCTTCGTGTTGAGCTTGCTCCACTTCTCCTTGCATTTGGCCGAGGAGACACTCGACGAGGCGGAGGTGGTGGAGGCCGTGGCGGCGGTGGCCGGCGCCATTACGGCGAAGGCGGCAGAGACCCCGATGACAGTGGCGAGCGTCTTCGAGGGCGAGAGTTTCCGCATGATTTCGATCCTTGTCAGTGAGCGTGCACGTCGCGGCGCTCCACCTGTGACCGGAGCACCGCGAGGAACGCTAGAGACCGGCGGTATAGCGGGGGTATGTCCGCGGTAGGCCACGCGGTAGGCCGCCACCTGCTGTTCGCGGAACTCCGCCGGCCCGGGGCGCCGGGCGGGCCTCACGGTCCGATGAAGCGCACCGTTTCCGTCAGGTCCGCCCGGCCGGTACGCACGCGTACCGCGTCTTCCTTCTCGAAACCCACCGCGACGCCGCAGAGCAGGACGAGGTCGTCATCGGCTCCGACGATCTCACTGACGGTCCTGCGGAACATCGTCCACATCACCTGCGGGCAGCTGTGCACCCCCTCCGCCCGCAGCAGCAGCATGATCGTCTGCAGGTACATCCCCGCGTCCGCCCACTGCCCGGGGCCCATCGTCCGGTCGAGGTAGCAGAACAGGACGACGGGCGCGCCGAACGCCTCCGAGTTCAGCGCGGCGATCCTCATGGGCCGGTCGGGGGCGTCACGCCGGATCCCCAGGGCCTGGTACCGCTGGGCGGCCGCGGCGGAGAAGCGGTCCAGGTAGGGCGAGATGAGCTCGGCCGGATACATCGGATATTCCCGCTCATCGCCCGGGTCCCCCGCCTGAGCCCTGGCCGTCGCGCGCCGTTTCAGCTCGGCCAGCGGCTCGCCGGTCACGACGTACAGCTGCCAGGGCTGGAGGTTCCCGCTCGACGGGGCCCGCGCGGCGGCGGCGAGCACCCGTTCGAGCACGTCCATGGGCACCGGCTCATCGCTGAACGCCCGCACCGCCCGCCGGCTGTCCACGGCTTCGTACACGTCCATGTCCGCTCGTTCTCCCTCCGGCCGCGATCACCTTTCCCCCGACATCGTGCTCGTCCGGGGGGTACGGGTGGCGGCCGGGGTGCCTCACGTGCAGCACTGCGAGCCGGCCTGCCTGGTCAGGGTGTCGGCGTCGGCCTTGACCACGTACACCTCCCACGGCTCCGCGCCCGGCCCGTGCACCCACACCTTGTCCTGCAGCGCGTAGCAGCAGGAGGTGTCCTTCTCCTCGAACGTGGCCAGCCCGGCCTCGGTGAGCCGCCGGGTGGCGGCGGTGACCTCGGCGCCGTCCTCCACTTCGACGCCCAGGTGGTCGAGCCGCGTGTCCTCGCCGGCCTCGCCCTCGATGAGGACGAGCTTGAGCGGAGGCTCGGCGATGGCGAAGTTGGCGTAGCCGGGGCGGCGCTTGGCCGGTTCGGCGCCGAACAGCTTGGAGTAGAAGGCGATCGAGCCTTCCAGGTCGGCGACGCGGAGGGCGAGCTGAACGCGAGACATGACGATCTCCCATCCCTTTGTTTCGACGAACGTCTAAGCAGCCTCGAGTTTGCGCCTCTGCTTAGATATTTGTCAAATTAGATGCATGTCGAAGCGAGAGTCGCCGGTGCTCCCCTCCGGCGGGTGCTGCGCGCCGCCGTCACGGCGCCTCACGGGACTGTCAGTGCCCGTTCCAAAGCCGGTGATCTTCCATCGAGATCATGCTGGAGGCCGAAACGTCGCGTTCTGCAATTCACGAAGCGTGATCGCCCAGCTACCGATGGACGTAACGCCAACCATGCGGCTGTCGGTTGCAGATGAGGCTGTCGGCGTTCGCGTCGGGTTCAGGGTGAGTTGTCGGATTCCACCTTCGATCCTGATCTTGGTGCTGCAGAATGTCTGCATGGTCTCGGTAGTGCAGAACGTGGCGATCGACTGTGCAAATGCCTACGAACTCGCCCGGTTCTGGAGCGAGGTAACCGGTTGTCCCATGCATCCCGAGGACAGGCCCGGGGATGAGGAGACGCAGGTTCTGCTACCGCAGGGACCGCTGCTGCACTTCAACCAGGTTCCGGAGCGCAAGGCGGCCAAGAACCGGCTCCACCTCTGTCTGCGTCCGGAGACCTCGCGCGAAGAGGAGGTAGACCGCCTACTGGGGCTGGGCGCCTCCTTCGTCGTCGACCGCCGCGACCCTGATGGCACGGGCTGGGCCGTTCTCGCCGACCCCGAGGGCAACGAGTTCTGTGTCCTGCGCAGCGAGTCCGAGCGGGCCGCGACAACCCCGTGAGGCTGCGCTCCCGACGCTCACCACACCCCGGGCATCGCCGCTGAGGCTTCTCCGCCACCCCACAAGCATGCTCCCCGCCCACTTCAACGTGCCAGAACACCCGCCAGGGAAGATCACCGACTTTGGAACAGGCACTCAGGTGATCCCCCACGCGCACGCCGCCGCGGCCCGGGGCGCGAGGCCGTGGAGCACGGCCGTGACCCCGATCATGATCCAGGCCACCGGGAGGTAGGCACGCCGCGCGCGATGCCGCCCAGGGCCGCGAATCCGGTTTCGGGCGCGGCGCGGCCTCTGACGTACGGCCGCTGGTGCGCTTCGGGCGCGGACTCGGGCGAACGCGACAGCGCGGACGCTGCGCCGGATACCTTGGAGAGCAGACGTCGGAAGCAGGTGTGGTGACGGAGGTCATGGTGCGAATCGGAGAGCTGGCGGCGCGATCGGACGTCAGCGTCCGGGCCCTGCGCTACTACGAGGAGCAGGGGCTGCTGGAGGCGGAACGCAGCGGCTCAGGGCAGCGTCACTACGCCGGGTCCGCGATCGACCGGGTGCGACTGATCCAGATGTTGTACGCGGCCGGCCTGTCCAGCCGGACCATCGCCGAGCTGCTGCCCTTCGCCGAGGCCAGGGTGAGCACCCCGCAGATGCGGGCCCGGCTGAGCGCCGAACGCGATCGCATCGACTCCGAGATCGCCGCGCTGACCCTTACGCGTGACCGGCTCGACGCGATCATCCTGACCTCCGGGCATCCGGCCAGCGGGTGTACGTGGATCGCCGAACCCTCGATGCAGGCGAGCCATCCCGTGGCGACCTGATCACGCCGGCCGGGCCACGTCACGGCGCCTCCGTGCAGACGGCTTCGCGAAAAGCGTTGGCAGGGCTGGAGGAGACCACTCCGTCCAAGCAACCGGCGAGGCTCGAGGAGACCGCTCCGCGAAAGGCGCTGGCGGAGCTGGAGGGACGGCTCCGTAAAAGGGCGCCGGCGGGGCAGGGCTGGAGGAGACGGCTCCGCGGGCGCGCCGGGCACCCGTCGGCCCCGTCGGGCCAGTTGGCCTCATCGGCTCGGTTGGCCCTGTCGGCCCGGTCGGCTTTATGGGCTCAGTCGGCCCTGTCGGCTCAGTCGGTGAACACCTTCTCGGCCAGTTCCCGGATGACGCGCGCCACCTCGGCGGGCCGCTTCAGGTCGGCCCCATGGTCGGCTCCCGGCAGCACCACCCGCTCGCCGTTCGGCAGGACACGCTGGATCGCGTCCAGCCGCTCGGACAGGTGCGCCGGGCCGTGGTCGCCGCCGAGCAGGACCACCGGGACCTTGATCGTGGCGTAGGCGTCGAGGCGTACACCGAGCCGGTCCAGCGCCTCCAGGTCGTCGAGCTGCCTGGGGATCAGGCGGCGGTAGCGCGGGATAAGGGCGGTGATCGCGCCGACGAGCCGGGCCTGCCCATCCGGCAGCTCCACGGTGTCGCGCATGAAGATCCTCAACGCCTTGCCCGGCCGCCCCGACGCCATCGCCGCGCGAGCCCGTCGCAGCACCTCGCCGCCCTCTCCCGACAGCGGCGCCCCGATCACCGCGGCCGGCTCGAAGATCACGGCGCCGGCGAACGCGTCCGGTGCGGCCACCAGGGCCTCCAGCGCGACCACCCCGCCGGAGGAGTGACCGTAGAGCACCACCGGCTCTCCGGCGGAGCGGGCGAGCCTCAGCACGTCCTCGGCCTCCTGCTCCACCCGCACGGGCGCGCCGCGATCCGGCCGGTACTGCAGGCGGTCCAGTCGCAGCACCCGGTAACGGGAGGAGAGGATCGCGGCCACTCTCCCGCATCGCCTCCCGTCGGACAGTCCTGGATGGACCATCACGATCGGCCGCCCCTGGCCTTCGTCGTACGTACGCACCACGCCTCCCATTTAGCATCGCTAAGGATGCCCCTTAGCAATGCTAAGCTACCCGCATGCCCAGCGACAAGAGGCCAGGCCTGACCAAGCAGGTGCTGATCGACACCGCCCTCCGCCTGCTCGACGAGGTGGGGTTGGAGGGGCTCACGGTGCGCCGGCTGGCCGCGGAGCTCGGCGTTCAGTCCCCTGCTCTTTACTGGCACATCCGTACCAAGCAGGAACTTCTCGACGGGATGGCCGACGCGATCTGCCGCGCTCCGGGGATGGGCCCGCCCCGTGACGACGAGTCCTGGCAGGACTGGCTCCTGCGCCGCGCCCGGGCCTACCGCGCCACGCTGCTGGCCCGGCGTGACGGCGCCCGCGTGGTCGCCCACGCCCGGTCGCTGAGCCAGGAGACCGTGGCCCTGTTCGATCGGGAGCTGGCGGCCATGGTCGAGCGGGGCTTCACACCGGCGCTGGCCCTGCACACCATCGGCGCCCTGACCTCGTACGTGAACGGATTCGTCCTGCGAGAGCAGGCACCGGCCCCCGCGCCGGCACCTGCACTGGGTCCCACTGCGGCACCTGCACTGGGTTCCGCTCTGGAACCCACGCCAGGTCCCCAACCGGGCCCCACTCCGGAGCCCGCGGCAGGCCCCCCGCCGAAGCCCGCTCCAGAACCGGCCCCAGGGCCCCCGGCGGTGCCCGCGCCGAGTCCCGCTCGGGAGCCCGCGCCAGGTCCCACGCCGGGTCCCACGCCGGAACCTACGCTGGAGCCAGCGGCAGTACCCCCGGCGGAGCCCGCTCCAAGCCCCGCTCCCGCTCCGGGTCCCACTTCGAGTCGCGCACCGGGGTCCCTGGACGCGGCACCGGCCACGCTGGCGGCCGCTGTGCTCGAGGGAGGCCAGTCGATCGGCGAAACGGCCTTCGAACACGGCCTGCGGGTGTTCATCGCCGGCACGTCCGCCGTACTGTCCCACGAGCACAACGGACCCACCACACCCACCCGCACCGCACCGTAGAGGCGTGCCTGCCACCGGAGCAGCGGCGACAGGCCCGAGCATCAGCGGAGAGGCCGCGGTGGCCAAGCCCCCGCACCCGCCCCCACTTGACCACGGCCAAGCCCCCGAACGGGACCCCACCTGATCGCGTGGACCAAGCCCCGGACGGGGCCCCACGTGATTGCGGCCAAGCCCCCGCACCGGCCCCACTCGACCGAGGCCAAGCCCTCGCACCAGCCCTCACCGATCGCGGCGATCAAGCTGCCGGACGCGCGAAGCGTCTACTTGATCGCGGCCAGGTCCAGGACGTACATCTTGTCCCCGACCTCGTAGGCCAGCAACCGGTCGGAGCCGCTGTCCGGCATCGCCATGCCCCGCCCGTCCTCCGGACGTATGCCGAGATCGGCAGACTTGCCGGTGTCGGCGTCGTAGAGCGCCGCGTAGAACTGCTCCCCAGGTCCCACCGACGCCACCTGGAAGAAGCGCTCCAGACCGGCTTCGACGCCGCCGTCCCGGAGGAGCTTCGTCATTTCACGCTCATGGGAGCCGTCCCGGTCACGAACAAACCCCCGCAATACGGTACGGGTCTGCAACGTCTTCGGGCACTTGCGACCGCCGCACGTGATCACCTTGCCGGAGCGGTCACGGCGCTCGGGGACCTTGACGGTCTCGTACCGGCCAAGCGTGCCCCAGCACCGCTCGACGCCGCACCTGACCTCCTCACCGGTCTTGACCACGGCCACGTTCCGCGCACCGGTCTCGACGTTGAGCATCTCGCGGAAGATCGACTTCCCCTGATGCAAACCCACCCACGGCCAGCTCAGGATGTGGTGCCGCTCGGCCCCCTTCACCGGCTGTGGCGACCCCCCGCTCAGGGGCACCCGATACACGCCGCCCTTCTCGTACGAGAAGGCCACGTCCGAGCCCGTCACCGACAACCCCTGAATGTGCCCCTCCTTCATGACGTTGCCGAGGGGCACGTCGGTCACCCGCCGAGGCCGGCCGCCGGTCGCCGGCACCGTCCAGATCCGGGCGACTCGGGGACCGCCTTTCTCCTTGACGGAGGCCCACCAGACGATGTGGCCGCCACCTGCGGCGACGTCGTCGGCGAAGATCGCCGATCCCTTCGTCGAGGGGATCTCGGCGATCCGCTTGGGCCGGCCAGTGCTCAGCTCGTAGCTCCACAGGTACTGGCGCTTCCCGTCGCTGACGCCCGTCATGACCAGCAGCGTGCGATCGTCTAGGAGCAGTTGCGGATAGTACTTTCGGCCGTCGGGCAGCTTGGCCGGGATCTTGTGCACCGCCTGCGGCCACACCTTCTCGACAGGCGGCGGCACCTTGTCCAGCGGCGGCCCGCCCTCTCCGGTCGCGCTCACCGCGGGACGCGGCTCGGCCGCGACACCCAGAGTGTTCACCACCACGCCCACCCCGCCGGCCACCAGCACCACGGCCGCGGCCGCGGTCAGGGCGGCGCTCCTGGCCCGCCGCCGGCGATGGCGCGTCTTGACCGCCGCCAGCAGCCCGGCCGGCGCCTGCGGCGCATCCAGCGCCGCGCCGGACAGGGCACGGCTCAGCTTGTCTTCCAGATCGGTCATCGCATGCTCCCGTGGGTCGCCGTCGAGGAGAAGGGGGAGGAACGCAGCTTGTCCAGGCCACGGAATGCCTGGCTGCGCACGGTTCCGGCGGAGATGCCGAGCACTTTGGCGATCTCGGCGTCGCTGAGCTGCTCGTAGTAGCGCAGCACCAGCACGGCCCGCTGCCTGCGGGGCAGCGCGGCCAGTTCCTGCCACAGGCCCTGTTCCTCGTCGGAAGGAAAGACCTCGCGGTGCACCCGGTCCGGCGGTGCCTCGGTGAGGTGTTCCCGCCGGTGCCGCCGCCAGACACTGATGTGCAAGCGCGCCATCGTCGTCCGGACATAGCTGTGCGGGCTGTCCTTCCGCCTCACCCTCGGCCAGGCGCCACACAGCCGTATCAGCGCCTCCTGAACCAGGTCGGCGGCGTCATGCGGGTTTCCGGTCAGGACGTATCCGTAACGGAGCAGCGCTGTCGTCTGCTCTGCTACGAAGTCGTCGAAGCCGGGCTCGTCGTCCACTTGTCGTCCCGGCAGTCGTCACGTCCCAGACGGCCGAAGAGGCGCAGCTGTTGCATCGTCCGGCGAACATTTTCCGGGAATCTCGGGGATGACCACCCTGGACCGCACAACAGGGGTATAGCTCAGACAAGCCTGCACCCCACAATCACGATCTTGGTCGAGTACGTCGGAGCAACCCAGCCGCTGGCCCAAGGGGCGAACAGACTGGTGATAGGACCGTTCGGCACGGCATGCTCATCCTCGTCTTCGTTTCGTCCTCACCTTCGTCCATGAGTGGGCCTGCGCTGACCGAGGCCGTGGTAGCCGTGGTGGCCGTGCTGGTGGGGCTGGCGCTGGGCTGGCTCGGCAGCAGCACAGCCGGGCCAGGTCGGTGCGGGGCGCATCGTCCCAAGCGTCCGGCCGAAGTTCGCAGCATGCCTGCTCCACGCCCAGCCTCAGTGATCTGACGTGGTGGACCAGTTCAGTGTGATGGACCAGTTCGGCCTGGCCCTAGCCCACAACGAACCCCAGGCTCAGCTCCCACCCATGGCGAACCTGAACTCGGCCCTGGCCCACAACGAACCCCAGGCTCGGCCCCCCACCCCTACCGGGCCCTGGCCTGCCGCGAACACAAGGCTCGGCCTGGCCTACGGCGAACACAGGACTCGGCCCCCGCCATGACGAAACGATGCAGTGATCGGCCATGAACGCGCTAGCTGGCCTTGGAGAGGGCTGTTTCCCGCTCAAGGCCGGTCAGACGTCGCGGTGGTTGATCGCCAGGGCTCCCAGCAGGAGGGACGCCACCACGTAACCCATCAAGATGGCGGCGGCCGTTGCGGGGCCTAAGGCGCCGGCGTCGGGCACAGCGGCCAGTTGCCTGGTCAGCGACGGAATCGTCAGGGAGCTGATCCAGTCGTTCCACGGAGCCGGGAGGAAGCGCTCCAGCACGGCCGGGGTCAGCGGGAGGACGACCAGCGCGATGAGCGCCGCCGGTGTCGAACGCAGCACCGTGGCCAGGCCGAGCCCCACCACCGCTGCGACAGCACAGCCGGCGCCGGTGGTCAGCACCTCGGTCAGGGCCGCATGTTCGGCGAACGAGGCGCCGATCGGACGCCCGCCCACCACGGCCTGTGCGGTGACGTAGGTGGCCAACGCCAGCGCCTGGCCCGCGACTGCGGCCACTGCGGCCACCACGACAGCCTTGGCCAGCAGGAGTGTCCACCGGCTCCGGACCGTGGTCAGCGTGAGTCTGATCATGCCGGTGGTGTACTCGCCGGAGATCGCGAAGACCCCCAGCATGCCGAACAGCACAGGAGGAATGTCGGAGCTCAGACCGAGCCCTGTGCCGACGGGATCGCCACCGGGGCCGTTGGTGTCGAAGTAGCGCGAGATCGAGTAGGCAGCGAAACCGGTGAGCACAAGGGCGGAGAGCGTGGAGGCCAGGACGTAGTAGGTGGCTCGGAGCGAGCGCAACTTGACCCACTCGGACGCAACGATGTCCATCATTGGGTGATCTCCATGAATGCCTCCTCCAGCGATGTCCGACGAGGCACCAGCTCGTGAACAGCGCACCCGCTGGCCAAGGCGATATCACCGACGGCAGCCGCAGTCAGTCCGGTCACCAGCAACTCCCCGCCGACACTCGCGTCCCGGACGGAGCTGGTGTTCTGCACAGCGTTCCTGCCCCAGACGGGGTCGGTGTTCTGCACAGCGCCCGCGTTCCGGGCGGGGTCGGTGTTCTGCACAGCGTTCGTGTCCCCGGCGGTGTCCTCGTTCTGCACGGCGCCCACGTTCCGGATGGGGCGGGTGCCGGGGCCGGTCGGGGTGGGATGAGTGGGCACCCGGTGACCGCGCATGGCGGTGAGCTCTGCGGAGACGGGGTTTGCTTTGGTGTTTGCGGGGTGGTCGGGGAACGGCTCCGTACCGGTCTCGGTGTGCTGAATGGGGTGTACGGTCGCGCCGGCCACCTGGAGCGCCACGGACAGGCGAGCCGCGTGTGGTGATCGGACCACTACGCCGCTCTGGAAGCGGGCCAGCAGCTCTGTCGGCGAGATGTCCTCGATCAGGCGGCCTCGGCCGATGATGATGAGGCGATCGGCGGTGAGGGACATTTCGGTCATCAGGTGGCTCGACAGCAGGATGGTGCGCCCTTCGGACGCCAGGGATCTGAGCAGGTTTCTGAGCCAGCGGATGCCGTCGGGGTCGAGGCCGTTGGCCGGCTCGTCGAGGATGAGCACGCCCGGATCGCCGAGCAGGGCCGCCGCGATGCCGAGGCGCTGGCGCATCCCCTGGGAGAAGCCGGCGATCCGTTTGCGGGCCGCCCCGGCCAGGCCGACCTCCTCCAGCACCTGCACCACCCTGCGGCGCCCGATGCCTCCCGCGTACGCCAGCGCCTGCAAGTGCGCGAACGCGCTGCGCCCGCCCTGCACCTCGGCGGCGTCGAGCATGGCGCCGACCTCGCGCATGGGATCGCGCAGGTCGCGTTTGCGGACGCCGTTGATCAACGCCTGGCCCGACGTGGGCGCGTGAAGGCCGAGGATCATGCGCATGGTGGTGGATTTGCCGGCACCGTTGTGCCCGAGGAAGCCGGTGACCTGCCCGGGTCTGACGCCGAACGTGAGCCCGGACACCGCCAGGGTGGAACCGTACCGTTTCGTCAGCTCGCTGACCTCGATCATTTTCCCACCTTCTGGATGATCTCGGCCGGGCAGCGGGTGCCCGGTGCGGGCAACTCACCCGTGGTCAGGTAGGCGCGGACGTGCCGCCGCAGGCAGCCGTTTCGCGCCCACGACGCGTGGCCGTCGCCGTGCCACAGGACGCGAGCGGACGGGATCTGCCCGGCCACGTGCGCCTGACCGCGATAGTTGGTGTTGTTGTCGAGCTCCCCGATCGCGAAGAGGATCGGCGGGACGTCCTTCACCCGCAACGGGTGCGGCGCCCAGGACGCGCCTCCGCTGCGCCCCCAGCAGCGACCGAGCTCGAAGCGCCCCTCGAGCCAGCCGAACCTGGGCGCGATCTGCCGTAGGCGGGCCTCGATGCCCTGGAACTCCTCGTACGTCGGCAGCGCCGGCATGAAGTCGTTGCACAACGAGTCCTGGCTCACCGACGAGCCGCCGTCGTCGGGGCGCAGTTCTTCCAGGAAGTCGCCGGCGTCGCCGTCGAGGGCCTTGCGGACGGCGGTGGCGAGCTGGGGCCAGAACGCCGGATTCATACCTTTGACCGCGCCGGCGTACAGCTGCCCCTCACGCACCGTCCGCCCGGACGACGCCGGCAGCGGCGCGCGACGCGCCCTGGCGACGAGCTCGTCCCACGCCTGGCCGGCGTCCGTGCCACGCAGGGCGCAGTCGGCGCGGTGGGCGCACCAGTCGCGGAAGCGGGTGAGATGGCGCTCCTGCGTGAGCGCGTAGTTGCGGATCCAGGGCTCGAACTCCTGCTGGGTGTGATCGGCGGTGCCGTCGAAGTACATCCGGCCGACCCGCTGCGGGAACAGCTCCAGGTAGGCCTGGGCATAGACGGTGCCATAGGAGTTGCCCGCGTAGACGATCTTGTCCTGGCCGAGTGCGGCGCGCAGGGCGTCGATGTCGTGCGCCACGTTCCACGCCGTCATCCCGCGCCAGGCCGATCTGGCCGCTGTGCGGCAGCTCGCCTGATGGGCCGCGTTCGCAGCGGCATGGGCGTCCCAGTCGTGTTTCGTCCTGGCCAGGAGCAGCCCGTAGACGGAGGGCTCGGGTCTGGCGCAGCTCACTTTCCTGCCGCTCGCGGGCTCGGACAGGCCGCGCGGATCGAAGGCGATGACGTCGAAGCTGCGCTGCAACTCAGCGAGCAGGCTCGGCAGCTCCGGCTGCGCGTCGGGCTGGCTCTTGCGCCTGAGCATCGACGTGCTGGTGCCGGGCCCCCCGAAGTTGACGATCAGCGGCCCTAGGCTCTTGCCCGTCGCGGGCAGCCCGGCCACGTGCACCGAGGTCATGGGCCCGCCGGGATCGGCCCAGTCGACGGGAACGACCAGCTCGGCGCAGCGCAGCCCATCACCACACTCCTTCCACACCAGGTCGTGGGCCTGCGCCGAGGCCAGCGCGATGCCGCCGAGGGGCACCGCGAGACAGGCCGCCAGGCACAGGGCGATGAGTCTGCGTCGGTTCATGGCCGCAACGATGCTGCACGGCGGCGGGTCCGCACATCGGAGCCAGATCCGATCTTTGGCGTCGGACCAGGGTCATACGGCACGGGCGTACGCGGGCACGGTACGACCCTGGTCCGACGGCCCGTGCTCCGATTCGCTTCCGGCCGTTCCTCGATAACGTCGAGACGTGCATCTGCTCGCCCGGCGGCCCCCACCCTGGCTGCTCATCCTGGCCGACACCGTGGTCGCGGTGCTGCTCGCGCTGGCGTCCACCGCCGGCCCTCCCGAGCTGACCACCAGCGCTCTGACCGTGGCGCTGTGCTGGCTGCTCGCGGTGCCCGTGGCGGTGCGGCGGATCTGGCCGGAGCCCGCCTGCTACGGCGCGCTCCTGCTGGGCGTCGCCGTCCTCTCGGTGCAGGCCAACCGGCTGCTGCCAACCGCTGTGGCGGCCCTGACCATCTACCTGGTGGCGACCGCCCGCCCGGTGCGGCGCTCGGCGATCGCCCTGGTGGCGAGCCTGCTCGTCAACGGAGCCTCGCTGCTCGTCTCGGTGCAGGCATCGCCACGATATGCCGGCGGCTGGCCCGACCCCGTCTTCATCCTCGGCACGTCATGGCTGGTCATCGCGGCGAGCTGGAGTCTCGGCACGACGGCCCGCACCCGCCGCGAGTTCGCCGCCCGCGAGGCCGACAGACAGGCCGAGCGGGCGGCGGCCGACGAACGCCTGCGGATCGCGCGCGAACTGCACGACGTCGTCGCCCATTCGATGAGCCTGATCACCGTCAAAGCCGGGGTGGCGGCAAAGGTCCTGGACAAACACCCGGAGGAAGGGCGCAACGCGTTACGGGCCATCGAGGAGATCGGGCGCGGCTCGCTCACCGAGATCCGCCAGGTTCTCGGCGCGCTGCGCACACCCGGCGGCACACCCGACACGACACCGCTCCCCCGGCTCGCCGACCTGCCGTCCCTGGCGCAGCAGGCGGCGGAGGCCGGCGTGCGGGTCGACCTGTCGGTGAACGGAGCCGTGCCCGACAGCATGGCCCCGGCCGTCTACCGCATCGTCCAGGAGGCGATCACCAACGTCGTCAAGCACGCCGCTCCGGCCCACTGCCGCGTCAGCGTGTCGGCCGACGAGGGGCGGCTGCGCATTTCCGTGGTCGACGACGGGCCCGGGCAACGGCTGCTGCCGGGGCGGCCGGGCGGGCAGGGCCTGGCGGGAATGCGCGAACGGGCCTTGCTGTACGGCGGCACCTTCGAGGCCGGCCCACTGCCGGGAAGGGGGTTCGGCGTGGACGCGTCATGGGAGATCCCCTGATCCCGCCCGAAAGTTTCCACCATCCCCACTCGGTGGAGGTTCCGTGCACGGCACCGGGCGTTCCGGCGATGCGTGGCGTGCTTGCGCAGCGGGCCCATCAGCCAGAACGCCGCAGCGGCAGGTGCGAACCTGTATGGCCGGGCGCTCCGGACCAGCGCACGGATGTGTGTACGGCCGGCGTCCCGAGAAAGCTTCGGCGTGGCCCGAGTGGCGGGCGCGGATCGGTCATGATGGACGCGAGGACGAGGATCAGGAGCTTGAGCCGGAGAAAGCGGGTCGGCGAGTCCGAACCGGACCGACGACAGAGCCGACCCCGGTCGGGCTGGGGCCGGTCGGATTGGGGCCGGTCGGGTTGATCACGGCAGAGGTGAGTGCGGTTGCACCAGGCCTGGGTGGGCCGGGCCAGGGCGGGGTGGGGGCGGTCGAGAGGAGTGTGGTCAGGGTGGGCGTGGCAGGAGGAGGCTTGTGATTCGGGTGCTCATCGCCGACGATCAGGCACTGCTGCGCGGCAGTTTTCGGCTGCTGATCGACTCGGAGGACGATCTCACCGTGGTCGGGGAGGCGGGCGACGGGCGGGAGGCGGTGGCGCTCGCTCGTACGGAAGCACCGGACGTGGTGCTCATGGACGTCAGAATGCCCGAGATGGACGGCATCACCGCGACCGGGCAGATCGCCGGGGGCACCCGGGTGCTCATTCTGACCACGTTCGACCTCGACGAGTACGTATACGCGGCACTGCGCGCGGGTGCCAGCGGGTTCATGCTCAAGGACGCGCCTCCGGACGACCTGTTGAAGGCGATCCGGGTGGTGGCGTCGGGTGAGACGCTGCTCGCGCCGACCGTCACCACCCGGCTGATCGCGGAGTTCGTACAACGGCCGCTCCAGCAGGCCTTTCGCGGGCTCGACACGTTGACGGACCGTGAGCGCGAGGTGCTCACCCTCGTCGCCCACGGGCTGTCCAACGCGGAGCTCAGCACGCAGCTCAAGGTGAGTCCCGGCACTGTGAAGACGCATATCGGCCGCCTGCTGGCCAAGCTCAACGCCCGCGACCGGGCCCAGCTCGTCATCGCCGCCTACGAGGCCGGACTGGTCACGCCACGTTCAGCCAACCGCCCGCCGTGATCGCCGCCAGCGTCTGGGCTTGAGCTACAACTCCGTAGATGCCCTGTCGGCAGCACCGCCGGCACTGGCCGTGGTGGTCTGGATGCCGTCGAGGAGCCAGGTGAGGCCGATGGTGAAGCTGCCGTCCCAGTCGGCGTCCTCCGTGAGAGGGCCGTGGGCGGCGAGGACGGGATAGCGGTCACTGCTGGCGCGGAAGTGCTCCCGGGCGGCTTGTTGCGCGCCGTGCTCCCGGACCGTCCAGGTCGCCTGCATGAGCGCGGAACCGATGACGTAGTTGGACAATCCGTATGCCGCGGCGGTCAGGTGCGGCTCGGTGACGCCGGCCGCCACGAGGGTGGCGTACAGGAACTCGCTGCGGGCGAGCACATTGGGGCCCAGCATCGGACGGCCGAGCAGCGCCGCCGACCAGGGATGTGCCAGCAGGACGGCATGCCATCCGGTGATCAGCGCGGTGATGTCGGCATGCCAGTCCCTGCCAGCGCGTCGGCCTGCGCCCCCGCCTCCTCCGCCATCGCCCCCGCCAGTGCGACCGCCTTCAGCAGCGCCTTCGCCCGGGATCTCCACTGCTGCGAAGATCGCGTCGAGAGCGAGGTCCAGGACGTCGTCCTTGGTCTTCACATGCCAGTACAGCGTCGTGGAACCCGTGCCGAGGCGTTCGGCGAGCCGCCGCATGGTCAGCCGGTCGGCGCCTTCCTCGTCCAGGAGGGCGATGGCCTCGGCGACGATCCGGTCGCGGCTGAGCGGCGGCGACGGCGCTTCACGCGCCGCCCGTGCGGCCGGGCGCAACCACACGTCTCCCGCTGACCCCGAGCGCTTCGCTCCCAATTCGTCCCCCTCCTCGTCGTAGCAGAGCCGAGTCTAGTATGTTGTTCGAGCACTGGATCAATGGTCCGGTGACTCGAACAACGGTCCAGCAGGCCCGCAGGGAGGAACGCGGTGGCGGGACATGTCGAGGTGGACCGGCTCACCTACGTACTGCCGGACGGGCGACTGCTGCTGCACGAGGCCTCGTTCCGCATCGGCGACGGCGTCAAGGCGGGGCTGGTGGGACCGAACGGCGCGGGCAAGACCACCCTGCTGCGGCTCATCGCTGGAGATCTACGGCAGGACGACGGCCGGGTGACCAGCTCAGGCGGGCTGGGGGTGATGCGGCAGTTCATCGGCAGCGTACGAGACGACCGGACCCTGCACGATCTGCTGCTGTCCGTCGCACCCGTCCAGGTCCGCACCACCGCCGCGAACCTGGGACGGGCGGAGTCGGCGCTGACGGAACACGGTGACGAGACGACGCAACTGGCCTATGCGCAGGCGATCAGCGACTACACCGACGCCGGCGGCTACGACATGGAGGTCGTGTGGGACACCTGCGCGACCGCGGCCCTGGGCCTGCCCTACGACGCGGTCAGGCAGCGCCCGGTCGGCACCCTGTCCGGTGGCGAGCAGAAGCGCATCGTCTTGGAGGCCCTGCTGCGCGGGCCCGATCAGGTCCTGCTGCTGGACGAACCGGACAACTACCTCGACGTGCCCGCCAAGCAATGGCTGGAGGACCAGCTACGCGCCACGTCCAAGACCGTGCTGCTCGTCTCACACGACCGGCAACTGCTGGCCAACGCCACGAACCGCATCGTGACCGTGGAAGCGCGCGGCACCTGGGTCCACGGCGCGGGCTTCGCCACCTACGCCCAGGGCCGCCAGAACCGCATCGACCGGCTGGAGGAACGGCGCCGCCGCTGGGACGAGGAGCACGCCAAGCTCAGACGCCTGGTGCAGACCCTCCGGCAGACCGCGGCCAACAACGATGCCGTCGCCTCCGCCTACCGGGCCGCCCGTACCCGGCTGGCGCGGTTCGAGGAAGCCGGCCCGCCCGAACGCCCGCCCAAACGGCAGAACGTACGGATGCGGCTGCGCGGCGGCCGGACCGGCAAACGCGCCATCACCTGCGAAACGCTGGAACTCACCGGTCTGATGCGCCCGTTCGACACCGAGATCTGGTACGGCGAACGCGTGGGCGTCCTCGGCTCCAACGGTTCCGGCAAATCGCACTTCCTCCGGCTCCTGGCCGAGGCGACGAACATCGCTGCCGCCTCGGTACGGCACACCGGTTCCGTACGACTGGGCGCCCGGGTCACGCCCGGCCACTTCGTCCAGACCCACTCCAGGCCCGACCTGCACGGCCGCACCCCCGCCGAACTGGTGACGACCGAGCACGCCCTCACACTCAACGAGGCCATGGCCGCGCTCGCCCGCTACGAACTCGCACCCGCCGCCCAGCAGCGGTTCGAGACCTTGTCCGGCGGGCAGCAGGCGCGGCTGCAGATCCTGCTGCTGGAACTGTCGGGCGCGACGCTGCTGCTGCTCGACGAACCCACCGACAACCTCGACCTGGCCAGCGCCGAAGCTCTGCAGCAGGGCCTCGCGTCGTTCGCCGGCACCGTGCTGGCCGTCACCCATGACCGCTGGTTCGCCGCCGACTTCGACCGTTTCCTCATCTTCGGCGCCGACGGAACCGTCTACGAGAGCGACGAACCGGTCTGGGACGAAGCCCGCGTCGAGCGGGCCCGCTGAACCCCAAGGCCGTGCGGGCGACACCGGCGGCGGCCAGGTCTTCCTCCTGGTCAGGTGATGCGGCGCGTTCCGTCACACCACCGGGTCAGGCTGGTCAGGTGGTGCGGCGCGTTCCCGCCACACCACCGGGTCAGGCGGTACGGCGGGAACGCGTCGCCACCAGCCCGCCCAGCCCCATGGCGACCACCCCGACCACCAGAGCCACGTAACCCCCGACGATCCCGTAACCCGTCCCGGGACCGCCCTCAGCGGCGGCCACGACCATCCCGCCGATGCCCGCCCCGACCAGCCCCGCCACCAAGGCCACGACGGCTCCCCTCCTCCCGCCGTGACCGACCCGCCGGACGGAACGGGCCAGCGCCAGCCCTCCGACGACGACCCCGGCCAGCCCCACCAGCGCACCCACCACCGACCACAGCCGCCCGGCGGTCATGGCATACGCCCCGACGGGCTCCACCAGCACATGAGCCGCCTCCTGCGCGGCCGGCCCCACCGCCCCGAACACGTCGGCCACGGAAGACAGAACTCGGACGGACATGAGAATCCTCTCGATCGAACGACGGACGCCCGCAACCAGGACCAACCACGACCAACCGGCACGAACCAGCACGCACCAGCACGGCCACGCGGCCCAAACAACTCCGCACGAGCGCCGGCCCCGGCAAGGGCCGCACACCACCGATCGTCTCCCCGCCCAAGCAGCCGCCGCCTCCGCCGGCGGACGGCAGCCGCTACGTAGTTCCACGTACACACCCCACCCCTCGCTACGCCCCACGGCGTACGGCGATCACGCCTCCGGACGCAGGGCCCCACACCTGGGGAACCGTAGGATCGACGCATGAAAGCACGCGCCGTCACGTTGCGCCTGCCGGTGCCGGCGCAGGAGACGCTGCTCGCGCTCTTCATCACCGTCATGCAGGTCCAGGGCACGATCGTGCGCAACGCCGGCGAACCGATCGAGCGCCCCCTCACCGACCTCGGAAACCTCGGATACGTCCTGCTGATCGCCGGCGGAGCGGTCATCGCCGTCCGCCGCCGCTGGCCGGTGCCGGTCTTCCTCACCACCGCACTCATCAGCCTGGCCTACTACACCCTCGGTTTCCCCGACGGCCCCGGCTGGCTCGGGCTCTTCGTCGCCCTCTACACCCTCGCCGCCTACGGCGACGGACGCCGCTCACTCGTCATCGCCGGCGCCGGCACCCTCATCCTCGCCGTCACCTGGCTGATCGCCGCGGCCGACATCGAACCACGCGCCGCCATCGGCTGGGTCTACTTCCGGATCGGCGCATCCGTCATGAGCGCGGCCCTGGGCGAATCCATCCGATCCAGGCACGTCATCGCGGCCGAAGCACAACAACGCGCCGAACTCGCCGAACGCAACCGCGAGGAGGAGGCACGAGCCCGCGTCGACGCCGAACGGCTCCGCATCGCCCGCGAGGTCCACGACACCGTCGCCCACGCCATCGCGATCATCAACGTCCAGTCCGGCGTCACCGCGCACGTCCTCGGCAAACGCCCGGACCTGGCCCGCGAGGCACTCCGCGCCATCGAGCAGACCAGCTCCCGCGCGCTGCGAGAGATGCGCGCCATCCTCGGCGTCCTGCGCGACGACGACACCGACGACGACGACTCGCGCGCGCCGTACCCCAGACTCGAACAGATCGACGAACTGGCCACCAAAGCCCGCGAAGCCGGACTCGACTGCACCATCGACATCACCCCGCCCCCGGCGCCGCTGCCCAGCACGATCAGCAACGCCGCCTACCGCATCGTGCAGGAATCCATCACCAACGTGGTCCGCCACGCCGGCCCCACCCGCATGACCGTGACCCTGAATTCCGGCACCGACGCCGTCGAGATCCGGATCACCGACGAAGGCCGCACCACACCCAAAAGCGACGACCCGGCCCCCCGCCCCGACGACACGGAAACCACACCACCCGGCCGCGGCATCCTCGGCATGCGCGAACGCTGCCGACTGCTGGGCGGCGAACTCGACGCGGGACCACTACCGGATGGCGGATTCCAGGTCAGAGCACGACTCCCCCTCACCGGGAGCCACCGATGAACGCCACCGCGACCAACTCCCCGATCAAGGTGCTGCTCGCCGACGACGAAGGGCTCGTACGCTCAGGATTCAAGGTCCTGCTCGACCTCGAAGACGACCTCACCGTCGTCGGAGAGGCCGTCAACGGCGCCCAAGCCGTCGACCAGGCCCGCGCCACCCGCCCCCACGTCGTCCTCATGGACATCCGCATGCCCAAGCTGGACGGAATCCAGGCCACCGCCCAGATCGCCGCCACCCCCGGCCTGGAGCAGGTCCGTATCCTCATCCTCACCACCTACGACACCGACGAGTACGTCTTCGACGCCCTGCAAGCCGGCGCCAGCGGCTTCCTGCTCAAAGACGCGGGACCGGCCGAACTCCTGCACGCCATCCGCGTGATCGCCGCCGGAGAAGCCCTGCTCTCGCCGCGCATCACCCGGCGCCTCATCGGCCAGTTCGCCACCCAACGCAGAATCGCCCAAAGCGCACAGCACCAGCTCGCCGTACTCACCGAACGAGAACGCGAAGTACTCACCCTCGTCGGCCACGGCCTCAGCAACCACGAAATCGGCGCCGAACTGTTCCTCAGCCCGGCCACCGCACGCACCCACGTCAGCCGCGCCATGGCGAAACTCGGCGCACGCGACCGCGCCCAGCTCGTCGTCATCGCCTACCGAACGGGACTCGTCACCCCCACACCGTAAAAGATCATCAGCGCAGAGCCGCCAGCGTATTGACGGGATCATCCAGCAGACTCGCGAAAGCGAGCTCCGCGGCCCCGGCCAGCGTCGTGTCATCACCCAGAGCCGTCACCGCCAACCGCACCCGCTCCCGCGACACCGGCAGAACATGCGCGTCGATCCGCGCCCGCACACACGACGCCGCCCCCGGATACACATCACGCAACATCCCCCCGAACACCACCAGCGCCGGGTTGAACAGATTGATGAGATTCACCACCCCGACACCCAGCCAATCCCCCACCCGATCCAGCGCGTCCCGCGCACGAACGTCACCCGCCCCGGCCAGAGCGACCACCGCCCGGATGCCCTCCCTGCCCACCAACTCCCCGGACCGCCCCGCGTAGTCCAGCAACGCCCCCTCCCCCACCTCCGCCTCCAGACACCCCCGCGACCCGCACAGACACGGCCGCCCGTCGAACGGATTCACCAGCATGTGCCCGAGCTCGCAGCCGTAACCGCCATCGCCGTCCAGCAACTCACCACCGACGATGATCCCCCCGCCCACCCCCACATCCCCGTGCAGGTAGATCAGATCGTCGACCTCGGTCCCCGCTCCGCGCACGTGCTCCGCGATCGCCCCCAGATGCGCCTCGTTCCCCACCTCGACCGGCAACCCCAGCCCCAGCCCGGCCGCCAGCTCAGCACCGAACGCCTGATCCACCCACCCCAGATGCGGCCCGTACCGGACCATGCCGTCGGCCCGCCTGATCAACCCGCAGTACGACGCCCCCACACCCACGCACAACGCCCCAGAACCGGCCCCGGCCACCAGCTCACGACCGAAAGCGGCCAGCACCCCGACCACGTCCTCCAGATCCACCCCGGCCCGGGCCCGCACCGCCTCACGCCGCTCCAGGATCCGCCCGCCGAGCCCGACCCGTGCCGCCACCAGCCGGTCCACCGCGACATCGAAGGCGAGCCCGTACAGGGTGCCCTGCTCAGGCATCACCACGATGGACGGCCGGCCCGCCTGCCCCCTCCCGACAGGAACCCCCTCCCTGACCAGCCCTGCCGCCGCCAGCTCCGCGGTCAGATCCATGATGGTGCTGCGGTTGAGCCCCATCCAGCGGCCCAGCGCGGCCCGCGACACCATCCCGTCCCGATGCACGCGGCGCAGCACCTCGCTCAGGTTCCGCTGCCGCACCTGCTCCTGCGTCCGCGCGCCCGCCGCCGATCCCGTCACCTCCGCCACCCTAGAACGATTCGCCGTCGCGGCGGAGGTTTGGTTCTTGTACGGGCGGAGCGGGAATGCACCAGCCAGCCGCCTTTACATTGTAGATTTCGCTTTCACGGCGTTTGTCCAGTTCGCGCAGGGGCATGTCCGCACCAACGGGGAGGGGGACCCCATGCCACTCATCAACGTGAAGCTCATCGAGGGCGTGTTCAGCGACGAGCAGAAGGCCGAGATGGTGGAGAAGCTGACCGACGCGATGGTCACGATCGAGGGCGAGAACCTCCGCTCCCTCACCCTGGTCATCATCGAGGAGGTCAAGAGCGGCGACTGGGCCTTCGGGGGCAAGCAGGTGACGGCCGCGGACGTGAAGGCCCTGATGGCGGGCGAGGGCTGACCACCGGAAAGCCCTTACGCGGGCACCTGCGGCTGCCGGTCCTCGCGGGTCTTCTCCTGGTCCACCGCTGCGGGAAGCCCGCCGCGTACGACGGTGTAGACGAACAGGACGCCCATGACGACGACCCCCGCCCACATGGCCTGCTGCCAGCCGTCCACGAACGACTGCCGGGCGGCATCCGCCAGCGCCCGCGCGTGGGGCCCTGCGGTGCCCGCGACCTCGATCGCGTTGGCGACCCCCTGGCGTGCCACGTCCGCCACGCCCTGGGGAACGCCGCCGAGCCTGTCGTCGATGGCGCCGCGGTAGCCGTTCGCCAGGAGGGCGCCGAGCAGGGCGACGCCGAGCGCGGTGCCGAACTCGCGGGTGATGTCGTTGAGCGCGGAGGCGACCCCCTGCTTCTCGCGCGGCAGCGAACCGGTGATGGCCTCGGTGGAGGGGGTCATCGCCAGGCCCATGCCGGTGCCCATGGCGAGCATGCCGGGCAGGATGGACAGGTAGCCGCCCTCGACGGAGACGATGCCGGCCATGAGGGCCAGACCGGCGCCGAACAGCACGATCCCCACTGCCATGGTGGAGCGGGCGCCGATGCGCGCGGCCAGTTTGGGCGCCAGGCCGGAGGTCATCATCATGAGCACGGCCATGGGCATCATCGCCAGCGTGGACAGCAGCCCCGACCAGCCGAGCACGGCTTGCAGGAACGGGAAGAGGACCACGAAGACGCCCGCCTGGACCCCGAAGACCACCAGCAGGGTGACCGAACCGCCGCTCAGGCCGCGCTCGCGGAAGAGCCGTACATCCAGCAAAGACGCGTCCTCCTGGCGCAGTTCCCAGGCCACGAAGAAGATCAGGGCCACCACACCGGCGACGAGGGCGGCCAGGGTGACCGGGTCGCTCCAGCCGCGCTCCGGGCCTTCCTGGAGCACGAAGATGAGACCCACCACGGCGACCACGGAGGCCAGCGCGCCGACGGTGTCGAAGGAGTGCCCGGAGTGCTCGCGCGAGTCGGGCACGGACCGCATCATGCCGAGCGAGACGACGACCAGCACGACCGGCAGCAGGAACAGCCACCGCCAGTGCGCCACGTCCACGAGCAGCGCGGACAGGAACATGCCGATGATGCCACCGCCTCCGGCGACGCCGGTCCACACGCCGATCGCCTTTCCGCGCTGCTCGGCGGGGAACGTCGAGGTGATCACGGCCAGCGTGATCGGCATGATCATCGCGGCGCCCACCCCGCTGAGCACGCGGGCGACGATCATGACTTCGGCGGACGGGGCCAGGCCGGCCAGCGCGCCGGCGACCCCGAAGACGATCAGTCCGGCGATCAGCATGGGCTTGCGGCCCAGCCGGTCGCCGATCGCGCCGAGCGGAAGCAGCAGGGCGGCCAGGGTGAGGGTGTAGACGTTGATGATCCACAGGATGGTGGTCTGTGCGGCGCCGAACTCGACGGCCATGTCGGGCTGGGCCACGTTCAGGCCGGTCACCGAGGCGATGACCGCCATCAACGCGACACAGACGGCGATCAGGATCGTGCGCAGCTGACGCGCGTCCGGTGCTCCCCCGCCGCTCGGCGCGGCGGACTCCCCCTGTACGGGCTGGTCGGTGCTCATGAGTTCCTCTCTGAAAGGGCCGCGACGGTGTCCGCGTCGGCCAGCAGGGCATTGATGTGCGCACCGGCCAGCGCGCCGGCCGCGGCGGCGGCGCCCACCTGGGCCATCGGGTCGGTGGCGTTGCCGGCCACCCACACCCCCGGCACGTCGGTGGCGCCGGCCAGGCCGGCGGCGAAGCGGCGGCCCATGGCGCCGGGCAGGTCCTCCATCGGCAGGTTCAGCCCGTCCAGGCCGTCGGTACGGGCCCAGGTCACGGTGACGACGGCCAGAACGCGCCGGGGCACGATCGTGCCGTCGGCCAGGACCACTCCGGACAGAGAACCGTCCGCGCCGGTCGCGACCTCCCGCACCGGGGTGTCGACGACGGCGATGCCGCGGGCGGCGAAGCGGGCGCGGGTGCTCGCGTCGAGGCCGGTGCCGCGGGTGAAGTAGACCAGGTTGTCGGTGAGCTGGCGGAACAGCAGCGCGTGGTGGACCGAGGCGGGCCGGTGGCGAGGACGCCGATGGGCTCGTCGCGTACCTCCCAGCCGTGGCAGTACGGGCAGTGCACCACTTTGCTCCCCCAGTGCCGGGCCAGACCGGGTATGTCGGGCAGCACGTCCGTCAGCCCGGTGGCCACCAGCAGGCGGCGCGCCGTTCAGGCCCGCCGCGCCGCCGCCGATGACCACGACATCGACGGTGCCGGCCGGCAGTGGGTCGCTCGTGTGCGCGGGCATGTCCAAGGCTCTCCTCTGTACGCGGGCCCGGCGGATCCGGGCCGTCTGCAGGCGACGCTAGCCTCGCCTTGCACTACGGGCATAGGATGTTGCCTATGAAGCAAGAAGATGAAGGCCTGGACAGCCTCGTACGCAAACGCATCCGCGCCCTGCGGGTCGCCCAGGGCTGGTCCCTGGAGGAGCTGGCCAACCGGGCCAGGCTCAGCCAGTCCTCACTGAGCCGCATCGAGAACGGCCAGCGCCGGCTCGCGCTGGACCAGCTCGTCACCCTCGCCCGCGCCCTGGACACCTCCCTCGACCAGCTGGTCGAGACGGCCACGGACGACGTCGTCACCAGCCCGATGATCGACGGCGCCCACGGCCAGCTGCGCTGGCCGATCAAGGCCGATCCCGGCATGACCGTGATGCGTCAGCGCATGACCGATCCGCCACCTGACAATCCCGCCCGAATGCGCGCCCACCCGGGCCGGGAATGGCTCGTCGTCCTGTCCGGCACGGCGATCCTCATGCTCGGCCACCGCCGCTTCCGCCTGGAGGCCAACCAGGCCGCCGAGTTCCCGACGATGATGCCGCACGCCATCGGCGCCGAGGGCGGGCCGTGCGAGATCTTGGGCATCTTCGACCGCGACGCGCGCCGCGGCCACCAGCGCGACGAAGGCTCCGACACTACAGAGACATGAGATCGAACCCCGCAGGTCTTGCGCTTGCGGCAAATCCGGCGGTCATTTCCTTGCGCGGAACGGGAGGAGTCATGCCGTACGCGCATGGCCCCCGTATTGTGGCCTCATGACGCACACGCACACCGCTCATGACCACGGCGACCACAGTCAGGAGGAGCTTCTCGACCTGGACGCGGAAATCCTCGCCGAGCACCTCGACGCCATCACCGCATGGCTGCCCCTGACCACCGATCCGCGCCACATCGTGGACGTGGGCTGCGGCACAGGAGCGGGCGCCTTCGCCCTGCTCGACCGCTTTCCCGAGGCGCGTCTCACCGCCGTGGACGCCTCGCCCGAGCACCTGCGGCGCCTGCGCGAGAAGGCGTGCGCCCGTGAGGTGGACGATCGCCTGGACATCGTGCAGGCCGACCTCGACGCCGGCTGGCCCGAGCTCGGCACGCCGGACCTGGTCTGGGCGTCGGCCTCGATGCACCACATGGCCGACCCCGTCCGTGTCCTGCGACGTGTCCACGACCTGCTCGCGCCCGGCGGCCTGTTCGCGGTCGTCGAACTGGCCCATTTCCCCCGCTTCCTGCCTGCCGACGCCCCCGAGGAGCGGCCTGGCCTGGAGGAGCGCTGTCACGCGGCGGCCGATCACGTCCACTCCGGGCATCTGCCCCATCGCGGCGCCGACTGGGGGCCGATGCTGACCGAGGCCGGCTTCGTCCTCGACGGCGAACGCACCATCGCGGTGCACCTCGACGGCTCGGAGAACGAGGCGATCGGCCGCTACGCGCTCAGCGCGTTGCGGCGCATCCGCGGCGCCGCCGCGCAGGCGCTCTCGGCCGACGACCTCGCCGCGCTCGACGGGCTGCTCGACACCGGCGGTCAGCGCAGCATCCTGCGCCGCGACGACCTCGCCCTGCGCACCGAACGCAAGGTCTGGGCCGCCCGCCGCCCCTGAGCCCAGAAGAGGCTCCAGCTTGCTCCGGCGGCATCGGCACGCCCGATGCTTTGCCTATCACGCAAGACATCATGCCCGACGAGCATGGCGGCCGTAGGTTGAGTGGCAGAGCCGCGGACCCCGTCGCGGCGTACAGGAGAGGAGCAATCTCATGGCAGTCCCAGCCTCCAAGATGGAGGCGGCAGGTGTGCCCGCCGCCTACCATGCCTGGCGCGAGAGCCGCTGGGAGGAGATCGCCGGCGCGAACGGAAAGGCCAAGGTCGTCGCCAATGGGAAGATCATCGGCCGCGATGACCACACTTTGCCCGGTGTTCCCGGAGTGTGGAGCACCGACGAGGCCGGCGCCCTGACGGTGACGGCGTTGGAAGCGGACGGCGTGCGGATCGACGGCAGGACGGTCGACGGCACGGCGGAGGTGCCCGGCGGCGCCCGGCTGGAGTTCCCCGGCGGGCGCGTCGGCTTCGCCGGAGGCGATGACGGCGCGTACGGCATGGTGGTCATGGACCCGGCCGCCGTCGAACGCTCCGGCCTGCGCGGTGTGGACGCCTACCCCTACGACCCCGCGTGGGTGTTCGAAGGCCGCTACCGGCAGGCGCCCACGGACCGCCGCATCGAGGTGGAACGGCTGACCTCGCCGCGCAGCACCGAGGCCGTCCTGGCTCCCGTGGACCTCGTCGTGACCATCGACGGCGCCGAGTACGTGCTGGCCGTCCTCGAAGACTTCCCCGGCCAGCGCCTGGTGGTCTTCACCGACGAGACCAACGGCACCGACACGCCCGCGATCGGCCGCTGGCTCGTGCTGCCGCCGCTGCCGCCCGGCAGCACGCTGAGCGTCGACTTCAACCAGGCGACGCTCTCGCACCACCACCTCAACCCGTCCGTCTTCGTCTGCCCCCTCTCCCCTCCCGGCAACCACCTGCCGATGCGCGTGGAGGCGGGCGAGCGCGCCCTCGTCCACGACACGCCCGGCCACCACCAGCGGAAGGACGCATGATCATGAGCAGGCACCTCAAGGACCAGGCCATCGGCTATCTGCGCAGCCTGGAGAAGGCCGACTGGGAGACCGCACGGGGCATGTGCGCCGGGACGGCCACCGTCTGGCACAACGACGGCAAGCCCGAGCAGAGCGTCGAGGAGAACATCCAGCACATGGCGGCGCAGGTCGAGGCGATCGAGTCGATGCGCTACGACATCATCCGCCAGTTCGCGCAGCCGGGCGAGGTCCTGCAGCAGCACGTGGTGCACGTGGCCATGCGGAACGGCATGCGCGGCGAGGTGCACGCCGCGGTGTACTTCCGCTTCGACGACGCCGGGCTGATCACCCGCATCGAGGAGTACGCCGGCTTCGTACCCGCCGACTAGGGCCAAGCGTCAACCGGGCACCTGCGCGGGACCGACGTGCCGGAACGGGCATGGCCGGATCAGGCCCGCGAGCATGGAAAACTTGCTGAGGTGACCGCACGACGTATCGCCTACCAGGGCGAGCCCGGCTCCAACTCCCATATGGTGTGCAAGCGCCACTACCCCGACTGGCACGCGGTGCCGTGCGCGTCCTTCGAGGACGTGTTCGCGGTGGTGGAGAACGGGAAGGCCGAGCTGGCGATGATCCCGATCGACAACTCGATCGCCGGCCGGGTCGCCGACATCCACCACTTCCTGCCGACGTCGGACCTGCACATCATCGGCGAGCACTTCCTGCGCATCCAGTTCCACCTGATGGCCCCGCCGGGCGCGACCCTGGACACGATCAAGGCCGTGCACAGTCACGTCCACGCCCTCGGCCAGTGCCGCCGGATCATCCGCGAGCACGACCTGGTGCCCGTGATCGCGGGTGACACGGCCGGGGCGGCGCGGGAGGTGGCCGAGGCGGGCGACCCGACCCAGGCGGCCATCGCGCCGCCGCTCGCGGCGGAGATCTACGGCCTGCACACCCTCGCCCGCGACGTCGAGGACGAGGAGCACAACACCACCCGGTTCGTGGTGCTCAGCAGGGATTTCGTGCAGGCGCCGCGCGGGCACGGCCCGGTGGTCACCTCGTTCGTCTTCAACGTGCGCAACCTGCCGGCCGCGCTCTACAAGGCACTCGGCGGGTTCGCGACCAACGGCATCAACATGACCAAGCTGGAGAGCTACATGGTGGGCGGCCATTTCACCGCCACCCAGTTCCTCGCCGAGGTCGACGGGCATCCCGACGATCCCGGGCTGAAGAACGCGCTGGAGGAGCTGGCGTTCTTCACCACGGACGTGAAGATCCTCGGGGTCTATCCGGCCGATCCGTCCCGCACCGGCTGAGCCTCCGACATTCCGGACGTACGGCGGCGCCAGGTGGGAAGAATGCCTGGGTGGCCGATCGCGGTCACGCGCCCGCGCGATCATCGAGGAGCCCGACGGTGAACCTGGAACATGTACTCGTCAACCGCGACGCCGACTTCGTGACGATCACGATGAACCGGCCGCAGCGGCGCAACGCCCTGTCGCTGGCCCACCTACAGGAGCTGATCGGCGCGTTCGGCGCCGCCGGCGACAGCGACGCCTCGGGGATCATCCTGGCCGGGGCCGGTCCGGTCTTCAGCGCCGGTCACGACTTCGCCGACGTCGCCGCGGCCGACCAGGACGGGGTGACCCTCATCCTGGACACCTGCCGCCAGCTCATGGAGCTGATCGAGTCGGTGCCGCAGCCCGTCGTGGCCCGGGTGCACGGCCTGGCCACCGCGGCGGGCTGCCAGCTGGTCGCCACCTGCGATCTCGCCGTCGCCGCCGACACCGCCGGGTTCGCCGCGCCCGGCGGCAAGGGGGGCTGGTTCTGCCACACCCCCATGGTCGCCATCGCCCGCAACATCGGGCGCAAGCGCGCCGCCGAGATGGCGTACACCGGTGACACGATCACCGCCGCGCAGGCGCTCGACTGGGGGCTGGTCAACCGGGTCGTGCCCGCCGCCGAGCTCGACGACGCCGTCGCCGACCTGCTCGGGCGGGCCACCCGGGGCAGCCGCGCCTCGAAGGCGCTCGGCAAGCGCACCCTGTACCAGCAGTTGTCGCTGCCGGAGGTGGACGCGTACCGGCTGGCCACCAAGGTCATGGCCGAGTCCTCGCAGTCCGCCGCGGCGCGTGAGGGCATGGCGGCGTTCCTGGGCAAGCGCCCGCCCAAGTGGACCGACTGACGCGCGCCCGCCCTCAAAAGCCGCGCCCGTCCCATCGGGCGTCAGCGCCAGCCGAGTGCGGGCGCGACGTGGGTCAGGACCGAGGTGAGCAGGTGGGCGTTGTAGTCCACGCCGAGCTGGCTGGGCACCGTCAGCAGGAGCGTGTCGGCCGCGGCGATGGCCTCGTCGCCGGCCAGTTCCTTGACCAGCACGTCGGGCTCGGCGGCGTACGTGCGCCCGAAGACGGCCCTGGTGGTGGCGTCGATGAAGCCGACCTGGTCGGTGCTGGTGCGCTCGTGGCCGAAGTACGCGCGGTCCGTCTCGTTGACGATCGGCATGATCGAGCGGCTCACCGACACGCGCGGCTCGCCCTCGTGGCCGGCCTCCTTCCACGCCTCCCGGTAGGCCGCGATCTGCTCGGCCTGCTGCACGTGGAACGGCTTGCCGTTCTCGTCGTCCTTGAGCGTGGAACTCATCAGGTGCATGCCCAGCCCGGCGGCCCACTTGGCGGTGGCGTTCGAGCTGGAGCCCCACCAGATGCGCCGGCGCAGCCCCTCCGAGTGGGGTTCGAGGCGCAGCAGCCCGGGCGGGTTGGGGAACATCGGGCGCGGGTTCGGCTGGGCGAAGCCCTCGCCGTCGAGCACCTTGAGGAAGACCTCCGCGTGCTTGCGCGCCATGTCCGCCTCGGTCTCCCCCTCCCCCGGCTCGTAGCCGAAGTAGCGCCAGCCGTCGATCACCTGCTCGGGTGATCCGCGGCTGATGCCGAGCTGGAGCCGCCCGCCCGCGATGAGGTCGGCCGCGCCGGCGTCCTCGGCCATGTAGAGGGGGTTCTCGTAGCGCATGTCGATGACGCCGGTGCCGATCTCGATCCTGCTCGTCCGCGCCCCGACAGCCGCCAGCAGCGGGAACGGGCTCGCGAGCTGCTGGGCGAAGTGGTGGACGCGGAAGTAGGCGCCGTCGGCCCCGAGCTCCTCGGCCGCCACCGCGAGCTCGATCGACTGCAACAGGGTGTCGGACGCGCTGCGGGCCTTGGAGTACGGCGACTCCGACCAATGCCCGAAGCTCAGGAAACCGATCTTCTTCATAGAGCGTTAAACCTTCCGCGCGTCAAGGACATTCCGCGAGGTCCATCATGGCTTCCCCGGGATGTCGTGCTCTGTTGCTGTTCGTGGCATGACGTACAGGCTGTTGTAATGAGCTTGTGCAGCTCAACCCTTACGGCGCGGACGTGGTGAACTTCGCCGCCGACCTGGCGAACCGGCCGCCGGCGAGCGCCGCAGAACTGGCCGCTCGCTGCCGCGCGGCCGGTCTGGTGCTGGAACGTCCGGTCGAGGCGGCGGATCTCGACCGGACCCTCGCCGTCATCGCCGCCTGGACGAAGGTCGTCGACGCCACGGACGAGCACGAGAGGGCGGGGCTGGTCAACGAGATGCTCGCCCGGTCGGCCGCCTATCCGCGGCTGACCGACCACGCTCATGGCTGGCACCTGCACTACCGCGACCCGCTGCAGCCGCTCGGCGCGGTGCTGTTCGCGCTGATCTCCGTGGGGACGGCACTGCACCTCACCGGACGGGGCATGGACCGGCTCGGGCGGTGTGCCGCCGACGGCTGCGCGGCGATCTTCGCCGACACCTCGCGCACCGCGCTTCAGCGGCACTGCTCCCACCCGTGCGCCAACCGGGACGCGGTACGCCGCCACCGCGCCCGCCGTTCCACGTCCTCCGCCACGTGACACGCCCGGCAGGCCGATGCGGACGAAGGTGGCTTACGCGACCGCCGGACTGCGGCGGAAACGACCCGGTGGGACGCCGAACTCGCGCTTGAAGGCGTTGCCGAAGGCGAACTCCGACGCGTACCCCATCCGTTCGGCCACCTCCGCCACCGACGCGTCCGACTCGCGCAGCATGCGCGCCCCGTTCACCAGCCGCCACCAGGTCAGGTACGCCAGCGGCGGCTGCCCGACCAGCGCGGCGAAGCGGCGGGCGAAGCCGGCCCGCGACATGCCCGCGCGGGCGCCGAGCTCCTCGACCGTCCAGTGGCGGGCCGGATCGCGGTGGACGGCGTCGAGCGCGCGCCCGATCGCGGGGTCGGCCAGCGCGGCGGCCCAGCCGGACAGCGTGCACGGCTCTTCCTGAGTGTCGTAGTAGGCCCGCAGCACGTACAGCTGCACCATCTCCAGCAGGGACGACACCACGATGTCCGCGCCGGTACGCGGATTCTCGATCTCGGCGGCCAGCAGCTCGACGGCGGCGCGCAGCTCGGGATGGCTGCCGAGCGTCGCGGGCAGGTGGATCACGCTGGGCAGCGAGCTCAGGATGGGGTGGGTCCGGTCGAGGTCGATCCGGTAGCCGCCGGACAGGATGACCGTCTCGGGCCCGGTGCCGCCTGTCGCGGCGGAGGCGTACAGCTCGTGATGGGCCCCGCAGTCGGCGTCGACCAGCGGCTTTTCTGGGTCGTCGGTCAGCCCGTACGAGTCGCCGTGCGGCACGAAAACCAGGTCGCCTACGCTCAGCGGAACGGGCTCGCCGTCCGGAGGGATGAGCCAGCAGGACCCGCGCAGAATCAGCTGGAAACCCGCGGACTCGGGCGTCGTGCGGAACCGGACCCCCCAGGGCGCGCGCCAGGAGAAGCGGGTGGAGTTGGGCCGCCCGCACCGCATGAAGGCCACCACATCGCTGAGCACATCCATACGGGAAGTCTAACCATAGAGACGATCGCGTATGAATGTTGGACAGCAACGCATTCAGTATCTCGCCTGTTCTCCCTACGGTGGTGTCCGTACCACCGACTGAGGAGCATTGGCATGCTGAAGATAGGCATCATCCTGGGCAGCACCCGTCCTGGCCGCAACGGCGAGGCGGTGGCGCGTTGGGTTCACGATCTGGCCGTCAAGCGCGGCGACGCCGAGTACGAGGTCGTCGATCTGAAGGACTTCGACCTGGGCAACCTGGACGAGCCCGAGCACCCGGCCACGGGCAACTACCTGTACGAGCGCACCAAGCGCTGGTCGGCCAAGGTGGCGTCGCTGGACGCGTTCATCATCGTGACCCCCGAGTACAACAACTCCTACCCCGGCGCGCTCAAGAACGCGCTCGACTTCCTGTACTCGGAGTGGACCAACAAGGCGGCCGGGTTCGTCGGCTACGGCGTGGACGGCGCGCCCCGGGCGATCTCGCACCTGCGGCACGTCCTGGGCCTGCTCAGCGTGGCCACCGTGTCGAACCAGGTCGGGCTGTCGATCCACACCGACTTCGCGGACGGCTTCCAGCCGGCGGCGGCGCACGAGGAACGCCTGAACGTGGTCCTCGACCAGGTCCTGTCCTGGGGCTCGGCCCTGCGCCCGCTCCGGGCGGCCTGAGCCGCGAGCACAGGCGGGTACAGCGGCCGGGCCTGGCGCAGGCCCGGCCCGGCCGCCGAGCACGGACCTGCGCCGGGGTCAGGTCCAGCTGGGCATGACCGGGGCCACGTAACGGGCGCCGAATCCGCCGGTGGGCAGGATCTCGGCGATCACGTCCAGGTCGGCGGGGCCGAGACTGAGCTCGGCGGCGCCGGCGTTCTCCTCCATCCGCCGGGGGCTGCGGGTGCCGGGGATCGGCACGATGTCCTCGCCCTGCGCCAGGACCCACGCGAGCGCGAGCTGGGCGACGCTCGCGCCCTTCGACGCGGCGAGCTCGCCCAGCCGCTCCACGGCCCCCAGGTTCTGCTCGAAATCGCCCGGCTGCCAGCGGGGGTCGGTGTTGCGCATGTCGGTGGCGTCATAGGAGCCGGCGGGCTTGGCCGTGCCGGTGATGAAGCCGCGGCCCAGCGGCGAGTAGGCGACGAACCCGATCCCCAGCTCGCGCAGCACCGGGAACAACTGCTCGACCTCCCGCTCGAACAGGGAGTACTCGGTCTGCAGGACGGAGACCGGCTGGACGGCGTGCGCCCTGCGGATCGTCCGCGGACCGGCCTCCGACAGGCCGAAGTACTTCACCTTGCCCGCCTCGATCAGCTCCTTGACGGTCCCGGCGACGTCCTCGATGGGCACGTCGGGGTCGACCCGGTGCTGGTAGAGCACGTCGATGTGGTCGACGCCCAGGTAACGCAGGCTGTTGTCGGTCACCTCACGGATGTGCTCGGGACGGCTGTCGAACTTCACGCCGATCCGCGCGGGGTCGGACAGGTCGAAGCCGAACTTCGTGGCCAGGACGACGTCGTCGCGGAAGTCCTTGACCGCCTTGCCGACCAGGGTCTCGTTGGAGCCGGTGCCGAGGCCGTACAGCTCGGCGGTGTCGAAGAAGGTCACGCCCAGCTCGTACGCGCGCCGGATGGCGGCTATGCCCGCCTGCTCGTCACCGGGACCGTAGGCCATCGTCAGGCCCATCGACCCGTAACCGATCGCCGAGACGGCCAGACCTTGGCGGCCGAGGATGCGCTGTCGCATGATGAGGTCCTCCCTGAACAAAACCAAACGGTTCGGTTTGATTCACTCCACCATACTCCAGTCACGGCACTGTGCAGCGCTAAGATCGTTCCGCCGGGCAGGCCCGGCGTTCCGCCGCGACCGAGCAAGGGCCAGATGAGCGACGAACCGATACGACGACTCCGCGAGGCCGCCGGGCGCACCCGCGAGCTGGCCGGGCAGCGGGTGGGCACCGGACTCGGCCATGAGGACGCCGATGACGACGTCGGCACGATCGGCACCGACGGCGCCGTCGGCTTCGACCCGTTCCCCCTGCTCGAAGCCCTGCAGCGGCACGGCGTGCGGGCCGTGGTGATCGGGCAGGTCGCCGGCATCATGCACGGGTCCGCCGAGCTGACCGGCGACCTCGACCTGCTCTGGGACGGCGCCCCCGAGCACGCCCCGGCCCTGGCGGCCGCCTTCGCCGCCGCCGGCGCCCGGCTGAGCGACGAGCGGGGCGAGCCCGTGGCGACCCGGCCGGAAGCCTTCCTCCGTCCCAAGGTGCAGTTCACCGCCACCGGCGCCGGCGGCGACTGCTGCACCCCGGCGCTGCCCTGGGGCGGTTATCGCGTCCGGGAGGTCCTCGACCGTGCGGTCACCGCGACCGACCCGGACGGCCTGGAGGTCCGCTACGCCTGCCTCGACGACCTGATCGGGATGCGCCGCGCGCTCGGCCGGCCGAAGGACCTGCGGCGGGCGGAGGAGCTGGAGTCCCTGCGCTCCGGCCGCTGACGCGGCGGATCACTAAGATCGGGGCATGGCCAGAACCGACTCCACCCGCGACCGCATCGTCGCCGCCGCGCGAGAGGAGTTCGCCCGGTTCGGGATCGCCGGCGCCCGCGTGGACCGGATCGCCAAGGCCGCCCGTACCAGCAAGGAACGCGTCTACGCCTACTTCCGCACCAAGGAGGCTCTGTACGCGCACGTGGCCTCGGGCGAGCTGACGGCGGCGGCCGACGCCATCCACCTGGATCCGGCCGACCTGCCCTCCTACGCCGGCCAGCTGTTCGACTACTTCTCCGCCAATCCCGGCCGGCACCGGTTCATCGCCTGGGGCCGCCTCGAACTGCCTCCTCCCGATCACTCCCCCGTCGAGCCGAACCCCTACCGCGACGCCATCGCCGGCAAGCTGGAGCGGATCCGGCGCGCGCAGCAGGACGGTCTCCTCGACGCCTCCTGGGACCCGGCCGACATCATGGCCCTGGTCTGCCAGATCGCCGAAACCTGGAGCGAGCAGGTCGCGATCGCCACCCTCGCCGAGGGCACCGCGGCCGACCGCCGCGCCGCCGTCGTCCGCGCCGTCACCGCCCTCTTCCCTCCCTCTGGCCCCGCCGCCTGAGCACGCCGGGCCCTCGGATCCTGCCGCCTGAGCACCCGGCACTCGGGCCATGCCGCTTGCGCACGCCGGGCGGACGTCGGCCGGGCCGCCGTAGGGTGGAGAGGTGCCCGTCGTGCCCGCTCATCGCAGGTCCGCGGCCCTGGCACCGTTCGTGGCGACGCTGAGCGCCTACGACCTCGGGCCGGGCGGCGTTCATCGCGGGCTGCCCTCGTCCACGATCTCGATCACGATCCCCGAGACGGACTCTCTGGAGATCGGCCGGCTCGGCTCACGAGAACGTTTCCGTGCCGTGGTCGCCGGGCTCCACCTCGACCCGGCCGAGCTGAGGCAGGAGGGCGGCACGCGCGGCGTGTGGCTGACGCTCAGCCCACCGGCCGCGGGCGCGCTGCTGGGGGTTCCGGCGTCGGCGCTGTCCGGGCAGGTCGCCGAGCTCGCCGACGTGGCGCCGGCGCTGGCGTACCTGCCGGAGCGGCTGGCGGCCTGCCGGTCCTGGCCGCAGCGGCGCGCCCTGGTCGAAGAGGCCCTGCTCGCCGGGCTGAACCGGCACGAGAGGGACACCGGCGGCGGCGAACTCCCTGCCACGCTGGCGGCGCTGTCGGCGCTGTCGGGGACCGCCCGGGTGCAGGAGGCGGCTCGGCGGCTCGGGTGCTCGCGGCGCCACCTGAGCGGCACGGTCCGCGGCGCGCTGGGGGTGACGCCGAAGGAGTATCAGCGACTGCTCCGCTTCGAGGCCGCGCGCGGCGGGCTCGTGGCCGCCGCCAGTGCGGGAACGGTCAGCCTGGCGGCAGTGGCCGCAGCGGCGGGCTTCGCCGACCAGGCGCATCTCACCCGGGAATGGCGGACGATGGCCGGGTGCACCCCGACCGAGTGGCTACGCACGGAGGGCCTCGCCGGCCCCACCACCTGAGACAGGCCACCAGGTCCCCGTTCCCAAATCTTCAAGACCTCCGCTCTCATCCCGGCCCACGATGGGCTCATGACTTCTGACATGCGCCTTTCTCCCCGTCTCATCGTGCCCGACCCCGACCGCGCGTCCGCGTTCTACCAGGCCACCCTCGGCGCCGAGCGGGTGTTCAGCGCTCCCCCGGGCGACGACGGCCGGCCCAGCATGGTCGATCACCGTGTCGGCGGTTCGTCCTTCCGGGTCTCCCCTGCCGCCGCCGCCTGGGGATGGCTGTCGCCCGACGATCTCGGCGGCTCAGCGGTCCTGCTGGAGGTCGAGGTCGAGGATCCGGACGCGGTCGGCGAACGCATGACCGCCCACGGCGCCGAGGTGGTCGTGCCGATCGAGAACCGCCCGTACGGCAAACGTTCGGGCCGCGTCCGTGACCCGTTCGGCCATCTGTGGATCGTCACCGGCGAGCTCCGCTGAACCCCTGCACCGGCCGCGGGACACCGCGGCCGGTTGCGGGCCCGTCAGTTGAGCAGGACGGGCAGGCTGCGGTAGTCGTTGGCGATGAACGAGGGCTGCGGACGCAGCTCCTCGGCGGGCCCGGCCAGGCGCAGGCCGGGGAAGCGGTCGAAGAGGGCGGGCAGGGCGACGGCGGCCTCCAGCCGGGCCAACGGCGCGCCGAGGCAGAAGTGGATGCCGTGGCCGAAGGCCAGGTGCTGGCGGTCGGCGCGGTCGATGTCGAACCGGCCTGGGTCGGGGTTGGCGTGCGGGTCGCGGCCGTGGGCGCCGAAGGCGATCAGGATGAGTTCGCCCTTGCCGATGGTCACGCCGTCACCGAGGTCGAGGTCAGCGGTGGCGTAGCGCATCGGCAGGTGCATGAGCGGCGGGTTGTGGCGCAGGGTCTCCTCGATGACGTCGTCCCAGCGGCCGGGGGCGGCCTGGGCGGAGGCGAGCTGGGCGGGGTGGGTGAGCATGGCGACGACGGCGTGGTCGATGAGGGACACGGCGGTCTCGCTGCCGGCGCCGATCATGAGGATCAGGGTGCTGACGAGTTCGTCGGGGCTGAGCCGGTCGGCGCCGGTCTCGTGCGCGGCCAGCAGGACGCTGGTCAGGTCGGCGCCGGGGTCGGCGCGCTTGTGCTCGATCAGCCGGTGCATGGCCGCGTACATGTCGCGCTGCACGCCGGTCGCCTCCTCGGCCGACAGGGTGGTGTCGAGCACGGCGTCGATGGTGCGCAGCATCTCGGGGCGCTGCTCGGCGGGAACGCCCATGAAGTCGCAGATGACCTGGGTGGGGACCCGGTAACTGAAGCGGGCGCGCAGGTCGACCGGCCGGCCGGGTGGTTCGCGGTCGAGATCGTCGAGCAGTCCGGTGACGACCGCCTCGACCGCGGGCCGCATGGCCTGGATGCGGCGGGGGGTGAACGCCTTGCCGACCAGGTCCTTCAGGCGTTTGTGATCGTCGCCGTCGACGGTGAACATGCTGGTCACGTCCACCCAGGCGGTCAGCCAGGCGATGGCGTAGGGCTGGTAGTCGGGCCAGGAGGTGCGGGCGTTCTTGGAGACGTCGGGATGGGTCAGGAGCGTTCTGACCACCTCGCCGCGCGTCACCGACCAGGCGACGAGGTCTCCGGGGAGCAGGACGCGCACGGCGGGGCCGCCGGCGCGCAGGTGGTCGACCTGTTCAAACAGGTGACCGCCGGTGGTGTCGAGGGCGATCGGTTGGCTCATCGCGCATACCTCCTGTGGGGGCGGTGGGGGCGGCGAAGGCATGGGCCGGCTGCGGCCGGAAGTGGACGGCGAGCCGGGCGGGGCACTGGTGGAAGGGGCCTGGGCGGTTGACGACCTCCGCGTCGGCGAGCTGGACGTCCCAGAGCCGGTCGAGCAGGGTCTCGATGGCGCTCTGGGCGATGATGGCGGCCTGGCTGTCGGCCGGGCAGCGGTGCGGCCCGGCCGACCAGGCCAGATGGGAGCGGTTGTCGTAGCCGAGGTCCGGCGGCAGCGCCGGGTCGGCGCCGGTGGCGGCGTGACTGATCAGGATCGGCACGCCGGCCGGGACGGGCACTCCGTGCAGGGTGGTGTCCGTGCGGGCGTAGTGGACGGAGAAGTTCGCCATGGGCGAGCGCACCCACAGGACCTGCTCCAGGGCCCGGCGCACGGTGATCGCGCCGCCGGTCAGGTCGCCGGCGTAGTCGTCGTCCGACAGCAGCAGGCGCAGCCCTGAGGCGATCCACGCGGCGGTGGGGATGGTGCCGGCCCCGACCAGGACGACCAGCTGGTGCAGGATCTCCTCGTGCGACAGCCGGGCCGGGTGGGCCAGCATCCAGGAGGTGCAGTCGCGGCCGGGGGTGCGGTTCTTCATCGCGATGATCTCGGACAGGGCCTGCGCCAGGTCGGCGGCGGCCTGCCCGGCTCCTGAACCGGCGTTGATCATGCCTTGGCAGGCGACGACCATGCGGCCGGTCAGCTCGGGCGGGCAGCCGAGCAGGTCGGTGAAGACGAGCAGCGGCAGCATGTCGGCGTACTGGCCCATCAGCTCGGCGTGGCCCTGCTGGGCAAAGCCGGCGATGAGGCGCAGGGCGTGGGCGCGGGTGAGGTCGTGCAGTTCGGGCTGGCTGACGCGGGCCAGGCAGTCGTCCATGGCCTGCCGGAGCCGGGCGTGGCGATCTCCGTCGGCGTACAGCAGGCTGGGGCGGTAGGCCATCAGGGCCAGCACCGGGCTGTCCTGCGGGACGCGGCCGGCCGCCAGGTCCTGCCACAGCCGGCTGTCCTTGCTGTACGTGTCGGTGTCGGTGAGCAGGTCGATGGCGGCCCGGTGGCCGGTGACGACCAGGGCGCGCACCCCTTCGGCGATCTCCGCCCACGCGACAGGACCTGCGGCCCGCAGCACCTGGTAGACGTCCTGCGGGCGGGCGGCGAACTCCGGCCCGAACATCCGGGGCGGGGCCACCCGCGCGGCGGGCGGGGTCACGTACGAGGTCATGGGGCGTGCTCCAGGTGACGGGGGCGGTAGAGGATGTGGCGGACGAGGGCGATCAGGCCGTGCTTGGCCGATCCGATCTCGCGGGCGTCGAGGCTCACCAGCGGCTGCTCGTCGTCCATGCTGAGGCTGTCGCGCAGGTGCGCGTCGCTGTAGCGGGGCGAGCCGAAGAAGTGGTTGACGGCCACCGTGTACGGCAGCCGCGCCTCTTCGAGCAGGTCGATCGCGTCGAAGCTGTCGGCGATGCGGCGGGTGTCGACCAGGACCAGCCCGCCCAGGGCGCCCTGCATGAGGGAGCGGACCATGCCGTGGAAGCGCGGCTGGCCGGGGGCGCCGAACAGGTAGAGGACGATCTCCTCGCTCAGGGTCAGGCGGCCGAAGTCCATCGCGACCGTGGTGGTGTCCTTGTCGGACAGCTCGTCGAGCTCGTCGACGAGCTCTCCCGCCCTGGTCATCCGCTCCTCGGTGGACAGCGGCCTGATCTCGGAGACGGTCTTGACGAACGTGGTCTTGCCGACGGCGAACGGGCCGAGCACCAGGATCTTCACGGACTGGGCGCGGGCCGGGACGTAACGGTCAGAGCTTCTCAAGGGCCACCAGCACTTTCCGCAGCACCTCCGCGCTGTGCGGGGACGAGGCCGTCGGGACGAAGGGGGCACGCGCCGACAGATGACCGCTGTCGAGCAGCCGGGAGACGATGACGCGCACGACGGGGCTCGGCAGGTGCAGGTGCGCGGCGACCTCGGAGACCGACAGCACGCCCGGCAGGCAGAGCTCCATCACCCGGCGCGGCTGGGCCGCCAGCCCGGTCACCGGCCGCGTGGCGTCGGCGAGCAGCAGCGTGGCGGCGTCCAGGCCCTGCCGCGCCGGGGTGAGGTCGCCGCCGGTGGCGGTGTGGGAGCGCACCATGCCCGCGCGCCGGTGCCGGGAGTGGCTCATGTCGTGTCGCCACGTTCGCGTGCGCCGAGTACGGGCCGCAGCCCGTTGATCATCTTCAGCGTGGCCTGGATGGCCACCGAGACCTCGTGGCCGGCCGACTCGCCCCGGACGGACACGCCGACGCCGGTGCGTTCCGTGGCGACGAACAGCAGCAGCGTGACCGTCTTGAGGTCGCTGACCATGAAGCGCAGCGGGCCTGGCGTGCACTGCTCCCCCTGGGTGCGGCAGAAGCCGCCGAGGTCGCGCTGCAGCGAGTTCAGCCCGGCCAGGGTCGCGGCCGTGCGGTCGGCGTCGTCGCGGTCGAGCCCGTGGGAATGGGCCATCACCAGCCCGTCGGAGGTGAACAGCAGCGCGTTGAGCACCCCCGGCTCCTCGCACAGCCGGTTGAGGGCCCAGCTCATGTCGGTGCTGTCGGCGGTGGGCTGTTGCATGATCATGCCTCTGCGTTTCCTTCAGGATCGGCGGCGTCGGCGGTCAGGCCCGTGGTGAACGCCCGGCGGAGCGTCTCCAGGCCGGCGGCCGCCTCTTCGGGAGAGCGGGTGTCGGTGAGGGCTTCCTGGGTGGCGACGGCGGGCCGGGGCGTGGCGGGCTCCTGGCGGCGTTCGCGTTTGGGCAGGCCCTGCGGCGTGGTGGCCATGACAGGGGTGAGGGCGGTCGAGGTGACGGCCGGCGGCTGCGGTGCGGTGGGGGTCTCGTCCCCCCGGCGGGCGCCGGACGGCGGCGTCTGCCCGGCCGGTGCGGGGTTGATGATGCTGCTCGGGATCAGGCACACCGCCTTCACCCCGCCGCTGCCCGAGGGGGCACTGACGTCGACCCGGAAGCCGTAGTCGTGCGCCAGGCGGCCGATGACGGCGAAGCCGAGCTTGCGCTCGTCGGCCAGCCCCGCCACGTCGAGGTCCGCCCGCCCCGACAACTGCCGCTCGGCCTCGGCCAGCTGGAAGGCGTTCATGCCGTAGCCGGCGTCCTCCACCACGATCCGCAGCCCCGCGGGGACCGCCGTGACGTAGACGCCGACGCGGTCGCTGGAGTAGGTGGCGGCGTTGCTGAGCAGCTCGGTCAGCGCGATGGTGATCGGCTCGACGACCCGGCCCTCGACGTACTGCTCGCCGACGTCCGGCAGGTAGGTGTAGTCGACCCGGTTGTACGCGCTGATCCGCCCGCGCGCTCCCTCGACGATCTCGCGCAGCGTGCAGTCCGCCCGCTGCATGCCGGGCCAGGACCCGGTCAGCACCCGCAGCCGCTGCACGGCGTGCAGGCTCCAGGTGGTCAGCGCGTCGAGGTCGACCAGCGTCTGATGGAACGGGGTCTGCGTCGGGAAGTCCTGGAACGCCTCGTCGATCTTCATCTGCAGCCGGGCGAGGTACATCTGCACCTCGTCGGCCATGCCGCGCACGCCGGTGCGGGCCGAGCGGTCGAGATCGTCGCGGGTGGCCCGGATGGTCTCGCCGAGCAGGTCGATGGCGCTCTGGTGGTGCTTGGCCAGCAGGCTGTCCTTGAAGCCCGGGTGCAGCAGCCCCGGCACGCTCACGCCGGTGTAGCCGCGGGCCTGCTCGTCGGCCGCCGCCTGGAGGCGCTGGAGCAGGTGGCCGGACTCCTCGATCGCGGCGGCGTACCACTGCCGGTTCGTCTCGGCCTGGCGGCGCGCCTCCTGCAGCGTCCTTTGCAGGATGGAGTGCTGGGTCCGCTGATCGCCGGTCCCGGCCGGCGTCTCTTTCACCGGCAGGGATTTCACCGGCGCTTTCGCGGGCGCTTTCACCGGCGCGGTGACCGGCCCGTCATCCGGAGAGGTCTCCTGCGCGACCGGAGCGCGGGCGTGCGGCGCGCGGGCGTGCGGCGCGCGAGCGCGCACGGCGAGCGCGACAACGGCGCCCAGGACTACTGAAAGAGCGAGGACGGCCCCTAATAGGGCCACTACCGCGAAATCGGTTGTGATCACGACAATCCTTGTTCGGCGCCGCAGGCCAGGCCGGCCATGGCGAGATGACAGGGAGGGACGCGCTCGACCAGAGGAACGACATTCAGCCCTCCTGGCGCCCCTTGCGCGGCACAGCAATATGAAAGATATTCGGCATTCAGCTGCTGGAGCCCCTGAAAAGGAGCATGCCGAGGTCGCAGCGTTGCCAACACTGTGCCGGTTGTCCCGAATGACACGACTATCTCCGCAGTCACATTGAGGAACACTGGCAAACCTTACGCATCCCTCTCGTCAATGTCATGCCGATCCCGCTTCCTTTTGTCATCACACCCCTTGGAGCGCCCAACTTCAAGATAAAACTCATTTCGCCCATTTCCGAAATATCAATACGAAATTCAAATGGACCTGTGTTTTACTGGGAAAACGTGAAGACCGATTCTCGGAGCGGCAGTCCCAGCACGAGAAACCTGAGCCGCACGCCGGACCGGCTCGCGGACCGGCTCGCGGATCGGCCGATAGCCACCATCCCTTGCCGGCGGCGGGATCGGGCGGGGGATCCTCCGGGGCCTGGGCTATCGTAGGATCGGACAGCAGGCTGTCAGCAAACGTTTTCAGCGCGAAGGGCCCTTAGACAAGGCGATGGCGAGACGGGTCAGGCGGGGCGCGACACTGCAGGAGATCGCCCAGGAGGCGGGCGTGTCCGTGGCGACCGTGTCCCGGGTCGCCCGCGGCATCGGCCAGGTCTCCGACGACACCCGGCGGCGGGTGCTGGCGGCCATCGACCGGCACGACTTCCGGCCCAGCCGGCTCGGCCGCGCGCTCGCCGAGCGCTCGCACGGGGCGTTGGGCATCGTGTTCCCCGGTCTGTCGGGGCCGTACTACTCCGAGGTGATCAGCGGGTTCGAGGAGGAGGCCGTACACGCCGAGATGGCCGTGATCATCCTCGGGACCCACCTGCTGCGCGAGTCGGGCGAGCTGGTCAGGGACACGGCGGCACGGGTCGACGGGCTGGCCGTCATGGGCGGGGTGCTGGCCGACGGCCTGGTGGAGCGGCTGCGCGACCGTGGCGACCCGATCGTGCAGCTCGCGGGCCGGCCGAGGGCGGGGCTGCCCACGGTGCGCACCGAGAACGTGGCCGTCTTCGACCGGCTGACCCGGCACCTGCTGTCCGACCACGGGTACGAGCGGGTGAGGTTCCTGGGCGACCCGGACGCCTCGCCGGACGCCGCGTACCGGTGGCAGGGGTTCGCGCAGGCGCACCGGCACGCGGGGGCCGGGGAGCCGGCCGGACCGGTCCGGATCGGGCTGATGCAGTCCGACGGGTACATCGCGGTCAGCCGCCTCCAGGCGGCCGGGCCGCTGCCCAGGGCGCTGGCGTGCGCCAACGACGAGACGGCCATCGGCGCCGTGCTCGCCCTCCTGGACATGGGCCTGCGCGTGCCCCAGGACGTCGCCGTCACCGGGTTCGACGACATCCCCATGGCGGGCCTGCCGGCGTCCGGGCTGACCACCGTGCACCAGCCCATGCGCGAGCTGGGCATGGAGACGGCCCGGCTGCTCCTGCGGCAGATCGAGAACGACACGCAGGGAGCGGTGGACCGCGTGCTGGAGACGCAGCTGGTGATCCGGGGCAGCTGCGGCTGCGGAATCCCCGCCTGACGCGTTCGGCACGCGCCGGAACCCGGGCGGCGGATCGCGCGCGAGCCGGCGGCCCTTGACAGGTCAGATGACTCTCATCAGTCTGTCGGTAAATCGCACTGTAAGCGCTTGCAGCAACAGTCCTGGCAAGGAGGCCCCACAGTGAAACCCTTATCCGGCATCCTCACGTTCGTCGTCGCCGCCGCCTCGGCGATCGTCGGCCTGACCACCGCGGCCGGGCCCGCGTCCGCCGCCGACCCCGCTCCCGGCCAGCCCTGCTCGGCGGCCGATCTCGGCAAGCGCTACCCCGTGGTGAAGAGCGCCCGGGTCGAGCCCACCATCACGCACTTCAAGACCTTCTTCGTCACCGAGGGCACGACCGGCTCCCAGACGCTCACGCTGGAGACCTCGACCACCATCACCGTCGAGGTGGGCACGACCACGCAGATCCAGGCCGGGTTCAACATCCTCACGCTGGGCAGGGTCGAGGCGTTCGTGAACCGGACGGTCAAGAAGATCACGGCCTCCACCGACAAGGAGGTTCAGACCATCACCTGGAACTTCAACGCTCCCGGCTACTACGGGCTGTTCAAGGGCACCCGCAAGGTGAGCGGCGAGTATGCCGGCATCAACTGCGACCGGGTCGACCTGGGCGGCGGCGCGTTCGCCACCCAGTGGGTCGAGCGGCCCGGCGGAACGTACACGACGTACTCGGTGATGGAGGAGGGCGCGATCCGCTGCGCGGACGCCGTACCGCCGAACAGCCTGATGAGGCTGGCGCAGATCCAGCTCGGGTGCGACGGAGTGGCGGCACGTGAGCGGGCCGAGGAGCGGGCGAAGGCCGGCCGGCGGGCCGGGGAGCCCGCGGCCGGGAAGCCGGGCGTGATCGCCCCGCTCGCCGTACCGCCGGGCTTCACGTGCGACTCCGCCCTCTACCGGATCGGGACCCCGGACCGGCTGCTCGCCTTCTACGACGCGAGCAACAGCGGGGAGATCCGGCACGCCGGCTGGACCAGCAACTCCCGGGCGTACTGGCGCGTGTGCCAGGGACCGCAGAGCAACGGCAAGACCGAGTACGTGTTCGTGGGCCAGCATGGCGGCAACTGCCTGGCGGTGATGGGCGCGGAGGAGACCGGCGACGGAGGCCGACTGGAGGAGGCGAACTGCGCGGCGGTGGACGACCGCCAGCGTTTCTACGTCTACCAGGACGTCGCGGGCTCGAACCTGGTCGGCCTCCAGGTCAAGCGCACCGGCTTCATGATCGGCCAGGCCCGGCTCGCCAGCGGGGAGCAGATCCGCCAGTACAGCACGGGGATGGCCGACGGCACGGGCACCTTCCTCCTCGACAAGGTGACCTGAGAACGCCGGGGGCGGGGACGCCGAGCCCTTGCGTCCCCGCCCGTCCGGACGCCTGGAGGAGCGCAGAATTTCTCCGCATGATTACTCACAGTCACGGGCATAACGCTCTTCGTCTCCCCAATGGACCACCTAGTCCGAAATATGCCTATCTATCGGGGAAATGGAGCTAGCGGCGATGCGCAGCAGCGGCAGCCTACTCGTCAGTACGTTCACGGTGGCGGTGTTGCTGACCGCCGGATGCGCGCCGGGCCTGCCCGGCGGCGCCCAGCAGGAGGGCCCGCCCGCGCCGGCGCCGCCGCCCGTCCTGTCGATCACGCCGGTCGACGGCACGAAGCAGGTGCCGCCGGACACCGGGATCGCCATCAAGGTCACCGGCGGCAGGATCACCAGCCTGACCCTCGCCGACGCCGACGGGCACCAGATCGAGGGCAGCATGGGCATGGACGGCACCTGGCGTCCCCGATGGCCGCTGAAGCCGTCCACGGCGTACACGGTGAGCGCGCAGGCCACCAGCCCCGACGGGCGGCAGGTGGCGGCCGAGCGGGCCGCGTTCACCACGCTGAAGCCGAAGCGGGTGCTGAAGAGCGGCATGTCGCCGCTCGAAGGCGAGAAGGTCGGCGTCGGCATGCCCATCCAGCTCCTGTTGTCGGAGCCGATCACCACGCAGAAGGACCGGGCCGCGGTCGAGCGGTCGCTGACGGTGCGGATGTCGCGGCCGGTCGAGGGCGGGTGGAGCTGGGTGAGCGACACCGAGGTGCAGTTCCGGCCGCGCGAGTTCTGGCCGGCGGGCGAGCGGGTCACCGTGGTCGCCCACCTGACCGGGTTGCGGATCGGGCGGAACCTGTGGGGGACCAAGGACCGTACGGTGAACTTCACCGTCGGCGCCGAGCACATCACCACGATCCGCGACAAGTCACACCGGGCGGTCGTCCGCAAGAACGGCGAGGTCGTCAAGACCATCCCGGTCAGCCTGGGCAAGCCGGGCTACGAGAGCTGGTCCGGCACCATGATCGCCCAGGAGAAGGCGGCGGACTTCCTCATGGACTCGGCCACCGTCGGCATCCCCGGCGAGTACCTGCACCACACCAAGTGGAACGTGCGGATGACCTACAGCGGCATGTTCTTCCACGCCGCGCCCTGGTCCGTCTCCGATCAGGGCCATCGCAACGTCAGCCACGGATGCGTGAACGCGGGCACGGACAACGCCCGCTGGTTCTACAACTTCACCCAGCGTGGCGACATCATCAAGGTCAAGGGGACCTCGCGCAGGCTCCGTTTCGGCAACGGGCCGACGCCCTGGGTCAAGACGTGGCAGGAGTGGCAGGCCGGCAGCGCCCTCACCGGCTCGTCCGACGCCTGACGGCCGGGGTCTCGCCCGCGTGGGGCCCGCGTGGGGCCCGCGTGGGGCTTCGTCGGCGAATGCGCAGCTCAGCGCGGTGGCGGCGATATGCGCCGGACGGGACGGATGTGCACTTGTGTGGCGGGACTTTCGGCTCTACTGCGGTATGACTACGATCGGGCACCAATCGCCAGTACGGCGATCTTGGGATCTTGGATCAACCGACCGGCGAGGAGAGTACCCGGCACATGGCTGGATGGGGCAGGGGCGGGCTGCGGCGGTCGAAGGCGCCCGGTGACGGGAGCACGCCGCCCGGATCCGCCGGCGGCGGGCCGAAGCGCCCGGCCGTCCGCCGGCTGCGATTACGGACCGTGCTGCTCACTGTCGTGATCGTGCCGAGCGTGACGTTCACGCCGCTGCTGGCGTCCGGCATGAATCAGCTGTTCACGCAGTGGCAGGCGGAGAAGGCACAGCTGGCGCTGGCCGACACGACGGTCGGCCGGCCCGTGGCCGAGCTGTTCTTCGCCCTGGACCAGGAGCGCCGGTTCACTGCGCAGGCGCAGGCCGCCCCGCGTGCCACCGCCCGTGACCGGCTCGCCGTCCAGCGCCGGGCGACCGACCGCGCCGTGCGGGCGTTCCGTTCCCTGACCGGCGCCGACCTGAGCGACGGGCAGCGCGGGCTCGCCGACGCGATCTCCCGCACCGTGGGCGCCCTCAGCCTGCTCGACCAGCAGCGCAAGGCGGTCGACGCCGGGACGGCCGGCGCGACGCAGACGTTCAACTACTACAGCGGCGTCCTGGTGTCCGGCCTCGGCGTGCTGACCGCGCTCAGCAACACCGACGAGGGCCGGCTGAACACCGAGGCGCAGGCCCTCGTCGACCTCTTCTGGATCATCGACAGTGTGGGGCGCGAGGACGCCGTCCTGGCCCGCGGCTGGGAGAGCGGGCGGCTGACGAGGATCGAGTACGGCTTCGTCGCCGAGGCCGCCGGCACCAGGAACCACCTCATGCGCGCCCGGGTGCTGCCCGCGCTCACCGGCGACGAGACCCGCCACGCGAAGATCACGGAAAGCCAGGCGTGGCAGACCATGACCGCCGTGGAGGGGCGGCTGTCCACCGCCGCCGGCGCCGCGAGCGACCAGGTCAGGCTCCGCGAGGACGCCAACGCCTGGCGCGCGTCCGTGCAGACCGTGACCGCGCAGCTGCGCGAGCTCGTCGACCTGCGCAGGAAGCACGTCTCCGCGGTCGGCCACGCCCACGCCGACATGATCTTCACGGTCTTCGTCAGCGTCTCCACCGTCGGCCTGCTCGCGCTCGGCCTGGTCGTCTTCGCGAGCTGGCGGCTGACCTCCGTGCTCCGCCGGCGCATCCTGCACCTGCGCCACGACGCCCAGGAGCTGCGCGAGCGGCTGCCCGACGTGGTCGCCAGGCTGGAGCGCGGCGAGGACGTCGACGTGGACGCGGAAGTCCGCAAGATCGAGCCCACCGGCGACGAACTCGGCGAACTCGGGCAGGCGCTCAACCTGGCCCGCCGCAGCGCCGTCCGTACCGCGATCCGGCAGGCCGAACAGCACCGCGGCTTCCAGCGCATGCTCCAGCGCATCGCCCGCCGCACCCAGATCCTCATCGGCCTGCAGCTGAAGAAGCTGGACGAGCTGGAGCGCAGGCACGAGGACCCCGAGGTGCTGGAGGGGCTGTTCGACCTCGACCACCTCACCGCCCGGCTGCGCCGCTACGAGGAGAACCTGGTCATCCTCGGCGGCGGCCAGCCGCAGCGCCGCTGGCGCAGGCCCGTACGACTGCTCGACGTGCTGCGCGCCGCGCAGAGCGAGGTCCAGGACTACCGCCGGATCTCGATCGACGTCGAGGGCGAGTCCTGGCTCGCCGAGCGCGCGGTGGGGCCGGTGATCCACGTCCTGGCGGAACTGATGGAGAACGCCACCACCTTCTCCAAGCCCCTGACCCCGGTGGAGGTACGGGCCGCGCCTGTCAGCCGGGGCATCGCCGTGGAGATCGAGGACCGCGGGCTGGGGATGGAGCCCGAGCGGTACGCCTCCTTCAACGCCCTGCTCCAGGCGCCGCCGCAGCTCGACGTCATGACCCACGCGGACGACGTGCGGCTCGGGTTGTACGTGGTCGCCCGGCTGGCCGCGAACCTGGATCTCCAGGTGGAGTTGCGGCCGTCGGCGTTCGGCGGCACCCGGGTCATCGTGCTCGTTCCCGAGGCTCTGGTGGTGCGCCGGCCGCCTGCCGCCGCCGTACCGGAGGAGGAGGGCCGGGAGGCGGGCGGTACGCGTGCGCGGTCCCAGGCGGGCGCGGCCGACGCTCGCCGGTCGGACGGGCGGTTGCTGCCGACCCGTGGCGGCGCGCGCACACCGGCGGCCGAGACCGCCACTCAGACCGGCACGGGTGCTCGCGCTGACGCCGACGCCGACGCGGGTGCTGACACCGGCATCATCTCCCTCACCGGTGCCGGTGCCGGGGCTGGTGCCGGGGCTCATACTGGTGCCGGCATCGACGCCCGTGCTGACGCCGGTGCCGAGGGTGCCGCCGGCAGCAACGGCTCCCCCGCTCCGGCCCCCTCCGCCCCCGCGGCGGATCCGGCGGGTCGCCCGCCGCTCCCCCAGCGGGTCCGCCAGGCCAGCCTGGCCGCCGAGCTCAGAGCCCCGGCGGGCGGCGCCCAGAACGGCCGGGCCGTACGCGAACAGCCCGGCCTCGACCAGCCCGCAGCCGATCGATCCGGCCGATCCAGCGCCACGATCGGCGCCTTCCAGAGGCAGTCCCGCAAGCGCCGTACCGGTGACGACGCCGCCGAGGACCGGCCGAGCGCATCACCTGACCCCAGTTCCCCCACGACGAAAGACCGATCATGATGCAGCGCACCACCGCCACCAACGTAGACCTGGACTGGCTGCTGGACGGCCTGGTCGATCGGGTCGCGGGCACGCGGCACGCCATCGTGCTGTCCGACGACGGCCTCGTGATCAGCCAGTCGCGGGGTCTCGAACGCGCCAACGCCGAACGCCTGGCCGCGATCGCCACCGGCCAGCAGAGCCTGGCTCACGGCGTCGGGCAGCTCTTCGGCGGCGGACCGGTCCACCAGGTCATCATCGAGATGGCCGATCTGTGGCTGTTCATCATCGCCGCGGGGCAGGGCTCGCATCTGGCTGTGCTCGCCTCCCAGGAGGTGGACGCCGAGCTCATGAGCGTCGCGATGCACACCCTGATCCAGCAGGTCGGGCAGAAGCTGGGCACCGACCCGCGCACGCGGCACGGCCGCGAAGCCAGGGGCCACGGATGAAACACTGGACGGACGGGTTCGCCGACGACGACGCGGACGAGCCCCTTGTCCGTCCTTACACGATCACCGGCGGCCGGACCACGTCCGAGCGGGCCGACCTGACGCTGATCACGGTGATGTCGGCGGTGCCCGAGGCCGCCGCGGAGACGGGGCGCGGGCGGCGCAAGCTGCAGCCGGAGCATCGTACGATCCTGACGCTGTGCGCGCGTCCCCTGGCGGTGGCGGAGATCGCCTCCGCGCTGGACCTCCCGGTGTCGGTGGCCAAGATCCTCATCGGTGACCTGATCGACTCGGGTCAGTTATGGGCCAGGCAGCCGGCGTACGCGTGGGCGGGCACCGGGCCCGACATGGCGATCCTCAAGGCAGTAAGGGATGGGCTACGTGAACTCTGACCAGGGGGACGACGCTCCCCTGGCGGTGAAGATCCTGATCGCCGGCGGGTTCGGCGTCGGGAAGACGACCATGGTCGGCGCGGTGAGCGAGGTCGCCCCGCTGCGTACGGAGGAGTACCTGACCCATGCCAGCGTCGGCGTGGACGACCTGGAGGACCTGAGCGGCAAGTCCACCACCACCGTGGCGCTCGACTTCGGCCGCATTTCCCTCGGCCGGGGGCTCGTGCTCTACCTGTTCGGCACACCGGGCCAGGAACGTTTCTGGTTCATGTGGAACGATCTCGTCAACGGCGCGCTGGGGGCGGTGGTGGTGGTCGACACCCGGCGGCTGGAGGTCAGCTTCGCCTCCATCGACTTCTTCGAGGCCCGGGGGATCCCGTTCGTCGTCGGCGTCAACTGTTTCCACGGGGTCAGGGACCGGACGCCGGAGGAGATCCGGGCGGCGCTCGACCTCGATCCGCAGGTGCCGCTGCTGCTCTTCGACGCCCGCGAGCGGAGGCAGGGGCGCGATGTGCTGCTGGCCCTCATCGACCAGCTGATGGCCGCCCGGCCGCACACCACGCCGCACCCCGTACCCTGACCGCCCGACCCGGCTCGACGGCCGGCCGTCGAGCCGCTCACGTGTGCTCAGGCGCGGCCCTGGTCGGCGCACCATTGGGTCCAGGTGGTGGCCCCCTTGCCGAGCTGCTTGTTGTAGAACGACGTCCAGGAGTTCTCGCTCGGCCCTGGCTCGGAGGGGGCGGCCTTGTAGAGCGGGTGGTTCGCCTCGACCTCGGCCCGCAGCCACGGCTCGACCTGGCTGTACGACCCCAGCGACCAGCTGCGGGCGTGGTAGGTGAGCTGGCCGCGTACGTCGCTCTCGGCCAGGCACATGAACGGCGCCCACGGGCTCGTCCGGGCCCAGCTGATCTTCGTCTTCATCGCGCCGGCCGGGACGCCGGGCCCGGTGCGGGCCGCGACCTCGCGGTCGTCGACGGAGAAGTCGAACATCTCCTGCGCCGCGTACACGCCGCCGGTCAGGCCGAACCGCTCGCCGATCGTGGCGCCCAGGTCCGTGCGCACGGGGATGTCGCTCGTCCACACCGTCTCGTCGTGCAGCTGCTGCAGCGGCGGGCCCGCGAAGGAGGACGTGATCGGGAACGGCCCGAAGTTGACCAGGTCGTTGTTGATCGGCACGACCGGGTACGTCCTGCCGTCGATCGGGTTCCTCCACTCCCGCAGCACGCGGCGGGGATCGGCCGGATCGGTGTAGAAGACGATCTCCCGGGAGAGCTGGTAGAGCTGGTTGGTGTCGGGGACGCGGTAGAGGCGGCGGATGTTGTATCCCTCGATGTTGAACAGCTTCTGGCCGTGGCGCATCGCGGGGTCCAGGGCGTTGCCCTCGATGTTGGCGTACACCGAGCCGGAGATCCGGAACACCATGTCCTTGCCGTCGGGACGCCCGAACGTCTGTAAGGACAGTTTCGCGCTCTTGTCGGTCACCGTCGCGTAGACGGGCCCCGGGTGCGTGGGCCCGCCGGCTCCGTCGTGCGCCGCCACGCCCGGGATTCCGGTGCTGAGGAAGATCGCGAGGGGAGCCAGCAGCCCGGTGAAACGTCGTCTGATCACGTCCGGCCTTTCCTGCCTGAAGAGGGTTCCTGCCGGGGGGATTCCCGCGGCGGAGGAGCGAGCAGCGCACATGTGATCATGGAAAGCGAGCCGTTGTCCACCCCGGCCGCAGCGCTCATCGCGGCTTGGCGGGGGTGTCGTTCTCCGGCGAGGCGGGTGTCCGTTGTGGAGGACACAGTTCTGTGTCCGGGCCCACTGTGTCCGGGCCGGCTGACGCCATGCGCCCGGCCGGGCTATTTCGGGCCGCAGATGCCCAGGGCCCGGCCGATGGTGGCAGGGTCCTCGACGGTGTCGAGCAGGGCCATGGCGTAGTCGGCGCGGGAGAGCTGCATCGCCCCGCCCGTGGCGTCGGCCTCGAAGTCGATGTGCACGCGCCCGGCGGGCGGCTTGTCGTTGAGCATGGTGCCGCGGGCAATGCTCCAGTCGAGCAGGCTGGCCTGGAGCATGCCCTCGGCGCGGGCGAGGTCCACGTACACGGCCCGGAAGAAGAGCCAGGCCAGGGTGACGGCGAGGCGGGGGCGGGTGGCGGGCACCGAGCGGCTGCTGGTCATCACCACCCGCCGCACGCCGCTGTCCCGCATGGCGGTGATGAGGGTGCTCGCGATCCGGCTGCCGCCGACCGCGGCGATGACGGCGTCCTGTCCCTGGACGGCGGCGCGTACGGCGTCGAGGTCGTGCGCGTCTCCCCTGCGCACGTCCGCCAGGCCGGGGTGGCCGGTGAGCAGTTCGGGGCGGCGGGCGAAGGCGGTGATCTCGTGCCCGCGTGCGACGCCCTGGGTGAGGACGTGCTTGCCGGTTCTGCCGGCCGCGCCGATGACCAAGAGCTTCATTTAGTGCCTCCTTCTATATGGCAAGTTGCACTATAGCGTACGGCATCGGCGAACACGAGGGGGGCGACGATCGCTATAGTGCGGTGTGCAGTAGGAAGAGGCGGGGGTGAACGTGGCGCGGCGTCCTGATCTGGTGGGCCTGACGGTGCTGGCCATGCTCTCCGTACGGAACAGCCACCCCTACGAGCTGCACCGCTTCATCGTCGACACGCACAAGGACTACGTGACGGGGCTGCCGAGGAGCCTCTACCACGCGGTGGAGAAGCTGGCGGGCGAGGAGCTCATCGCGCCCGTCGAGACCACCAGGGAAGGTCGCCGGCCTGAGCGCACGGTCTACGAGATCACCGACGAAGGCCGCCGCGAGCTGTCCACCAGGCTGCGCACGCTGTTGCAGGACCCCGGGCCGGAACGCCGTACGTTCACCGCGGCCATCTCCCTCATTGGCGTCCTGCCGGTGCCCGACGCACTGAAGGCGCTGCGCGCACGGGCGGCCGCGCTCGAAGGCACGCTGGCCGGCCTGAACGGTCACCTCAAGGCTCTTGAGGACGAGGGCCTGCCCGAGGTGCTGGTGATCGAGCTCGACTACCAGCGGGCGCTGAGCGAGACCGAACTGGCGTGGGTCAGGCGGCTCGTCGAACGGCTGGAGCAGGGCGAGCTCACCTGGACCGGCACCGTCAACAGGGAACTGCTGGCCCACGTGCTCGACGAGTCGTGACCAGGGTTCCTGGGCGGGGGCCTTGATCACGGGTCGCTGGGCCGGAGCCGTGGACACGGGTCCCAGGACGGGGAGGTCGTGATCACGGGTCCCAGGACGGGGAGGTCGTGACCCTGCGTTCTGAGCAAGAGCCGTGATCACGGATTCCTGGGCAGGACCAGGGTGAGGACGGCTCCTCCCCCGGGCGCGTTGGCGGCGGTCAGGGTGCCGCCGTGCAGGCGGGCGTTCTCGGCGGCGATGGCCAGGCCGAGGCCGCTGCCCTCGCTCCTGGCGCGGGCCGCGTCGCCCTTGGTGAAGCGGTCGAAGACGTGCGGCAGCAGGCCGGCGGGGATGCCGGGCCCGTCGTCGGAGACGATGACGATGATTCGATCGGCGTCGGCGCTGGCGCCAGCATGGGCCTTGGCATCGGCGTCTGCGTCGGCATCGACGCCGACCGCGACTCCGACCGCGACTCCGGGCGCGACTCCGGGCGCGACTCCGGGCGCGACTCCGGGCGCGACGCGGACGAGCACAGACGCCTGGGCGCCCCCGTGCCGCAGCGCGTTCCCGACGAGGTTGGCCAGGATGACGTCGACCCGGCGCGGGTCGAGCCGGGCCCGCAGCCCCGCGGGAACCTCGGCGCGTACGCGGTCCTGCCAATGCCGTACCGCGAGCGTCTTGACGACCAGCTCGCGCAGGTCGACCTCGTCGAGGTTCAGCACGGCCGCGCCGGCGTCGAAGCGTGACACCTCGATCAGGTCCTCGACCAGCCGGGTGAGCGACCGTGTCTCGCCGGCCACCAGCCGCAGCGCCTCGGCGGTCAGCGGGTCGAGGCGGCCGGAGCCGGCGTCGGCGTCGAGCACCCCGGTCACGGCGGCCATCGCCGCGAGCGGCGTACGCAACTCGTGGGAGACGTCGGCGGCGAAGCGGCGCGCCCGCGCCTCCATGGCCCGCAGCGCGGCGGCGTCGGCCTGGAGCGTCGCCGACATGACGTTGAACGTACGGCCGAGGTCGGCCAGCTCGTCATCGCCCGAGACGGCGACGCGGGTGTCCAGCGCGCCGCCCGCGACCTTCTCGGCGGCCGCCCGCAACCGCCGCACCGGCCGCAACAGCCGACCCGCTGCCAGCAGCGCCGCGACGACGGAGACCAGAGCGGCGGGCAGGGCTCCGGCACGAACGGCGGTGGCCAGGGCTTCCACGTCCCGCTGCTGAGAGGCCAAGGAGAACGAGGCGTAGACGACCAGCGGCGGCGGCTCGTGTGGGCGGGCGGTGCCGGTGCTGCTGCCGGTGCTGGCGCCGGTCCCGCTGTTGGTTCCGGTACCGCTGTCGGTGCTGGTGCCAGTGCTGGTCCCGCTGTTGGTTCCGGTGCTGGTGCCGGTGTTGCCATCGGCGGGGGTGTCGGCGGCGGTGACCGGGAGCACCACGGCCAGCCACGGCGTCCCGTCCCGGTGGAACCGCTGTGCGAGTGCGGTCGTCGCCGTGGCGGCGCGGGCGCGTAGCGCCGCGGGCAGCGGCGGCGCCTGCGGTCCCGCCGTGACGAGGGCCCCGCCGCGATAGGACAGCGCGGTTCGCCACCCCCGCCCGGCTCCGGCGAGGTCAAGCTGCACCGCCAGCGTACGCAGATCGGCCTGGGCGGGGTCGGCGGGCAGGTCGGGCGCCCTGAAGGCGAGGTGGCCGCGCAGCTCCCGCAGGGCGTCCGCCTGCACCCCGTCCACGATCGCGTCGCGGCCCTGGCGGAAGGTGAACATGGCGCCGGTCAGCGCGCTCAGCACCGAGACCAGCAGGAACACCAGGACCAGCTGCGCCCGCAGCCCCCGGAACAGCCGCGTCACAACGGCCCGAACCGGTAACCGAAGCCCCGCACCGTCTGCACATAGCGGGGGCTGCGCGGGTCGTCCTCGATCTTGGCCCGCAGCCGCATCACGCAGGCGTCGACCAGCCGGTAATCTCCGTGAAAGCTGTGTTCCCAGACCTGTTCGAGCAGTTGCTGGCGGCTGAAGGTCTGTTCGGGGGCGGCTGACAGGAACAGCAGCAACTTCAGCTCGGTCGGGGCCATGGCGACCTGTTCGCCGTGTTTGAGCACGCGCAGGGCGACCCGGTCCACGAGCAGGTCACCGTACTGGCTGCGCTCCGAGGTGCCGGAGTGGCCAGTGCGGCGCAGCACCGCGCGCATCCGGGCCTCGATGACCTCGGCGCTGGCCGGCTTGACCACGTAGTCGTCCGCGCCCGCTTCCAGCCCGACGACGATGTCCACGTCGTCGTCACGCGCGGACAGGATCACGATGGGTACCTGGCTGAACGCGCGGATGCGACGGCACGTCTCCAGACCGCTCATGCCGGGCAGCATCAGGTCGAGCAGCACCACCTCGGGGGCACTCGCGACCAGCTCGGCCAGCCCCTCCTCGCCGGTCGCCACGAGCACGGTCTCATGCCCTCTGTGCCGCAACCCCACGCTCACACCCCGGCGCACGGCCGGATCGTCTTCAATGACGAGCACGCGAGTCACAAAGCACCTCCCTGACCGACCGAACCCGCCGTCTCACCTGTCGGTCCCACCATCTCGGCTGCCCGACCGGCCGGACCCGCCACCCAACCTGCCGGACCCGCTGACCCGCTTCCCTGACCGGTTGGTTTGTCCGGCCCGACTTTCTGGTCGGATGGTCTGGCCGATCCGTTGCCGTCGCACTCGACCAGCCAGGGGGTGTCGCCCATGCCGGGTTCGAACACCTTGATGACCGCATTGTCACCCACGCCGGGGACGGCTGCGGCGGTGCACACCAGTTGGCTGACGGCTACGTGCGGCAGGTCCCGTACCAGCCAGGGCAGGTGCAGCTCCACCCCGTCCCGGCGCACTGCGGCGCGGAGCTCCTGGTCTGCCTTAGGGAGCCGCGTGTCCAGCCCGCGAGCCCGTTCCTCCGCCGTGGGGCCGGACAGCAGCGCGTCCATCGCCTGCCGCAGCCGATCCCCTGCCGCCGCCGGCCTGGACACCGGCCACGTGCCCTGCGGCGTCACGAAGTACACCCGCAGCAGGCTGCCGCTGTCGGCGGTCAGGCCGCCGCGAACCGGCTGACCGGCGGGGAGCGCCTCGGTGTCGGTGATCCCGCACCCGGCCGACACCGCCACCGCGATCATGACGGCGATTCCGGCGGCGATCACCCTCCTGGGCCGGGCAACTCCTCGACGGTGATGCCGGCCTGCCGCCGCCGCAGCCCCCGCGATCACGGCGGCGATCACCCGTCCGACGCCTCCCCGACAGTGCCGCCGACCCATAGCCGTCCCAGGCGCCCTCGTCGTCCTCGGCACCTCCGACGTCCATGCCATCCCCGGCACATCCGCCATTCTCAGCGGGTCCAGCGCCTCCGCCGTCCTCGGCGCCATCGCCGTTCCCGACGCGTTGCCCGTTCCCGGCGTGTCCATCGCCCCCGCTGTCCTCGGTACCGCCGGCACCCTCCGTGCCCCCGACGTGGGCGGGGCGGGCGGGGGGTTGTTTGTTCTGTTCGGCATGCCCTCTCTCCGGCTACAGCTGGTCGAGCCTGCTCACGTCAACCGTCCCCGCTCCGGGATCCGGTCGGGGCAGCGCTGCCCACACTCCCACCGCGAGTCCTGCCGCGATCGCCAGCGCCGCCCATCCGCGCCGGCCGGTGGCCCAGCGGGCGCGCAGGCGTACCGGATCCTCGACGGCGGCCTTCGACACTACCGCAGCCAGCAGCGACAGCCCGGCCGCGACCGACGTCCAGGCCCAGCCGTCGAGTCCGGCCAGTGGCCTTGGCAGCAGCAGGTAGATCGGCCAGTGCCACAGGTAGAGGCCGTAGGACAGCTCTCCCAGCCGGCGCGGCACCGTGCTGCCGATCATCCGGCCGGCCAGGCCGTCCGGGGTGCGGGCGAGCAGGGCGATCAGCACGGCGGCGGCGAGGGAGTGGGCGAACATCCCGCCCTGGAACAGGCCGGGGGCCTTCTCCCCCGCGGCCAGCAGCCACGACGCCGACAGTCCGCACAGCAGCAGCGCGCAGAGCAGGTCCACGACCGGGCGCGACAGGGCCGTCAGGGCGTTCTTGACGGGCGCGGTGGCGGCTGCGGCGCCGAGCAGCAGGGAGAAGGCGCGGGTGTCGGTGCCCTCGTACGCGCGGGTCGTGTCCACCCCCGTTCCCAGCCAGGCCATGAGCGTCACCGAGACGAGCGCGCCGGCGAGCGCGACCACGGCCACCCGCCGCTGCCCGCCGGGCCCCCGGCCGACCACCGCCACCGCCAGGGGCCAGAGCAGGTAGAACTGCCACTCGACGCCGATGCTCCACAGGTGGGCGAACAGGCGGGTGCCGGCGGCGTTCCAGTACCCGACCTGTTCGGCGATGTAGTGCCAGTTCACCAGTTGTGCGGCCACCCACGGCGCGTCCTCCAGGGCCGAGCGCAGCATCCCCGGCCCGGCGAACGCCCAGGCCAGCAGTAACGTGGCCGAGACGACTAATGCCAGGGCAGGCAGCAGTCGGCGGGCCCTGCGTCCCCAGAAGGCCGCCAGGTCGAGGCGGCCCTGCTGGTCGAGCTCGGCCAGCAGCAGCCCCGTGATCAGGAAGCCCGACAGGACGAAGAACAGGTCGACGCCGAGGAATCCGCCGCTGAGGTGGCCGGCGTGGAAGAGCAGGACGGCCGCGACGGCGAGGCCGCGCAACCCGTCGAGCGCACCGATGTGCACACGCGGGGGCACGCGGTAAGTGGGCGGGATCGGGGTTGGGGTCCTGGATGGGGCGGGAGTCAGGGACGAGGCCGAGGCTGGAGAGGGGGCCAGGGCTGGGGACGGAGTCGGGCTCGGATTCTGGGTCGGGGTCGGGGACAAGGCCGGGGTCCGGGCTGGGGACGAAGACGGGGATGTCATCAGCCGCAGCCGAGCTTGACGTAGCGTTCGTCGCCGGTCCACGAGCCGGTGGCCCAGGTGGCGGGGGCTGCGGGGGTGAATTCGGTCAGCTCTCCCAGCCGCTTGGCGAACCAGGTGGCGAAGGCGGCCGAGCCCTGCTGGCAGGAGTGGATGCCGTCCTTGGAGCGCTGTGCCCGTTCGGCGGAGTGGTCGGTCCCCCACAGCTGGGAGGCGTCCAGGTAGCGGGCGTTCTCGGCATCGGCGGCCCTGGCGGCCATCCTGGGCGCGCTCTTGATCGCGGCCGCGTGCGGGCGGAAGAAGTCGTCGATCTTGAACGGTGGCGCGCTCACGAGCACGAGCCGGGCTCCGCCGTCCTCGGCGGTCTTGGCGAGCTTGCGGTAGGCGGCCAGTTGCTGGCGGCCGCTCCCCCAGTCGTAGGTGGTGATCTGGTACGCGACCACGGTCGGCCGGAACGACGTGAGGTGCTCCCGGAGCGTCTTCCAGGTGCTCTTGGCCCCCATCTTCGTCACCGGATGGTCACCGGCGACGACGTTGCCGCCGCCGTCGGACGTGGCGTTCATGAATGTCACGCCCCCGGCCTCCAGCGCGGCCTCGAGTGCCGGGGCCTGGGCGCCCGCGATGGAGTCGCCCATCCACAAGACCCTGACCTCGGACGCCGCCTGCCGGTCTTCCTGTGTCTGTGCGGACTGGCCGGCCGATCCGTCCGGCGCGCCCGCCTGCGCGCTGCAGCCGGCCAGCGGGATGGCCAGTGCGGCGATTAGTGCGAGGGTCCGCCAGACGGCCGGTGGGAGGGGCGATGAGACGGTTCGTGCGGCGGTTCCGGTCGTTCGGGGGTGGCCGTGGGCGGGCCTGGAGGTCCTGCTCGTCGAATGCATGGTCATCAAGCAATCAGAGGAACCGTGGCATCGACCGGCTTGTCATCGTTTCATCACATGATGCGAGATCGGTCATCACAGGCGCGCCGCCGTCAGCCCTCCCGTCCGCGTTCCTGTCCGGACGCCTGCCGTCCGGAGACCGCCGATTGACCGCCTGCGGGAGGCGGAACAGGATCCCAAGCATGGATGTGTTCCAGCAGGCCCGGCTGGGCCCCCTCACGCTGCGCAACCGCATCATCAAGGCCGCCACCTTCGAAGGCATGGCCAGGAACGCCCTCGTCAGCGACGAGCTTATCGCCTTCCACCGCGCCCACGCCGCCGGCGGCGCCGCCATGACCACCGTCGCCGACATCGAGCGGGTCACGGCCGCACACGCCACCGCCGCCGAGCTCGCCCTACGGGCGGGGTTCGACGCCGTCGAGATCCATCTCGGGCACAACTACTTCGCCAGCTCGTTCCTCAGCCCCCGGCTCAACCGGCGCCGCGACGCCTACGGAGGCTCGCTGGCCAACCGGGTCAAGGTGGCGCTCGGTGCCGCCCGTGCCGTTCGCGACGCCGTGGGTGATCGGGTCGCCGTGCTGGCCAAGCTGAACATGGAGGACGGTGTCCGCGGCGGCCTGGAGATCGAGGAGAGCCTTCAGGTGGCGCGCTGGCTCGAACGTGACGGCAGTGTGGACGCCCTCGAACTCACCTGCGGCAGCTCCCTGCTGAATACCATGTACCTCTTCCGGGGTGAGGCGCCGTTGCGCGAGTTCGCCACGTTCAGGCAGCCCATGCGGCTGGGCGTCGAGCTGACCGGTGGCCGGTTCATCCGCGCGTACCCCTATCAGGAGGCCTATCTGCTCGACAGCGCCCGCCGGTTCAGGGCCCGGGCGCTGCTGCGTGAGCCCGATCTGGTCAACCGGCTGCGGGCCGATCCCGCGACCCGGTCGTTGTGCGTGCACTGCAACAAGTGCATGCCGACGATCTTCACCGGCACCCGCTGTGTCCTGGCGTGAGTGGGCGAGGAAGGCCGCCCTCGGCTCGTCGGAGGGCGGCCGCCCCGTGGTCAGTCCTGGTGGTTCTCCAGGAGTTGCCGTAGCCGGGTGACGATCTCGGTGTGGTCGGCGGCGGGGGGCAGGTGGTCGGCCGCGTCGGCCCACAGGTCGGTCGCCGCGCGGCCCAGCCGGGGCTCGACGCCGGTGGCCTCGGCCAGGTCGACCGCGATGCGCATGTCCTTGAGCATCAGCCGCAGGCCGAACCCCGAGTCGAACGTTCCGGGCAGCACGTAGTCCGGCCATTTGCGTTCGGTGGAGCCGCTGCGCCCGCTGGAGCCGTTGACGGCTTCCAGCATGACCGCCGGGTCGAGGCCGAAGCGCTGGCCGGCCAGCATGGCCTCGCTGGTGAGCAGCAGGTGGGTGGCGGACATGAGGTTGTTCAGCGCCTTGAGGGCGTGCCCGGCGCCGGCCGGGCCGAGGTGCAGCACCCGGCGGCCGACCGTCTCCAGGATGGGGCGTACCCGGTCGAAGTCGCCGGGGTCGCCGCCGGCCATGACGGTGAGGGTGCCGTCCACGGCGCCTTTGACGCCGCCGGAGACGGGCGCGTCCACCAGGCGTACTCTCCTGGCGGCGGCCTGCTCGGCGAGCGCGCGGGTGCTCAGCGGGCGCGAGGAGCCCATGTCGATGACGACCGTGCCGGGCGCGGCAGCCTGGAGCAGGCCGTCGGCGTGCATGACGGCCTCCACGACGTCGGAGTCGGGCAGCATGAGGATGACGGCGTCGGCGCCCCGCGCGGTGGCGGCGGCATCGGCGACCACCTCGCCACCCCCGAGGGCGTCGGCGGGGATGTGGGCACGGTCGTAGGCTCTGATGCGGTAGCCGGCCGTGAGGAGCCGGCGGACCATGGGCAGGCCCATGTTGCCCAGGCCGACGAAGCCGATCGTGGCGCCGGGCTTGAGCGGTGTGCCGTTCAGGGGATCGTCACCCCTTCCGCGCGCAGCTCGCCGAGCGTGCGCTCGGCGATGCGGAACGCCTCCAGCGCCGCGGGCACACCGGCGTAGATGGCCGTCTGCAGCAGCGCCTCCTGGATCTCCGCCTCCGTGACGCCGTTGGCGACCGCGCCGCGTACGTGCACCGACAGCTCGTGCCCGCGGTTGAGCGCGGTGAGCATGGCCAGGTTGAGCAGGCTGCGGGTACGCCGGTCCAGGCCCTCCCTGGTCCAGACGGCGCCCCAGCAGTACTCGGTGACCAGTTCCTGCACGGGCCGGCTGAAGTCGCTCACCGCGGCGAGGGAGCGTTCGACGTGGGCCGCGCCGAGCACCGCCTTGCGCATGGCGAGGCCGGCCTCGAAGCGGTCGCCGTCCTGGGCCTTGCCGCCGGTGTCGGTGTCGGTCATGCGGACTCCTCGTCGTGATGGGCGCGGGCGTAGTCACCTGCGGCGACCTCGTCGTGCCATTGGGTGGGGCCGATGGAGATGGCGGTGTGCGTCATCAGGGTGGTCTCGCTCGCGCCGTGCCAGTGGCGCTCGCCCGGCGGCACCCAGACGGTGTCGCCGGGCAGCAGGCGCTGGGCGGGCCCGCCCTCGGCGCAGACCCAGCCCTGGCCGGCCAGTACCTGGAGGATCTGGCCGCCGGTGTGGTGGTGCCAGTGGGTTCTTGCGCCGGGGGCGAAGGTGACGACGTTGATGGTGGTGCCGTCGGTGGCAGGCAGGACGGGGTCGGCCCAGACGGTGCCGGTGAAGGTGTCGGAGCGGAGTGAGGTGGCGGCGTCCGCGGCCCGGCCTCTGACGATCTTCATGTCAGTCCTCCTGGCTGTCGTGGACGCGGACGCCGCCGGCGACGTCGCCGATGGCGTCGACGACGCGGTTGCTGATCTGGTCGGCGTAGCCGAGGTTGGCGGCCAGGCCGAAGCTGGCCAGCGGCCCGGCCGCGTTGAGGGAGGGGACGCCGAGCGCGCGCAGGTGGTCGACGTACAGGACGATGTCCTTGGTCATGAGGGCGGAGGTCAGGCCGCCCTCCAGGTAGTCGCCCTCGACGATGCGCGGGAAGCGGTTGGCGGTGGCCCAGTTGGCGCCGCTGGAGGAGTTGAGCACGTCGAGCAGGGTGTGCGGGTCGAGGCCCGCCTTGCGCCCGGCGATCATGACCTCGCTGGTGGCGGCCAGGCTGACCGCGTTGAGGAAGTTGTTGAGCAGTTTGGCGGAGTGGCCGGTGCCGGGGCCGCCCATGTGGAAGATGCGCTGGGCGAACGTCTCCAGCACCGGCGTGATCCGTTCGACGTCCTCCCGCTCGCCGCCGGCCATGATCGTGAGGGTGCCGCGTTCGGCCGCGGCGGCGCCGCCGGAGACGCCGGCGTCGACGAGACGGGCCCCTTGGGCGGCCAGCAGGCCGGCCAGGCGGCGGGTGGAGTCGGGGGCGGCGGTGCTCAGGTCGACGATGAGCTGCCCTTGCCTGGCGTGGGCGAGCAGGCCGTCGTCGCCGAGCACCACCGATTCCACGACCTTGCTATCGGGCAGCGACAGCAGGATCAGCTCGGCGTCGCGGCCCACCTCGGCCACGCTCGCGGCGGGGGTGGCGCCGGCCTTCTCGGCGGCGCCGGGGGCCGGGTCGTGGCCGAGGACGGGGTGGCCGGCGGCGGTGAGGCGGCGGGCGATGCGGCCGCCCATGTTCCCCAGGCCGACGAAGCCGATCATGAGTCGTTCTCCTTCGCGGTGATGACGCGGGCGGCCTCGTCCACGGCGGACGGGTCCCACGCGCCGGCGCCGCCGCCGGGGCGGACGGTGTTGACCCAGGCCGAGCCGCCGTCCACGGACAGCACCTCGCCGTTGATGTAGGAGGCCTCGGGGCTGAGCAGGAAGGCCACCGCGGCGGCGACCTCCTGCGGTGTCCCGGTGCGCCGCTGCGGGACGGTGGTGCCGCGCCGCCTGATGTCGTCGCCGGCGCCCGGCTTGCCCACCGCGCCGGTGAACAGCCCGGTGGGGACGAGGCCGGGGGCCACGGCGTTGACCCGCACGCCCTGCGGGCCGCCGTACATGGCGGCTCCGCGCATCACGCCGAGCACGCCGTGCTTGGACGACTCGTACGGCAGCAGGTCGTGGCTGCCGCGCAGGCTGGCGATGGAGGCGGTCAGCACGATGGCCCCGCCGCTGCCCTGCTCGGCGTACTGGCGGAAGGCGGCGCGCACGCCGAGGAAGGCCCCGCGCAGGTTGACCGCGACGACCCGGTCGAAGTCGACGACGCGGATCTCCGGCAGCCGGTCGAAGGTGCCGACGATGCCGGCGTTGAGGTGGTGCAGGTCGACCCGGCCGAAGCGGGCGACGGCGGCGGAGAGGTAGGCGTCGGTGTCGCCGGGGTCGGACACGTCGGCCTTGACGGCGAGCGCCGGTCCTGGCAGGCCGTCGGCGACGCGCTCGGCCCCTTCCAGCTCGACGTCGACCACGACGACCGACGCGCCTTCGCGCGACAGCAGCTCGGCGGTGGCCGCGCCGATGCCGGAGGCGGCCCCGGTGACGACGGCGACGGCGCCGTCGAATCTGCTGGTCATGATGTCCTTCCGGGTGCCGTCCGCCGGCCCTGGTAGACCAGGCCGAATGTCGGCAGGGTGCGGCACAGCAGGTAGTAGACGAAGTGGGTGCGGGGCCACTGGGTGACGTTCGCGCCCGAGGGCGAGTGGTAGTAGTTGTTGCAGCCGGCGTCCATGGCCGAGGCGTGCCCGGCGAGCTGGCGGTCGACCCAGCGCACGTAGCGGTCGAGGGTGCGCTCGCGGGTGTCGACCCGGGCGGCGCCGTTGCGGCGGGCCCGGCGGATGGCGCTGGCGGCGATCTCGGCCTGGCGTTCGAGCTGGGCGATGATGGAGAAGCCGCCGTTGGTGTTGGGGCCGTACATGATGAAGAAGTTGGGGAAGCCGGGGACGGTCACGCCGAGGAAGGCGCGAGGGCGGTCGCCCCAGAACTCCTGGATCTCCACGCCGCGCCGGCCGGTGACGGTGAAGCCGGACAGGAAGCGGGTGGGCTGGAAGCCGGTGCCGAGGATGAGCACGTCCACCGGGTGCTCGACGCCCTGGTCGTCGACCACGCCCTTCTCGGTGACCTTGGTGACGGCGTGCGGCACCAGGTCGACGTTGGGCCGGTTGAGCGCCGGGTAGAAGCCGCTGGCGTAGATGGGGCGCTTGCAGCCCCAGGGGTAGGAGGGGGTGACGGCGGCGCGGGTGGCCGGGTCGTGGATGGCGGTCTCGATGTAGCGCAGGCACAGCTCGCGCATCCTGCGCTGTTCGCGGCCCTTGGCGTCGTAGGCCTTGAAGCGGCGCATCGAGGTGTGGAAGAGCTTGAGCCGGTAGAGGCGGCGCCAGGCGGGCAGGCGCCGGAAGCGGGCCCGCTCGGCCGGGGTGAAGGCGCGCTCGCCCTTGGGCTCGACCCAGCCGGGCTCGCGCTGGAAGACCTCCAGCCGCTCGACGTCAGGGGCGATGGCGGGCACGATCTGCACCGCGGTGGAGCCGGTGCCGACGATGGCGACGCGTTTGCCGGTCAGCTCGACTTCGGCGTCCCAGCGGGCGGTGTGGAAGGACACGCCGCCGAACTCGTCCAGGCCGGGCCAGGACGGGTAGCGGGGCACGTTCAGCAGCCCGACGGCGCTGATCACGAAGCGGAAGCGGTGCTGCTCGCCGTCGGCGGTGGTCACCACGTACAGGGCGGCGGCCTCGTCCCAGGCGACCGAGGCGATCTTGACGCCGAACCGGAAGCGGGAGCGCAGCCCGAAGCGGTCGACCACGGCCTCGGCGTACTCCTGCAGCTCCGGCTGGGTCGCATGGGTGCGCGGCCAGTCGTAGGGCATGAAGGAGAAGCTGTAGGCGTGTGAGGGGATGTCCACCTCGCAGCCGGGGTAGCGGTTGTCCCACCAGGTGCCGCCGGGGGCGGGCGACTGTTCGAAGATGGTGAAGTCGTTGATCCCGGCCCGCTGGAGCTTGACGGCCGCGGCGATGCCGCCGAAGCCGCCACCGATGATCGCGACCTCGCTGGGCGTTCCTCCGGGCACGCGTTGTTCCCTCGCTTCCGTTCAGGCGGTCTCGGCCGGCGGCCGGACGTCGAACACGGCCAGCTGTGTGGCCAGGTGGTTGTACCAGCCGACGATCACCGTGACCTCGAACAGGCCGGGGGCGCCGAGGGCTTTGACGGCCCGTGCGTAGGCGTCGTCGTCGAGGCCGCCGGTGCGCAGCAGGAGGCGGGTGGTGTCGAGCACGACGCGTTCGTGCTCGTCGGCGAGGCCGGGGTCGGCGCCGGTGGCCAGCGCCTCGACCTCGAGCTCCGACAGTCCCGCGGCGGCGCCGGCGAGCCGGTGGGCGTACATCTCGTACGGGCTGTCGCGGTGCTGGGCGACGCTGAGGATGATGATCTCGCGGTCGCGGGCGGTCAGCGAGATCTCGAACCGTACGGCCGCGCCGAGCTGCTCGAACGCGCTGCCGATGGCGGAGTTGAGCAGCCAGGCGTTGCACGGCCCGGTCAGGGCGCCCTGCTCGTCCACGATGGGGAACGGCCGGGGCTGGGCGGCGCGCCGGCCGTTGACCAGGGCGTCGTAGATGCGCCACTGCCGGGCGTCGAGCTCGTCGGGACCTATGGGGGCGATCCTGCTCATGCGGTGGCCTCGTCCTCGGGCATCGGGTAGTCGGCGGCGTTCAGCACCCAGCCGTCCATGCGGGAGAAGTCCGCGCGCGGCGGGGAGAAGATGTCGATCAGGTGGTTGACGCCCTCCGCGATGGCCTGGCTGGTGTGCTCGGCGGGGGGCGGGATGATGGTGAGGGACGGGCTGGCGCACTTCTCGTGCTCGTCGTCGAGCCACTGGCTCAGGTCGGTGGTCCAGGCGTAGCGCAGGTGGTGGGTGTATTCGCCGTCGATGATGAGCGAGCACTGCTCGAAGTCGTCGTGGGTGTGCGGCGACATGCGCTTGGTGTCGCGCGGCCCGGTGCGCGGGTGGGTGAAGTTCACCATGAACGAGGTGCACCTGAAGATGCGGAACGGCGGGTCGGCCAGGCCCGGCACGTCGAGGTCGTAGGTGCGCAGTTGGAATCCGCCGACCGGGTCCGGCCAGTTGACCAGGGGGGCGACGCCGGGGCGGGGCTCGGTGTAGGCGTCCTCGTTGGCGGCCGGGCCGGGGGCGACGCCGGAGCGGGCGGTGAAGATGGTGACGACCCGGCCGGTGCCGGTCAGGCGTACGTCGGCGGCGCCCGGCGGGATGAAGGTCAGGGTCTGCCCGCCGATCTCGGTGGCCTCACCGTTGATTGAGACGGTGGCGGAGGTGCCGGGGTCGGGCATGAGGACGGCGCATTCGTCGGCGTGCGTGGCCGGCACGGTGAAGCCGGTCGGGGTGACGAGGTCGGTGTAGCCGATGATCAGGTGCTGGCTGCGGCCGTACCAGGTGCGGGTGTCGCCGTCGGTGGTGGCGGGCGGCAGTTCGTACCACTTGACGTGGCTCGCGGGCGTGGGCGCGCCGGCCGGCTTCCGCGCGGTCGCCGTCGGCAGTGCCGAGCGGGCGTCGGTCGGGTCGTAGGGCATTGCTGGTCCTCTCGTGGGGGCAGTGCGTACGCCAGAGGGGTGCGCGTACGTCAAAGGGGCGCGTACGTCAGAGGGGTGCGCGCCGGGGAGGGGGCGCGGCCGTCAGACGCGGGGCAGGGAGCCGGCGGCGCGGCGGAGCTCGGCGGCGGCGGAGCCGAAGATGCCCGCGTCGTTGCCGATCATGACAAAAGAGAAGCCGCGCTCGGCGGCCTGGCGGGCGGCGGCGGCGTCGCGGCAGGCGGTGCCGAGCGGGATGTTCCTGGCGCGGGCGGCCTTGAGCAGGTTCTCGCTGTGCCGCTGCAGCAGCGGGTCGTTCGCGGTGAGCCCGGTGGACATGGTCAGGTCGCCCATGCCGAGGAAGGCGGCGTTCAGTCCTGGGGTGTCGAGGATCTCCTCGGCCTGCTCCAGCGCGCTGAGGTCTTCGAGCTGCGGGATGCGCAGGGTCTCCTCGTCGCCGCGCCGGACGTAGTCGGCGGTGGCGTCGAGCCCCCAGGTGCCGGCGCGGGAGGTGGTGCCGAGGCCGCGGCCGCCGCGCGGGGGAAAGAGCATGCCGGACATCGCGCGCTGGGCGTCGGCCGGGCCGGTCACGTGCGGGACGAGGATGCCGTCGGCTCCCGCGTCGAGGACGCGTTGCAGATGGCTGCCGCCCGCGTCGGGAACGCGGACGAGGGCGTGCATCCCGAGTCCCTGGGCGACGACGATCGCGCGGTAGGTCGACTCCAGGGTCATGGGGCTGTGCTCCATGTCGGCCACCACGAAGTCGAAGCCGGCCCGGGCCAAGAGCTCGACGGTCTCCAACGCGGGGATCTTGACCCAGGTGCCGACGAGGCACGTGTCGGTGTCGCGTAGCCGTTGGAGCATACGCATGGATCCTCCTGTCCCTCATTTCGGGATGTGAGTTCTGTTAAGCGGGATGAGGCGACGGTAGGCTTTCGGGTGCTGTGCGTCAAGAGTCCGGTTCTGAACACGGACCTTTCTTGTAGTCGAAATACCCATGAAACCTTGACGGCCCCGGTAGGGCGTGTTCTACAGTCCGGCGTACCGGATGCGTGAACGCAAGCTCCGCAATGCGGGACGCGCCAGATCCGGACTACAGGCGGGAGGACCGCACGTGACCACCAACACCCCCGAGATCCCCAGCGGCGACCTTCAGGTCGTCGCTCGCGTCGTCCAGTTGCTGCGGCTGCTGGGCGAGGCGGGGACCATCGACCTGGTGTCGGCAGCGCAGGAGCTCGGAGTGGGCAAATCCACCGCGCACCGTTACCTGGCCTCGATGGAGAACCACGGCCTGCTCCAGCGCCGTGACCGCAACCGCTACGAGTTCGGGCCGCTGCTGGCCGAGCTCGGCACGATGGCGCTGTCGCGGCTGGGGGTCGTCAACGTGGCCCGCCCGATCATGGAGCAGATCAGCCTGCGCGTCCGGCACACCGTCGTCCTGACGATCTGGAACGGCCGCCAGGCGGTCGTGGCCCAGGTCCACGAGGACAGCAGCCGCACGGCCCACGTCTCGATAAGGGCCGGCAGCACCTTGAGGCGGGGAACGGCGCAGGACTGCGTTTTCCGCGCCTTCCACGACCAGTCCTTCTACCACTTCCGCAAGGAGGCGGTGGACCTCGCGCTGGAGGCCGACGGGCTGGAGGAGGTCCGCAGGACCGGCGTCGCCATCCGCTCCAGCGCCTCCGAAGGCGTGCGCGCCGTGGCGGTCCCCGTCAGGGACGCGGCCGACCGCGTCGTGGCCGCCATCGCGGTGCTCGGCGTGACCCAGCTCGTTCCCGAGGAGGACGACAGCGACGTGGTGATGACCCTGCGCGAGGGCGCACAGGCCATCAACCAGGCATTACGCGCCTCGTTCGAGCGCGCGGGAGAGTGATCGACCGCTCTCCGCACCCCGACCGGCCTTGGCCCGGCGGCGGTGATGACGGGGGTGGAACCGGGAGCCGCGACATCCCCCAGCCGTCACGGCTCTCCCCTCAAGAAAGGCAAATCACATGAGGCACAGATATCTTCGCTCCCTGCTCGCCGTCGCCACGCTGCTGACCGCCACGGCGGCCTGCGGCTCCGGCGCCGACTCGACGGCCAGCGCGTCCAAGACCCTCACCTGGGCCAGTACGGGCGGCCAGTTCCAGGAGGACGAGAAGAAGGCCCTCCAGGAGCCGTTCACGGCCAAGACGGGCACCACGTTCGCCAACGTCAGCCCCGCCGACGCCGCCCAGGTCAAGGCCATGGTCGCGGCCGGGCGGACCACGTGGGACCTGGCCAACATGAGCTGGATCTACGCCGGCGCCTACTGCGGGCAGCAGTACGAGAAGCTGGACGACCCGGCGCTGGACCGCAGCAAGTTCCCGCCCGGAACGACCCACGACTGCTTCGTGCCGACCTACCGCTACGCCAACGTCTTCAGCTACAACGCCGACATCTACAAGGGCGACCAGCCCACCAAGATCGCCGACTTCTTCGACGTCAAGCGTTTCCCCGGCAAGCGCATCGTCCAGGACTACCCCAAGTCCGGCCTGCTGGAGGCCGCCCTCGTGGCCGACGGCGTGGCGCCCGACAAGGTCTACCCCCTCGACCTGGAGCGCGCGCTGCGCAAGCTCGACACCATCAAGTCGTCCCTGGTGTTCGCGCCCAGCTACGGCGCGGTCCAGCAGATGATGGTGGACCGCCAGGGCTCGATGGTCCTCACCGTCACGGCCCGCACGATCGTCACCTCCCAGAGCGGCGCCAACCTCAAGCCGGTCTGGGACTTCACCACCACCGACATCGGCGCCCTGGTCATCCCCAAGGGCTCGCCCAACAAGGCGCTGGCGCAGAAGGCGCTGGCCTTCATCACCGAGCCGGCCCAGGCCGAGGCGTACGCCAAGCTGACCGGCACGGCGCCCGCCCGCGCAGACGTCGACATCGACAAGATCGGCTACAGCGACGTGCAGAAGACGTTCAACGCCTTCCTGCCCGACCGCGGCACCCTGCTGGAGCAGGACAAGCCGTGGTGGATCAAGAACACCGACATGGTCACCAAGCGCTGGACGAGCTGGAAGGTCAGCTAGGAAACCGTCATGCCGGCTCCAACCGCACCCCCTCAGACCGCGCAGCCCGCGGTCGCGGCCGGGCGGGCTCCTGCCCGCTCGCGCCCGGCGGTCCGCCGCCGGGCGGCCGCCCTGTTCCTGCTCCTGCCCGCGCTGGTGGCGCTCGGCGTCTTCTTCGTGGTGCCGCTGCTCGACATCTTCATGCGCAGCTTCACCGACCCCGAGCCGGGGCTGGGCAACTACGTGTCGCTGTTCACCGACGGCTACACGCTGCGCGTGCTGGGCCGCACGCTGCTGGTCGGGCTGATCGTCACCGTGGCCGGCGTGCTGCTGGCCTACCCGTACGCGTACATGATGACGCTGGCCTCGCCCACCACGCGGGCCGTCATGGTGACGGTCGTGCTGGTGCCGTTCTGGACCAGCATGCTCGCGCGCAACTTCGCGTGGATGGTGCTGATGCAGGACGGCGGGGTGGTGCAGGGCATGCTGTCCCTGGTCGGGCTGGGCGGCGTCAGGCTGCTCGGCACCACGACCGGCGTGGCCGTCTCGATGATCCAGGTGCTGCTGCCGTTCATGGTGCTGCCCATGTACAGCGTCATGCAGCAGATCGACCGCCGCCTGCTGCTGGCCGGGCAGAGCCTGGGCGCGAGCCGGCTGTCGGCCTTCCGCAAGGTGTACCTGCCGCTGTCGCTGCCGGGCGTCGTCTCCGGCGCCTCGCTCGTCTTCGTGCTGGCGCTCGGCTTCTACGTCACCCCGGCGCTGCTCGGCTCGCCGCAGGACGCGCTCATCGCCCAGGTGATCGCGGTGCGCACCAGGGAGCTGCTGGACTTCGGCGGCGCCGGCGCGCTGGGCATCTTCATCCTGGTCGTGACGCTGATCTCGCTGGGAGTCAGCCGGCGGCTGGCCGGCTCCGGCGCGGCCAGCGGCGCGGCCCACGTCATGGCGGGAGGTGGCGGCCGATGAACGCGCGCCCCTGGCTCAAGATCGTCTCCGTGCTCATCGGGCTGTTCCTGACGGTGCCGACGCTGGTCGTCATCCCCATGAGCTTCTCGGCGTCCAAGACGTTCAGGTTCCCGCCCGAAGGCTTCTCGCTGGAGTGGTACGAGCGGCTGTTCACCGCGCCCGAGTGGAGCACCTCCATCGTCAACTCCCTCCAGGTCGGGCTGCTGACGATGCTGCTGGCCACCACGCTGGGCACCGCCGCCGCGCTGGGCCTGCAGCGGCTCGGCCCGCGGACCCGCGGCATGGCCAACGGGCTGCTGCTGTCGCCGATCATCATCCCGCACATCCTCATCGCGCTGGTGATCTTCTCGGCGTTCCTGCGGCTCGGCCTCAGCGGCACCCTGACCGGCATCGCGCTGGCCCACACCGCGATGGCGCTGCCGTTCGTGGTGATCGCGGTGACGGCGCGGCTGCAGGGCATGGACCCGGCGCTGCAGAAGGCCGGCGGCAGCCTCGGCGCCGGCCCGTTCTCCGTCTTCTTGAAGATCACTCTTCCGCTGGCGTTGCCCGGCGTGCTGTCCGGCGCGGTCCTGGCGTTCATCTCCTCCTTCGACGAGGTGGTGATCGCGCTGTTCCTGCAGTCGCCGTCCGCGCTCACTCTTCCCGTCCAGATGTTCAACAGCGTGACCGTGCAGATCGACCCCACCATCTCGGCGGCGTCGAGCCTGATGGTGGTGCTGGTCAGCGTTCCCATCCTGCTGGCGCAGGTGATCGGCGCGCGCCGAGGAAAGGCAGGTAGGCAACGATGAGCGCAACGGAGAGCGGCGGCGGCCGGATCGAGCTGACGGACCTGTGCAAGAGGTACGGCTCCGGCCCCCTCGTGGTGGATCACGTCAGCATCGACATCGCCCCCGGCGAGTTCATCACCCTGCTCGGGCCGAGCGGCTCGGGCAAGACCACCACGCTCAACATGATCGCCGGCTTCACCGACATCACCTCGGGCTCCATCAAGCTGGGCGGCCGCGACATCGCGCCGCTGCCCCCGCACCGGCGCGAGTTCGGCATGGTGTTCCAGAACTACGCGCTCTTCCCGCACATGACGGTCGCCCAGAACGTCGCCTTCCCCCTGCGCGAGCGCAAGGTGGCCAAGGACGAGACGGCCCGGCGGGTGGAGGAGACGCTGCGGCTGGTGGACCTGGAGGGCATGGGCGGCCGGCGCCCCGACGAGCTGTCGGGCGGCCAGCAGCAGCGCGTCGCCCTGGCCAGGGCCGTCGTCTTCTCCCCCAGCGTGCTGCTGCTCGACGAGCCGCTCAGCGCCCTGGACCGCAAGCTGCGCCAGAGCCTGCAGCAGGAGATCAAGCGCCTGCACCAGGAGCTGAAGCTGACGTTCGTGTTCGTCACGCACGACCAGGACGAGGCCATGTCGCTGTCGGACCGCATCGCGGTCTTCAACGCCGGCCGGGTGGAACGCATCGGCACCCCGGCCGACCTCTACCGCAACCCCGGCACCCGGTTCGTGGCCCGCTTCCTCGGCGAGTCCAACCTCTTCCCCGGCCGGCTGCGGCCCGGCGGCGTGTACGAGTGGGCGGGCCACAAGTGGGCCGTGGCCGACGCCGACGGCCTGCCCGCCGGGCGCGACCTCATCGTCCGCCCCGAACGCCTGAGCCTGGCCGCCACCTCCGCCGACGTGCCGGACGGCGCCAACAGCATCCCGGCGACCGTGACCACGCTGTCCTTCCAGGGCACGCACCAGCGCGCCGAACTCGACTACGGCGACGGCACCACGGGCAGCGCCGTGCTGCCGCCCGACGCCACCAACGGCATCAGGCCCGGCGGCCGCGTGACCGCCTACTGGGACCCCGCTCACCAGGTGCTGGTCACCCCGCCGGACGAGGCGGCCCCCGAGCCCGCCGCCGAGACCCCCGAACCCCGCACTGTCAAGGAGACCGCATGACCCACGCCCCCTCGGAACTGCTCGACCCCGAGCTCGACGGCGACCGCGCCACCCCCGACGCCGAGGCCGACGCGCTGCTCGTCGGCGCCGTCGACCTGCACCAGCACCCCGGGCCGAGCCCGTTCCCCCGGCGCATGAGCCTGCTGGACGCCGCCAGGGACGCGTCCGACGCCGGGTTCGAGGTCATCGTGGCCAAGTCCCACCACCACAGCATGGTCACCGACATCCTGGCGCTCGGCCCGGCCGGCCTGGACGACCTGCCGGTGGAGGTGCGCGGCGGTATCGCGCTCAACCAGAGCGTCGGCGGCCTGAACCCGTACGCGGTCGAGCTGGCCCTGCGCATGGGCGGGCGCATCGTCTGGTTCCCCACCCTGTCCTCGGCGGCGCACATCGACCACCACCGCGACCACGACACCGGCTTCCCCACCCCGGTCGTGGAGCTGCGCCAGAACGAGGTGCTCAGCATCCTCGGCGAGGACGGCGAGGTGCTGCCCGAGGTGCACGACATCCTGTCGATCATCGCGGCCGAGCAGGCCATCCTCACCTGCGGCCACCTGGGCGTGGAGGAGACCACCAAGCTGATCGCCGCCGCGCGCGGCGCCGGCATCGAGCGCATCCTGGTCAACCACCCCTGCTTCGTCGTCGGCGCCTCCGTCGAGCAGGCCGCCGAGTGGTCCAGGCAGGGCGCCCACATCGAGCACTGCCTGGTCATGTACTTCGGCCGGCCCGAGCGCCGCCGCGAGCTCGACGAGCTGCTCGCCTTCATCAAGGCCGTCGGTCCCGAGCGGACCGTGCTGTCGTCGGACTCCGGGCAGCGCAACAACCCGCTGCCCGTCACCCTGTTCCGCCGGGGCGCGCGCGGCCTGCTGGACGCCGGGCTGCCCGAGGCCGACATCCGCCGCATGCTCGGCGCCAACGCTTCCGGGCTGGTGAACCGATGAGCGGCCCCGCGACGTACGAGGTACTGGCGATCCGCTACGCCACCCGCTCGACCTCCCGCGCCCAGACGTTCCTCAACCACCACCTGTACGGCGAGCCCGACAGCCCCATCGACATGGACTTCTACCTGTGGGTGGCGCGCAACGAGCAGCGCACGGTGATCGTCGACACCGGCTACAGCGCCGCGTCCAAGGGCCACCGCGCGCCGCGCAAGGACCTGTCGGCCCCGGTCGAGGCCCTGGCCGCCCTGGGCGTGCTGCCGGAGGACTCCCCTCAGGTGATCGTGACCCACGCCCACTACGACCACATCGGCAACCTGCACGCCTTCCCCTCCTCCGAGGTCGTCCTGGCCAGGGCGGAGTTCGAGTTCTGGACCGGCCCGTACGCCGGGCGCCGCCAGTTCTCCTACACCACCGAGCCGGAGGAGCTGGAGCACCTGCGCCAGGTGCGCGACGAGGGCCGTGCCACCCTGATCGACGGCGCCACCCAGATCGCGCCCGGCATCGAGGTGATCCCCGTCGGCGGCCACACGCCGGGACAGGTCGTCGTCCAGGTCGCGACCGAGTCCGGCCAGGCCGTGCTCGCCTCCGACGCCGTGCACTTCTACGAGGAGGTGGAACTGGACCGCCCGTTCACCTACCTCACCGACCTCACCGGCACGTACCGCGCCTACGACCTGCTGCGCGAGATGACCCAGGCGCCCGGCAGCGCCCTGGTGGCCGGGCACGACGCCGGCGTGATGACCCGCTTCCCCCTGCTGCCGGGCGCCGGTGAACAGGTGGTGCGCGTTGGCTGAGAACACCCCTCCCCCCTCTGTGCCCGGCTCCGGCCCTCGGGTCGCGGTGGTGACCGGCGGCGGCAGCGGGATCGGCGCCGCCAGCGCCCGGCGGCTGTCGGGTGACGGAGCGCACGTCGTCGTCGTGGACGCCGACGGCGACTCCGCCGACGCTGTCGCCGCCTCCCTTCCTGGCCCGGCCCTCGCGGTGCACGCCGACGTGTCCACCGAGAAGGGCGTGGACGCCTACGTCGAGGCGGCGCTGACCCGCTTCGGCCGGATCGACCTGCACCACCTCAACGCCGGCGTGCTCGGCACCCTGGCGCCGCTGCCGGACGTGGCCGCGGCCGACTTCGACTACGTGATCGCGGTCAACCTGCGCGGGGTCTTCCTCGGGCTGCGGGCCGCCTTCCGCCGCTACCGCGAGCAGAGCAGCGCCGGCGCCGTGGTCGTGACCGCCTCGATCTCCTCGCTGCGCGGGGCCGACGACCAGGTGCCGTACCAGACCTCCAAGCACGGCGTGCTCGGGCTGGTGCGCGGCGCCGCCATGTACGGCGGGCCGCGCGGCGTGCGCGTGAACGCGGTCGCCCCCGGCCTCATCCCGACCGGCCTGTTCGCCTCCTCCGACGACGCCTCGCGCGCCAAGACGATGGAGCGGCGCGGCGGCACCGTCCCCATGCGGCGGGTCGGCACGCCCGAGGAGATCGCCGGGGTGGTCGCCTTCCTGCTCGGCGACGACGCCGCGTACGTCACGGGAGAGGTCGTCTCCGCCGACGGCGGGGCGTTCATGGTCAACACGGTGACCCGCGGCGGCGGCGCAGGCGCCTGGACGCCGGGCAACTGACGAACGGGCCACCTGACGCCGGACCACTGACGCCGGCCGGTCGGCCGACGATGCGAGGAGAACACACGACATGACGCTCACCACCCGCCAGCAGGAGATCAAGGACGAGTTCGTCCGGGTGCGCGGCACCTGGGGCGAGGCGTGGGAGAGCATGCTGCGGCTCGACCCCGGATTCCTGGAGTCCTATCTGCGCCTGTCGGCGGTGCCCTGGAACAGGGACCGCCTGCCGCCCAAGGTCAAGGAGTTCGTCTACATCGCGATGGACGCCGCGGCCACCCACCTCTACGCCCCCGGCATCCGCCAGCACGTCCGCGCCGCCCTCGGCTACGGCGCGAGCGCCGAGGAGATCATGGAGGTGCTGCAGCTGACCGCCACCCTCGGCATCCACGCCTGCAACATCGGCGTGCCGCTGCTGCTGGAGGTGCTGGAAGAGGAGGGGCTGCGCGACGGCCCCGAACCGCTCGACGAGCGCCGCGAGGAGCTGAAGGCCGACTTCACCCGCCGGCGCGGCTACTGGCACAGCTTCTGGGACGGGCTGCTGGAGCTGGACCCGGACCTGTTCGAGGCCTATCTCGACTTCTCCGGCGTGCCCTGGACTACCGGCGTGCTGGAGCCGAAGGTCAAGGAGCTCATCTACATCGCCTTCGACGCCTCCGCCACGCATCTGTACGAGCCGGGGCTGAAGCTGCACATGCGCAACGCCCTCGGCCTCGGCGCCACCGCGGAGGAGATCATGGAGGTGCTGGCCATCGTCAGCGTCATCGGCATCCACACGGTGACCGAGGGCGCGCCCATCCTGGACGAGGAGCTACGCCGCGCCGACGGCCCGAACGGGGACGTACTGAACGCGGACACACTCAACAAGGATGGCCTGAACGGCGACGGGCTGAACGGCGAGAGTGGCGGCCTGATGGGCGGCGGCGGCCGGTAGCCGGGGGCGCGGCCCGGTTAATCGGAGGCGGGCTCCGGCACCCCGCCAGTACCATGAAGTGGTGATCTTCGACCTGGCCGCCGGACCCGGCGGCGGCGACGACGACCGTGCGGCGGGGCGACCCGCCTCGGCCGGCGCCGCCCGCCGCGCCGGGAGAGCCGCGCCGGGAGGCGTACCCGAGGGCATGCCGGGGGGCGTGCCGTCATGGCCGTGAGCATGCACGACGTCGCCCGCGCGGCCGGCGTCTCCCAGCGCACGGTGTCCAACGTCGTCAACGACTACGCCTATGTCCGCCCTGAGACGCGCCGGCGGGTGCTGGAGGCCATGGAGGAGCTCGGTTACGTGCCCAACGCGGCCGCCCGCAGCCTGCGGCGCTCCCGTACGGGGCTCATCGCGCTCGTCGTCCCCGACTTTCGTGCGCGCATCTTCGCCGACCTCGCCGGCCCGGTCGTGCGCGAGGCCGAGGCGCTCGGCCACCGGGTGCTGATCGAGGTGACCGACTCCGACCGCGAGCGCGAGCTGCAGGTCCTGACGGGCGGCCGCAACCAGCTCACCGACGGCGCGATCATGATGGCGCTGTCCCTGCGGCCGGAGGACGGGCGGCACCGCCGCCCCGGCTTTCCGCTCGTGCTCATGGGCGACCACGTGCTGGAAGGCGACATCCACCATGTCGCCATCCCCAACCGGGAGGCGTCCCTGGCCGTGGTCCGCCATCTGGTGAGCACGGGCCGGCGGCGGCTGATGCTGCTCGGCCACGGCCCCCACGGCAGTGAGACGGCGAGCATGCGCCTGCGCGGCTTCCTCGACGGACTGGCCGAGGCGGGGCTGCCCGCCGACGAGGCCCTGATGGTCGCGGCCGACTGGTCCCGCGCGCGCGGCCGGCAGGCGATCGAGGAGCACATCGGCTCGGGGCGCCCGCTGCCCGACGCCATCTTCGCGATGAACGACTCCCTGGCGCTCGGCGCGCTGAGGGCGCTGCGCGAGCGCGGCGTCCTCGTGCCGCAGGAGGTCGCGCTGGTGGGGTTCGACGACGTGGAGGAGGCCCGCTACTCCACGCCGTCGCTGACGTCCGTCTCCCCCGACCTGGAGGCGATGGCCGCCCACGCGGTCGCCATGCTGCACGAGCAGATCACCGGCAAGCCGAGCGGGCGCGAGCCGCACATCACGGTCGACTTCCACCTGCGGGTGCGCGAGTCGAGCCAGTGAGGCCCGCCCGGCCGGGCGGGCCCCTGGTCCGGCGGCGCCGCTACTGGCCGCCGAGGCCGGTCGTGGCGATGCCCTTGATGATCTGGCGCTGGAAGAACAGGAACACCACGATCAGCGGCAGCGCGGCCAGCACCGACTTGGCCATGTTCTCGGCGAAGACGACGCCGAAGCCGGTGGAGACCGTCTCCAGCCCGACCGGCAGCGTCATCAGGTCGGGATCGTTGGTCACGATGAACGGCCACAGGAAGTTGTTCCACGCGCCCACGAACGTGAAGATCGCCACCGCCGCGATGATCGGCCGCGACAGCGGCAGCACGATCCGCAGGAAGATGCGCAGCGACCCCGCCCCGTCCACCCGCGCGGCCTCCTCCAGCTCGCGCGGGATGCTGTCGAAGAACCGCTTGAGGATGAACACCATCACCGGCGCGACCACCTGCGGCAGGATGATCCCCCAGTAGGTGTCGACCATGTTGAAGGCGAGCATCTCGTCGAACAGCGGCACGATGAAGATCGTCCCGGGGACCATGATCGAGGCGACGGTGAGGCCCAGGAGCACCTTGCGGCCGGTGAAGTCCAGCCGCGAGAACGCGTACCCCGCCAGCGTGGAGATCACCAGCGTGATGATCGTGACCGCGGCGGCCACGAGGACGCTGTTGACCATCCAGGTGGGGATGCTGCCCAGCCGGAACAGGTTCGCGTAGATGTCCCAGGTGTAGCCGGTCTTGGGCAGGATCGTCACAGGGCTCGCGCCGGCGTCCGCCTCGGTCTTGAACGAGGTGTTCACCGCCCACAGGAACGGCGCCAGCATCAGCAGGCTGAACAGGGCCAATACCGCGAGGGCCACGGCACGCCCGGCGAAGCTGGTTCTCATGACTGGTCGGACCTCCGGGCGAACCGCAGCTGCAGCAGCGACAGAATCAGGATGATGGCGAAGAAGACGTACGAGATCGCCGAGGCGTAGCCGAGCCGGTAACCGGTGAAGCCGGTGTCGTAGACGTACATCAGGATCGAGCGGGTGGAGTTGTCGGGGCCGCCGGCCGTCATCTGGTAGATCTGGTCGAACACCTTCAGCGAGGCCAGCACCTGCAGCACGAGGATGAGCATGGTGATGTTGCGCAGCAGCGGCAGCGTGACGGAGAACAGCTGCCGCCACTTGCCCGCCCCGTCGATCGAGGCGGCCTCGTAGACCGTGGCGGGGATGTTCTGCAGCGCGGCCAGATAGAGCAGGAAGTTGAAGCCGAGCGTCCACCAGGTGGTGGCCACCGCGATGGCCGCCATGGCGAAGTCGGGGTCCTGCAGCCAGGACTGCCCCTCGATGCCGAACACGCCGAGCACCGCGTTGATCAGGCCGAGCTCGGGGTTGTAGATCCACTCCCAGAAGAGGCTGACCACGGTCGAGGCCAGCAGGTACGGCAGGAAGAACGCCATCCGCCACACCCACTGCCCCGGCAGCCCCATGTTGACCAGCAGCGCCGCCGCCAGGGCCAGCACGACAAGCGGGATCGTGGTCATCACGGTGAACAGCACGGTGTTGCCGAACGTGGTCCACACCATCGGGTCGGTGAGGGCCTCGGCGTAGTTGGCGAACCCGACCACCCGCGGCGAGGCGCCGGCGGCGAGGTCGCGGTCGGTGAAGCTCATCCACAGGCCGTACACCAGGGGCCACAGCAGGAAGAGGGCGAAGGCGACGAAGAACGGCAGCACGTACAGCAGGCCGCCCCGGCTCCTGGTCGTCTTCGCGCGGGTCGCGGCGGTCTTGCCCACGGCGCCCGGTTTGCTGAGGGTGGCCGACGTCATCGCTGCACCGCCTTGGACATGAGGACGCTGACTCTCTCGGCGAAGGCGGCGACGGCGTCCTTGACCGACGTCTGGCCGATCAGCACGTTCTGCACGATGCTGCCGAACTGGGTCATGAAGCTGGAGGCCGCCCCGGTGAAGGAGGACGGCGGGTCGTAGTGCAGGTACGTCGCGGTGACCGCGTAGTCCCTGTTCGGCCGCAGCGCCTTGAACTCCGGGCTGTTGACGACGGGCTGGTAGGCGGGGGTGTGCCCGGCGCCGCCCCAGGGCAGCGAGTTCTTCAGGATGGCGGCCACCGCCTGGTAGGCCAGCTCGCGCCGGTGCTCGTCCGGGTTGTCCTGGTGCGGCAGCACGAAGGTGTGCGAGTCGCCCCAGTTGGCGTTGACGCCGGTGCCGAACATGTTCGGGATGGGCATGGCGCCCAGCGGCACCTTGGCGTCCTGGTACTGCGGCAGCTCCCAGACGCCGGAGAAGACCAGTCCGGAGTCCCCGTTGAGGAAGGTGGAGCTGGCGGTGGCGTAGTCGGCGCTCTTGGAGGCCACGTCGCCGTCGACCAGGCTGCGCATCGCCTCGACCGACGCGCCGAACGCCTCGGCGTCGTAGACGAACTTGTCGCCGGTCAGGTCGAAGGTGGCGCCGTGCTGGGTGTAGAAGGTCCAGAACAGCCGCCACACCTGGGCGCCGTCGCCGAGGAAGCCGTAGGACAGCCCGTACGGCTTGCCGGTGACCTTCTTGAACTCCCGGCCGAGGTTCTTCATGTCCTCCAGGGTCTTGATCTCCGGCAGCTTGTCGCCGGATTCGAGCACCCCGGCCTTGCCGGCCAGCTCGGTGTTGAAGAACGCCACGAACGTGTGCGAGTCCAGGGCCAGGGCGAAGGTCTTACCGTCGACCATGGAGCTCTTCCAGGCCGGGGCGGTGAACGACTGCTCCGTGATGCCGTAGCGGGCCAGCCGGTTCAGGTCCCAGGGGTCCAGCAGGCCGCCGGGCGCGTATCCGGCCAGGCGCGACATGTGCGCGATGCCCAGGTCGGGCGCCCGGCCGCCGGCGGCGGACATGGCGAGCTTGGTGTAGTAGGGGGCACCCCAGGACAGGACGATCTGCTTGATATGCGCGTCCGGCAGTTCCGCGTCGGCTTTGTTCACGATCGCGTTCATGCGCTCGCCGTCACCGCCGGTGAGCAGATGCCAGAACGTGATCTCCTGCGAACTTCGGCTCGCGGGCCCCGTGCCGCAACCGGCCAGCAGCGCCGAGAGGCCTGCGGCTTGCAGCACCCTACGGCGGGAGAGCCGGATATTGGGCGACTTGCTCATTAGTGGTTCCTTGCAGAGGATCCGGCGGCCCGCACAGCGGTGGGTAGCCGGATGTTGGCTCCGGTTGGAGGGAGTGTGGCACACTCTGCTACGTAGCAAAAGGACTTGACTTCTCCCGAAACTTGCGAATTGTTAGGTTGTCTGATGAGCACCGTTCCCCTTGACGTGCCACGCCCGGAATATCCCCGCCCGCAGATGGTCCGCCCCGACTGGCTCACCCTCAACGGCCCCTGGCAGTTCGAGATCGACGCCTCGGACTCCGGCCTGGAGCGCGGACTGCGCGAACGCGAGCTCGCCGGCACCATCACCGTGCCCTTCGCGCCGGAGTCCGACCTGTCCGGGCTCGGGCACACCGACTTCATGGAGGCGGTGTGGTACCGCCGTACCGTGACGATCCCGGCCGCGTGGACGGGCCGCAGGACGCTGCTGCACTTCGGCGCCGTGGACCACGACGCGACGGTCTGGGTGAACGGCGTCGAGGTGGCCCGCCACCGCGGCGGCTTCTCCCCCTTCACCGCCGACCTGTCGGCCGCGGCCCGGCCCGGCGAGCAGGCCACGATCGTGGTCCGCGCCCGCGACTCCCGGCGCGGCCCGCAGGCGCGCGGCAAGCAGTCGGCCAGGTACCACAACTACGAGTGCCTCTACACCCGCACCACCGGCATCTGGCAGACGGTCTGGCTGGAGCCGGTCCCCGACGTGCACCTGCGCCGCCCGCGCATCACCCCTGACGTCGCCACCTCCTCCTTCACCGTCGTCACCCCGCTGTCCGGCAACCGCCCCGGCGACACGGTCCGCGTCACCGTCTCCGACGGCGCCGGAACCGTCGCCACCGCCATCACCCGCGCCGACGTCGACCTCGCCCCCTCACTGCGCGTCGAGCTGCCGGCCGACCGGGTACGCCTGTGGGAGCCGGGCGACGGCTTCCTCTACGACGTCACGATCGAACTGCTCGACGCCTCCGGCGCCGTCACCGACGCCGTGGACAGCTACGCCGGGCTGCGCTCGATCGCCATCGACGGCAAGCGCGTGCTCATCAACGGCCGCCCCGTCTTCCAGCGGCTCGTCCTGGACCAGGGCTACTACCCCGACGGCCTCATGACCGCCCCCACCGACGCCGCGCTGCTGCGCGACATCGAACTGTCGGTGCAAGCCGGCTTCAACGGCGCCCGCCTGCACCAGAAGGTGTTCGAAGAGCGCTTCCTCTACCACGCCGACCGGCTGGGCTACCTGGTGTGGGGCGAGTTCGGCGACTGGGGCGCCCACGACGGCCGCGAGCAGCAGCCCTCCGCCTCCTTCATCACCCAGTGGCTGGAGGTCCTCGAACGCGACGTCTCCCACCCGTCGATCATCGGCTGGTGCCCGCTCAACGAGACCCGCCAGCCCATCCACGACCACCTCACCCAGCTCGACGACGTCACCCGCGGCATGTTCCTGGCCACCAAGCTCACCGACCCCACCCGCCCGGTCATCGACGCCTCCGGCTACAGCCACCGCGTCCCCGAGACCGACATCTACGACTCCCACAACTACGAGCAGGAACCCGCCGAGTTCGCCGGCCAGCTCAGCGGCCTGGCCAAGGACGAACCGTACGTCAACGACGAATCCGGGCAGGACATCTCCGTCCCCTACCGCGGCCAGCCGTACTTCGTCAGCGAGTACGGCGGCATCTGGTGGAACCCCGAGCTCGCCGGCACCACGCAGGACGCCGCCCGGATCAGCTCCTGGGGGTACGGCCAGCGCGTGCGCAGCGAAGAGGAGTTCCACGCCCGCTTCGCCGGCCTGACCGACGCACTGCTGGACGATCCGGGCATGTTCGGCTACTGCTACACCCAGCTGACCGACGTATTCCAGGAGGAGAACGGCATCTACCGCTTCGACCGGACGACCAAGCTCGACATCGAACGGGTCCGCGCCGTCCAGCTCCGCCAGGCCGCCTCGGAACGCACCTCCGGCTGACCCCGCGACCTCCCGCCCGGCCGCTCGTCCGGCCGGGCACTCGGCCGGGCGCTCGGCCGGGCACCGAGTCTGTTGCGGGCCGGTCGCACGTTGCCAGGTTCACCGCCAGCGCCCGGCCGAGCGCGGCCCGGTCTTCCTCGTCCGCGCGTGACAGCGCTCTGGCCCCACCGTAGGCGATCAGCCCGTACAGGGGCGTCCACACCAGCGGGAACGCGCGGGCGGGCGGCTGCCAGGAGGGTTTGCTGAGCCGCCGGTACCAGGCGGAACCCGACGTGGTGGCCAGGCTGCCGGCGGCGGCGGTGGCCGCGGTGGCCAGGGCGGTGGCGAGCAGGGTGGTGGCACGTGTCTTTTTCATGGCCGATGCCCCTACCCGCGCGCCCGCACCCCAGACGGCCGTCGCCCAACCCGCGCGCCCGCATCCCGGGACGGCTGCGGCACCGCTCGTCGCGACGCTCCAGCCGACACGGCTGGTCGCGGCGTTCCGGCCCGGCACCGCTGGTCGCGGCGTTCCGGCCCGGAGCGGAGGTCCGTCGGCGCGGGCGGGAGCGGAGGCCCGTCGACCCAGCCAGGAGCAGCGGTCCGTCGACGAACGGTCGCGTCATGCGTACGAGCCGGTGACATTCGCCCTGAAACATCGCAGCCATGACCAACAGCGCGCGCGATCAACGCGCCCTTCTCCGAACACCCGCCTCCCGCCTCGCCCAGGGAGCGCGATGACCGGGCACGACAGGGACCAGGACCACGCAGGCGGAATGGACACCGATTCCGTGCGAAAGGTCGGGCGGCGGCGGCTGCTCGGATGGGGCGGGCTGGCCGCCGGTGCGGTGGCGGCCGGCGGGCCGCTGGCGGGCGTCGTGCTCGGCAGCGCCCCCGCCACCGCGGCCGAGGCATCAGCGGCAGGGGCGTCCTGGCAGGACCGGCTCCCGCCGGACACCCTCCCCGGCGGCGCCTACGACCGGTTCGTGGCGGAACTGGCCGCCCAGGACAGGTTCTCCGGCGTCGTGCTGCTGTCGTACCGGGGCCGGACGGTCCTGTCGCGCGCCCACGGCATGGCCGACAAGGAGAAGGGGATCCGCAATCACGAGAACGTCGCGTTCAACCTCTCCTCGGCGGGCGGGCCGTTCCTGCCCGTGGCCGTCCTGCAACTGGTGCAGCGGGGCCAGGTGAAACTCTCCGACACGGTGGGCACCCACCTGAACGGCCTGGCCGCCGACCTCGCCGCGCAGGTGAGCATCCACCACCTGCTCACCGGCATGTCCGGGATCGACGCGCCGGCACCGGACGTGCACCGGGTCTTCACCAGCCGGGAAGAGGTGCGCGAGTACCACCGGCAGTGGGCCGGGCAGGCGACGCTGAGGGCGGCCCCCGGCTCGAACGACGCCGCCAACGGCCACACCGCCGGCGGCGGCGCCGCCTCCGCCGTCACCGCGCAGATCGTGGAGGCCGTCACCGGCACGACGTACTGGGACTACATGCACGAGCACGTCTTCGCCCGCGCCGGCATGCGCGGCTCGGCGTACTACACCAGGACGCAGTGGCTCGCCGACGAGCGCATCGCCCACCCCTACATGCGCCAGCCGGACGGCGGCCGGGTGGACGGCGTCCGCAACCTGGACAAGGACAGCATGAGCCGGCAGGGGCCGGGCGAGAACCCGGGCCGCGCCTTCGTCGGCAACGTCTTCGCCACCGCGCCGGACCTGGCCAGGTTCGCCCACGCGCTGAGCGGCGGCACGGTGCTGGAGCCGCCCTATGCCGACCTCTACACCGGGGCCAAGCGCCCCGGCCCCGGCGACCGGCTCGGCAGCCCGTCCTTCGCCTCGTACGCCGGCCCGATCCGCATCAGCGGCGGCCAGTGGGAGTTCAACCGCGGCGGCGGCAGCGGCGGCATCTCCACGAGCTGGACCGTCTACCTGGACTCCGGCTGGACCGGCGTCGTCCTCAGCAACTACGACGAGTTGCCGGACTTCCTGGAGATCCTCCAGCGCCAGGACGAGGCCATCACCGGCCACCCGTCCAACCCGGGCGAAGGAGGAGGCGGAGGCTGACCCTCCGGGCGAGGGCCGAAGGGCAGGGCGGGAGCTGGCCCTCCGGAGGGCGGGCCGACTCGCCGGACGGAGCACCGGGCGGGAGCTGGCCTGCCGGGCGAGGGGTGAAGGATCGGGCGGGGGCTGACCCCGATGAGGGATGGCCCAGGGGTTGAGGCGTGGGGCGGAGGGCTGAGGCGTCGGGGTCAGGTGAGGCCGGCGTCGTGGGCCAGGAGGGCGATCTGGGTGCGGTTGTCCAGGGCGAGCTTGGTCAGGATGCTGGACACGTGGGCCTTCACGGTCGTGACGCCCATGGTGAGGTCGGCGGCGATGTCGGCGTTCGTCCTGCCCTGGGCGATGGCCAGGGCCACCTCGTGCTCGCGCGGCGTGAGGGCCGCCAGGGCGGCGCGGGCGCGCTCGTAGGCGCCGGCCTGGGCGACGGTGCGCTCCATCAGCCGCCGGGTGATGCGCGGCGACAGGATCGGATCGCCCGCGGCGACCCGGGTGACCGCCTCCACGATCTGCGCCGGCGAGGTGTCCTTGAGCAGGAACCCGGCGGCGCCGGCGCGGAGCGCGTGCAGCACGTTCTCGTCGGTGTCGAACGTGGTCAGCACGATCACCTCGGGCGGCCGGGCACGGGCGCGCAGCCGGCGGGTCGCGGTGATGCCGTCGACGCGGGGCATGCGCAGGTCCATCAGGACGACGTCGGGCGCGTGGGCGTCGGTGGCGGTGATGGCCTCCTGGCCGTCGGCCGCCTCGGCGACCACGCTGATGCCGCCGGAGCCGTCGAGCATCATGGACAGCCCGGCACGGACCAGGGCGTCGTCGTCGACCAGAAGCACGCGGATCACTCGGGCCATGGTAGCCGGGCCCGCAGCAGGAACTCACCCCCGGTCTCCTGGTGGTCGAGCTGTCCGCCGGCCAGCCGGACCCGTTCGGTGAGCCCGACCAGGCCGAGTCCGCTGCCGGGCACGAGCGGGGCGGCGTCCGCCGGGGGCGCCGGGTTGCGCACGTCGATCTGCAGGGTGTCGCCGGGCGCGCCGCTCAGCGTCACCTCGACCGGCTCGCCGGGGGCGTGATTGCGGGCGTTCGTCAGCCCTTCCTGGACGACCCGGTAGGCGGTCATGGACACGGCCGGCGGCAGGGCGGCGGTGTCGCCGGCCCGCTCGTCCAGTCGTACCGGCTGGCCCGCCTGGCGGGCGTCGGCGACGAGGTCGGGCAGGTCGGCCAGGCCCGGCCGGGGCGCGAGCTCGTCGGACTCGTCGTCCTGCTCGCGGAGCAGGCCGATCACCTGGCGCAGCTCCTCCAGCGCCTGGTGCACGCCCGCGCGGACCACGCCCGCGGCGGCGGCGAGCCGGTCGGGTGAGGAGTCGGGACGGTATTCCAGCGCCCCCGCGTGGGTGGCCACCAGGGACAGCCGGTGAGCCAGTACGTCGTGCATGTCCCTGGCCAGCCGCCGCCGTTCGGCCATGCGCGCCTCGGCCACCCGCCTGCCCTGCTCGGCCTCGGCGCGGCGGGCCCGTTCGCGCAAAGAGATGAGCAGGGCGCGGCGGGAGCGGGCCCACGAGCCCCAGCCGAGCAGCGCGCCGTAGGAGGCGCAGATGAGCAGCAGCCACCATGACAGCGAGATGCCGGAGTTGGGCCGCCACCACCCCTGCACGACATGAGCCGCCATGCCCGCGGCGGTCACCGCGGCCGCGACGGGAAACCGCCTGCGCAGCGACACCTGCAGCGCCCCCATGGTCGCCGCGGGGGTGGCCACCGGGGACAGCGTGGCCAGCACCGTGGCGACCAGCGCGCCGTGGACCGGCCACCACAGCTGGGCGAGTGCCGCGGCCAGGCTCACCACCGCGAGCGCCACGTCCAGCCCCCAGCTGGACCGGCCCGCCTGCCCCCACAGCGCCAGGGCGGTCAGCGCGCCCATGGCGAGGATCACGCCTGCCACGGCGAAGGGGTGCGGGCGTCGGCTCTGGCTCATCGGCCCAGGCTAACCGCCGGTACGGCGGGCCCATCACCTACCAAAGTCGGAGGCGTACCCCACCCGGGAAGGACACGGCGCGACCGTGCGCCCGATGTGCCGGGCAGGCCGGCGGGCGAGGCTTGGCGGCATGAACACCACCCCGAACTCCCAGCCGACCGCCGCCCAGTCCCCCACCCAGTCGCGCGCCCAGTCCCCCGCTCGGTCCCGCGTGAAGCGGCTGCTCACCGTGATCGGTGCCGCCGCGGCCGCTCTCGCCGTCTGGGCCCTGGCGGTCCCGGTGGCCGGAACCGACCTGAGCGCGCGGATGGGCGCCGGCCCGCAGCCGGTCGGGCCGGTGATGGTCGTGCTCGCGAGCCTGGCGGCCGGGCTGGCCGGCTGGGCGCTGCTCGCCGTGCTCGAACGCTTCACCGCCAAGGCCCGCCGGATCTGGACGATCACCGCCCTGGCCGTGCTCGCCCTGTCCCTGACCGGCCCCCTCGGCAGCGCCACCGGCACCGCCGCGACGCTGGTGCTGCTCCTGATGCACCTGGTCGTCGGCTCCGTCGTCGTCCTGGGCCTGACCCGGCGCTGAACGCCCCCCGCACGCGCCCTTCACCCACGCCACCCCCACAGGAGAGCTGACATGACAGTCCTCGCCCGAGCGACCAACGTCACCCGCCGCTACGGCGACGTGCTCGCGCTCGACCACGTCTCACTCGACATCCGGGCGGGCGAACTGGTCGGCCTGCTTGGCCCCAACGGCGCCGGCAAGTCCACTCTGATCAACCTGTTCGCCGGGTTGCGCCGGCCTACGTCGGGCACGGTCGAGCTGTTCGGCGGCTCGCCGCTGAACCCGGTCATGCGGCGCGGCATCGGCGTCACGCCCCAGGAGACCGGGCTGCCCGAGTCGCTGCGCGTCGGCGAGATCACCCGCTTCGTCTCCGCGCACTTCCCCGACCCGGTCGGGACGACGGAGCTGCTGGCCAGGTTCGGCCTGGACGACCTGGCCAGGCGGCAGGTCGGCGGGCTGTCCGGCGGGCAGCGACGGCGGCTGGCCGTGGCGCTGGCGTTCGCCGGCCGGCCGAAGCTGGTGTTCCTCGACGAGCCGACCACCGGCCTGGACGTCGAGGCGCGGCGGGCGCTGTGGGACGGCATCAGGTCCTTCCACGCGGAGGGCGGCACCGTGCTGCTCACCAGCCACTACCTGGAGGAGATCGAGGCGCTGGCCGAGCGGGTCGTGGTCGTCGGCTCCGGCCGCCTCCTGGCCGACGACACCGTCGGCGCCGTACGCGGCCTGGTCGGCACCCGCCGCGTCTCCCTCGTCGCCGGCCACCTGCCCGAGCTGCCCGGCGTGCTCGCCACGGAACGCTCGGGCGACCGGTTCGACCTGGTCGTCAACGATCCCGACCGGCTGGTCGTGGAGCTGGTACGCAGCGGGGCGCCGTTCTCCGGCCTGGAGATCAGGCCCGCCACCCTGGAGGAAGCCTTCCTCGCCCTCACCTCGAAGACACCCGCGCATGCCTGACCCGGTCCCCGGCCTCACCCCGGAGAAGAACGCGCCCGCACGCCCGGCCCCGACCTCGCAGAAGAGCGCGCCCGCTCGCCCATCCCCCATCTCGGCGGAGAGCGCGCCCCCAGCCCCAGCCCCCGCCCCGAAGGAGACCTCGATGTCCAGCCTGGTCCTCGCCCACACCCGCTACCTGCTGATCGAGCAGATCAGGGTGCCGATCGCCATCCTGGCCAGCGCGTTCTTCCCGGCCATCTCGATGCTGGCGTTCGTGGTGCCGTTCGCGGGCCAGGACCCGGTGGCCGCCACGACGGCGACGGGCTCGCTGATGTTCTTCGGCGCCATGTCGGCCGCGCTCATCGGGCTCGGCACCTCGGTCTCGCAGGAACGCGAGCTGCCCTGGAACCCGTACCTGCGCACCCTGCCCGCCGGCCCGCTCCCGCGGTTCGCCGGGCGGATCCTGTCCACGCTCGCCGTCATGCTCTTCTCGACGATCCCCGTGCTCGTGGTGGCGACGCTGTTCACGGAGGCCGCGATCACCCCGGCCCGGCTGCTGCTGGGGCTCGGCGCGCTGATCGCCGGGGTCGTGCCGTTCATGCTGATGGGGCTGTTCGTCGGCTTCAGGCTCGCTTCCAAGGCGGCCATGGCGGTGTCGCAGCTGCTGTTCTTCCCGATGGCCATCCTCGGCGGGCTGCTGCTCCCGCCCCAGGTGCTGCCGCAGTTCGTGCAGGACGTGTCCTCGTACGTGCCGACCAGGGGCGCGGCCGAGCTGATCTGGTGGGCCGTCGCCGACGCCCGGCCGAGCGCGATCTCGCTGGTCATGCTGGCCGGCTGGACCGTCGCCATGGCGGCCGCCGCCGCCTGGGCCTACCGCCGCGACGAGGGCCGCCGCTTCTCCTGACCGTCCGCCGCCTCACCGTCCGCCGCATGACCGGGCCTGTCCTCGGGCTCGTCCCCAGGCTGGGGCGCGGGCCGGGCGAGGTCGGCGAGGAGGTCGTCGAGCACGCGGTCCAGAGCCGCGTTGTTGGCCGGGGAGAACCAGGTGGTGCGCACGCGTTCGTTGCTCCCGTTCGGCGTCTCATGGTCGGCGGCCAGCTGCTGCAGCGACCGGCTCTCATCACCCAGCGCACGCCCGACGCCCTGGAACAGGCCGCGCACATAACGCGAGGCCACCTCGGCCGGAACGCCGTGACCGACGGCCCACGACGTGAGCGCGGCCAGATATCCGAAATGGGTGGTCAGCGTCCCCGTCAGGGCGGAGAACACGTTGAACGCCGCCTCGTCCCCGACCGGCAGCGTCCCGCCCAGGCGCGCGAAGAGGGCCTCCACCGCAGGATGGGCCGGGCACGTCACCGTGACGGAGTCGCGCTCACGAACGGCGGGCAACGGGATGGCCCGCACCAGCGGAGCACCGGTGCCCAGGATCCGGCGCAGCTCGTCGTCACCGACCCCGGCCATCAGGTTCACCACGATCGTGCCGTCGTCCACGCGCAGTCCCGCCAGCGCCTCGTGCCGGTCACGAGGACGCACAGCGATGATCACCAGCTCGGACCGGTCCACCACCTCCTGGTTGCCGGCACACACCCGCACGTTGTCATAACGAGCGGACAACTCGGCGGCCGTACGGGCGCCACGGGGCGACAGGAACACCTCGAGCGGCTCACCGGCCCCCTCGCACAGGCCCGTCACGATGGCCCGGCCGATCTCCCCGACCCCGATGATGCCGACACGCCGCACGCTCACTGTCTCGCTCACGCCGCCCACCCTACGCAAACGCCCGCACCCGCCATCAGGCAGCACCGCAGCTCACCGGCTCAGCCCCGCACCGCACCCGCAGCCAAAACTTAGCCCTTGCGCTAACCATCACCCATCCGCAACACTTAGCCGCATGGCACACCATTCGGCGCAGCTGGACGGCGTCTTCGTCGCCCTCGCCGACCCCACCCGCCGCGCCGTCGTCCGCCGCCTCGGCCACGGCCCCACCAGCGTCGGCGACCTCGCCCGCGAATTCCCCATGACCCTCCCCTCGTTCATGAAGCACGTACGAACCCTCGAAGCCAACGGACTCATCCACACCACGAAGTCCGGCCGGGTCCGCACCTGCGTGCTCAACCGCGAACGCCTCACCCTCCTCGGCGACTGGCTCGAAGAGCAGCGCCGCCTCTGGGAGGACCACACCGACCGCCTCGAACGATTCGTCACCGACCCACAGGAGAACACCCCGTGAACCCCGACCTCGACCTCACCGTGGAGCGCGTCATCCGCGCCCCCCGCACCACCGTCTGGAACGCCTGGACCGACCCCGCCCGCCTGGAACGGTGGTGGATCCCCGCCCCGCTGGCCTGCCGGGTCGACCGCCTCGACCCGCGACCGGGAGGCGCGTTCGTGACCCGCATGAGCGAAGGCGGCGCGGACTTCGCCCCCCACCTCGACGCCTGCTTCCTCGCCGTGGACGATCTCGAACGCATCGTCTTCACCAACGCCATCACCAGCGACTGGCGCCCCGCCCACCCGGCCCCCGTCGCCATGACCGCCACCATCACCTTCGCCGACCACCCCGACGGCACCGACTACCGCGTCCTCGTCCGCCACGGCGACCCCGAATCACGCGCCCACCACGACAAACTCGGCTTCGCCGACGGCTGGGGCACCGTCACCGCCCAACTGGCCGCACTCACCGAGGCCACCACACGATGAAGATCGCCCTGCTGCTCGGACGGCGCACCTACGAAGCCTTCGCCCGCGACCGGCCGAAGATCACCGCCTTCATCGACCAGAAACCCTCATAACCCCCGACCAGCCGGCGCCCCCGCTCACCGCGCCGCGTCCAGCACCGGCTTCACATCCACGACCGGCGTACCGTCCACCGCCTCCAGATCGGCCACCCGCACCCGCAACCCCTCGACCGCCAGCACCCGCACCCGATGCAACCCGACCGGATTCGGCCGATCGGCCGAACGCGTGCTGAACACCCCCGTCAACGGATTACGCACGTCATCACGCGGATGCACCGCGAGCACGGACCGATCGGCGAGATGCAGCCACGTCAGCACGAACACCTCGTCGCCCGCCGCCAGATCACCGATCCCCTCGGCCACCGCCGGATCGAACCGCAACCAGGCATCCGGCGCACCCTCCACCCCCTGCTTCGGAGCACCCCCCGGATCCGTCAGCGACGACTCCACGACCGCGACGGGACGAATCTCGAACGTCATGCACCACCCGTACCGGACAACGGCCCGACACGCCAGGGCCCCAAGGGCCGTCACGCCGGAGCGGGCTCCTGCGCACCGTCCCCCAACGCGCCGAAACGCCACTCACCCCGGCCGAGCAACTGCAGCTCATGCGTGTGATGCCGCTCCACCGTCGAACGATGACTCACACTCACCACGATCGTCTCCGGCAACTCCGTCCGCACCAGCCGATACAGCTCGAACTCCAACCCCTCGTCCAACGCCGACGTCGACTCGTCCATGAACACCACCTTCGGCCGCGTCAGCAGAATCCGCGCGAACGCGACCCGCTGCTGCTCCCCCGGCGACAACACCTTCGCCCAGTCCTGCACCTCGTCCAGCCGATCCACCAGATGCGGCAGCGACACCCGGTCCAGCACACCACGCAGCACCTCGTCACCGAACGCACCCTCACCACCCGGATAAGAGACCACCGCACGCAGATCGCCCAGCGGCACATACGGCAACTGCGACAGGAACATCGTCTCCTCCGGCCCGCACGGCCGCGTCAACGTACCGCTCGTGAACGGCCACAACTCCGCCAGACTCCGCAACAACGTCGTCTTCCCACTCCCCGACGGCCCCGTCACCACCAACGTGTCCCCCACCTCCAACCGCAGATCCAACGGCTTGATCAACTGCCGCCCATCAGGTGTGCGCACCTCCACATCCTTCAACGCCACCGCCCCATCGACACACGGCAACGTCGTCACCACCGGCAACGCCCGCGCCTCCTCATTCGCCACCACCAACCCGTGCAACCGGATGATCGCCGCCCGATACCCCGCGAACGCGTCGTAAGCATTACGGAAGAACGACAACCCGTTCTGAATCGCATTGAACGCCGACGCCGACTGCGTCAGATCACCCAGCCGCAACTCCCCCGCGAACAACCGCGGCGCCTGCAACACATACGGCAACGGCACGATGCTCTGACTGATCGCGTAATTCCAGCCGTTGAACCCGATCGTCCGGTTCAGATACCGCTTGTAATTCCGCACCACCGGCGCGAACAACCGCCGCAACCCCGACCGCTCGGCCACCTCACCCCGATAGAACGCCACCGCCTCCGCCGCATCCCGCAACCGCACCAGCGCATACCGGAACGCCGCGTTGGTCTTCTCGTTACGGAACGCCAGCCAGATGATCGGCCGCCCGATCCAGAACGCCACCACCGTCGCGATGACCACATACACCAGACCGATCCAGAACATCGCCCGCGGAATGTCCAAACCGAAGATCGACAACGTCCCCGACAGACTCCACAGAATCGCCGTGAACGACACCATCGACGCCACCGCCGAAATCCCCCCGAACAACAGCGTGTTGCCCGTCCCCCCATTGCTCGGCAGATTCGGCAACGGCCCGAAGCCGCCGGTCACCACATCGATGTCGGACTGGATCCGCTGATCCGGGTTGTCGATCGTGTCGTCGATGAACCGCGACCGGTAATACGCCCGGCCCTTCAGCCAATCCCCCGTCAGCCTGTCGGTCAGCCACACCCGCCACGCCAGCACGAACCGCTGCAACAGGAACAGATCCAGCAACAACCGGGCGATGTGTATCGCCGCCAGCACACAGAAGACCGCCAGCGAGGTCCAGAACCCGCCCTCACCGGACGCCCGCACCGCCGGCTCGTTCACGGCCATGCCTTGCACCGCCACCTGAAGGCTGGACAACATGTCATTGCCCTGATAACTGAACAGCACGTCCAGCCGGACACCGGCGATCACCGACAGCAGCAGGGCCGACAGCCAGAGCCAGGCCCTGACACTCCCGCGCCCGGTGAAGTAGTCGCCGGTGATGCGCCAGAACTGCCTGCCCCACTCCGTGAAGAACCCGACCAGCGCCAGGACCCCCAAGGTGCACACCGCCGCGATCACCCACGCCGTGGCGATCCACACCAGCGATGCCCAGACCTCGGAACTCCAGTCCAGCGTCGGGGTGAACAACTCCATTGGGGAAACGTATATGCACGGAGAGTGACGAGCACAGCGGAATGCTCAACTCACCGCAGGTGTCGCCCAGCCCCGGCATCACTCAGCGCACGCGGCCGGCGGGGGCTCGCGGCGCCCCCGCCGGCCGCTTTCGCGTCGCGACCGCTCTCGCGGATTGAGATGATCATCCGGTGTCGTCGACGAAATGGGTGGTCTCTTGAGGGGCGAAAAAGGGCAAACCGTAGAAATCGAGCGCCTTTACTTTGTAGATTTACGTCGTGCGACCGGGCGGCGGACGGAGCCGGTCCGGCCGCCGTCCCAGCGACTCATCAGGGAGACGGGTGTGGCCAGCCAGAGCAGAGGACGGCCGGGCTGGTTGCACGTCGGCGCGCTCGAACACCGCCTCACCCGCGCCTGGTTCCCCGGCACCTTCCCTCCGGCCGCCGTGCTGCTGGCGATCATGACGTTCAGCGCGGTGCCGCGCCCGCTGGGCACCCGCCTGGCCGCCCACCTCGACGGCGGGATCGTCGTCGGGCCCGGCGCCGTGCCGGACCTGCCCGGGTTCGAGGCGCTGCGCGGGGTGCCCCTGCCGGTCCAGCAGGGCGGCTGGGAGCGCAGCGCCGGCGTCTACGACCCGCACCGGCGCCGCATCGGCGTGGGCAGCACGCCCTCCCCCTCCGTCAGCGTGGCCGGCCACGAACTCGGGCACGCCACCGACCACCTGGACGGCATGCCGTCGCGGGGCGACACCTGGGCCAGGCTGCACGCCGTACGCGCCCGCCACCTGCCGCCGCCGTACCGCGAGGACGCCGCCGAGCTCTTCGCCGAGGCCTTCGCCTGCGTGCTCACCCGCCGGGCCCGCCGGCTGATCGGACTGTTCGGCGACGAGCACGCCGCCCAGCAGGCCTACACCTGGCTGGCCGGCCGGTACGGGATCGGCTGATGGCCCGCCACTCCCCCACGTTCACGGGCCCGCGCTATGCTGAGCGGGGAAAGGTGACGTGCGAGACGGAAGGGATTCCCCTCATGACCGCCCTCATGCTGACCGGCGGAGTTCTTCGCGTCATCGAGCCGATCACCCTGCCCGACGGCACCCGCGTCGACTGCACCCGCGACATCACGCCCGGCGCCCCCGACTACGGAGACTGGCTGCCGTTCGCCGTCCCTGAAGAGGTGGCCTGGCGCGGCGACCTCGACGACGCGGCCATCCTCGACCGCTGGCGGTCGGCGGCCAGCGCCTGAGAGGGACGCGCGGTCAGCGGCCCGGCGCCGCTCAAGCAAGCGGCCCGCTCGCCCAGCATCTCCAGCGCGCGAGCCGAACGTGAGCCGGGCTCGGCATGCAGGAGCAGCACCTCCAGCCCCTCCGTGCCGGTCACGGCGAACTTCTCGACCATCAGCTCCAGGTCGCCGGCCCGGGGGGCCGGATCGAGAACGTACCGGGACGAGCCGTGCGCACGTCGTGCCGCGCCCACAGCCGCCGGAACCGCTCGCTCTTGAGCGAGGGCTCGCCGATCAGCGCGTGCAGGCGCCCGTCCTCGGGGCCGGCGCCGACCCCGAGGACGGGCGCCGGCGCCGGCGCGCAGGTGGGCGACCACGTCGGCGGCGCGGCGCGAACCGACGCCACCGGCTGAGACCGTACGCTGGATGCTGACCTTGACGTCAGACGTGAGTGTCTGGCGGAGATCCCCTCTGGAAGGGACAGGCGATGCGGATCGGCGAGCTGGCGTCGCAGGCCGGGGTGAGTGTCCGGTCGCTGCGTTACTACGAGGAGCAGGGCCTGCTCAGCAGCACGCGCAGCGCCAGCGGGCAGCGCCGCTACACCGCCGAGGAGGTCGACCGGGTACGGCTCATCCAGCGGCTCTACGCGGCCGGGCTGTCCAGCCGGACGATCGCCGAGGTGCTGCCGTGCGTCGACTCGCCCAGTGAGAAGACCAGCGACGAGGCGTTCGAACGGCTGATGGAGGAGCGGGAGCGGATCGACCGGCACATGCGGGAGCTGGCCCAGGCTCGCCAGGCCCTCGACGTGATCATCGACATCAACCGCGCGCATCGGAAGCTGAAGGCCGGCGTCTCTCCCCTGTGATCCGCGTTCCCTCGGTCTGACGCGCCCCGGTCTATGCGCGCGGCTCGTCCAGGACGGCCTGCAGCAGCCGCCAGGAGTCCATGATGTGGTCCTGGACCAGGATGCGGGCGGCCGGGCCGTTGCGTACGGCGAGCGCCTGGCGGATCGCCTCGTGCTGGCGCAGGTTGATCTCGTAGAGCCGGTCGGCGGGCGAGCCGGGGGCCCACAGGGCCTCGCCGGAGAAGACCCGCCGCAGGCCGGCGATCAGCCGCTCGAACAGGGGAGCGCCCGCGGCTCTGATGATCGTGGTGTGGAAGTCCTCGTTGGCGGCGATCCAGGCGAACGAGGCCCGTTCCCGCTCGATCGCCGGCGCCCCGGGGTCGCGCAAGACGGCGGTCTGGCGGCCGAACTCGGCGTTGGCCGCGTCCAGCTCGGCGAGTTGCGCGTCCGTCAGGCGTCGCGCGGCCAGCTCGGCGGCGGCGCCCTCCAGCGCGGCCCTGGCGAGGAACGTCTGCGTCCATTCGTCACGGTCGAGCGCCCGCACCCGTACGCCCCTGTTGGGCGTGAACGACACCAGGCCCACCGCCGCGAGCTGCCGCAGCGCCTCCCTGATCGGGGTGCGGCTGACGCCGAAGCGGCGCGACAGCTCGTCCTGGCGCAGCACCGTGCCGGGCGCGAGGCGGCCGGCGATGATCAGCTCCTCGATGGCCTGCGCGATCTGGTCGGCCTTCGTGGTGACCGCCACATCGCCGGCTCCGCCCGACGGCGCCGTCCGCGGGCCGGGGTGGGGCTCCGGAGGCTCCCCGCCGGCGTCCGTCCGCGTCCGGTCCGCCGTCACGCGCCGCTCTCCGTTCATCGCCGTGCCTCCGATCGGGGTCGGGCTGAGGTCACGATACTGAATTCTCGGATCCCATATTTCCCGCTTTACACGACGAATGTGGACGATCTAGGCTCAATCATGCCTTTTCGGATCCGATGAGGAGGGCCGGATGCGGACTGCCGAGGTCGTGATCATCGGTGGCGGCTGCGTCGGAACCAGCGTCGCCTACCATCTGGCCGCGTCCGGGTGTACGGACGTCGTCCTGCTGGAGGCGGACGCGCTGGGCTCGGGCTCGACCGGCAAGGCCGCGGGAGGAATCCGGCTGCAGCACGCCGACGAGCTCAACTCCCTGCTCGTACGCCGCTCGCTGGCGGAGTTCCTGCGCTTCGAGGAGCTCACCGGCGTACCGATCGGCTTCAAGCAGGTGGGCTACCTGTTCGTGCTCAGCTCGACCGCCGACCTCGACGCCTTCCGCCGGGCGGTACGCGTCCAGCAGGGCCTCGGCATCCCGAGCGAGATGGTGGACGTGGCGGCGGTGCGCGAGTTCGTCCCGCAACTGGCCACGGACGACCTCGTCGGCGCCACGTTCTGCCCGAGCGAGGGGTACGCGACGCCGGAGGCGGTGGTGCAGGGCTACGCGACGGCGGCGCGGCGGCTCGGCGTCCGCATCGAGACCGGGCGCGCGGTCACCGCCATCCGCGCCGAGAACGGCAGGGTCACCGGCGTCGACACCGCCGAAGGGCCGATCGCGGCCCCCACCGTCATCTGCGCCGCCGGGGTGCACTCGGCCGGGCTCGCGAGCGGCATCGGGATCGAGCTTCCGGTACGCGGCGAGGCCCGCGCGATGCACTACACCGGCCGCGACGGCGGCGTCCCCGGCTCGGCCCCGCTCACCGTGGACTTCGCGTCGGGGTTCTACTTCCACCGCGAGGGCCCGGGGATGGTCTTCGGCGGCCGGCAGCGCGAGCTCGAAGACCTCGGCGAGCCCGCGACCAGACGGCTGCCCGTGCTGGCCGGGCTGCCGATCGAGTCGTCGTGGTGGGGCTACTACGACATGAGCCCCGACCACAACGCGATGATCGGCTCAGGCCCGGTGGACGGCTTCCACTACGCGACCGGGTTCTCCGGCCACGGCTTCCAGCAGTCGCCGGCCGTCGGCGAGCACCTCGCGCAACGGGTGCTCGGCCTGCCCGTGAGCCTGGACCTGTCGCCGTTCTCCGCCGGGCGGTTCGGCGCGGGCGCCGTACGTCCCGAGAAGTTCGTGATCTGAGCAGTGGAAGAGGAGCGTCGATGATCGCCAGAGCCTGGAAGGCGTCCGCCACCCCTGAGGGGGCACGCCGCTACGCCGAGCACGCCGACGGCGCCGCCCTCCACTTCACCGTGACGGAGGGCCGGGTCGCATGAGTGGCGGAGCGGGGCGGCTCGCGGGCCGGGTGGCGATCGTCACCGGCGCCGCGCACGGGATCGGCCGCGCCATCGCCGGCGGGTTCGCCGCCGAGGGGGCCGCCGTCGTCATCGCGGACCTCGACGGCGCCGCCGCGGAGAAGGCCGCCGCCGAGGTCGTCGCGGCGGGCGGCACGGCTGTCGGGCTCGGCGCGGACGTCGGCCGTGCCGCGGACGTGGACCGGCTCTTCGACGCCACGCTCTCCGCCCACGGCGCCCTCGACATCCTGGTCAACAACGCCGGCGACGTGACCGTTCAGCGGCACTTCCTGGACTCCGACGAGGAGTGGTGGGACCACTTCCTGGACACCAACCTCAAGAGCCAGTACCTGTGCGGCCGGCGCGCCGCCGCCGTGATGGCGCCCCGGCGGGCGGGCAGCATCATCAACATGTCCAGCGGCGGGGCCACCCGGGCGCACCGGGGCATGGTCGCGTACGACGCCTCCAAGGGGGGCGTGGAGGGACTCACCCGGTCGATGGCGCTCGACCTCGGCCCGTACGGGATCCGCGTCAACGCGCTCGTTCCCGGGCTGATCGCGACGAGGCCGGCCCACTTCGAGCCGGAGGCGCGGCGGCTGCGTGACGAGACCGTCCCGCTCGGGCGGGGCGGGGTGGCGGAGGACCTGGTCGGGCCGGCCGTCTTCCTCGCCGGGGACGAGTCCGCGTACGTCACCGGCGCGATGCTCGTGGTGGACGGCGGAGTGCTCGTGCAGCAGCGCAGCCCTCAGGTGGAGACGTTCCCCGTCGGACGTTTCCCCGGGCTGGCCTGAGCCGGACGGCCGAGGAGCGGCAGCCAGACCTCGTCCACGATCTCGGTGATCGTCTCGTCCGGCACCGGGCGCATCGTCAGCAGCAGGTCGTGGCGTAGCAGGTCGAGCGGCAGGTTCAGCACGCGGGGCGAGCGCGGCGCGTCCGGCAGCTCACCGCGTTCGACCGCGCGGGCGACGATCGTCTCGAACGCGCTCGGCAGGCCCGGCGGGAGGAGGGTGTCGCGCAGCTCGCCGAGGCTCGTTCCCGTGTCGCGGAAGTACTCCTCCAACTGCACGCTCATCAGCGTGATCATGCCCGCGCGGTCGGCGTCGGCGTTGCGCAGGAAGCCGATCGCGTCCTCGCGCAGGCTGCCGGTGTCGGGCACGTCGATCAGCCGCCAGAACTTGCTGAGCGTGGCCAGCAGCAGGTCCTGGCGCCGGGGCCAGCGCCGGTAGAGCACGGGGCGGCTGGTGCCGGCGCGGGCGGCGATGGCCTCGTAGGTGAAGCCGTGGTAGCCGTGCTCGGTCAGCACCTCCCATGCGGCGTCGAGGATCGCGTCCTCCAGCTTCGCACCGCGCCGCCGCGTCGCACCGCCGTCCCGCGACGAGCCTTCGGACGGCGGACGGGTGCGGTTGAGATTCACTTGCGTATCTTATCGCGGTGATCTACGGTGACCACCGTTAGATACAGTCGCGTACTTTATGAGAAAGCGGGACATGCTGATGGCAGCCGACAGCTCGGCGAGCGTGAGCACCATGGCGATGCGGCGGATCCTGCCGGTGGACCTGGTGGAGCGGGGGCGCTGTCCGTTCGATCCGCCGCCGGGCCTGCGCGGTCAGGGCGCGGTGCGGCCGGTGGACCTGCTCAACGGCACGCGGGCGTGGCTGGTGACGGGGTTCGACGAGGCTCGTACGGTGCTGTCGGACGCGCGGTTCAGCGCCGACAAGCTCCGTCACCACGACGCGACCTCGCCCAGGCCGCCCGCGCCCGCCGGGACGGGGACGGCGGCGCGCGAGGACGGGATGTTCGTGTTCATGGACCCGCCCGAGCACACCCGGCTGCGGCGGGCGCTGACGGGCCAGTTCACGGTGCGGCGGATGCGGCGGCTGGAGTCGCGGGTCAGGGAGATCGCGGTCGAGCACGTCGAGGCGATGCGGGCGGCGGGCCCGCAGGCCGACCTGGTGCCGGCGTTCGCGCTGCCGCTGCCGTCGCTGGTCATCTGCGAGCTGCTGGGGGTGGACTACGCCGACCGCGCGGAGTTCCAGGAGCGCACGGCGGTGGCGCTCAACGCGAGCGCGACCCCGGAGGAGCAGGGCGCGGCGCGGGCCGGGCTGTACGCGTTCATGCGCCGCCTCGTCGCGCTCAAGCGCGCCGACCCCGCCGACCCCGCCGTCGACCTGCTGTCCGGACTGGTCCACGACGCCGACCCGCCCCTCACGGACAGGCAGCTGACCGACATCGCGCTCGGCCTGCTCAACGCGGGCCACGAGACCACCGCGAACATGCTGAGCCTGAGCACGTTCGCGCTGCTTGAGCACCCGGTTCGGCTCGCGGAGCTGCGGGCCGACCCCGGCCTGATCGACGGCGCGGTGGAGGAGCTGCTGCGTTACCTGTCGATCATCCAGCTCGGCGTCAGCCGGGTCACCACCGAGCCGGTGACGCTGGGCGGGGTGGAGCTTCCGGCCGGCGCGACGGTCGTGATCGCCACGCCGGAGGTGAACAGGGACCCACGGCAGTGGTCCGATCCCGACGTGCTCGACCTGCGCCGCCCGCGTGCCGCGCACCTGGCGTTCGGGCACGGGGTGCACCAGTGCCTGGGGCAGCAGCTGGCCAGGATCGAGCTGCGGATCGGGCTGGGCGAGCTGATCACCCGCCTGCCTGGCCTGCGGCTGGCGGTGCCGGCCGAGCAGGTGCCGGTACGCGACGAGATGCTGATCTTCGGCGTGCGCTCGCTGCCGGTCACCTGGTCCTGACCGGCCCGAGCCGGCGGCGAGGTCGTGACCGGCCGGGTCGCGGGGCGTCAGCCGGTGAGCTGGGGGATGACCTTCTCGCCGAAGAGCCGGATCGCGGCGAGCACCTCGTCGGGGGGCAGGCCGCCGATGTCGATCAGCACCAGGTGCGCGTCGAGCCCGAGCAGCTTCTGCTGGGCGTTGAGCCGGTCGGCCACCTCGCTGGGTTCGCCGCAGATCGCCGCGCCCTCCATCAGCGCGTCGACGTCGATCGCCCGGCCGTCGCCGCGCCACGGGCTGGCGAACGACGCGTACGCCTGGAGATAGGGCCGCCAGCGTTCGCGCGCCCCGCTCTTGGCGACGAACACGTGACTGGGCAGGGCCACCCGGCCGGGGGCGTGCCGCCGGTAGCCGGCCACGACGTCCACGTACACACCGGGGTCGCGCAGGGTGCTGGGCAGCATGAGCGGCAGCCCCAGCTCGGCGGCGAGGTCGGCGGACGCCGCCGAGCCGCTGCCGACCCACAGCGTGGGATGCGGGCGCTGGACCGGGCGCGGCGTGGTGGTCACGCCCTCCAGCGGGCTGCGGAACGTGCCGCGCCAGGTGACGTTCTCCTCCCGCAGCAGCCGCAGCAGCAGGCGCAGGTATTCGTGCAGGCGCGGCCGCAGGTCGGAGGGGGCGATGCCGAAGGCGACGTCGGTCTCCTTCGACACGCCGCGGGCCACGATGAGCTCGGCCCGCCCGCCGGACAGCACGTCGAGGGTGGCGAGCTCTTCCGCGACGCGTACGGGATCGCGGTGGGCCAGCAGGGTGACGCCGGTGGACAGGCGCAGGGTGGTGGTGCGGGCCGCGATCGTGGCGAGCAGGAGTTCGGGCGCGGAGACGATGTAACGGGTGAAGTGGTGCTCGCCGATGGCCACGCCGGTGAATCCGGACTCCTCCGCCACGACGGCCTGGTCGACCATGGCGCGGACGCGCTCGGGCTCGGAGGGCGCGCGACCGGTGCGTGGATCCGGCAGGTGATCCCCGAGGATCAGCAGGTAGACCTCCACAAGGCGTGACTCTACCCACGGGCGGCTTCGGCGCGGCTTCGTCGGCACTCAGGTGAGCATCCGCACTGAGGCGAGCCTCCGCGCCGAGGGAGCCACTGAGATGAGATCGGCTCATGTTCGGTCTTGATGCGGCGTCCCGGGCGGTGGATGCTGGCGGCAACCCCGGTACCGCAGGCTGGGAGGTCGTCCCGTGCTCCTCCACCTCACCCGAAGGGCGGCCGCGGCCGTCCTCGTGCTGTCCAGCGTCCTGATCGCGCCGCCCACCGCACACGCAGCCGTCCCGACGAACGCCGCTCCCACGAGCGCTCCCGTGAGCGGGTTCGTGGACGGTCACAGTCATCTCTTCTCGTACGAGGCCTTCGGCGGCAGGCTCTTGTGCGGCAAGCCGTTCGACCCCGGCGGCATCGAGGCGGCCCTGACCGACTGCCCCGACCACTACCCCAACGGCGAGCTGGCCTGGTTCGAGAACTTCACCCGCACCGGCTCCCCCACCGGCACCCACGACCCGACCGGCTGGCCTACGTTCCGCGACTGGCCGGCGCACGACTCGCTGACCCACCAGCAGACGTACTACACGTGGGTCGAGCGGGCCTGGCGGGGCGGGCTGCGGGTGCTGGTCAACCATCTGGTGGCCAACCGACAGCTGTGCGCCATCTATCCGCTGCGCAGGTACGGCTGCGACGAGATGTCCGCCATCAGGCGGCAGGCCCAGCGCGCCCGCGAGCTGCAGGACCACATCGACGCCGAAGCCGGCGGGCCCGGTCTGGGCTGGTTCCGCATCGTGGCCGATCCGGCCGAGGCCCGGCGGGTGATCGGGGCGGGCAAGCTCGCCGTCGTGCTCGGGGTCGAGACCTCGGAGCCGTTCGGCTGCCGGCAGGTCCTCGGGATCCCCGCGTGCACGCGGGCCCAGATCGACCGCGGGCTCGACGAGCTGCACGCGCTCGGCGTGCGCAGCATGTTCGTCTGCCACAAGTACGACAACGCGCTGTGCGGCGTCCGGTTCGACTCCGGCACCCAGGGCGCCGTCGTCAACGTCGGCAACCTGCTCGCCACCGGCTCGTTCTGGCAGGCCCGCACCTGCACCGGACCCGAGCACGACAACACCATCGACCCGGCCGGCGTGCTCCCGTCGCAGATCGCGCGGCTGCTGCCCCCTGGCGTCTCCCTGCCGCTCTATCCCCCGGCGCCGCACTGCAACACCCGGGGGCTGACCGCGCTGGGCGAGTACACGGTGCGGGGCATGATGCGGCGCGGCATGCTCGTCGAGGTCGACCACATGAGCGTCAAGGCCGCCGACCGCACGCTCGACCTGCTGGAGGCGGCGGGCTATCCGGGCGTGGTCTCCTCCCACAGCTGGTCGGACCCGGCGTTCCTGGCGCGCATCTACGCGCTGGGCGGCATGGTCACGCAGTACGGCCACGACGCCGAGCACTTCGTCGCGGAGTGGCGGCGCACGGCGCCGCTGCGGCAGCAGTACCAGGTGCCGGGGTACGGCTACGGCCTGGACGCCAACGGCCTGGGCCGGCTGCCCGCGCCGCGTCCTGGCAACGCCGCGAACCCGGTGACGTACCCGTTCACCTCCCACGACGGCTCCCAGATCATGGACCGGTTGCGGACCGGGCAGCGCACCTGGGACGTCAACGTGGACGGCGTGGCCAACTACGGCCTGGTCCCGGACTGGATCGAGGACATGCGCCTGCTGGCCGGCCCTGACCTGGTGCGGGACCTGGCGGCGGGCGCCGAGTCGTACCTGCGCACGTGGGAGGGGGCCGCCGGCGCTGACGCGCTTACGTGACCGCCGGCGCCCCTGACCGCCCCTGACCGGTTCAGCTGAAAGCCGCCGGTCAGGGGCGGTCAGGACGCCCGTGTCGCGGGATTTGCTTGAGTAAGCCATTGTTCGCTCATGCCAGCGAAGACGCCCCCGCGTGAGCCCGGCCGGACCTTCACGGCGGTCGGGCGCCGGGCGCAGATCGTGGCCGCCGCGATCGAGACGATCGCCGAGCTGGGGTACACCCGTACCTCGTTCGCCCAGATCGCCAAGCGCGCGGGCCTGTCCAGCACGGGCCTGATCTCGTACCACTTCGCGAGCAAGGCCGAGCTGTTCGAGCAGGCTGTGCTGCAGATCTACGGCGAGATCACCGCGTTCATGACCCAGCGGATGGAAGGGCACACGACGGCCTCGGCCGCCCTGCGCGCCTACATCGAGGGAAACGTCGAGTTCTCCGCGACGCACCCGGTGCAGATGAAGGCGTTGCTCGACATCTTCGTCAACGGCGGCATCGACTACGACGAGTCGAAGGAGCGCACCGCCGTGTCGCCCCTGGAGCAGATCCTGCGCTGGGGGCAGGAGTCGGGCGAGTTCCGCGGCTTCGACGTCCGGGTGATGGCGACGAGCGTGCAGCGTTCGGTCGAGGGGCCGAACTTCCTGCTCGCCGGCGACGCGACGCTCGATCTGCGGGCCTACGCCCGGGAGCTGGTGACTTTGTTCGAGCGGGCCACCCGCGCGGACACCTGACCGGGCGGTCAACCCCTACGCCCAGCTCTTCGGCGTCCGCGACCGGCTCGCCGGTCGTGCGCCTGTCCTCCGGGCGCGTCCGCGGCCTCGACCAGGGCGCGGTCCGTACGTTCTCCGGCATCCGTTACGCGCAGCCGCCGGTCGGCCGCCTGCGCTGGGCACCGCCCAAGGCCCCCGAGCCGTGGCCCGGCGTGGCCGACGCCACCAAGCCCGGCGCCGCCTGCCCCCAGGCGCAGCTCCCCGGCGTGCCCCCGACCAGTGAGGACTGCCTGTCCCTCAACGTCACCATGCCGCGTGACACCGGCGGCAGGCGGCTGCCCGTGATGGTGTGGCTCCACGGCGGCGGGTTCACCACCGGAGCCGGCAGCCAATACGACGCCAAGCGCCTGGCCACGCAGGGCGACGTCATCGTGGTGACGGTGAACTACCGGCTCGGCGTGTTCGGCTACTTCGGGCACGAGGAGCTGGCGGGCTCGGGCACGTTCGCCATGGCCGACCAGATCGCCGCGCTGCGCTGGACGCGGCGCAACGCCGCCGCGCTGCGGAAGGGAACGTTCCACCGGGTGCCGGTGATCTCCGGCGGCACCCGCGACGAGATGCGTTCCTTCATCGGCGGCGCGATCATGGCCGGCCAGAAGTTCACCCCCGAGCGCTACCCTGAGCTGCTGCGCGAGGCGTTCGGCGAGAAGGCGGCGGCGATGGCGGCCCGTTATCCGCTCTCCGCGTACGCCTCGCCGGCGCTGGCGTGGGCGGCCGTGATCACCGACGGGGCCTGGGCCTGCCCCACGCTGGAGGGCGACCGGCTGCTCGCCCGCCGCGCCGACGTCTACGCCTACGAGTTCGGCGACCCCGACGCGCCGAACGTCAACGGCATCGAGGTCCCCGGCTTCCCCCTGGGCGCGACCCACGCCACGGATCTGCCGTCCCTGTTCGACCTGGGCGGCGTGTACGCCCTCCCGACGCCGGCGCAGCAGCGGCTCGGCGCGCGCATGGTCGGCTACTGGACCGCGTTCGCCAGGACCGGCGACCCCAACGTGAAGGATGCGCCGCGCTGGTCCCGCTTCACCGGGCAGGGGCCCGTGCTGAGCCTGGTGCCGGACGCCGTCAAGCCCGTCGGTTACACCGCCGATCACCAGTGCGCCTTCTGGAGGTCGATCGCCTGACCTCGCGCGGCCGCCGCCCTCCCCTGGCCCGGCCTCGGCGGCGGCCGCCGGTAGGATTTCGAGGTCATGATCGAGAAAGGCGTCGCGGTGGGGCCGGGTGAGTGCCGGGTGAGCGGCTCCGGCGGCCGATCGACGGCAGGAGCGGCGTGCCACGAAGAATCTCTCTGATCGCCACCGCCCTCATGCTGGCGGCCACGCTGCTGACCGCCCCGGCGGCGTATGTGGCGCGGGCGTTCGTGACCGGGCCTGACGTCACGGACGAGGTCGGCGGGCGCGGCATCACCTGGCGGCCATGCGAGGGAGAGCCGGACGTCGAGTGCGGCACGTTGGCCGTGCCGATCGACTGGTCCAGGCCGAACGGGCCCGTCGTCAGGCTGGCGCTCGCCCGGCGCAGGGCCGGCGACCCCGCCGCCCGGATCGGAGCCCTGCTGGCCAATCCGGGCGGGCCGGGCAACTCCGGCGTGGACGACGTCCTGCGCAACCCCTCCGGCTTCAGCGAGGAGGTCAGGCGGCGGTTCGACATCGTCGGCCACGACCCCCGGGGTGTCGCCCGCAGCGGCTCGGTGACCTGCCCGGCCTCGGTCTACAACGAGATGCCCGACCCGGTCGTGACGAGCGAGGCCGCCTTCCGCGCGTGGGTCGCGTACGGCAAGAGGCTGCACGCCGGCTGCCGCGAGCTCACCGGCCCCCTGTACGACCACCTCGACGCGGCCGACGTGGCGCGCGACATGGACGCCATCCGCTCTGCGCTCGGCGAGGAGCGGCTGACCTCGTACGGCGTCTCCTACGGCACGCTCGCCCAGCAGCTGTACGCCGAGCTGTTCCCCGGCCGGGTCAGGGCCATGGTGCTGGACGGCAACATGGACCACAGCCTGACCGTCGAGGAGTTCCAGGTGAGCGAGGCGGCCGCGGTCCAGGACAGCTTCGAGGAGTTCGTCGCCTGGTGCGCGCGGGACGCCGGCTGCGTCCTGCGCGGTCGGGACGTACGGGCGCTGTGGCGGGGGCTGCTGGAGCGGGCGGGGCGCGGCGAGCTGACCTGGCCGGGCCTGTTCGGCCGCGCGGTGAGCGCCCACGACCTGCTCTGGCTGGGCGTGGTGCTCAACGAGGCGCCCGCCTGGCGGCGGCTGGCCGCGGTGCTGCGCGCCCTGGCCGGTGGTCCTGTGCCGGGCGACATGCCGGATCCTCCCGGCAACGGGCCCGCGTACGGCGAGTTCGCCGAGCTCCCGACCGCGATCCTCTGCGAGGACTTCGACCTGTCGCTGCGGGATTACGCCGAGTACGCCGGGGTGATGCGCGCCGCGAACGCGGTGGCTCCCGACATGCGCTACAACCCGATGCCGATGGGTGACATGCCGATCTGCCAGGGCCGCCGGCCCGGCAACCCGCGGCATCCGCTGCGGTACACGGGTGACGCGCCACTGCTGGTCGCCACCTCCCTGCACGACCCCGAGACGCCGTACGGGTGGTCGGCGAACGTGGCCCGCCAGCTCGGCGGCAAGGCCACGCTGCTCACGTACGAGGGCTGGGGCCACGGCATCTACAGCATGACGACCTGCACCACAGCCGCCATGGACGCGTACCTCATCTCGCTGACCGTGCCCGCGCCGGACGCCCGTTGCCCGGCCGAAGAACCCCAGGGCTAGGCCGGGCACCGGGCTAGCAGCCCCCGGAGGCGCGGTCGATGAAGTGCTGCCAGGACGGCTCGGGCAGGCGGTCATCGGTTGGCCGCAGGCTCGACAGCAGCAGGGCCAGGTAGCGGCGCGGGTCGCGCTGGTCGGGATCGCCCGGATGGGCGGTGGCCAGCGCCATGATGACGATGGCCGCCAGGTCCCGTACCGACACGTCGTCCCGCACCTGGCCCGCCTCCTGGGCGCGGGCCAGCACGGCGCTGAGCGGCCCCATGAACCGCTCCACGATGTCGACGGGGAACACGCCCGACTGCTTGACCGCCTTCAGCAGCCCCTGATGGGCGACCAGGGTGTCGACCGCCCCCGCCAGCGCCCCGGCCAGCGCGGCCCCGGCGTCGGGGGCGTCGCCGGCGGTCAGGGCCAGGGGCTCGACCTCCTCGGCGAAGTACGTCTGGAAGGCCGCTCTGATCACGCCGTCGCGGTCGCCGAAGCGCCGGTAGACGGTGGCGCTGCCGATTCCCGCCCGCCGGGCGATCTCGTCGAGGGGGGCCTCCGGGCCGCGTTCGCGGAAGATCTCGATCGCGGCCCGGACGATCCTGTCGGCGTTGCGTACCGCGTCGGCCCGCTGCCGCTGTTCCTGCACACTCACCAGGCGACTTCGAAGGAGGTCAGACCGTAGACGACGTTGAACGCGCGGAACTCGGGCGAGGTGCCGGTCTCGCGCAGCTCGGGGAAGCGCTCGAACAGCGCCGGGAAGGCGATGCGCATCTCCATCCTGGCCAGCGGCGCGCCCAGGCAGTGGTGCACGCCGTGGCCGAAGGCGACGTGGCCGAGGTCGCCGCGGGTGATGTCGAGGCGGTCGGGCTCGGAGATGAACGCCGGGTCGCGGTTGGCCGCCGGCAGCGCGCACATCACCAGCTCGCCGGCCGGGATGCGGACGCCGGACAGCTCGACGTCGGTCATGGTGACCTTGCCCGTGCCGGAGTGCACGATGCTGAGCCAGCGCAGCAGCTCCTCCACCGTGGCGCCGATCCGCTCGGGGTCCTTCCTGAGCAGGTCGAGCTGGTCGGGGTGACGCAGCAGGGCCAGGGTGCCGAGCCCGAGCATGTTGGAGGTGGTCTCGTGGCCGGCCAGCAGCAGCAGGGCGGCGATGCCCACCAGCTCCTCGTCGGCCAGGTCGTCGCCGTGCTCGCGTACGAGCATGCCGAGCATGTCGTCGCCCGGCTCGGCCTTGGCGCGGGCGACGAGCTCGGTCATGTAGGCGCGCTGTTCCAGGTTGGCCGCCGTCCGCTCCTCGACCGGGAGCGAGATGTCCAGCACCTTGCCGGTACGCCGCTGGAACCCGTCGCGGTCCGCGTACGGGACGCCGAGCAGCTCGCAGATGACCAGCGAGGGGATCGGCAGGGCGAAGGCGGTGACCAGATCGGCCGGGGAGCCCGCGCGCTCCATCGCGTCGAGGTGCTCCTTGACGATCTCGTGGATGCGCGGCTCCAGGCGGCGCATCCGGCGCATGGTGAACTCCGGCGTCAGGAAGCGGCGCAGCCGGGTGTGCTCGGGCGGGTCGAAGGCCAGCAGGTTGCCCGCCCGCAGCCGCCGGAGCTGCTCCTCGCTGTATTGCGCGGCGGAGCCCAGCCGGAACGCCATGTTCTGGGCGTTGCTGAAGCGCGCGGCGTCACCGAGCACCTCGCGGACGTCGGCGTAGCGGCTGACGAGCCAGGCGTCGACGCCGAACGGGGTGGGCATGCGCCGCACGCCCTCCTCGTCGCGCACCGCCGACAGCTCGGGGTCGGGATCGAACACGTCGCGCCGCATGTGCAGGGGCAACGTCAGAGGTTCGCTCATGTCATCTCCCGTGCGGAACCGGCCCCGGACGGACTTCGTCGACCGCCTCCCGTAAGACCGCGTCCCCTCAAAACGAGAGTAACCCATCGTTTCGCCGGCCGCGCGATCTTCTCGCGCGGCAGCGTCGGTCGGTCGGTTCGTCGGATGTTGTCAGCGGCCGAGGGTGCCCAGCCAGCCTTCGATCGCCTCCGTCATGGACGGGGCCATCTCCTCCAGCATGGTGAAGTGGTCGCCCTTGACCTCCTTGGCGCACTGGGCGGCCGGCCACGACGACCGCCACCGTTCGGGAGCGGGCTGTGACAGCGGCGTGTCCGGGGTGATGAACAGGATCGGCGCCGCCACCTCCTCCAACGTCGTCTCACGGAAGAGCCGGTAGTAGCGGCCCATGGCGGACAGCCGGGCGTCCGAGAACGGGCCGAACTTCTCCTCCCGGTCGAACATGCCCCGCATCATGTCCTCGCCCAGATCGTCGATGAGGGCGTCGTCCGGCAGGAAGGTGTCCAGCAGCACGAGCCCCGTCGGCGGGAGGCCGCGCCGCTCCAGGAGAGTGGCCACCTTGTGCGCGAAGTTGCCGCCGGCGCAGTAGCCGAGCAGCGCGTACGGGCCGCCGGGCGGGACGTTCGCGGCCACGATCTCGGCCCACAGGGAGACGGCGGCCTCGACGTCGGCCGGCAGGCCCTCGTTCTCGGCGTAGCCGTGCACCGGCAGCGCGTACAGGTCCCTGATGCCGCGGAAGGCGGCGCCGAGCCGGGCGAACTGGGCCGCGCCGCCGAGCGCCATGGGGGTGCTCATGCAGAACAGCGGCATCCCGCCGGGGCCCTCGGCCAGCTTGAGCGCGGCCGGGAGCGCGGGCAGCTCGGCGGGCGAGCCGAACGAGTCGCGCAGGCCGGCGGCGGCTTCGAGCAGCACCAGGCTCTCGTGGACGCGATGGTCGCGCATCGCCCGGCGCAGCAGCGTGCTGAGCCCGCCCTGCTCCCCCGTCCGCCCGAGCCGGCCGGACAGGTGGGCGGCCAGCGCGGACGGGCTGGGGTGGTCGAAGACGACGGCGGTCGGCAGGCGCACTCCGATCGCCTTGCTCAGGGCGTTGCGCAGCTCCACGGAGGTGAGCGAGTCGAAGCCGGCCTCCAGGAAGTTCTGGCCGGCGTCGAGCGCCTCGGGGCCGGCGTGGCCCAGGATCCTGGCCGCGTGGGTCCTGACGAGGTCGCGCAGCTTGGGCAGGCGCTCCTCCTCGGGCAGCGCGGCGAGCCCGGACTCGCCGTCCCCGCCGTCGTCGCCCTCGGCCTCCGCGGCGAGGATCTCCCGCACCTCGGGCAGCGCGCGCAGCAGCGGGCGGGGCCTGGCCAGCGTGTACGCGGGGGCGAATTTGGCCCAGTCGATGTCGGCCACCACCAGGTGCGTCTCGTCGTGGCCCAGGGCGCTTTCGAGCACGGCCGTGGCCCGGCCCGGGTCCATGGCGCGCAGGCCGAGGCGGCGCAGCCACTCGCCGATCTCGCCGTCCGCCATCCCGCCGCCGTCCCAGGCGCCCCAGGCGATCGACAGCGCGTGGCCGCCCCTGGCGCGGCGGGCGTCGGCGAGCGCGTCCAGCACGGCGTTGGCCGCCGCGTACGCCGCCTGCCCGGCCTGGCCCCAGACGGCCGCGCCCGAGGAGAACAGCACGAACCGTTCGAGCGCGTCACCGGGGAACAGGGCGTCGAGGTTGGCCGCGCCCGCGACCTTGGCGTCGGCCACGGCGGCGAGCTCGCGGGGGGTGAGGTCAGCGAGCGCGGCACTGTCGTGCACGACTCCGGCGGCGTGGAACACCGCGGTGGGCGCGAGACCGTCGAGCGCGGCGGCCAGGGCGGGGCGGTCGGCCACGTCGCAGGCTGCGATCGTGACACGGGCACCCAGGTCGACCAGCTCGGCCTCCAGCTCAGCGGCCCCGGGAGCCGCCGGGCCCCGGCGACCAAGGAGCACGATGTGCCCAGCACCACTTTCGGCCAAGCGGCGCGCCACGTGAGCGCCGACCCCACCGGTGCCACCAGTGACGACGACCGTGCCGTGGGGCCGCCAGACATCCCCGGCCGGGCCAGCGTCGTAGGAGCGCCGTGCCTCACCTACCGAGCCTGCGCCGTGAGAGCGACTGGCGCCGCCCGTCGAGCCTGCGCCGTGCAGACGCCCGGCGTCGCTCGCCGGACCTGCGTCGCGGGAGCGAACTGCGTCGCCCGCGTGAGCCGTGGTGCCGGCACGGATCAGACGCCTGCCATACGCCTTGCCGTCCCTGACCGCGAGCTGGTCCTCGTCGCCGGTGAGAGCGGTGACCAGGGCGTCGATGTCGGCGGCGGTGGGGGCGGCGGGCAGGTCGATCAGGCCGCCCCAGGTGGCGGGGTGGTCGAGGGCCAGCACGGTGCCGAGCCCCCAGACGGCGGCCTGGTACGGCGCCGTCACCTCGCCGGGGCGTTCGGTGGCGACGGCACCACCGGTGACGGCCCAGAGCGGGGCGGTGACACCGGCGCCGGCGAGCTCCTGGGCGACGGCGAGCGTGGCGACGGTGCCACGGGCGAGCACGGGATGCCCGGGGTCGGGCCGGTCGTCCATGGCGACCAGCGACAGCACCCCGTCAAAGACACCGTCGCGCACCGCGTCCCGGAGGGCGGCTGGGACGGACTCGGCGGTCGCGTCCGGGAGGGTGACCCTGGCGGTTTCGGCACGCGCGTGCAAGGTGGGCTCGGCAGGGGCCTCCGCGACGGTTATGGTGGCGCCGCGTTCCCCCATGATCGCAGCCAGCCTGGCACCGAGGCCCGATGCCTCGCCGGAGGGGGTGATGACGAGCCAGTGCCCGGTGAGCGGGGTGGGTGGCCGGTCCTGGAGCAGGCGCCAGGACGTGCGGTAACGCCACGACCCGAGCACGTCCGCCTCACGACGACGGCGGCGCCAGTCGGTGAGGGCGGGCAGCACCTTGCCGACGATCTCCGGCTCCAGCGCCACCTCGAGATCGCCACGCTCGGCGGCGGCCCAGAACTCCGCATCCCCCGGCCCCTCGGCCGCCGCCTGCGGTTTGGCGGGGGTGAGCCAGTAGCGGGTGTGCTGAAAGGCATAAGTCGGCAGCTCGACCAGCCGGCCCACGGCTCGCCCAACAGCGGACTCGCTGGTCGAGCCGCTGGTGGACCCGTTGGCGGGAACGGCGGTGGCACCAAGGGCGGAAGCGGTGGGTGGGAGGGTTAGGGGGACGCCGTTGGTGTGGAGGGTGGCGGCGGAGGTGAGGGCTCGGGTGGGGCCGCCTTCGTCTCTGCGGAGGGTGCCGGTGACCACGGCGGTGTCCTGGCCCAGTTCGTGCAAGGTCTCCTGGATGCTGCCGGTGAGCACCGGGTGGGGGCTGGACTCGATGAAGACGCCGTAGCCCTGGCCGGCCAGGGTCGTGACGGCTTCGTGGAAGCGGACGGTGTGACGCAGGTTTTCGTACCAGTAGGCGGCGTCCAGGCCGGTGCCGTCGCACCACTCTCCCGTGACGGTCGAGAACATCGGCAGCGTGGTGACGCGCGGGCGGATGGGGGCGAGTTCGCGGAGCAGCCGGTCGCGGAGTTCCTCCACCTGGGCCGAGTGGGAGGCGTAGTCGACGGGCACGTGCCTGGCCCTGACGCCCTCGGCGGTGAGGTCGGCGACGAGCTGGTCCAGCGCCTCGGGCGGGCCGGAGACCACGGCCGAGCGGGCGCCGTTCACGACGGCGAGCGAGAGGCCGCCGAGTCTGGGCGCCAGTTCCTCTGCAGGTAGGGCTACCGAGACCATGCCGCCGCGTCCGGCGAGCACGTCGCGGATCGCCTTGCTGCGCAGGGCCGCCACGCGGGCGCCGTCCTCCAGGGACAGGGCGCCGGCGACGACAGCGGCGGCGATCTCGCCCTGCGAGTGGCCGACGACCGCGTCGGGGCGCACGCCGTACGAGCGCCACAGACCGGCCAGTGCCACCATGACCGCCCACAGCGCGGGCTGCACGATGTCGACCCGGCGCAGCGCCTCCTCGTCGCCCAGTACGTCCTCGACCTTGCCCCACTCCACGTACGGCTCCAGCGCCCGCGAGCAGGCCTTGAACCGTTCGGCGAAGGCCGGCGACCGGTCGAGCAGTTCGGCGGCCATGCCCGTCCATTGGGATCCCTGGCCGGGGAAGACGAGCGCGATCTTGCCGCGAGCGTCGGCGGTGCCGCGTACACCCGCCTCTCCGCCCTCGGCGAGCGTCCGCAGGCCGCCGAGGAGGTCGGTGGTGGGGCTGGGCGGTTCAGGGGCGATGAGGACGGCGCGGTGGCGGTACGGGGTCCTGGTCGCCAGGGTGTGGGCGACGTCGGCCGGAGAGAGCTCCGGGTGCCGATCGAGATGGTCGGCCAGCCGCCCGGCCTGGTCGCGCAGCGCCTGTTCGGTCTTGCCTGACAACATCCACACGACAGGCCCCGCCATGAGCCCCTCGGCCTGCTCGGCTGCGAACCCGCCGAGGCGCCCGTCGGAGCGCCGGTCCGCGGCCTCGCCGGCGGGCCCGTTCGCCACCACGGCTGCGGGCGCGGGGTCGGGGTGTTCGAGGATGAGGTGGGCGTTGGTGCCGCTGACGCCGAAGGAGGAGACGCCCGCCCGGCGCGGCCGGTCCAGGTCGGGCCAGGGCCGGGCCTCGGTGAGCAGGCGTACGTGCCCCGCCGACCAGTCCACGTGCGACGACGGCGCGCTGACGTGCAGCGTGGGCGGCAGCACCCCGGCGCGCAGCGCGAGGACGGTCTTGATGATCCCGGCGATGCCGGCCGCCGCCTGGGTGTGACCGATGTTGGACTTGATCGAGCCGAGCCAGAGCGGCCGGTCCTCGGGCCGGTCCTGCCCGTACGTGGCCAGCACCGCGTGCGCCTCGATCGGGTCGCCCAGGGTCGTGCCGGTCCCGTGCGCCTCGACCAGGTCGACGTCGGCGGTGCCGAGCCCGGCGTTGGTCAGGGCGCGGCGGATGACCCGCTGCTGGGACACGCCGCTGGGCGCCGACAGGCCGTTGCTGGCGCCGTCCTGGTTGACCGCCGTGCCGCTGACCAGCGCCAGCACGGGGTGGCCGTGCCGGCGGGCGTCGGAGAGGCGTTCCAGCAGCACCAGGCCGGCGCCTTCGCCCCAGCCGGTGCCGTCGGCGTCGTCGGAGAACGCCCGGCACAGGCCGTCGGCCGACAGCCCGCGCTGGCGGCTGAACTCGACGAACACGTCCGGTGTGGACATCACGGTCACGCCGCCGGCCAGCGCCATCGTGCTCTCGCCGCGGCGCAGCGACTCGCAGGCCAGGTGGACGGCCACCAGTGAGGAGGAGCAGGCGGTGTCGATGGTGATGGCCGGGCCTTTGAGCCCGAACACGTACGAGATCCGGCCGGAGATGACCGACGTGGCGTTGCCGGTGAGCAGGTGGCCTTCGGCCTCGGCGCCGGCGGCGGTGCCGTACCCGCTGTCGAAGGCGCCGACGAACACGCCGACCTGGCCGCCCTTGAGCGCGGCCACGTCGAGCCCGGCGCGTTCGAACGTCTCGTGCGCCACCTCCAGGAGCATGCGCTGCTGCGGGTCGGCGGCCAGCGCCTCGCGCGGCGAGATGCCGAAGAAGCCGGCGTCGAAGTCGCCCGCGCCGTGCACGAAGCCGCCTTCCCTGGTGTAGCTGGTGCCGGGGGCGCGGCCGTCCGGGTCGTACAGGGCGTCGAGGTCCCAGCCGCGGTCCTCGGGGAAGGCGCCGATGGCGTGCCTGCCCTCCGCGACGAGCCGCCACAACCCCTCAGGGTCCTGTACGCCGCCGGGGAAGCGGCAGCTCATCGCCACGATCGCGATGGGCTCGCGGCTTTCCTGCTCGATCTCGCGCAGCCGCTGCCTGGCGCCCTGGAGGTCGGCGGTGACCCGCCTGAGGTAGTCGAGGAGCCGCTGTTCATCCGCCACGTCGTCTCACCTTCCGAGAGGTTCAGAGCCCTTTGTCGATCAGCGCGAGCAACTCGTCGGCGCTGGCGGTCTCGATGCCGGCGCCGGTTCCCGCGGCGGCGGGCCGTTCCCCGCGCCAGCGCGTGAGCAGGCCGTCGAGCCGGTCCGTGACGATGGACCTGGTCTCCGCGTCGGCGTCGAGCCCGGCCAGCAGGACGGCGATCCGGTCCAGCTCGCGTAGCACCTGCTCGCCCTTGGGCGCGGCGGGCGCCAGCTCGCCCAGCAGGTGTTCGGCCAGGGCGGCGGGGGTCGCGTGGTCGAAGACGAGCGTGGACGGCAGTTGCCTGCCGGTGGCCGCGCTGAGCCCGTTGCGCAGTTCGACGGCGGTGAGCGAGTCGACGCCGAGGTGCTCGAACGTCTGGTCCGCCGCCACCTCTTCGGCCGAGCCGTGCCCGAGCACCACCGCGACCTGGCCGAGCACCAGGTCGAGGACGAGCGCACGGCGTTCCTCCTCGCCCAGCGCGGCCAGCCGGTCCGCGAGGCCGGCCTGGTCGCGGCGGACGGCGGCGGCCCTGCGGGTGCGACTGCCGGGCGGCAACGCGCGCAGCAGCGGCGGCAGCGCGTCGCCGCGCGCGGCCAGCGCCTTGACGTCGAACGCGGCCGGCACGAGTACGGGCTCCGGCCGGGCCAGCGCGGCGTCGAGCAGGGCGAGCCCGTCCTGGACCGGCAGCGGTACGAGCCCTTCGCGGGCCATCATGGCCAGCTCGTTCTCGTCGAGCCCGTCGAGCATGCCGCCCGCCCACGGCCCCCAGGCCAGGGAGCGCACGGGGTGCCCGGCGGCGTGGTGTCGGCGGGCGAACGCGTCGAGGTAGGCGTTGGCGGCGGCGTAGTTGCCCTGGCCGGTGCTGCCCGCCGTGCCGGCCAGGGACGAGAAGAGGACGAAGGCGCGCAGGTCGTGGCCTCGGGTGAGCTCGTACAGGTGCCGCGCGGCCGTGGCCTTCGGACGCAGGACGCGGTCGAGGCGTTCGGGGGTGAGCGCGGCGATCACGCCGTCGTCGAGTACGCCCGCGCAGTGCACGACGGCGGTGAGTTCGCGGCCGTCGATGAGGTCGGCCAGCGCCTCGCGGTCGCCGGCGTCGGCGGCGGCGATCTCGGCGTCGGTGCCCAGCTCCGACAGCTCGGCGAGCAGCTTCTGCGCGCCCGGCGCGTCGGGGCCTGAGCGGCTGGTGAGCAGCAGCCGCCGTACGCCGTGCGTGCCGGCCAGGTGCCTGGCCACGGCGCCGCCGAGCCCGCCGGTGCCGCCGGTGATGAGGACGGTGCCGTCGGGGTCGAGCGGGGCGGGGACGGTGAGGACGACCTTGCCGATGTGCCTGGCCTGCTGCATGTGCCGGAAGGCGTCCTTGGCCTGCCGGACGTCCCAGCAGGTGCGCGGGTGGTGGCGGAGGTGTTCGTCGGCGAACAGCTCCAGGAGGTGACGGAGCATCTCGCCGATCCTGGCCGGCCCGGCCTCGCCCAGGTCGAAGGCGGTGTAGCCGGGGGTGCTTGGGCGGAGGTCGGTTTTGCCCATTTCGATGAAGCGGCCGTCGGGTTTGAGGAGGTTGAGTGAGGCGTCGGTGAAGTCTCCGGCCAGGGAGTTGAGGACGACATCCATGGGTGGGAAGCGGTCGGCGAAGTCGAGGGTGCGGGAGCTGGCGAGGTGGTCTTCGTCGAGGCCGGTGGCCTGCCATTTGGCGGGGCCGGCGGTGCCGTAGACCTCCGCGCCGAGGTGGCGGGCGATCTGCACGGCCGCCATGCCGACGCCGCCTGCCGCCGCGTGGATCAGCACCTTCTCCCCTGGTTGGAGGCCGGCCAGGTCCACCAGGCCGTAGTACGCGGTCAGGAACGCCACCGGCACCGCCGCCGCCTCCGCGAACGACCACCCCTCGGGGATGGACGCGAGCTGACGGTGGTCGGTGATCGCCAGCGGGCCGAACGCGCCGCCGTCGAACATGCCCATCACCCACTCGCCCACGGCCACGCCGGTCACGCCTGGGCCGACCTCGGTGACGACGCCGGCGCCTTCCAGGCCCATGGGGCCGGCCTCCCCCGGGTACATGCCGAGGGCGTTGAGCACGTCGCGGAAGTTGACTCCCGCCGCGCGGACGGCGATCCGTACCTGGCCGTCCGTCAGCGGCGCGATCGCTTCGGGGGCGGGTACGGCGGTGAGGCGGTCGAGGCTGCCCTTGTCCTCGCTGTCCATCCGCCACGCGTCGGCCGGAACGGTGAGTGCGGCGGGCACACGGGCGAGCCGGGCCGCCTGTGCCTTGCCTTCGCGGATGCGGATCTGGTGCTCTCCTGCGGCGAACGCGGACAGCAGCGGTTCGGCGTCGAGGTGTTCGCCGGGTTCGTCACCGGGTTCGGAGTGCTCGGCCACGAGGAACAGGCCGGGATGCTCGGCCTGGGCTGATTTGACCAGGCCCCACACGGCGGCGATGTCCGGATCGGCGCTGTCGCCGGTGATGATGGCCAGCTGGGCTCCTTGCGGGCGGTCCGCGGCGATCCAGGTCTGGAGCAGGGCGAGCGTCCGTGGCAGGTCGCCGTCCACCCGTACGAGGAGCGTCTCGTTCTCGGCCGGATCGGACGGAATGCCGTCGCCGGCGGCGATCCAGCGGTGCCCGCCGCCGGGCTGGGCGGGGAGCACGGGGACCCATTCGAGGTGGTAGAGGGAGGTCGGACGCCTGGTGAGCTGGTCGGCCGACACCTCGCGCAGGGCCAGCGAGCCGATCGACACCACGGGGTTGCCCGCCTCGTCGGCCGCCTCGATGCTGACGGCGTGGGGGCCGGGGGTGAGGTGGACGAGGAGTTTGGTGGCGCCGGTGGCGTGCAGGGTGACGTCGGTCCAGGCGAACGGCAGCTCGACGGCGTCGGTGCTCGGGTTGGCGAGGTCGATGCCGTGCAGGGCGGCGTCCAGGAGTGCCGGGTGGATGCCGAACCCTTCCCCGTCCTGGTCAGGCAGGTCCACTTCGGCGTAGACACTGCCATCAGAGGCTGACCACGCTTTCGTCACGCCCCGGAATGCCGGTCCGTAGGCGACGCCTTGTTCGGCCAGACGGTCGTAGAAGCCGTCCAGATCGATGGGGGACGCCTCGGGCGGTGGCCAGGATCCGATCGAGGTTGGCGGTGCGGCTTCTGCGGTCAGGATTCCTGTCGCGTGGCGAGTCCAGACGTCGTCGCCGGTGCGGGAGTGGATGGCCAAGGGACGGCTGCCGTCCTCGCCGGGTGCCGCCACCGACACGTGCAGAGCCGTGCCCTCGTGCGTGACAGGAAGTGGCGCGTGCAGGGTCAGCTCCCGCAAAGCCGGGCTGCCTGCTTGGACGCCGGCGTGCAGGGCCAGGTCGACGAACGCGGTCCCGGGCAGCAGCGCCGTGCCCATGATGGCGTGATCGGCCAACCAGGGATGGGTCTTCAGCGACACCTGGCCGGTGAGCAGGAGTTCGTTCCGGTCTGGAACGGGGACCAGCGCTCCCGCCAGCGCGTGGCCGCCGACCACCTGGCCCAGACTCGCGACCTCGCCTGTGCCGGTGGGTTCCGGGGTCAGCCAGTAGCGGCGATGCTGGAACGGATATGTCGGCAGATCGACCCGTCTGGGCCGCAGCGGAGCGTAGAAGGCTTCCCAGTCCACGTCCGTGCCCCGAGCGAACGCCCGACCGACCGCCGCCACCAACGCCCGTGCCTGGGAATCGTCACGGCGGCCCGAAGTCGGAATATATGCGACCTTGTCACCGGTGATCTGCGG
>NZ_JBEZFZ010000025.1:0-135492 GCF_040649735.1 Nonomuraea sp. NPDC048892 | reverse complement strand
AGTCGGCCTTCTGCCGGGAAAATGCGTCCAATAGGCGTGCAGGCAGTTCCACAGGGTGATCGCGGCGGACGCCTGCTCCTGCAGGATCGCGGACTTCGAAACCGAACTGACCGAGTTCAACGGCGCAGACAACCACGTCCACCTGCTGGTCAACTTCCCGCCCAAGGTCGCTCTGTCCAAGCTGGTCAACTCTCTGAAGGGGGTGGCGTCCCGGCGGATGCGCCAAGAGTTCCCCGACCTGGCCGCCCACTACTACCGAACCAGCAAACTGTGGTCCGGCTCATACTTCGCGGGGAGCGTGGGAGGCGCCCGCTGGCGAGCGTGCGCCAGTACATCGAGCAGCAAAACCACCCGGCCTGACCACGGCAACGCCGGCCCGCCTGGCAGCGAAACAGCTGTTCCCGCCCCGCTACGCGAAAGAGTCCGTTTCACCCCCGGTCTGAAGGCCGGAGCACCATCGACAAATCCGGTAGCCCGGCCGTGGACCCGGCGTCCGGGCGCGGCCTCCTCGCTCGCTACGATCCGTCGTCGAGCGAGACGAGAGGCCGATCATGAGCGAGCACCCCCTGTGGCCGGAGACCGGCGCGGCCGCCATCACCGCCTTCCCCGTACGCGCGGGCGCGCCCGCCCCGGCTGTCGTCGTGTTCCCCGGCGGCGCGTACCACCACCTGGCCGACCACGAGGGCGCCCCGGTGGCCCGGTGGCTGAACTCGCTGGGGATCGCCGCGTTCGTCCTGCGCTACCGGATCGCGCCGCACCGCCACCCACTCCCCCTCCTCGACGCCGCCAGGGCCGTGCGCTGGGTCCGGCACCACGCCGCCGCCAACGGCGTCGACCAGGCCCGCGTCGGGGTGCTCGGCTTCTCGGCGGGCGGGCACCTGGCCGGGTTGCTGTCCACCGAGACCGGCCCGGCGCTCGCGGAGGGTCCGCACGACGCGATCGACGCGGCCGATCCCCGTCCCGGGCTGGCGGTGCTCTGCTATCCCGTCACGACGCTGACCGGTCCGGCCGCCCACCTGGGCTCGGCGGCCAACCTGCTCGGGGAGGACGCGCCCGAGTCGCTGCGGGCCCGGTTGTCGCTGCCCGGACGGGTCGGGCCTGACACGCCGCCGACGTTCCTGTGGCACACGGCCGACGACGACGGGGTTCCGCTCGACAACACCCTGCTGCTGTCGCGGGCGCTGGCCCGGCACGGGGTCCGGCAGGAGGTGCACGTCTATCCCAGTGGCCGGCACGGGCTCGGGCTGGCCGACGAGGAGCCGGCCGCCGCCGACTGGACCCGCCGCTGCGCCGTCTTCCTGCGCGGCCAGGGCTGGTAAGCCGCTCGCCTCGGTCGCGGGCGCCCTCGGCCCACCAGCCGCGGGTGTCGGTCGCGGGAGCACTCAATCCTGGGAGCCTCGGCCATACCTCGCCGACCGTACTCAGGAACGGTCGGCGAACATTACTCATGCGGCGCGCGCCCGGCGGACTCATCATGGAGTCCCCCGCCGAGGGAGAGGTGGCGCGCCATGTCGCAGCACACGTCCCACGTCACCGGTCACCACCCGGACGACCTGTCGGGGGTGACCGAGCTGCGCCTGCACGGCGTGGGCGGGACCTCGCCCGCGTCGCTGCTCGGCGACCTCGCCCCCACGCAGGTCGCGGGCGACCGCATCGCCGGCTTCTACCGCACGGCCGACCGCGACGGGCGGCACGTCGAGGCGTACTCGTGGGGCGGCCTGACCTCGGGCAGCTCGTGGCGGGTGCTGTGGCTGGTGCTGTTGCCGTTCGCGCTGGCCAACATGGCGGCCCACATGTTCCCGCCGTGGCTGGCCGACCGCCCTGTGCGGTTCCGGCTGTTCCGGTGGGCGGCCCGGCTGGCCTCGTTCGGCCTGACGCTCAACCTGGTGCTGCTGGCCGCCGCCGTGCCGATCGACTACGTGGCCTACCAGTGCGGCGGCGTGCCCTCGTGCGCGCGCTGGCCGGCCTGGGTGCTGCCGCCGGACCTGCCCGCGGTGCGGATCCTGCTGGGGGCGCTGGCGCCGCTGCTGCTGATCGGCGTGCTGTACCTGCTCGCCCACACCACCCAGAACCGCTACGACCAGATCAAACCGGCCGCTCCCGGACCGGGCAAGGAGCGCCCCGAGCAGGCGAACGGTTTCCCCGGCCTGCGCGACCCGGCGTTCTGGAACGGCGTCCAGCACACCCGCGCCCTCACCCGCCTGCACGTCGCCGGCTCGCTCGCCCTCGTCGCGGCGCTGGTCGCGTGGACGGCCAACGGCGTCAGGCCGGTGGAGGTCGCCTGGCTCTGGCCGCTCCTGGCGGTACCGGCGGCGGTCGTCGCCCTGTGCGCGATCGAGCTGCGCGCCGACACGGTGGGCAAACGCGACCCGTGGCGGTCGTGGGCGCTGCTGGGCCTCGCGGGCGCGGCCATGGCGGGCGCGGCGGTGCTGGCCGTGAGCCGGCCGGCGGGGGATCCGCTGGAGGCGGGCCCGCACGAGCTGCCCGGCTTGCAGGTCTTCATGGACGCGGTGTACGGGGTCGTCTTCCTCACGCTCTTCCTCGTCCCCGTCACGCTGGTCGCGGGCGCGTGGACCAGGGAGAACTGGCCGGGGGCCGCCCGGCGCACCGTCCTGGTGGGTGCGGCCTTCGCCGTCGGGGTGGCCGTGCTGGCGCGCTGGGGCACGGACTCGCTGTGGATCTGGATCGGCACGGGGCTCGGGATCGCGGTCGGCGTGGCCGGCGCCCTCTCCGAAGGAGGAGACGGGAGGTTTCGGTGGGCGGCGCCGTTCGTGGTGCTCGGGGTGGCCATGGCGGTGCTCAACACGTTCATGCTGGCCATGCTGCTGATCGTGGCCGAATGGCTGGGCACGTTGCGGCCCTGTCACGACCCGCGGCTCGGCGGCTGCCTGGACGTCGCCACACCGCCGGGGAACGAAACGCCGATCGCGGTGTTCCCGCTGATCAGGAACATCACCCCGTACCTCGTCGCCGTCCCCCTGCTGCTGGTGGCCTGCTTCGTGCTCTACCAGCTGGTGCGCTTGCTGATCAGCGGGTGGACGGGCAGGCAGGCCGTGTTCGACTACTTCTGCCCGCGTGACGTCGCCGGCGAGGCGCACCCCGAGTGGTGGGTCTCCACGGTCGAGCGCGGCCCCGTGCCCGAGTGGCAGCGGCGGCTGGTGCGTAAGTGGCCCGGCCGGGTGGCCAGGGCGCGGCGGCTGGCCCAGGCGCCGCGCGACCTCGATCTGCTGCTCACGGCGGTGGCGGTGGTCGGGGGCGTGCTGTTCGTGTGGATCCAGTGGCGGCTGCGCACGTCCGGCGGCCCGCCGACGAACCCCAACTGGCTGATCACCGCCTGTTCAGGGGCCGCCATGCTGCTGCCGGCCCTGCTGCTCGTGCTGCTGCGGCTGGGCTGGAAGGACGAGCGTCACCGCCGTTCCATCGGGGTGCTGTGGGACGTGGCCACGTTCTGGCCGCGTCACTCCCATCCGCTCGCGCCGCCGTCGTACGCCGAGCGGGCGGTGCCCGAGCTGCAACGGCGGCTGTGGTGGCTGCACGACAACGGCGGGACCCCGCTGCTGGCCGCGCACAGCCAGGGCTCGATCATCGCCGTCGCGGCGCTCGCGCAGGCCGACGCCCGTCCTGTCGGCGACCGGGTGGCGCTGGTCACCTTCGGCTCGCCGCTGCGCACGCTGTACGCCTGGGGCTTTCCCGCGTACTTCGGCGACGGGTTGTTCCGGCGGCTGGCGTACGGGCCGGGGATCAAGGTGGCGTACTGGCGGAACTTCTGGTGCGACACGGACTACATCGGCGGCCCTGTGAAGGTGAGCGGGACGGTGGACGAGCAGTTGCCCGACCCTCCGACCAGCCGTTTCCTGTACGGCCAGCCGCTGCCGCGAGTCGGCGCCCACACCGGTTTCTGGGCCGACGAGGAGCTGCGCCGGCAGGTGTCCGCCCTGGCCGCGCAACTGGCCGCGCCGACGCCCGGCCCGTAAGTGGCCGTACGGTCACATCGCCCTTACGCCGGGACAGCATTCCTCACTGCCGAGATACTCTACGCTTAGTGTCCGTATAACTACGTTAAGTAGCGACCGCTTGCCCGACCCCCCGGAGGAGCAATGCCCACCGAGCCCACGGACACTCGGCTGAGTTTGGACACGCGGGCCGCGCGCAACCTGGCCACCACCACCAAGACCCGCCCGCAGATGCAGGCCATCAGCTCGCGCTGGCTGCTGCGCATGCTGCCCTGGGTGGACGTGCGGGGCGGGACCTACCGCGTGAACCGCCGGCTGACGCACCGGGCCGGGCGCGGGCGCGTGGCCGTGACGCTGGGCGGGGCCGACGACGTGCGGATCGTGCCGGAGACGCTGACGGAGATCCCCGCGCTGCGCGGCTTCGGCGACGCGGGCGTGCTGGCGGCCGTGGCGGAGTCGTTCGCGGCGCGCGAATACCGGGCCGGCGAGGTCGTGGTCAGGGCGGGCGATCCGGTCAACGAGGCGGGCGTGATCGCCCACGGCCGGGTCGAGCGGCTGGCCACCGGCAGCTACGGCAACGCCCAGTTCCTCGGCGTCATCGCCGGCGGCGACCAGTTCGGCACCGAGGCCCTCACCCAGGACGACCCGCGCTGGCCGTGCACGTACCGGACGGCGACGGCCTGCACGATCCTGTTCGCGCCGCGCGACGAGCTGCGCCGGCTGGCCGAGCGCTCCTCCGCGCTGCGCGAGCACGTCGCCCGCTACCGCGAGAGCCTGCGGCGGCCGGTCAACCGGCGCGGCGAGGCGGCGGTGGCCGTGTCGGCCGGCCACACCGGCGAGCCCGTCATCGACGGCACGTTCGTCGACTATGACCTGCACCCGCGCGAATACGAGCTCAGCGTCGCGCAGACCATCCTGCGCGTGCACACCCGGGTGGCCGACCTCTACAACGACCCGATGAACCAGATCGAGCAGCAGCTCCGCCTGACGATCCACGAGCTGCGTGAACGCCAGGAGTGGGAGCTGCTCAACAACCGCGAGTTCGGGCTGCTCCACAACACCGACTACGACCAGCGGATCTACCCCTGGTCGGGGCCGCCGACGCCCGACGACCTCGACGAGCTGATCGCGATGCGCCGTAAGACCCGCCTGCTGCTGGCCCATCCCAAGGCCATCGCCGCGTTCTTCCGCGAGTGCAACAAGCGCGGGCTGGTCGTGGGCAGCACCGAGGTCAACGGCCACGAGGTGCCCGCCTGGCGCGGCATCCCGATCTTCCCCTGCGGCAAGATCCCGATCTCCGAGGGGCGCACCACCTCGATCCTGGCCCTGCGTACGGGCGAGGACGATCAGGGGGTCGTCGGCCTGCACCAGACCGGCATCCCCGAGGAGTACGAGCCCGGCCTCAACGTGCGCTTCATGGACATCAACGAACAGGCCGTCATGTCCTACCTGGTCAGCGCCTACTACTCGGTGGCGGTGCTGGTGCCCGACGCGATCGGGATCCTGGAGGACGTCGACATCGCGGCCCCGCGTTCCTGACCGCCGAGCTTAGGAAGAGACGCGACATGTTCGACTTCTCCGCATTCGATCCCTCCGCGACGCCGGTGCCGGCCGGGCCCACGGGGCTGGGGGCGTACACGCTGAGCCTGCGCTCGGCGCTGCGGCCGTACCGGCCGGGCTTCGAGGAGGGCGACGGGCACGAGGACGGCGTCCCCGGCGGGCCGCGCGCGACCGGCGGCGACCGCGGCCTCAGCCTCGCCCCGCTGGCCTGCCGCGAGCGGGAGTGGGGCGACGGCACCTACCCGCCGCTGTACGTGCCCGAGACCGTTCGCGTCGACGACGACCTCGGCGCGGAGGTCGACCGGCGCCTGGTGGCGTGGGCCGAGCGGACCGGCGTCCACGAGGGGCGGATGGAGCAGTTCGCCGCCACCGGCTACGGGCGGCTGGCCATGCTCACCCACGCCGACAGCGACGACCCCGACCACCTGCTGATCGCCGCCCAGCTCAACGCGGCGTGGTGGGCGGCCGACGACTACTACGCCGACGAGAGCGACCTCGGCGCGACCCCCACGGAGCTGCCGCCCCGGCTGGCGCTGGTCACCTCGGCCATGGACCCGCCGCCCGACGCCGGTCGTTACACCGAGCAGCTGGAGGAGCACATCAGGAGCGATCCCGTCCTGGTCGCGCTGCGCTCGGCCACCAGCCACGCGGCCCGCCACTCCACCCCCGCGCAGGTGATGCGGATCCGCGGCATCACGAGTCAGATGTACGTGAGCTGGGCCGCCTACGCCGCCTGGCGCTACCTGGAGACGCCGCCGCCCGTGTGGCGTTACCTCGCGGCCCGCCAGCACGACAGCTTCTACACCTCCATGGTCCTCATCGACGTCGTCGGCGGTTACGAGCTGCCCGCGAACCTGTTCGGCGAGCCGCGCTTCCACACCGCGCTGATGCAGGCCGGCACCGCGAGCGTGCTGGTCAACGACCTGCACTCGGTGGAGCGGGAGGCCGCGGACGAGCTGCCCGACTCCAACGTGATCCTGCTGATGGCCGCCGAGGAGGGCTGTTCGATCCGCGAGGCCACCGAACGCACCGTCCACCTGCACAACCACTTCGTGCGCGGGTTCGAGCAGAGCCAGCGCTCGCTGGCCGCCCTCCCCTCCCCCGAGCTCAAGCGTTTCCTGCGCGGCGCGCAGGCGTGGATGGCCGGGGGCCTCGAGTGGCACCAGAGCACCAGCCGCTACCAGTCCTGACGACCCACCTGATGCCAAGGAGCCCGCTGTGACCGTCACGTCCAACGCCTCGCCCGTCCTGAGCAGCCTCTACCAGCAGTCCGTCGCCGACTACTGGAACACCGAGGAAAACCCCGTCAACCTGCGGCTGGGGGAGGTGGACGGCCTCTACCACCACCACTACGGCATCGGCGACGTGGACTGGTCGGTCCTGGACGCCCCCGCCGAGTCGAAGGAGGAACGCGTCGTCCAGGAGCTGCACCGGCTGGAGAGCGCGCAGGCGCACACGCTGATGGCCCACCTCGGGCCGCTGCGCCCCGAGCACCGCGTCCTGGACGCCGGCTCGGGCCGGGGCGGCTCCAGCATCCTGGCCAACCTGCGCTTCGGCTGCCAGGTCGACGGCGTGTCCATCTCCGAGTCCCAGGTCGCCTTCGCCAACCAGCAGGCCAAGGAGCGCGGCGTGGACGACCGGGTGCGCTTCCACTTCCGCAACATGCTCGACACCGGCTTCGAGACCGGCGCCTTCCAGGCGAGCTGGAACAACGAGAGCACCATGTACGTGGAGCTGTCGCTGCTGTTCGCCGAGCACGCCCGTCTGCTGCGGCGTGGCGGGCGGTACGTGTGCATCACCGGGTGCTACAACGACGCCTACGGCCTGCCGTCCAGGGCGATCAGCCAGATCAACGCCCACTACATCTGCGACATCCACTCGCGCAGCACGTACTTCAAGGAGCTGGCGGCCAACCGCCTCGTGCCGGTCAGCGTGGTGGACCTCACGCCCGCCACCATCCCGTACTGGGAGCTGCGGGCCAGGACGCACCTGGCGACGGGGATCGAGGAGGCGTTCCTGGAGGCGTACAAGGGGGGCAGCTTCCAGTACCTGCTGATCGCCGCCGACCGCGTCTGACACCTTCCCGGGCAGGGCCGCGGCCGCACCCGCGCCCCTGCCCGGGCCCCGGCCGGAAAATTGAAGGCAGGGCAGCGGTGCGATCACTTACCGTGCCGTAAGTGACGAGTCACCTCCCTTCAACGGTGCTGGACGAGTTGCTGGGCCGTCCGGGCGGCTCGCTGGTGTCGTGCCGGAGCGAACCGATCTCCGACGGCTCGGGCGCCGCCACCGGCGCGGTGCGGCGGCTGTCGGGCACTGCACGGCTCGGCGACCGGCGGATCCCTTTCACGGTGATCCACAAGTCCGCCGAGCCGGTGACGTCAGGACGGCACGCGGCCGGCGCCGCCGATCCGCGCCACTGGGCCCACTGGCGGCGCGAACCGCTCGCCTATGCCGGCGGGCTGCTGCCCTCAGGGCCGGGTCTGGCCGCGCCCCGCTGCTACGGCGTCGTCGGTGACAGCGTCTACCTGGCCGACGTGGGCGGCACACCGGAGACGCCGGCCACCGCCGCGTACCGGTTGGGCCGCTGGCAGGCCGGTGCCACGGCCCCGGACCTGCCGTGGTTGTCCGGGCACCAGCTCGCCCAGCGCATCGCGGTCAGCGACCTGGACTGGACCGGACTGGACGTGCATCCGAGGATCCCGGCGCTCTGGGACCGGCGCGGTGACCTGGTGCGGCGGCTGTCCCGGCTGCCGCAGGTCCTCGTGCACGGCGACTTCTCCCTCGGCAACCTCAGAGCCTCGAAGGACGGCCGCACCACCGTCGTGCTGGACTGGGCCACCCTGGGGATCGGCCCGGTCGGCGCCGACCTGGCCTCACTGGCGCTCACCACCCTCGGGCGGCATCTCCCCCACTACCTGGACGGCCTCGACGGCCGGTTCGAGACCGCCGACGTCGACTTCGGCTACCTGGCGACGCTCGCGCTGACCGGGGCCGGCCGCGTCCACTGGATGCTCACCCGTGGAATGACCCCTTCCGAGAGCTACGTCGGCTTCATCATCGACGAGACGACTTCCCTGTGACCCCAAGGCGTGTCGCCGCAATCCCTACCGGGCTGCGCTCGGGGCGGGGGTGGACAGGTGGCGGCGCAGGAGGGTGCTCATGTCGGTGGGGGCGTGGCCGAGCAGGGTGGCCAGGGTCGGGTCCGTGGTGGCGAACTCGCCGGCGCGGGCGGCGGTGAAGGCGCCGAGCAGTTGCTCCGCCAGCTCGGCCGGGACGCCGTGGCCGGTCATCCCGTGCAGGAACCGCTCGTCGGGCACCGTGTTCCTGGTGATCGGGCGGCCGGTGAGCTCGGCGGCGAGGCCAGCGATGTCGGCGTAGGTCAGCGCCCGCGCCGCCGTGAGCGGGGGTGTGGGGCCGTCGAAGCGGCCCTCGTCGGCCAGGATGACGGCGGCGGCCTCGGCGAGGTCCTCATGGGCGGTCCAGGTGACCGGCCCGTCCGACGGGAGGTCGACCCGCCCCGTCCGGGGCGCGTCCCCGAAGAAGCGCAGCGCGCTGCTGGCGTGGAAGCCGTTGCGCAGGGACGTGAACGGCACGCCGCAGGCCCGCAGCGCGTCCTCGGTGGCGGCGTGGTCGCGGCAGGGCTGGAAGCGCGACGCGGCGGCGGCGCCCATGTGGCTGGTGTAGAGGACGCGGCGGGCCCCGGCCGCGACGGCGGCGCCGATCGCCGTACGGTGCAGGCGCACGGCCTCCTCCCCCATCAGGTCGACGGAGACGATCAGCACCTGGGTGGCGCCCTCGAAGGCGTGGGCCAGGCTGCCGGCGTCGGCGAAGCTGCCCTGCCGGACCCGTACGCCCTGGGCGGCGAGCGTCCCCGCCTTCCGCGGGTCGCGGACGGTGACGCCGATCCGGCCGGCCGGTACGCGAGCCAGCAGCCGCTCGACGATCTGACGTCCGAGCAACCCCGTGGCTCCGGTCACGATGATCATGATGCACTCCAATGATTCCGATGGAAACACCTTCACCGTATCACTGATATTAACGACGGAATCAAGAGTGCGATATCGTTGATACATGCCATCACCTCCACCCGCCGACGACTCCGACGCCGCGCTCGCCGGCCGCGAGCAGACCCGGCAGCGGGTCATCGAGGCCGCCGCCGGACTGCTGGCACGCGAGGGCCGCGACGCCGTCACCACCCGCGCCGTCGCGGTCGCGGCGGGCGTGCAGGCGCCGGCCATCTACCGGCTGTTCGGCGACAAGGAGGGGCTGCTCGAAGCGGTCGCCGAACACGGCTTCGCCATGTTCCTCGCCTCCAAGCGGGTCGGCCCCGACCCGCCGGACCCCATCGAGGACCTGCGGGCGGGCTGGGACCTGGCGGTCGAGTTCGGCCTGTCCAACCCCGCCCTCTACACGCTCATGTACGGCGAGCCGACCAGCTCCGCCTCCCCCGCCTTCCAGGCCGGCATGGAGATCCTCAAGGGCCGCATCCGCCGCCTGGCCGCCGGCGGCTGGCTGCGGGTCGGCGAGGAGCTCGCGGTCGCGATCATCCACGCCACGGCGCGCGGGGCGGTGCTCACCTGGCTGTCCCTGCCCGAGGGGCAGCGCGATCCGGCGCTGCTGAGCACGCTCAGGGAGTCGATGGTCACCGCGGTGACCGTCCTGGAGCCCGCCGTACACGACGCGGGCCCGGCCGGCGCCGCCCGCGCCCTGCGCGCGACCCTGCCCGAGCAGACCACGCTCAGCGGCCCGGAACGAGAGCTGCTGAAGGAGTGGCTCGACCGGCTCGCCGCCGCGGACGGCTGACCATCCGGTCGGCGGGAGCGCCGGGGTGGAACAAGTTTTGCCAGGCGTTGGGCCTGGGCTGGGCTCCGATGGGCGGACATACGGGAAGGTTCGTCGTCATATCGGCTCAAAACCACCGCACCGGGAGATGATCGTGCCCGCCAAAGGCAGCAGCACCACCAGCAAAGCGTCGAGGAAGACGACGAGCAGCCAGCCCTGGCTGCACGTGGACGGCACCCAGATCCAGGAGTTCGGCACGGTCCGGTCGTGGCCGCTGGGCCTGTCGGACGAGGCCCGCGCCTACTCGTGCGGACGGCTCAACCAGATCCTGGCCGACACCCAGATCCTGTACGCCCTGTACAAGAAGCACCACTGGCTGATGCGCGGCCCGACCTTCTACCAGCTGCACCTGCTGCTGGACAAGCACGCCGGCGAACAGCTCGAACTTGTGGATCAGCTCGCGGAGCGCGTCCAGACCCTGGGCGGCATCGCGGTCGGCGACCCGCGGCACGTCGCGGAGATCACGGTCATCCCGCGCCCGCCGAACGGCGCCGAGGAGGTGCCGGCGATGCTCTCGCGCCTGATCGAGGCCCACGAGACCATCCTCGTGGCCTGCCACGACGCCGCCGCGCGCGCCGAGGAGATGGGCGACGACGGCACCAACGACCTGCTGGTCTCCGGGGTCATCCGCACGGGCGAGCTGCAGACCTGGTTCCTGGTCGAGCACCTCGTGGACACGCCGCTCGTCGAGACGCCGCACAACGGCCACTCCGACCGGGCGCGCCGGGCCATGAAGTAGCACGGGGGCGGGGAGGCGTCCCACCGCGCCGGCGGGACGCCTCCCCTTACCGATGGGAAACCCGGAGGCGCCACGGTGCGGCGCCTCCGGGTTCGTGGGGATCAGGGTCAGAACGGCTGGTTGTCCAGCGAGTTGACCTTGACCGCGGTGATCTTCACCTGCTGCATCCGCACCTGCGCCGTGCCTCCCGGCTTGGTGCAGCCGAAGCTGAGCTGGCCGGCGCTGGTGTAGTTGTGCACGACGTTCAGGAAGATGCTCACCTTGCCGTTGGCGGGCAGGGTGACGTCCGTCCTGTCGGTGTCGGCGCCGCCGGCGGCGCTGATCAGGCACGTGTAGTCGATCGCCGCGGAGCCGGTGTTGACGGCCGTGAGCTTGGCGGTGATCGTGTACGGCCCGGTCGCCAGGAACTGGTTGAACCCGGGGCTGAGGCTGTTGGAGTGGATCAGCAGGTTGTTCCAGCGGCTGATCACCTCCGGCGGCACCGCCTCGGCCGACGTGGCGTTGCCCGCCAGCAGCGCGCCCGCGGCCACCGCGGTCGCCGCGGCGGTCAGCACGATGCGACGCCGGCGCCCGGCACTGCGGGTCGGGACGGTTGACGGCATGGTCATTGCGATTCTCCAAGGTGTTGGATGCGATGCCCCTCGCGGGATCGCGGGAGGCGCGGCACGCCCGTCGCTGGCCGAGGCGGCGCCCACCGGCTCACGTGCACCCAGGGAAGGTAACGTCCCGTCACACCGGTGAACCGCGCACAAATACCCGCCCCAGGTGTGCCCCGCGTCATCGCACGCACCGACCGGCCCCTGCCGTCACAACGCCGTGTTCATCGCATCCGCCGGCCCACCTGCGGCGTCACGACTCCTTGCCGAAGCCGTCCATGCGCTCCCGTTCCTCCTGAGAGGTCAGCTCCTGGAAGAGCGTGATGTGCAGGCCGGCGGGCGCGTCGAGGCGGGAGTTGAGCGACTGCCAGGGGGTGAGCGTGGGTGGCGCGACCTCGGTGGCACCCGCCGACACGAGCCGGCCGGTCGCCTCCTCGGCGTCGTCCACCTCGAACGCGACCCGCAGCTTCGGCGCCACCTGCCGGCCAACCTCGACCTCGTCGATCATCCGCTTCTGCGCCGGGTTGGCGATCTCCAGCGTGGCCCGGCCGGCGTCCAGGATGGCCACCCGCGCGCCGCCGTCCGCGGTGAAGGCGGCCTCCTCGGGCAGGCCCAGGACGTCGCGGTAGAAGGCCAGCGCGGCCTCGTAGTCCTCGGCCTCGACCACCAGCCTGAGCTGCCGGACGGCGGGCCGGCCCTTGGGGTCTGCGTTGGTGCTCATGGGACGGCTCTCCTCGTGACGGGGCCCCGGCGGTTCCAGGGCGTCGCACCATCCAACCCGCCCGCCTCCCCCGTTTCATCCCCTTACCGGGGATCGACCGCGTGGACGATCTTGTAGTGTCCCGGGATCGAATCCGCCCCGGGGAGTCGACATGATCATGAACTTAGCCGCCTGACCCTGGCCGCCACGCTCGGCACCCAACCAGCCCAATCAGCCCAATCAGCCCCGCCGGCCTGTCCAGCTCACCGCCTACTCCAGCTCCTCCCCCAGGCGGCGGCCGACGGCGTGGAGCTGGAGCCCGGCCCGGCGCGCGTTCGTCAAGGCCGACGGCGACGTCACCGTCTCGCCCGGCGGGCGCTGGGAGGCCGTCCTGCTGAATCAGCGGTACCCGGACCGCCGGCCCTCGGTACGGTTCACCGACCGCGAGAGCGGCAGGAAGACCGAGGTCGAGCTGCCCGTCGCCGAGGATCCCGAGCGCGGCAGCGGATATCTCAACACGTTGTGGCCCACGTGGTCCCCCGACGGCCGCACCCTGCTGGTCAACGTCTTCGAGCCTGGCTTCGAGCCGCGCTCGGCGGGCGTGGTGCTCATCGACGTCCCCTCGCTGCGCCCGCGTTTCGTCCGCATCGAGAAGGCGCTCATCACGGTGGGCGGCTTCCAGTGGACGCGCGACAGCAAGGGCCTGGTGGTGCGGTGGGGCAAGAACGGCAGGACCTCCGTGCGCCGGTACGACCTCGAAGGCGCCGTCGAGCGCACCTGGCACGTACGCGGCCGTCCCGTCGGCCACGGCCTGGGCACGTTCTCCCCGTCGGGCCGCCGCTTCGTCACCGCCTGCACCTCCCTGGAGCGGTCGGCCTGCGTCTGGGACAGCGCCACCGGCCGGGCCGTCACCCGCCTCAAGACCACCTTCAGCCCCGTGTGGGGCCCGGTGCTCGGCTGGTACGACGAGAAACACCTGCTCGCCCCCGTGCGCGACGGCTTCGGCGTCGTCGAGCTCAAGGGCAGGGTCGTCGAAACCCTGATCAAGGCCGGCAAGAAGGAGCAGATCAGGCCCTTGTTCGACGCCCGCCGTAAGGGCTGAGCCGCCCTCGTCGGGCGGCTCAGCCCCGTCCGTAGCGGTCCTCAGCCCGCCAGAAGTACCAGAACCCGGCCACGAGCGCGACGAACGCCCACACCAGGCACGACAGCCACACCAGCGGCGGCGGCGCGTGGCCGGGGATGAGGATGTCGCGCATCCACTCGATGTAGGAGGCCGCCGGGTTCAGGTACATCACCGTGGCCACCCACTCCGGCAGCCCCGCGCTGCCGACCACCTTGTCGTGGATGGCGAAGAACACGCCCGAGGCGTACAGCCACGTACGCATGATGAACGGCAGCAACTGGTTGAGGTCGCGCATCGACGCGCCGACCCTGGCCAGGATCAGCCCCGCCCCGACGTTGAACATCGTCTGCAGCACCAGCACGAGCGGGATCATCAGCCAGAACCAGCTCGGCAGCTCCCCGGTGATGACCACGATGAGCAGCAGCACGCCCATCGAGATGGCGAGCTGCTGCAGCTCCTGGATCGTGTACGCCAGCGGCAGCGAGGCGCGCGGGAAGTGCAGGGCGCGGATCAGCGACAGGTTGCCGGAGATCGACTTGGCGCCGGCGGAGACCGTGCGCTGGGTGTAGGTGAAGACGAACATGCCGGTCAGCAGGAACGCGGTGTAGTTCTCGATGCCCCGGCTGCCGCCCAGGATGAGACCGAACATCACGTAGTAGATGGCGGCGTTCAGCAGCGGCGTGATCACCTGCCACAGCTGCCCGAGCGCCGAGCCGGAGTATTTGGAGACGTTGCGCGAGGTCGCGTACGTCAGCACGAAGTGCCGCCGCTCCCAGAGCTGGCGGAGGTAGTCGGTGAATCCGGGCCGCGCGATGGCGGGCCGCAGCCCGTGTCTGCGGGCCAGCTCCGCCAGAGACTCGCGCTCCGGGTCTTCCACGTGGCTCATGCGCACCTCGCAGGGTCGTCCTTTCGACGATCATCCCCTGTCAGAGGGGGTTTCGATCCTGTCTTGGACCGGAGCGTCGCGGAGTCGGGCATCGAACGTACGAGGGCCGCCCACCTCCCGGCTCGGGGCTGCTCGCCGGAGGCGCCTTCGTCAGCCGGCGGAAGCGGCGGCGCCGTCGGGCGTCCCGAGGTCGGGCAGGTGGCGGCGGGCGTGCTCGATGAACGCCCTGGCCGCGGGGCTCCTGGGGCCTTCTGCGCGCCACACGACGCCCATCCGCCCGCGCATGGCCGGCTCGGTGAGCTCCAGGACGCGCAGCTCGGACGCGGCGGCGGCGACCGCCGACTCGGGCAGCACGGCCAGGCCCAGCCCGCGCGCGGCCAGCTGCCCCAGCACGTACGGCTCGCTGGCCTCGTACGCCACCTGCGGCGCGAACCCCGCCCGCGCGCACGCCTCCTCCAGCGCGGCCCGCAGCCCGGTGCCGATGGGCAGGCAGACCAGCCGCCGGCCCTCCAGCTCGTTCACCGTGACCGAGCGGGCGCCGGCCAGCTCGTGATCCGGATGCACGACCGCTACCAGCCTCTGGTCCACGACGACCTGCACCGCCACGCCAGGCGGCAGCGGGGCGCCGAGCCCGAGCAGGCCGAGGTCGAGCCGCCCGCCGGTGATGCCGTCGAGCAGCGACTCCGGGTCGTTCTCCACCAGCGCGATCTCCACAGCGGGGAAGCGGTCGTGGAAGGAGGCGAGCATGCCGGGCAGGTCGAGCACCGAGGGCGTGGAGACGCCGCCCATCACGACCCGGCCGCGCAGCAGCCCGGTGAGCTCGTCGGTGACCAGCCGGATCCCGGAGACCGCCGCCAGCGCGGCCCGCGCGTACGGGAGCACCGCCTCGCCGACCGCCGTCAGCCGAACGGCGCGCCCTGACCGGTCGAACAGCGGCTCGCCCAGCTCGCGTTCGAGCTGGCGGATCTGCGCGCTGACGCCCGGCTGGGCGACGTGCAGCCGGGCGGCGGCCTTGGTGAAGCCCGCCTCCTCGGCGACGGCCACGAAGTATTCGAGCTGCCGCAGTTCCATGGGCGAGATGCTAACGGCCGCCCCGGAGCCGGGCTCACCCGCGGCCGCAGGGGTGCTCAGCGCGGCCGCGAACTCCCCGGAGCGTGCTCAGGCCGTGGACTCCCCGGAGCGTGCTCAACGCGGCCGCGGACTCCCGTAGCTTGCTCAGCGCCGCCGCGGACTCCCGTAGCTTGCTCAGCGCCGCCGCGGACTCCCGTGACTTGCTCAGCGTGGCACGGTCACGCCCGTGACGGCGAAGCGTTCGACGGTCGCGACGTGGCCGCCGGTTGAGGCCACGACGGTCAGCGTCCCGCCCGGCCTGGCCGCGAAGTCCACCTTCGCCGACCAGGCCGCCTTCTGCCCGCCGGCGCTCAGGCAGCACACCTCGCCCAGCGGGCCGTCCGCGCCGGGGTGGAGCACCTGGACCCTGATGCTCTCGTCCACGCCGGTGATGCGCCCGCCGACGGTCAGCGGCGAGGAGGCGGAGGCGCCGTACGCGGGCCTGGTGAGGGTGAGCGAGGTGTCGTCGGTGCCGACCACCTCCCAGGGGGCGTCCTTGCCCTGGCCGTACCGCATGAGGTGCACCACGGCCGCCACAAATGGCTTCGGCCCCTCCTCGGCGCGGTAGCCGACGTGCACCCGGGCGTGCGCGCCGTCCTGGACGACCTTGACGGCCTGGTCGATCTCGGTGAAGCCGAGGTAGTCGCGGGTGAAGGCGACGGCGGTGCGGGCGGCGTCGAGGTGCCAGGCCTCGGTCCCGTCGGCCTGGTGGGCGCGCTGCCACTTGGCGGCCTCCGCGGGGCCGGCGAACGGCCACAGGGGTTGGTAGCGACCGGCGATCAGGCTCTCCCCCGGGCTGGGGGACGCCGCCTGGGTCTCGGCCGGGCCCGGAGTGGCGGTGGACGGCGACGGGTCGGAAGGGATGGCGGTGGCGGGCGGCTCGGCCTGCCGGGGGTCCGCCGGCCTGGGGTCCGCGCAGCCCGCCGCACCCATTCCCAGCACGATCAGCAGCGGCAGGGCTCGTACGGCGAGCACTCTCATGCGGATACCTCCAGTGACGTGCCGACGGTACGAGGATGACGTACCCAGCTGGGGGACGAAGGTCCCTTGTCACGGAGTCGTACGGCCATGGCTGAGGTGCTTCTGCGCGGGTACCGTCCACGCATGGGGGCATTGCCCGTCGAGCCGGGGCATACCGGTCGCGGTGTCCATCGGGGGCGGGTCCTCACCGGGCGAGCGCGCCCGCATCCATAACGCGAGGAGAACCGATCATGACAGGCACCGGCGATCTCGGCCGTCGCATCATCCATCACCGCAAGCGGCTCGGCCTGACCCAGGAGCAGGTCGCCGAGCGCGCGGACATGTCACCCGGTTACCTGAAATATCTGGAGGAGAACGCCGACAATCCCGACCACGGAGCCCTCTTCCGGCTCGCCGACGCCCTCGACACGACCACCGAGGACCTGCTGGGCGGCGGCCAGGACCGCCCGCCCGGGTACGGCCCCGCCACGGCCCACCCGAGGCTGGAGACCATGGACAAGGCCGAGTGCCTGCGCCTGATCGCGCCCGGCGGCATCGGGCGGGTGGCGTTCAACGGCTCGTACGGGCCGACCGTGCTGCCGGTCAACTACACGATGCACGAAGGGGCGATCGTCTTCGTCACGGCCGTCGGCGGGGCCATGGACCAGGACCTGCGTACCGGGATGGAAGGCGTCGAACTGGTCATCGCCTTCCAGATCGACAACATCGACGAAGCCAACCGGGAGGGGTGGAGCGTGCTGGTGCAGGGGCCGGCGCACCACGTGCCGGAGGAGGAGGCGGCCAGCGTGGCCGGGGCGGAGGTGACCCCGTGGGCGGGCGGCGACCGCAAGCTCTTCATCCGGATCATCCCGCAGCGTGTCACCGGCCGCCGCATCCACGCCATGTGAGCGCCCGCCCGGCCATCACTCCCGGTTCGTGGTGATCGCCGTCGTCAGCGGCAACCCGTGACGGCGAACGCCATCATGAGCGTCATCTCCCGCTGATCGAAGTTGTCGTCCGAGCCGATCACCAGCGTGCACTCGCCGCCGCGCAGCCGCGGGCCCCAGGCCAGGCTCTCCAGGTTCTGTACGGGGGGACGGAACTCGCCCAGGTCCTGGACCAGGCGCTTGGTCACCGGCCGGTAGGAGCCGCTCCGGGGCAGGGCGTCGCGGTCGAGGACGTTCGTGGCGCCGCGCAGGTCGATCTCGTACAGCCTGACCCGGTAGCCGACGCCCTGGATCCAGGCGCGTTCGAGGGCGAGGTAGCGGAACTCGTCGATGGCCAGGATCTCCGAGACGCCGCTGTCGGTGTGCCCGGAGGGCGGGTTGGGGGCGGCGGGCAGGCGGTCGAGCGGGTAGGCGTACTGGCCGCGTACCTCGCCGCCGCGGTTCCACACGGTCAGCCGCGTCACCGCGCCGCGCTCTGCGGTCGGGACGGGGCCGTCCTCGTAGCGCGGGCCTTCCGTCACGGCGGTGACGGAACGTGCCGTGACGGCCAGTCCTTCGAAACCGAAATTGCGTCGAGGCCCGTTTTCCGTGGTCGTCAGGCGCAAATTCGGCGGGGTCCGCATTTCTCCCGTGTGCCGCCCGTTCAGGTCCATTCCGCGTATTGCGGCGCGCGAAATAGGAATATCGGGATTCGCCGTGTCGGGCCGGTCGCCCTCGTCGCCCCACAGCAGCCGCCCGCTCCACCGGTCGAACCTGATCGACTCGGGGTCGGCCGCCTCCGGGTTGCCGTAGCCCGGGTAAGGTGTGCCGTCGCGCCGGGTCAGCGTGGCCACCCCCGTCACCCGGACGCCGGTGAACGCGCCGGTCACCCGGTCGATGTCCAGCTCTCCGGTGTAGAAGCGGGCGGGGTTGTAGCGCCGGCGGTCGTCGGAGACGAAGTACCACGTCCCGGTGCGCGGGTCGCGGTCGATGCCGGACAGGCCGCCCACGACGGTGTCCTCGAAGCGCTCCATGTACGGGATCCGCTGCTCCCCGAGGAAACGGGTGATCCGTACCGGCTCGCGCCGCTCCGCCGCCGCCGGCGGGGCGGCGGCCATCGCCGCCGTGAATACGAGGGCGAGGTGTAGAATTTTCCGCGAACGAGCCATTTGATCCTCCGTCATGAAATTCGACGGAGCATATGAAAGCGCGGTTCGGCGGCGAAGTCCACGAACGGACATCCGCATGCCCCGCTGTAAAAGGGGCGAATCCGTTAAGCGATGTCGGGCAGCGTGACGAGGTGCACGGCGCCGTCGCTCAGCCCGGCCGCTGAGACGTCGAGGACGCTGCCGTTGGCGTCGATCTTCGTCGCGGACGGGTCCCACGTTCCCGCCGGCGCGCGCGTGCGGTCCCAGACGCCGGAGCCGGGCACGACGGTCTGGACGTGCAGGCCGCCGTCCGCCCGTCCGGCCGCCGCCAGGGCACTCACCGACCCGTTCGCGTCGATCCTGGAACGGGCGCCCCATGCCCGCGCCGGTGCGCCTGCGGGTCATGGCGGGCGCGAAGAAGTCCACGGTGTCGGTGCACCAGGTGCTGGCAGTGCACGCTCCTGGCGGCGACTTGGCGGAGTCGGCCCGCGTCTGGACGATCTGGCCGGACGGCTGGCTGCCGATGGACTTGACGGCGTTCCTGTTCGCTCCCGCGGGGGCTGGGGTGAAGGCCTTCGCGGTCTTGTCGTACAGGTAAGCGGCCGAGCCGGTGGTGAGCCAGAGGTTGCCCGGGTCGAGCGGGTGGGCGTACACGTCGTGGCCGCCGCCCGTGGGCAGCTCGGCCCGGCGTCCGGTGTCCTCGCGCAGCGCCGGGGCGGCGGGGGTGCCCTCGACCGCGAGCGCGGTGAGGATGTGCCGGTCGTCGGAGACGGGGTCGCGGCCGATGACCCACAGCCGCCTGACGGCCGGGTCCCAGAGCGCGGCGTGGGCGTCGGGCAGCCGGAACTCCGCGTACGTGGCCGCGCTCGGGCCCTGCGAGGAGGCGTACACCCTGACCCAGCCCCCGGTGGAGGCGGCCACCGCGACGTTGCCGTCGGGCAGCAGCTCGGCGGCGTGCAGGTTGCCGGGCAGGACGCGCGCCCCACTGCCGGGTGCCGCCTGGGTAGGAGACGACGGCGGCCACGCCCCTGCTGCCGCCGGCCGCCACCACGAAGCTCTGCGCGCCGGACGGGCGGCGGCGCAGCTTGAAGTCGGCGATCAGCCCGAACGCCGAGACCTCGTCGGCGCTGAAGCCGGCGGGGGTCACGGTGGGCTGCCAGGTCCATTTCACGGCCTGGGCGGTGTTCCAGTCGGCGACGGCGGGATCGTAGGCCGTCAGCCGCCTGCCGGTCTGATCCCCTCCGACCACCCAGTAGTCGTCCGCCATCGCGGCCGGGACCGTCCCCGCCGAGACCGCCGCCGGGATGGTGACCGCCCCTGCCGGGGTCGTGGTCGCGGCCGCCGTGGGAGCTCCCGTTCCGGCGAGCGGGCCGGCAAGCAGGGTGGCGAGCAGGCCGGCGAGCACGGCGACGGCCATCACTGAGGTCGGCACCCGATGTCTCCTTCGTCCGGCTCCGAGACGATGATCGCCGATCAGCGGGAGATCAGGAAGGGCGCGTGCCGATGATCGCGGTGGCGTCGAGTTCGTCCGAGGTCGTCACGCGGGCGTCCAGCCCGGCCGCCGCCACCACGCCCGCCGTGGCGTCCGCCTGGCGTTCGCTCGTCTCCACCAGCAGGTGGCCGCCCGGGGCGAGCCAGCCGGGGGCTCCGGCGATCACCCGGCGCACCACGTCGAGCCCGTCGGGGCCGCCGTCGAGCGCCATCAGCGGCTCGTGCAGCCGGGCCTCGGGTGGCAGCAGGCCCATCGACTCCGTCGGCACGTAGGGAGGGCTGGCGATGAGGACGTGCACCCGGCCGCGCAGGGTGACGGGCAGGGGGTCGTACAGGTCGCCCTGGTAGACGTACGCGCCGGGCAGGTTGCGGCGGGCGCAGCCCACGGCGGCGGGGTCGAGGTCGGCGGCGTGCACCTCGGCCCGGTCGAGGCCGGCCGCCACCGCCGCGCCCATCGCGCCGGTCCCGCAGCACATGTCCAGGACCACCGCCGCCCCCGCGACCTGGCGCCCCAGCGCGACCGCCTGCTCGATGAGGAACGCGGTACGCGGCCGGGGCACGAACACCCCGGGCGCCACGGCCACCCGCAGGCCGCAGAACTCCGCCCAGCCCAGGACGTGTTCGAGCGGCTCACCGCCGACGCGGCGCGCGACCATGGCGGCCAGGGCGTCGGGGGTGGGAGCGGTGGAGACGAGCAGCGCGGCCTCGTCCTCGGCGAACACGCACCCGGCGGCCCGGAGCCGCAGGACGATCTCAGCGGTAGTGGTAGATGACGAAAAAACCGACATGAATGCCTTTCGGAACGCCGATGGGCGCTCCCGCGGCCACCTCAGTCCCGGTGGGCCGGCTGGCTGATGGAAGGGAGCACCCAGCCTGACACAGCGTTGATGGCGCTCACCTCCTAGGGCCGATCTCGTCGAACGACCGTCACAGTATCAGAACCGTTCTCACGTCCTGGCCGGGGCCGCGACCCGACGTTCACAGCGCGGGGAGGAAGTGGTCAGGGGCCGGAGGGCGGCGTACGGTCGGGGAGAGGAGAGGAAGGCGTGGCATGGGGCCGGTTGTGGTGACGGGCGGGTTCGGGCGGGTGGGCCGGCTGGTGCGGCCGGCGCTGCTGAAGAAGTATCCGCTGCGGATCGTCGACCGGGTGACCGGTGCGGTGTCACCGGGCGAGGAGGTCGTGGCCGGCGACCTGGCCGAGCCGGGGCTGGCCGAGGAGGCGCTGGCCGGGGCGTCGGCGGTGGTGCACCTGGCGGCCGATCCCAGGACGGATGCCCGCTGGGAGGAGGTCTACCACGCCAACGTGGCCCTCACCAGGCGTGTCCTCGACGCCGCCGCGACGCATGCCGTCCCGCGCGTGGTCCTGGCCAGTACGGTCCACGTGATGGGCGAGTACAACCGGCCCGAGCACCGCCCGGTGGGCCCCGGGTGGGAGCCGCGTCCCTGCTGCTCGTACGGGCTGAGCAAGCTCGTCGTCGAGTCGCTCGGCCGGCTGCACGCGGATCAGACCGGCGCCTCGGTGGTCTGCCTGCGCCTCGGCGCCACCGGCTACCCCCTGTCAGAGCGGCGCTATCTCGGTGTGTGGCTGTCGGACCGCGACGTGGGCGCGCTGATGCTGGCCGCGCTGAGAGCCGGCCCCGGGTGGAGCGCGCACTTCGGCATGTCGGCCAACACGCGGCGCCATTGGGACATCACCTCGGCCATGAAGCTCGGCTACGAGCCACGTGACGACAGCGAGCCGTACGCGGCCACGGCCGGGCCGCCCACGGTGCCGATCTGCCGCATGTTCGTCGGCGAGGACGCCCCTTAGGCCGGACCTTCAGCCGGCCCTTCAGCCGACTCGGCCGGGTGCAGGGTGACGGGCAGGGAGGCCAGGCGCAGGGTGCCCGGGTCGGGCAGATACGCGGCCTCGCCGGCGAGCTCCAGGCGGGGGAAGCGGCGCAGCAGGGCCCCGAGCGCGATTCCGGTCTGCACGCGGGCCAGCGACGCCCCGACGCAGAAGTGCGGTCCGTGCCCGAAGGCAAGATGCGGCCCCGGCTCCCTGGTGATGTCGAGGGCGCCGGGGTCGTCGAACACCCGCTCGTCCCGGCTCGCGGAGAGGATCGAGGCGGTGACGCGCTCCCCCTTCGGGATGCGTACGCCACCGATCTCCACATCTTCCGACGGGAAGCGGGGAACGGTCATCGGCTGCGGGGTGCACCAGCGGGCCAGCTCCTCGACGGCGCGCGGCATGTGCCCGGGGTCGGCGCGCAGCGCGGCGAGCTGGGCGGGGTGGGCGAGCAGGGCCGCGACGGCGTTGGCGATGAGGTTCGTCGGCGTCTGGCCGGCCAGCACCAGCAGCCACACCATGGTGACGAGCTCCTCGTCGGACAGCCGGTCGCCGTCCTCCTCGTTGATGCGGGCCAGGTCGGAGAGCAGGTCTCCGCGCGGCTCGGCCCGCACCCCGGCGATGGCCGACTTGGCGTCCTCCATGATGGCCGGGATGGCCTGGGCGAACTTCTCGCCGTGGCCCGCGGCGATGGCGGCGCCGTACTCGCGCCAGGCCGGGCGGCCGGCGGCGGGGATGCCGACCAGCTCGCAGACGACCTCCATCGGCAGCGGCCTGGCGAAGCGGGCCAGCAGATCGACCGGCTCGTCCTGGGGCAACTCGTCCAGCAGGCCGACGACGATCTCCTCGATGCGCGGCGCGAACTCGGCCGCCCGGCGCGGCGTGAACGCGGGCGCGACCAGGCGGCGCAGGCGGGAGTGCTCGGGGCCGTTCATCTCGGACATGGTGCGCATGTAGCGCAGGCAGTGCTCGGGCACGTCGGGGCGCATGAAGCTATCGCTGTGGATCTCCATGCGCGGGTCGGCGAGCATCGCGCGGGCCTCCTCGTGCCGCGTCACGGCCCAGAACGGCCCGAGCCCGGGCGCCACCAGCCGCACGACCGGTGATTTCTCCCTGACCGGCGCGTATGCCGCGAACGGGTCCGCCAGCACCGCCGGGTCGGTGAGGTCGATCTCCGGCACTTCGGTCATGACCTTGCCCTCCACTTTCACATGATCTGAGTTTTTGGATGATCTCATCATCTGAATGCTCACGGTATCTTGGTTCGGGAGCGGACGGCAACGAGTGGAGGACGGTTGGCCCGGCTCACGAGGGCGGAGGCCCAGGAACGCAATCGCGCGAAAGTGCTGGAAGCGGCCAGGCAGGAGTTCGCCGAACGCGGATTCAGGGATGCCAAGATCGACGAGATCGCCGACCGGGCCGAGCTGACGCGCGGGGCGGTGTACTCGAACTTTCCCGGCAAACGGGCGCTCTACTTCGCCGTCCTCGCCGACCTGGCCGAGCGCGCCCCGGTGATCCCGGCCGAGGAGCCGGCGCTCACGGTCCGCGAGGCGCTCGGGGAGGTGGCGCGGGCCTGGGTGACCCGGCTGCCGCTGATGACCGAGGACCGCCACGCGCCCAGCAGGCTCGGGGCCGACCTGATGCCCGAGATCCTCGCCGACGAGACCCTGCACAAGCCGTTCGCCGAGCTCATGCGGCTCAACGCGATCCTGCTGGGGCTGTCCATGGAGCGGCTGCGTCCGCCGAAGGAGCCGGACGGGCGGCTGGTGCGGCTGGCCGGGGCGGCGCTCACGGTGCTGCAGGGGGCGGGGCAGCTCGCGGCGGCGGCGCCCGGGTTCGTCGACTCGTTCGACGTGATCCGGGTGTGCGAGCGACTGGCCGATCTCGACCTGGACGACCGCTGGACGGTCGCGCCCGTGATCCCGGACGTGCGGGAGACCGACGAGCCCTGGTCGCCGCCGATCATCCGGGACCCAATGGATGGGGCTGCGGGCGGGGTCTCGGGCGGAGCCTCGGACGGGACGGCGGACGGCGGGGTGGATGGCGACGCGGACGGCCGCGCGGACGGCCGCGCGGACGGCGGTGCGGCGCGGCTCGGGCGTGACGGGGTGGTGGCGGTGCTCGGGGTGCACCGGCTCTCGGCGGCCGAAGAGGCGGTACGCGCCGCGCCGCCCGGGGCCGAGGTCACCGCCGTGGTCGTGACCCGTACACCTGCTGAGGTGCTGCCGCTGGCCCGGCTGGTGGTCGCGGAGGTCGGCACGTGCTTGCGGCAGGCGTTCCCGAAACCGGCCTGGCCTCGGCTGCGGATCGTGTACGACGAGTCGGGCGCGCTGGCGGCGGCGGCCGGGGTTGCCGAGCCGGGGGACATGACGGAGGTCGCGATCCGGGTCCGTTCAGGGCGAATCGTCCTGCGCGCCGAAGGCTTCGGCGCCTGCCACGCGGCGGCCTCCCAGCGCGACCGGCCTTGACGGTGCCGGTGATGGTGAGCTGTTGGTCTCCACGCTTACGGCCGACCAGCCGTAGACCGACCTGATGGCCGCTGCGACGTCGTTGACCAGCGCCGAGTTGTTGCCGTATGAGCGCTACCCCCGGACAAAAAACGATTGACGGCCGGCCGAAGACGGAGGCTAGTGTCCCTTTTTGCGAAGGGGGTGGGGGCGTGGGTATGCGAGAGCCGGTGTTCGTGGGTGGCACTGGGCGGTCGGGCACCAGCCGGATGAACAAGGTGCTCGGCAGTCACCGTGACGTGCACGCGATTCATTGGGAGAGCCGGTTCATCGTCGATCCCGGCGGGCTGGAGGATGCCGCGCGGGTGCTGACCATCGGCTACGAACCGTACGCGGCCGACGACGCGCTGCGGCGGCTCGCTTTCCTCCTCGGCCGGCGGGTCTCAGGCCGGTCGATGGAGGCGTTCCGGGGGTGGGGGTTGGTCGATGAGCTCGGGCCGGACCGGTACTGGGCGGCCGTGGACGAGCTGTTCGCCGCACTCACCTGGTACGAGTTCCACGAACGGGTGCCGCAGGGCCCGCATCAGGAGCGGCACCTGCCGGGCGAGGCGAAGGTGAACCGGCGTGTCGTCGGTCGCTACTTCGCTGACCGGGGCGAGCTGCTGGCCATCCTGCGGCGTTTCGTGTCCGCGCTGTTCGAGCCGGTGACGGTGGCCGCCGGCAAGACGACGTGGGTGGAGAAGACACCGTTCAACGTGCTGTCGGTGCCGTTCCTGTGGGAGCTGTATCCAGGGGCCCGGTTCGTACACATGATCAGGGATCCGCTGTCGGTCGTCGCCTCGCACCTGCACCAGCCGTGGGCGCCGCGCACGCTCGACGACGTCGTCAGCTGGGTGGAACCCGTGTACCGGCGGCTACTGGATCAGCGGCCGGCACTGGCGGCCGATCCGCGCTACATCGAGCTGCGGCTGGAGGACGCCGCGGCGGACTGGCCGGCCGAACGGCTCCGCCTGCTCGATCACCTGGGGCTGCCGGACGACCCGGCCATGCTGGGCTTCGACACCGGTCCGGTCCGCCATCGCGACGACCAGCTGTCCGCCGACGACCGGCGCCGCGTCCTCGACCGGCTCAGCGACGTCCGCGACGAGCTCGGCTACTGACGACTTCGTCGCGGCGCCGGCCCGGCGTACCCCTGGGCGCCGTGCGGGTTGCCTGCAGCGACGTTAACGCGAACCGACTTGCTTTAAGAGCGAAGCCGGTCCCATATTGGGCGAACGGATTCGCGTTAAGGAGTTTCGCTCGCACCCCTTAATCTTCGAAAAGGACATCACCTTCTGGTACGAGACGCTGCGCTCCTTCGGTCACATCGCCTACGGCGGCGCCGACTTCGGTGAGGTGGTCACCACCGCACAGCGCATCACCGAGGGCGACTACGACAGCTGGCACGACCAATGACCGGCCACCGCCGATCGGGTCGAGACCGAGGCACGCACCGCATTGGTCAGCGGCCACCCGGTCAGCGCCAGGGACGGCTTCCTGCGCGCCTCGAACTACTACCGCTCCGCCGGGTTCTTCCTGCACGGCGATCCCGGCGACCCGCGCATCGACGCCGCCTACACCCGCCAGGCCACCTGCTTCCGCGCGTACGCCAAGCTCGTGGAGCACATCGAGCCGATCCAGATCCCCTACGAACCGGCCGCCCTCAAGGGCTACTTCTACCGCGGCACCCGGGGCGCGACGGTGATCATGCACAACGGCTTCGACGGCAGCGCCGAGGAGATGCACTTCTTCGCCGCCGCCGCGCTGCATGAGCGGGGCTTCAACGTCCTGGTCTTCGACGGCCCCGGCCAGCCGGCGGCGATGCGCGCCGGGATGCACCTGCGGCCCGGCTGGGAGCCCGTCGTCACCCCGGTTCTGGACTGGCTCCACGCCTCCCCGTACGACATCGACCCCGATCGGGTGGCGCTGCTCGGCGTGAGCATGGGCGGACTGCTCGCCCCGCGCGCGCGGCGGCGTTCGAGCCCCGCATCAAGGCACTGATCGCCTTCGACGGCGTCTACGACATGGGCGCGGCGATCGCCGCGTACCTGGGCGGCGACCATGTAGCCGCCCGTACGGCCCTGCGCCATCCCGAGGCCGACACGGTCATCGGCGCCATGATGGCGCACAACCCGGTCGCGCGCTGGGCCTTCGGCCACGGCACCTGGGTGACCGGCTCCACCCCGGCCGGATACGCGCTGAAGATGCTGTGGCGCTGGGCGTGGACGGTGCCCGCTACCGCAAGCTGTTCCTGGACACCGTGGTGCGGGACTGACGGAATCGTCCTGCTCAACATGCTCGCGAGCCTAATGCACTCCACTTCGCGTTAGGTTGGCCGGCATGGAGCGAGCACGCAGGCCGGGGGGCCGCAGCGCCAGGGTTCGGGCCGCTGTTCACCAGGCAGTCGTCGACCTCCTGCGCGAGGAGGACTGGGACGAGCTGAGCCTGCCCCGGGTCGCTGAGCTGTCCGGGGTGCACCAGGCGACGCTCTACCGGCGCTGGGGCACGGTCAACGACCTGATCAACGACGTCGTCACCGAGCAACTGGCACAAGGGTCGCCGGTGCCCGACACCGGGACTCTCCGTGGCGACCTGGAGGCCTATGCCGTCAACCTCGCCGACGGCGTGGCCGGCCCGCTGGGCACCCTCTTCCTGCGCGCCGCCATGGTCGGCTCGCGAGGCCCCGACGGCGACACTTACATGATCGAACGCGCGGCCGACCTGCAAGCCATGCTCGAACGCGCGGCCGCCCGCGGCGAGCGGCCACCCACCCTCCTGGAACTGATGGAGGTGGTGATCGCGCCGCTGTACTACCACGCGTTCTTCTTCAACCGCCCCATCGGCCACGACCACGCCAGGGCACTGGTCGACCGGCTTCTCGCCCTGCAAGCCGCCAATCGGCGGTAACGCCGGTTCACGGGGATCCAGCCGGTTCACGGGGATCTACCCGGTTCACAGGGGTTCAGCCGGTGAAGTGGATCACCACGCGGCGGTTCTCGGCCCGGCCGGACGGGTTGTCCGCGCCTCCTTCCGTGTTGGGGGCGACCGGGTCGGACTCGCCGTGGCCCGCCGCGACGACGCGCGGCCGGCCGGCGAGGACGCGATCCAGCTCCCGCTTGACGCTCAGGGCGCGGCGCCTGGACAGGCCCAGGTTGTACGCGGTCGTGCCGAGCGCGTCGGTGTGGCCGTCCACGCGTACGGTGCCGGTGGCCGTACGCAGGCGGGCGGCGACGGCGGCCAGGTGGCGGACGGCGAGCGGCGTCAGCGTGGCCTGGTCGAAGCCGAACAGCACGTCCGACGAGATCGTGATCCTGCGCCCGCTCCCCTCGGCGGTCTCGGTCCGCAGCGGCTGAACGGTGAGTGCCAGGTCGAGCACCGCGGCCCGCAGATTCTCCTCAGGCACCTCGGCCGGCGGGCTCAGGAGTGCGGTCGCCAGGGCCAGGGCGAGAGGATTCATGGTGTCACCGGCACGTCGCGGAAGGGCGGTTCGCTCCCGATGCTCACGTCGAGCGCGGTCACCTCGGGTCCCGGGGCCGGGAAGGTGTAGGTCCGCACGCTGGGCTCGCCTGTCTTGACGATCCAGTTCGGCGGCTGCAGCGGCCGGTTGTCCGAGTCCCGCACGATCAGGTACCGCTTGAGCCGGACGTTGTCCACCAGAGTGATCGCCGAAGGGCCGGCGCCGGTGAACTCCTGGGCCGAGACGTAACCCGCCCCCTGCGAACGCGCGGTGATCGACAGCACCAGGTCGAGTAGTCTGCCGCGGCGTCGTAGCGCGATCACCGCGATCTCCGCGCTGCCCGCCGTCCCGGCCTTGAACGTGGCCCTGGCCACCGGCTCGGCGCCATCCCCCGGCCTCCCGTCCGAGGAGTCCGCCGCTGGACTGCCGGCCGAGGGGCCGGCCGTCGGTGGCCGGTCGGCGGGCTCACGGCCCGGTGCAGGGGCCGAGGTGGGGGCGGGGTCGATCGCGGACGGGGTGGCACGATCGATCCCGGCTGCGGAGCAGGCCGTAAGCGCCAGTGGCAGCACCGCCACGGCGGTCCACGTACGAGCTCGCATGACACCCTCCCCCCACCGTCGGCCTGACATCAGAGTAGGAAGGGCCGGACCGGCGGGTCGAAGGACAAATACCGCCTCCGGGAGCGTACTTTTCCCTTGGCAGGGCCTTCCCCCTGGTGCGCCTTTTCTGGGCGGGGCTCGATGGCGAGGGCCGGCCGCCTGTCATGGTTTCGGCTCTCGATGGAACCGGCAGGGGTGGACGGACGGTCCAAGTCATGGGCGACGTTCACGCCGGTGCCCCGCCGCCCGCCGTCCGTCTGTGAGCGGCCGCGGGTGGAGCGGAGCCGGCTGACGCCGCGACGGCCCTTCCCGTCCGCGGGCGCGCGCTGAGCGTCGCCCCCCGCCAAACACATCCCCGATGCCCGGTGCCACCCCTGCCGGCGTCCTATCCGCGCGTGTCGGCGAGGGTGCCGTCGAGGACGCGGTCGAGGAAGGCGTCCAGGTTCGCGGCGGCCCTGGCGACGCGCTCCCCGACGGTGAGCGACTCGAACCGCTCCCCCAGTTCCGTCTGCTTCTTGTCCCGGATGTAGAGCGAGCAGTCCAGGTCGGCGCACATGTAGAGGCCGACCGTGTTGCCCTGGCGGCCGGCCGGGCCGACGCGGGGCGCGGTGAACAGGGCGACGCCCGGGCCGGTGTGCGGTGTCACGCAGACCGAGCAGAGCGTGGTCTTGGTGACGCTCCTGCGCACGCCCTGGGCCAGGCGCAGCGCCACGCCCACGGTGCCGCCGTCGCGTTCGGCAACCAGGTAGGCGCGCTCGGGCGCCCCCGGATCCCGCCAGCCCAGGAAGTCGAGATCGGGCCAGGGGGCGCGGAGCAGGTCGCGGGGGACGCCAAGGCGGCGGGCCTCACCTTTGGAGCAGTTGACGAAGGCGGCACGGATGCCGGCTTCGGTGATGGGGGTCATGACGGAACGCCTCCAGTAGCCTAGGGTCTCTAGTTTCAACCTAGAGACCCTAGGTATGGAGGTGCAAATCTTTTACGCGGGATCAGAGGGCGGCGGGCAGCACCGGCAGGCCGCGTACGCCGGGCTCGGCCGTGAACAGGCTGCCGGCCAGCGGTTGCTCCGCGCGGTCCACGTCGAGGGCCGAGGTGGTGATGAACAACCGGTCGAGGTTCTCGCCGCCGAACGCGACCGCCGTGACCTTGCGTACCGGCAGGCTGATGACTGCGTCGAGCCGCCCGTCCGCGTCGTACCTGTGCACCGCCCCGCCCTGCCACAACGCCACCCACACGCCGCCCTCGGCGTCCACCGTCAGGCCGTCGGGGCCGCCCTGGGCTGGGTCCACGACGGCGAACGGCCGCCGCCCGCTCAATCCGGTCTCGGGGTCGTAGTCGAGCACGTCCACGCGCCCGACCCCGGTGTCGGCGTAGTAGGCCCGCCGCCCGTCCGGGCTGAAGCCGAACCCGTTGGAGATCGTCGTCCCGGCCAGCACCACGCTCAGCTCGCCGCCGGGGCCCGCCACGTAGAGCGAGCCGCGGCCAGGGCCCGCGTCGTAGGCCATGGTGCCGATGTAGAAGCGGCCGTCGGGGTCGCAGCCGCCTTCGTTCATCCGGATCGACGGGTCGCTGAAGGCCTCGCCGAGGGAGCGCAGCGGGGCGTCCAGGTCGTCGGAGTCGGCCAGCAGCAGCTCGCGCTCGGCGGCGACGACGTAACCGGCGTTCACGCGCGGGCGTACGACGGCGGCCACGGTGCCGACGTGGCGGCGGCGTACGTTCCCGTCGTCGCCGAGCTGCAGCACGTCGCCGGCCATCATGTCCACCCACCGCAGGCCCCAGCGGCCGGACCACACGGGTCCTTCACCGTGCTCGGCGACGGGGTCGGTGACGGGGTGCGCGGTGATGGTCATGCCGCCCTCCTTGGCGATGGCATAGGTACAGATCATGACCTTATGCGCAGCCGCCACTTCCGCACCGCGCGGCCCGGCTGACCGAACCATCCGGCGAGTTGTAGCCGCGACCGGACGCGAGGGCGGTGCGAGTACCGGCGGGCGGGCCGGTGCAGGGTGGGGTGCAGGCGCCGGTTAGACGGCCGGTGCGGGGCCGGTCAGCGGCGGCGGCCTCGTGATGAGCGCCGGGCCGGACGGGGGCGGTGGGACGAGGCCGGGTCGCTCGTTTCCTCCGCCCAGTGCCCGGGGCGGGTGAGCGTGGCGGGCAGGCGGGTGGCGGCGTCGCCCCTGGCCGCGTTGAGCTGGGCCTGGGTGAGGAAGACGGCGCCGGTGAGGTCGGCGCCCGACAGGTCGGCACCGCGCAGATCCGCGCCGATCAGGTCGGCCCGCCGCAGGTCGGCGCCCCGCAGATCGGCCCCGATCAGGTACGCCCCGCGCAGGTTGGCGCCCCTCAGCCGGGCTCCCCGCAGGCGGGCGCCGATGAGGTCGGCCCCGCGCCGTTCCACGCCCTTGAGCCCGGCGCGCGCCAGCTCACTCGTACGCAGCAGCAGCTCGTTGACCCCGGCCCGGTGGGCGGCCACGTCGAGCCGTTCCAGGGCGCCGGCCGGCTCCCTGGTGAGCCGCTCGGTCTCGTCGAATGCCTGGCGCAACGCGACGTGGATCGGCTCGGCCGCCTCCAGGGTCAGCGCCTCCGCCAGGTACCACAGCAGCTCGTGCAACTGCCGCATGACCGGGAACACCGCGTACATCCGCGCGGCCGTCTCCGGCGCCTCGCGCCAGCTCCGTCCCTCGAACGTGACCTGCGAGACCTTCTGGCCGGCGCCGAAGCAGTCGAACACGGTGCAGCCGGGGAACCCGCGGTCCCTGAGCCGGTCGTGGATGGAGCAGCGGAAGTCGCCGCGCAGGTTGTGGCAGGGCTGCCCGGCCTCCTTGTCCACGGCGAAGTCGGCCGAGGCCGAGAACGGCAGCGCGACGCAGCACAGCCCGAAGCAGTTCTCGCAGTCGGCGGTCAGGCCGAGCTCACGCGGATGGGTTGCGGGCAACGCGCTGGTCTCCTCACGGGTGCTGAGCTAAGGCGGTCCACCAGCGTACTCACGAGTGCTGGGCGGGCGCGTTCATCAGCGTACTCACGGACATCAGCGTACTCACGGATGGACGTACGGCCTCACGGATGGACGTACGGCGTCGTCGTGGTCAGCGGCGCGAACCCCAGCCGCTCCAGGATCGGCCGGCTCTGGTCGGAGGCGTCCACCTGGAGGTAGCGGTACCCGCGCGCGACCGCCTCCCGGGCCCGATAGGCCACGAGCGCCCGGTAGACGCCCTTCCCCCGCCAGCCGGGCACGGTGCCCCCGCCCCACAGGCTCGCGAACGCGGTGCCCGGGTGCAGGTCCATGCGCGCCGCGCTGATGGGCGTGTCGCCGGCCATGGCGACGACGGCGATGACGGTCCCGGCGGCGAGCTGGGCCGGCAGAGCCTTCCTGAGGTGCTCGTGGACGGCGCCGAAGGCGAGGTCGTGCACGTCGGCCAGCAGATCGACGCCGTCCTGACCGGTGACGGGGACCAGCCGCACGCCCTCCGGCACCGCCTCAGGACCTCCGGCGATGCCGGCGGCCTCGGCCACCATGAGCGTCTCGGCCGGTTCCGGGACGAAGCCGGCGGCCAGGAGGCGGCGGTCGAGGTCGGCGGGCCGGTCGTGGGCGTACAGCTTCCACTCGAACGGCCGCCCCAGCGCCCCGAAGTGGCGCACCTGCTCGGCGATGGCCGCGTCGGCGTCGCCGTCGCCGAGGCCGGACCACAGGACGCCGTTCCAACCGTGCTCAGGCCCGACCATGCGCACGACGCCGCCGGCCCGCTCGACCACGCTGCCCGAGCCCTCGGGCGCGGCCTCGCGCCGCAGCTCCCTGTCGAACACAGCCAGTACTTCGTCACGATTCATCCGCACACCTCACCAGCCGCCCCTGCCACCGGGCAACCGGTTTACGCCGCTCAGGCCCGCCTCCGCCCGCGCGTCAGCCGCCGTAACGCCGCTGCCGGGCGGAGAAGCTGCGCAGGGCGCGCAGGAAGTCGATCTCGCGGAACGCCGGCCAGTACGCCTCGCAGAAGTAGAGCTCGGAGTAGGCCGACTGCCAGAGCAGGAAGTTCGACATGCGCTGCTCCCCGCTGGTCCTGATGACCAGATCGGGGTCCGGCTGCCCGGCCGTGTAGAGGTGGGGGGCGATGTCGTCCACGGTCAGCGCCGCGGCCAGCTCCACCATCGACTGGCCCTGCTCGGCCCGCTCGTACAGCAGCTCGCGCAGCGCCTCGACGACCTCCTGACGGCCGCCGTACCCGATGGCCAGGGTGAGATGGAAGCCGGTGGCGCAGTCGCGGGTCGCCTCGACGGCGCTCTTCAGCGCGCGGGCCGTGCTGTCGGGGAGCATGTCGAGCATGCCCGCCACGTGAACCTGCCAGCGGGCGTCGGGACGGTCGAAGTGCTCGGCCACCAGCTGCTCGATGACGCGCAGCAGCGTGGCCACCTCCTCGTCGCCGCGGCGCTGCAGGTTCTCCGTCGAGCAGAGGAACACGGTCACGTGGTCGATGCCCAGGCCCTCGCACCACGACAGGACGTGCGTGATGTGCTCGGCGCCGTATTTGTGGCCGATGCTGGGGTTGGCCATGCCCATCCGCTTGGCCCAGCGCCGGTTGCCGTCGATGATGAGGCCGACGTGGCGGGGCAGGGGGCCGGTCATGACCTGCCGCCGCAGGCGCCGGGCGTAGAGGGGGTGAAGGAGGTCGGTCATCCGCATCCCTCAAGGATGGACCCACCGGCGGACCGGAATCCGATCTTTCCCGATTTCCGGCTCAACCGGTCGCGCGGGCTCCCCGGGACGCGGTCATCGGGAGGATGACGGTCAGGGCCGGATCACGGTCAGGTGGAAGGGCTCGGCGTGCTCGGCGGCGTGGACCACGGCCGCGGGTGCGTCGTCGAGTGCGAAGTCGGTGACGTCGAACCGGCCGAGGTCGAGCAGCCCGCTCCGGGCCAGGGCGGCCAGCCGTACGGAGGCGTCGCGCGGGTACATCCACTGCCCGCGCACCGTGACACTGTTGCGCATGAGCCACGGGTACGGCAGCGCCAGGTCGTCTCCGCCCAGCATGCCCACGCCGCCCATGAGCACGACCCGGCCGCGCTCGCGCACGGTCATGGCGGCGGCCCGGACGGGAGCCGTCCCCGCCTGGGGCGGGAGCAGGTCGAGCACGAGGTCCACGGGGGCGCCGCCCGCCGCCGCGGCCATGCGCTCGCTGTCCTGGCCGGCCTCTCCGGTGAGCCGTACGGTGGCGACCCGCTCGCCGAACCGGCGTTCCAGCGCGGCCAGCGCGCGCTCGTTCCGGCCCGGAGCGATGACGCGGGCGGCTCCCATGGCCAGCGCCACCGCGACCGCCGCGCCGCCGAAGTTGCCCGTCGCCCCGCTGACCAGCACCGTCTCCCCCGGCTGGAGCTCGCCCGCGAGCAGCCCGCCGTACGGGACGAGACACAGGCACAACGCGCTCCAGCGGCCCGCCTCGGCGGGGTCGACAGGGCCGAGCGGCACGGCGTTCTCCGTGGGGATGAGCACGCGCTCGGCGAAGGAGCCCTGGCCGAAGTGCCGCTGCAGGAGCAGCCCGCCCTCGCCGCGCGCGCTCAGGCCCTGCAAGGTGATGTCCGGGGTCAGCGCGTCGTCCCTGGCGCGTACGGTCGGATCGCACAGCACCCAGTCGCCCGGGGCGAGCTTCGTGGCGTCGGGCCCGCACGCGCGGACCCGGCCGACCGCCCCTGCGCCGGGTATCACCGGCAGGGTCAGCAGGTAGCGCCGCGCTCCGGTGAACACCTCGGCCGCGTACGGCAGCACCGGCGCCGCCACGACGTCCACCACCACCTCGCCCGAGCCCAGCACGGGCTCAGGCACCCGCTCCACCGACAACGGTGACCCGAACTCCGTCAGCACAGCCGCCTTCATCATCGTGGCGCCCCTCTCTCTCGGCGGGCTTCATCGTGGCCGTCGGCCGGCGTCGTAACCAGGGCCGGTATCGTCCTGGGATGGGCCGATACCACCTTGCGGGAAGGCGGCGATCATGACGGAACCGGCCGGCCGTGCGCTCGGTGAGTTCCTGCGCTCCAGGCGCGAACGGCTGACGCCCGAGCTGGTGGGGCTGCCGCCGCGCCCGCGCCGCCGTACGGCGGGGCTGCGCAGGGAGGAGGTGGCCGAGCTGGCGGACATCGGCATCGACTGGTACGTACGCCTCGAACAGGGCCGTGCCGTGACCCCCTCCCCCGCCACGATCGACGCGCTGGCCGGCGCGCTGTGCCTCGACGAGACCGAGCACGCCCATCTGCGCACGCTGGCCCGCCAGACGGCCCGGCCGGCGTTCACCAGGGAACGGGCTCCGGAGGGCTCGGCCCGCCTGGTGCACAGCCTCGACCGGCCCGCCTACCTGACCGGCCGCCGCTGGGACGTCCTGGCCGTCAACGCCGCCGCGGCCGAGCTGTTCACCGGAATCGACCGGCTGCCGCCCGGCGACCGGAACGTGCTGGTCTACCTGCTGCTCACGCCGATGGCCCGCGACCTGTTGGGCGACGGCTGGGCCGGGCAGGCGCGGCACGCCACCGCCCAGTTCCGCGCCGCCTTCGATCTGTGGGCGCCCGACGCGGCCTTCACCGGCCTGGCCGCCCGGCTGCGGCGCGGCTCGCCCGAGTTCGGCCGCTGGTGGGAACGCCACGACGTCGCGCGGGGCGGGGCGGGCGGCAAGGTGCTGGGCGGGCGCGCGTACGACTACGCGACCTTCCAGGCCAACGAGGACCCCGGTCTCCGCCTGACCGTCTACACGCCGCGCTGACGCCCGGCCGAGCGCCTCCGCTTCGAGTCCCGTCCCGTGCGGCGGGCTCCGCGTCCCGTCCCGTGCAGCGGGCTTTGCGCCCGGTTCCGTCGTCAGCGGTGTTCGAGGGGCCTCTCGCCACCGCCGGCGCCCGGGAACGTGAGAACCGACGGTACGGCGCCGCCGTGCGCCCGGCCGAACTCCTCCTCCACGGCGGCCAGCCGGTCACCGGTGGTCAGGACGGAGATCTTCCACATAACGCCGCCGTCGCTCCCCGAGCCGGAGACGGGCGCGAGGTCGATCGAGACGGCGAGCCCGGTGCGGAGGAGGTGGTGCGCCAGGTCGACGGCCCGGTCCTCACCCTCGACATTCGTGTGTACCTCGATCGTTTCCGCCATGGCGCCGTCCTTCGCGGGGATGGGACCCCACCCTATCCACGGAGATCGCGGATCGGGCCGGGTTCGTGGCAGACGGCAGGCAAACGATTTCACGCCCGTTCCGGGCCGGAACGCGGGCCGGAACGGGGTGCCGAAGCCGCGTGTTCGGCCAGGAGGGCTTCGACGGCGGAGGCCAGCAGGTCGCGGTGGCCGGCCGGGAGGTCGCCCGCCAGCGCCTCCAGCCGCGCCGCCACCCCTTCGTGCGCCAGCTCGCCCATCCGCCGCCCCTCGCCGGTCAGCTCGATGAGACAGGCGCGGCGGTCGCGGGAGGAGCGTGTACGCATGACGAGCCCGCGTTTCTCGGCCCGGTCCACGAGGCCGGTCAGGCTCGACTTCTCCAGGTGCAGGGCACGGCTCAGCTCGCCCATGCCCACCGGCCCGCCCACGAGGAGGCAGAGCAGCTGGGTCTGCTGCGGGGTCAGGTCGTGTTCGCGGCTGACCTCGCCGAACACCTGCTGCACCAGGTGCGCGAGCCGGACGAGCGCGGAGGTGAAGGACAGCGTCGGCTCTTTCGTCGTGACCACGAGCCGAGTCTAGTTGACAAAAGTTCGCGAAACGAACTACTTTCCTTCGCATCCCCAATTGTTCGTGATACCAACTATGGCCACAGGAGCGTGCACCCGCTGCCGCTCCGGCCGCCCGCCATGCTCGCCCAGGCCGCCGCCAGCCTGGACATTCTCAGCCACGGCCGCTTCGAGCTCGCCCTCGGCACCGGCGGCTACCGGGACGCCATCGCCTCCATGGGCGCGCCGCGCCTGACGCCCGGCCAGGCCGTGGACGCGCTGGAGGAGGGCATCGCGATCATCCGCGCCGCCTGGGACACCGACGCGCCCGGCGGCATCCGGCACCTCGGTGAGCGCTACCGGGTGGAGGGCGCGCCGCGGGGACCGCGCCCGGCGCACGACATGGGCATCTGGCTCGGGGCGTACCAGCCGCGCATGCTCCGCATGACCGGCCGGCTCGCCGACGGCTGGCTGCCGTCGCTGTCGCGCTACCGGTCGTTCGCCGAGCTCGGGGCGGGCAACGCGGTCATCGACGAGGCTGCCGCCGAGGCGGGCCGCTCGCCCGCCGGCATCCGCCGCCTGCTCAACCTGGACCGCGAGCGGGAGCCCTGGCAGCTCGCCGAGCTCGCCCTGGAGCACGGCGTCAGCGGCTTCATCCTCATGGCCCGCGACGTGCGCGCCATCGAGCGCTTCGCCGCCGAGACGGCTCCCGCCGTCCGCGAACTGGTCGCCGCCGGACGCTCCCCGCCGCCGCCGGATCTCCTGCCACACTTGAACGCGACTCCGCATCACTCGAACGCGACCCCGCATCGATGGAACGCGGCCCCGCATCATCCGAGCGCGACCCCGCGTTCGAAGCTCAGGCCGCCTCCGAACGCGCTCCCGCCTCAGCCGGAAGGTCACAGATGCCCGCAGAACCGGGAAAGACGCCGACGTCCGCGAGGGCGGGAGGGGCGCCGCTGGCCGCCGTGCCGACGCCGGACGACGGGGTGCGGCTCAGCTCCGTCCGGATCTGGGACGAATCCACCCGCCCCGCCGGGCCGTCCCCCGACCCGAATCGCCGCTACACCCCCAGGGAGCAGGCCGCCGGACGGCACCTGATCGACGTGCACGACCACCTGCGCGCCGAACTCGCCCGGCTGCGCGACCTGGCCGGCCAGGTCGCCGCGGGAACGCTGGACGCCGGCGCCGCCCGCGACCACATCAGCACCATGACCATGCGCCAGAACAACTGGACGCTCGGCGCCTACTGCGAGTCCTACTGCCGCCTGGTCACGATGCACCACTCGGCCGAGGACGCCATGGTCTTCCCGCACCTGCGCCGCGTGGAGCCCGGCCTCGCCCCGGTGCTCGACCGGCTCCGGGAGGAGCACCAGGCCATCCACAAGGTCCTCGAACGCGTCGACCGCGCCCTGGTCGCCTTCGTCACCGACCCGTCGGGCCTGGACGAACTGCGCGCCGCGGTGGACCTGCTCACCGACACCCTTCTGTCGCATTTGTCGTACGAGGAGCACGAACTGGTCGAGCCGCTGGCCAGACACGGCCTCTGACACTCGCCGGCCGTCCTGGGAAGGCGCGCCGGTGCGCCGCCACCACGATCGCCAGGGCCGCCGCCACCACCGGGAACGCCGTCCACGGCAGCGCCCCGGCCCCGGCGCCCTCCAGCACCATCCCGCCGGCCAGCGAGCCAGCGGCGATGCCGGCGTTGTAGACAGTCGTCTGCAGCGAGGTGGCCACGTCGGCGTTGGCGGTGCCGGCCGCGTTCACCAGCGCCGTCTGCAGCAACGTCGGCACGCCCCCGAACGCCGCCCCCCACAGCCCGGCGGCGGCCAGGACCACGCCACCGGCCCCGCCTGGCACCCAGCCCGTCACCAAGCCGGAAGCCCAGCCGGACACCCAGCCGGACACCCAGCCGGACGAACCGGCAGACGCTCCGGCGGCCGTCCCGAGCAGGGTCATCGCCGTCGCCACGGCGGCCAGTGCCGTGATGAGGGTGAGGCGCGCGTACCGGTCGATGACGGCGCCGACCAGCCAGATCCCGGCCACCGTCCCGGCCCCGAACACCAGCAGCACCACGCCGGCGGGCCCGCCTCCCGACGCCTGTGCCAGCGGCGCCAGGTAGGTGTAGACCGCCTGGTGGCCGAGCAACGTCAACAACGTCACGCCGAGCACCGTACGCACGCCGGGCATGACGACCACCCGCCGCAGCGGCACCCGCTCGGCGGCGGATTCGCCGGGGAAGTCCGGCACCCGCCACAGCACCCACGCGATCAGTACGAGCGCCGCCACGGCCAGGCAGCCGAAGGCCGCACGCCAGCCGGCCACCGCCGCCAGCGCCGCACCGGCCGGGATCCCGGCGCACAGCGCGACCGTGATGCCCGCCGAGACGATCGCGATCGCCCGCCCCCGCCGCTCCTCGGGGACCATCCGGGCCGCGTAGCCGACCAGCATGGCCCACAGGACACCGCCCATGACCCCGGCCAGGATCCGGGCCGCGAAGGTGAGCGGGTAGGAGGAGGAGAGCGCGGTCACCCCGTTCAGCAGGGCGAACCCGGCGAGCGTCCCCACCAGCACGGGCCGCCGGTTGTATCCGCGCAGGAGCGCCGTCACGGGGACGGCCGACACGAACGACGCCACCGCGTACGCCGTCACCAGGAACCCGGCGCGCCCCTCCGTCACCCCGAGCGCGCCCGCGATCCCCGGCAGCAGCCCGGCGGGCAGCAACTCGGTCATCACGGCCGTGAACGCCGCCGCGAACAACGCCAGCAGCGCCGGCCAGGGAAGTCTCCGCGAACTGGCAGCGATCTCGTCAGACATGCGACCATGCTGAAACCTTCACATCAATGTGAAGGCAAATACGGAGGAAGCACGTAATGAGGATCGGGGTGTTGTCGCAGCGCACGGGCGTTCCGCCGCGCATGCTGCGTTACTATGAGGAGCAGGACCTCCTGCATCCCGAGCGCGCCGACAACGGCTACCGCGACTACCCGGAGTCGGCGGTCCGGCTCGTCCAGCAGATCCGCGGCCTGCTCGACTCCGGCCTCACCACGGAGATCATCCGCCGCATCCTGCCGTTCCTGGACGATCCCAGCCAGATCCACCTGCATCCGCAGTGCCTCACCCCCGAGCTGGCCGCCCTCCTGGAGGCGGAGGCGAACCGCCTCCAGGAACGCATCGACTGCCTGTCCCGCAACCGCGACGCCATCCACGCCTACCTCGCCGCCGTACGCGCCCTGCGGACCGAAACGACATGACGAGCCTGGACGACCCCTGCGGACCGAGCCGGCCCGACCTCCTCCGACGAGACCCTGCAGACTGGGCCGGCATGACCACCCTTGACGAGATCCTCCTGAACGTGCGGCGCGGCTGTTTCCCGCCGGCCGACGGTGGGCTGACGATCGTGCCGCAGCCCTCGCCCCGCGACCTGGGCGTGCTGTCCCTCACGGCGCACGCGGTGGTCTTCGCCGACGCCGACCCCGCCTGGATCCGCGGCCTGCTGCCGCCCGGCGACCTGTCGGCGCCCCTCGGACCGGCGTTCCTCCAGGCGCTGGCGGGTCTGACAGGGCGCGGGATCGGCAACGTGGACCTGCTCGGCCTGGCCGAGCCCCTGCCGGGCCCGCCACCGGTCGTGCTGGACGAGCTGACGGACAGCGACCATCCGCGGGTGACGCGGGCCCGGCGCCACCGCGACTCCGTACGCGTGTGGACGGCACCGGAAGGCGGCCTGCTCACGGTGGGGCGCGGAGTGGCGGGCCGCTGGGAGGCGGCGGTCGAGGTCGAGCCGGAGTGCCGCGGCCGGGGCCTGGGCCGGCGGCTGGCCCTGGCGGCCAGGCATGTCGTGCCCGAGCCGGTGTGGGTGCAGGTCGCGCCGGGGAACGCGGCGAGCGTGCGGGCGTTGCTCGCGGCGGGGTACGTGCCGGTGGGCGCCGAAGTGCTGCTCGCCTGAACGCGGGTGCCCTGATGTGAGCGCCTGACCGTGGGCGCCTGATCCGGGCGCGTTCGACCGTGCGCGGCGGCCGGCCCGTACACCGCGCGCCCGGAGGCCGGGGGTGAGTTTGCTGGTAGAGGGCCGCCTGTTGGGTGAAACGGGGTGTGGCGCATCCTTCATCGCCCAAGATCGCTCCGTAGAGTGATGGCCGATGTCACTTCGTGATTACAGGGGGAGATCATGAGAAAGAGCCTCATCGCCGCCGGGAGTGCGCTGCTCACCGCTGCCGCGCTGTTCGGGACCACCGGCACCGCGGCCGCCGACATCTGGACCGACTGGAACCACAGCTACCCGAAGGACTGCGGTGTCGGCCTGAACGAGGACACCACCTACCACCACGTCACCCGCCACGGCGTCTTCGCCGGCACCCGCGACGCCGACGGCTGCAAGGGCGGCGCGCACGACGGTCACCACGGCCACCACGGCGACCACTGGTACGGCCAGTACGGTGACCACGACGAGGTCCGCAGGTGGTTGCACCGCAACTGGCCCACCAGCGGCAACGGCAACTGGGTCGGCCACGGGCTCGGCCGCGGCGCGGGCGCGGGCGTCGGCGGCTGACCTCCCGTCACGTGACCGTCCCGGCGCCCGCGGTACGGGTGCCGGGACGACCGCCCCGGACGTTGCGCGTCCCGGCCCCGGCCGTCCCGGACGTCAGGCGTCCCGTCCCGGCCCGACCGTCCCGGACGTCACCCGTCCTGGCCTTGACCGTCCTGGACGTCAGCCCCCGAACTGCTCCGCCACCCGTTCTGCGCCGAGCGGATTTCCGCGGTGGGTGATCACTCGATAGCCTGACCGGGTGCGACTAGGTGTGAACGTCCCCAATTTCGGCCCGGGCACCGACCCCGGCATGATCCGCCACTGGGCGCAGACGGTGGAAGGGCTCGGGTTCGATCTGCTCATGGTCTCCGACCATGTGGCGATCACCCCCGACGTCGCCGCGAAGTATCCCGCCCCCTTCTACGAGCCGTTCACCACGCTCTCCTGGCTGGCCGGCGTCACCACGCGCGTCGCGCTCGGCACCACGGTGCTGATCGTCCCCTATCGCCATCCGCTGCTGGTGGCCCGCATGGCGGCCAACCTCAACGACCTCAGCGGCGGCCGGCTGGTGCTGGGCGTCGGGATCGGGTGGGCGCGGCAGGAGTTCGAGGCCCTGGGAGTGGCCCACGACCAGCGCGGCCGGATCACCGACGAACATCTGGCGGCCATCACGGCCGCCTGGGCCGACGAACGCGACTACCGCGGCCGCGTGCCGATCTGGGTCGGCGGCGAGAGCCGGGCGGCGCTGCTCCGCACGGTGCGCTTCGGCCAGGCCTGGCACCCGCTCTGGAACACCCTCCCCTATCTGCGCGAGACCTATCCGCGCGTGGTGGCCCTGGCCGCCGAGGAGGGCGTGGCCGCCCCCGCGCTGGCCCCCCGGATCCAGCTGCGGGTGACGCCGGAGCCCGTGACGGGCACCGACCGGCTGGCCGGCGTGGGCACGATCGAGCAGATCATGGACGACCTCGAGGAGCTGCGCGTCCTCGGCGCGGAGACCGTGGTGCTCGACCCGTTCCACGGCGACCCCGAGCAGACCCTGCACCCGGAGACGTCGTGGGAGATGCTCGCCGCGGTGATCGCGCGGAGATCAGCGAAAGAGCGCCCCTGATATCCTTATGCCGTAAAGAATTGTCCAGGACGGGGAGTTCCGCTTGGTCGTCTACGCAGGTCAGGGTGACGCGCGACGGTCCATGGCACTCCTGTGGCGCAGCGGCGAGCCGGGCGAGGTGCGGCCCGGTCCCAAGCCGGGGCTGAGCGTCGACGCGATCGTGGTGGCCGCGATCGAGGTCGCCGACGCCGAGGGCATGGCGGCGCTGTCCATGCGGAAGGTGGGCCTGCGGCTGGGCCGCACGGGGATGGCGCTCTACACGTACGTGCCGAGCAAGGGCGAGCTGGTCGACCTCATGTACGACCGCGCCCTGGCCGAGTTGCCCTCCTCCTACGACCTGAGCCGGGGCTGGCGGGCGGCGGTCGCCTCGTGGGCCGAGGACACGCTGGCCTTCTACCTGCGTCACCCCTGGGTGCTGCAGGTGTCGCAGGCGCGGCCGGTGCTGGGGCCCAACGAGTTCGCCATGCTGGAGAGCGTGGTGGCGGTGCTGCGCGCCACCGGGCTGCGCCCGCGCCGGCTGCGTGGGGTGGTGGCGCTGCTGTTCGACTTCGTGCGGGGGGCGGCCAAGTCGATCAGCGAGTCGCGGCAGGCGCCGTCGGAGACCGGGGTCTCCGACGAGGAGTGGTGGCTGGCGCGCTCGTCCCTGCTGGAGGAGGTCGCGCCGGGGTTCGCCACCCGGTTCCCGATGGTGGCGTGGATCGAGTCGGAGGACGACGGGCCCGGCGACGACGAGCCGTACATGGAGCATCGGGTCAGCGAGACGTTCGCGGTGGGGCTGGGCGTGCTGCTCGACGGTGTGGAGGCGGCCGTCAAGACGGGCTGAGGGCCGAAGAACAGGCCGGACGGCGTCGAGTCAGCCGAGGGCCGCGTGCCGGGTGGTCAGTTCCTCGTCGTCGCGGACGAACCAGAGCTGGCGGCCGCGGTTGCACTCGTAGATCCAGTCGCGCACGGACGAACTGGTCGTGGCGTGCCCGGAGACGTCGCCCACGATGGCCAGGCCGATGCCGTACTGGGCGAACTTCTGCGTGATCTCGCCCGCCACGCCGTTGCTCAGCGTGAAGAAGCCGCCGGGCAGCCGGTCGGCGGGCACGGAGACCCAGGTGGCCCGGGTGGACCAGGCCTCGCCGATGAGGTCGAGCACGTCGCGGACCTCGCTCAGAGGCTGGGCGTCGGGGTCGTAGCGCAGAATGTCGGTCATTTCGGAAATCTCCATGAAGCATGTGGCGAGGGGGTGGGCGGGCGATCCGCGCCGGCGTCGGGACCGTGCCGGCGGGTCCGCATGAGAGGGTTCCAGCGTGCCGGTTTGTCCGGGGTCGGGGCGTACCGGCATGGCGGGGTCAGGGGCGTACCAGGACGTCGATGAGGCGGAGGACCTGGGCGCTCTCCTCCAGGGCGCCCAGCACGACGACCTTGAGGTGCTCGCGTTCCTCGTCGTAGACGAACTGCACCCGCACCCCGCTCGGCCCCCCGCCCAGCGCGCCCAGGACCGCCGTGCTGAGCCGGTCCATGGCGGCCCTGGGCAGGCCGTCGACCTGCACGATGCTGGAAACCTCCGCGCGGCGGGACGCGGCCGGACCAGCAGGCGGCGTCACGGGGACGCCGGTGAACGCCTCGAGGTCCTCCTTGGCGATCCGGTATCGCTTGCCGATTCTGACGGCGGGCAGCCGCCCCTCCCGTACGTAGTTGCGGACGGTCTTGACGTGCAGCCCGAGCAGATCGGCTACCTGTTCAACGGTGTATCGCTCCATTTCACTCCCTATTATGCCGTACGAAAGGGAGTGATACGGAGTCAGGCGTGCGCACCCACGGTGACCGGGCCGACGGTCAGGCGTGGCCGGGCCTCCAGCACCTCGCCCAGCCGCTCCACCTGCTCCTCCAGCTCGCGCGCCTGCCCGGCGGTGAGGTCGCGCAGCGGCTCGACCGTGACGTCGATCCGGTTCCCCGAGCGCCGCTGATGCCAGACACCGGCCACGTTCCCGTCCACCAGCAGCACGGGGAAGTTGCCCGCCTGGCCGCCGGCCAGCGCCCGGGCGGCCGCGTCGCCGGCGTACAGGAGCTCGCGAGGCCGGCCCGCCACCACGTACGCGTCGAAGTACGGCAGCAGCCGCACCCCGCGCGGCGACTCATCCGGCGCCCCGGTGTCGCCCGCGAGGACCCAGGCCCGCCGCCCCTCGAACAGCACCTCCTCCAGCTCCACCGCACCGAACCCCTTGGCCGCCCACCGCACCGGCCCGCCGGCCCACCGGGCGAAGTCCTCGGGTGTGGCCGGCCCGTACGCCGTCAGGTAGCTCGTGACCAACCGGGCGAGCCCATCCGTCACGGGTGGCGCGTCCGGCGGGGCGGTGTAGGTGACCTTGCGGCCCCGTACCGGCCCGAACACGAACGCGCCCCGGTGCGCCGCCAGCGCCATCGCCTGCCGCCAGCGCGGCCAGTAGCCCTGGAACGCGGGCATGACCAGGTCTCCCGCCCACGGCCCGGTGGCGGCGACGACCGCCTCGCTCAGCTCGTCGATCGTCAGCGCGGCCCCGGTGACGGCCTTCCCGATGGCCGCCACCACCTGCTCGGTCTGCTCGCCGGTCATCCTGACGTCTCCTGTGGCGACGGGCGTCGCGGCCGGGGCGGACGACAGGGCATCGACCCACATCGGCAGGTCGCGGGCGGGAAGCAGGTGTACGGTGCCGCGCGGCCCGTACGTCTTGACCAGGGTGCGCTCACTCCATAGCGCCTCGCGGACGGCGGCCCGGGTGACACCGGGCAACCGCATCCCGACGGACGCCTCGGCGGCCGACATCACCTGCGCGTGCGCCCCGCACATCGCCGCCACCACCGCGACCGTACCCGCCGCATCCGCCTTCGCCGCACCAGATCCCGCCGCATCCGGCCTCACCAGAGGCCTCGCCGGGCCCGGTGGGCGGCCGTTCAGTCCGGCTCGCTCCAGGCGCCTCGCGCTGACCTGCGGCCACGACAGTTCGATCACCACGTCCTCCTCGTCCGATGAACCCACGCTAGAAGAGAACGCGGAAAGCTTCGTTCCGCATATACGCCGTTATACCGATGAAAGTGGACTTAAAGCGATCTTTCATCTGATCGCACTAATGTCACCCGTCATGATCCGCTTCAGCCCCGTCCTCGGGCCGCTCACCGCTCGCCAGCGCTGGCGCAGAGCCCGGCTCCAGGCCTACTCCTGGGCCCTGACCGGCGCGTACCGGCTGGGCGCCCTGCACCCAGCCGTCTGGCGGCTCGTCGCCCGCGGCTACCATCCCGCGCTCGACCGGGTCGCCGCCGGGCACGCGCGGGTGGCCTGCCAGTTCGCGGCCGTGGACGTGCCCGCGTACCGCCACTTCCTGCGCGCGAACGGCGCCGAGCACGCCCGGAGGCTGGCCGACTTCCCCGAGACCACCAAGCAGAACTACGCGGGGGCCTACGACGAGGCGAGCCGCTGCCAGGAGGGCAGGCTGCACCGTCCGGGCGTGATCGTGGACGAGTCGTCGGGGTCGAGCGGCAAACCGTACAACTGGGTACGGGGGCCGCGCGAGCTCAAGGGCATCTACCGCAACGCCGCCGGCTACATCGAGCTGGTCTTCCCGGGCGAGCGGCTGTTCGTGATCAACGCGTACTCGATGGGCGCGTGGGCCACCGGCACCACCACGGGCGCCGCCATGGCCCGCATCGCCATGGTCAAGAACACCGGCCCCGACCTGGAGAAGATCGCCGACACGCTGGAGCACTTCGGGCCGGGCTACGACTACGTGGTGGCGGCGTACCCGCCGTTCCTCAAGCATCTGCGCGACCGCCTCGACGAGGCGGGCTTCCCCTGGGCCGAGTACCGCGTGCGCGGCATGGTCGGCGGCGAGGGCATGACGGAGGCGCTGCGCGACTACCTGGAGGAGCGCTTCGAGGAGGTCCGCTCCGGCTACGGCGCCAGCGACCTGACGATCGGGATGGGCGCGGAGAGCGGGTTCAGCGTGCGGCTGCGCAAGCGCCTGGCCACCGACCAGGACCTGCGCGACCGGCTGCTCGGGCCGGGCGAGCAGCGGCTGCCGATGATCTTCCACTACAACCCGCTGGAGACGTTCCTCGAGGTGAACGCCGGCGGCGAGCTGCTGTGCACCATCAACACCAAGAGCTGCCTGCAGCCCAAGCTGCGCTACAACGTCGGCGACGAGGCCCGGCTGCACACGCTGGCCGAGGTCAGGCGGGCGCTCGGCGACGACGAGTACGAGCGCATGTGGACCGACGAGCGGATGAGCCTGCCGCTGCTGTTCCTGTTCGGGCGCAAGGACTCGACGATCTCCTACATGGGCGCCAACCTCTACCCGCAGGACGTCGAGTACGGCCTCTACCAGGGCAATCCCCACGCCGCCGCGATCAACCGGTTCTGCCTGTCGCTGGAGGAGCTGCCCGGCCTGGAGTACCGCCCGGTGATCAACCTGGAGGTACGCGGCGAGGTGGACCGGGACGACCTCGTGGCGATCTGCCGCAAGGGCGTCGTGGCCCACCTGAGCGCCGTCTCGCGCGACTTCGCCGAGTCGCTCAAGGAGGACCCGTCGGCCGCCGACCTGCGGATCAGGGTGTTCGGGCTGGGCGAGGGGCCGTTCGCGGGGCTGACAAAAATGAAGAACGTCTACCTGGTGAAGGACGCATGAGGACCACAGACTTCAGCCAGGCGCCGCCGCAGGGGCAGGCGACGGCGATGTTCGTCGGGGCGACCCGCTACCGGGGGCCGCTGTCGATCATCAAGCTCACGCTGACCTGGTTCCGGATGGTCCGTGACATGAAACGCATGCGCGGCTACCGGTGGCACACGATCTACTGGGAGTTTCCGTACACGCTGGGCACGATCGCGTTCTTCGAGGACCGCGACGCGCTGCTGCGCTTCGCCCGCAGCCGGCACCATCGCGAGCTCATGCGGTGGGTGACCGACGGCACCAAGAACGCCACCGCCGGCTACATCCGGCTCTACAACGCCGAGCCCGAGGGCTACAGCAACGGCGCGTGGCGGGCCGAGGGCGGCCCGATGGCGCACATCGAGACGTTCACGCCGCTGTCCACCGAGGACGAAGCGGGCCCGCCGGTGGTCCGCCCGTGAGCCCTGGATCTGGATCGCTGAGCCGGGCGGAGTCGCGGCGCGACCTGCGCGACTTCCTCGCGCTGACCGACCGTCTGTACGCGGGCGACGAACGTTTCGTGCCGCCGCTGCACGCGACCGTCCGCGCGTGGTGGCGCCGCGGCGTGCCCCTGTACGTGCTGCGGCACGGCGGCCGGGTCGTCGCCAGGACCACGCTGCACACCGACGCCGCCCTCGACGCCAGGCTGGGGCGGGCCACGCAGTTGTTCGGGCTGACGGAGTTCGCCGAGGAGGCGGCGGAGGAGCTGTTCGACGGGATCGCGGCGGCGGGGGGCGGGCGGCCGCTGTTCGGGCCGGTCTCGCTGCTGCCCAACCAGGCGGGCGGCGTGATCACCTCCGGCTTCGCCGAGCGCGGCTTCATCGACAGCGCCTGGAACCCTCCGTACTATCCGGCCGCCTACGAGGCGTACGGCTTCACCCGCTGCTTCGAGTCCGACACCTGGATCTGCCCCGTGCCCGACAAGCCGGTCTTCGCCTTCGACGACACGCGCATGGAGGCCGAGGAGCTGCGGGTGCACCGGGGCGATCGGCGGCGAGTGAAGGAGCAGCTGCCGATCCTGCGCGAGATGCTGAACGCCAGCTTCGCCTCGCTCGGCTACTACACGCCGATCTCGGAGCGGCAGCTGGCCGAGCAGACGGACGGGCTGGCGTACCTGCTCGACGAGGCCCTGCTGCTCTACCTCACGAAGGCGGGCCGGCCGATCGCGTTCGTGCTGTGCCTGCCCGACATATCAACTTTTGTCGCCCGGATCCGCGGCGACCTGCACCCACTCAACCAGCTCCGCCTGCTCGCCACCCGCTCGCACCACCGCCGAGAGGCCGTGCTGATCGTCAAGGGCACGGTCCCGGACGAGCAGGGGCGCGGCTACATGCGGCTGCTCTCGCGCGAGCTGCACGACGGGCTGCGGCGGGGCGGCTACCACACGCTGCGCAGCACGTACGTGGAGCGGACCAACCCGGGCTCGGCCGCCCAGTACACCGCGATGGGCGGCCGGCCGCTGCACGGCTACACCTTCTACGCCAAGGACCTCGCGTGAGAGAGCTGCGGGCACTGGAGCCCGACTTCTGGCGCGCGCCCAGCGCGCACAACACCCAGCCGTGGACGCTCACGTACGAGGGCGACGAGGTGGCCGTCGGCTGGGACCCCGCCCGCGCCCTGCCCGTCAGCGACCCGACGGGGCGTGACCTGCGGCTCAGCCTGGGGGCGTTCGTCGAGTGCTGCCTGATCGTGTGCGCGGACGCCGGCCTCGACGTCGACTTCCGCCCCGACCCGGGGCCGCTGCGGGTGGGCTTCTTGCACGGGGCCGCGCGGCGGTACGAGACGCCGTTCACCACGGCCGACGTACGGGCTCGCGGGGCGAACCGGGGCGAGTACCACGGCGGGAGGCTGCCTGAGGAGGTGGCCGGCGCCATGGAGGGCATGCGCCGGCTCCCCTGCCGTGACCTGGCGGACCTGCTGCACGCGGCGGACCTGCACCAGTTCGGCGACCGGAGGGTGACGCGGGAGCTGCGGGCCTGGCTGCGGCTGACCCGGCGGCACCGGCGCTACTTCCTCGACGGCCTCAGCGACCGCGCCCTCGCGCTCACCAGGGCGGAGGCGCTCGGGCTGCGCGCCTCGCTCGCCCTGTACCCGGCTTTGCGGCGGCTGGGCCTGCCCAGGGTGCTGGCGGGGGCGTCGCGGGGGCTGCTCGACTACGACGGGGATGTGCTGGTGCTGGTGGGCGACGTCACGGAGGAGGTCGGGCTGGGGCGGGCGTTGATGCGGAACTGGCTGACGTTGTCGGGGCTCGGGTACACGACGCATCCGCTCAGCCAGGTCATCGACTGTGAGCCGACTCGGCGGGTGCTGGCGGGACGGCTGGGGGTGTCCGATCCGCGGACGCTCCTACACATAGCCCGCGTCGGCCGCCCGAAGGTTCCGTCTCCTCCGTCGGCCCGCCTCCGGTCATGACCGGCACCCTGCCCGGCCCGGTGATCGGCCCAGTGATCGGCCCGTTGATCGGCCCAGTGATCGGCCCAGTGATCGGCCCAGTGATCGGCCCAGTGATCGGCCCAGTGATCGGCACTGGGCCGGGCTGGGCGGCGGGCGCTGTGCACGTATGGTCCGGCGGCTTCGGCGCGATGGCCTGCTGTGGTCCATGACCGAAGCCGACGTCAGACGCCGCTGGCGGCAGGGATGTCAGGTGCCGCAGGCTGTGCGGACGTCGGCGATGAGGTGGGTGGCCTTGTCTATGGTGCGGCCGATCTGGTCCGGGGTCTCCCCCACCGTCGCCAGGAGTGCGCGGGCCCGCTCGCCGAAGCCCTCGGGGGCCGACGGGAGCCGGTCGGCTGAGGCGATCATGCCCTTCTCGTTGATCAGCCAGGTCTCGTCGGCCGCGTGCAGTGCGTGGCAGGCCACGCCGATCGCCCGGAACAGGGCCGCCGCCGCGTACGCCGGGTCGTGGCCGGCGGCGCCGTACCGGGCGGTCATCAGGGCGAAGTCACACTCCCACAGCCCTCTGATCAGGGCCTCCCGCAACGCGGGAGGGTAGTGCGCGGTCTCCGCGCGCAACGCGGCGAGCTCGCGTCCGGGGTCGGCGAGCACCTGGCACAGGGCCACCTCGCCGGCGTAGGCGTGGGAGTAGAAGCCGAGCGGGTGCCCGACCTGGAAGCCGATCTCGTAGCGGCCGGCCTGGCAGTCGGCCCAGACGCGTCGTACGCGGTCGAGGTCGCGGTAGATCCAGTCCACCCGCCATCCGTCCACGGTGAGCCAGCCGCCCCCGTCCACCCAGGGGCCCCAGCCGCCGGGCTCGGTGACCTCGGTGTCCTGGCCGGTCAGCTTCGCGGCGAGCGCGCGCAGCTCGCCGACGTCGAGGTCGCCGCGGTAGTAGAGGCCGAGGTCGATGTCGGAGTCGGGCCGGTGGGTGCCGCGGGCCCGGCTGCCGCCCAGGACGACGGCCACCACTCCGGGGACGGCGGCCAGGCGATCGGCGATGCCGGCGAGGTCGGGGGCTGGATTGGGCGTACGCACGGTGTCGAGGGTAGACGTTCACACTCGCCCGTGGCCCCCCACGGCGCACGGCCCACACCGCAGGCCGGCCCCGTGGCGGCCGGCCGCCCACCCGACTTCTTGACAATGATTTTTTTCGGTGGCATCGTTCATCCATGCATGAAGTGGCGGTGATCGAGGACCCCGCGGCGGCCGAGGCGTCGCTCGACCCCATGCGCTCGAAGCTCCTGTCCGAGCTGGTCGAGCCGGGTTCGGCGACCTCGCTCGCCGCCAAGGTGGGCCTGGCCAGGCAGAAGGTCAACTACCACCTGCGCACGCTGGAGCGGCACGGGCTGGTGGAACTGGTCGAGGAGCGCAAGAAGGGCAATGTCACCGAACGGGTGATGCAGGCGACGGCCGCGTCCTTCGTGATCTCGCCCGTCGCGCTGGCCTCCGTGCAGCCCGATCCGGCCAGGTTCTCCGACCGGCTGTCGGCGCGGTGGCTGCTGGCGCTGGCCGCGCAGCTCGTACGGGATGTCGGCACGCTGATCACGGGGGCCGCCAAGACGCGCAAGCGGGTGGCCACGTTCGCGATCGACGGTGAGGTGCGCTTCGCGTCGGCGGCCGACCGGGCGGCGTTCGCGGAGGAGCTGGCGCAGTGCGTCACTTCCCTTGTCAGCAAATATCACGACGAGAGCGCCGAGGGCGGGCGTGATCACCGCCTGATCGTGGCCGTCCACCCCTCGGTGAAGGAGCACTGACGTGGGGCACGGGTTCGAACTCCCCCAGGAGGCGCAGGTCGGCGCGAGCCCGGAGGAGGTCTGGGAGGCCATCTCGACCGGCCCCGGCATCGACTCCTGGTTCATGGGGCGCACCGAGGTGGCGGATGGCGTCGTGCGCACGGCGTTCGGGCCGTTCGAGCTGCCTCCGTCCACGGTGACCGACGCCGAGCCGTCGAGCCGCCTGGCGCACGGCAGCGACAAGGGCGAGGACGGCCGTTTCGTCGCGTACGAGTTCATGATCGAGGGCCGGGAGCACGGCAGCACGGTCGTCCGCATGGTGACCAGCGGGTTCCTGCCGGGCGACGACTGGCAGGACGAGTTCGAGGCCATGTCCAGGGGCCTGGAGATGTACTTCGCGACGCTGGTCGAATACCTGAACCACTTCGCGGGGCGGGTGGCGGCCCCGATCACCGAGTTCAGCCCGCCCGTCACGGACTGGCCGCACGCGTGGGAACGGCTGAACGCGGCCCTGGGCGGCCCGCCGTCGCCCGGCGACCGGATCCGCTTCGGGCCCGGCGACGGGGTCGAGGGGGTCGTCTTCTCCCGCAACTCGCAGACGGTCGGGGTGCGGGCCGGCGACGCGATCTACCGCTTCCTCCAGGGGTTCGGCGGCTCCATGATCGCCTCCCACCTGCTGTTCGGCGGTCTGGAGGAGGAAGATCGGGGCGCGCGGTGGCGGGAGTGGCTGCGGGAGCTGTACGACCCGGCGTGATCGACCCAGGCGAGCCGGTAACCGAGCACGACCGGTTCGTGCGGCCGATTCGTGCGGCCGGCTCGCGGGGTGGGTCGCCGGCTCGCAAGGGTGAGTCGCTGGTGAGTGGGGAGGACTGAGCGGGTGAAGGTGGTCGCTCTGTCCGACACGCACGCGCCCAGGCGCTGGCGCGAGTGCCCGCCCCGGGTCGCCGGGCATCTGCGGGGCGCCGACGTCATCCTGCACGCGGGCGACGTCTGCGTCCCCTCGGTCCTGGAGGAGCTGGCCGCGTACGCTCCCGTTCACGTCGTCAAGGGCAACAACGACGGCCCCGACGTGGTGGCGCCGGAGACGCTGGAGCTGACGCTGGACGGGCTGCGGATCGGGATGATCCACGACAGCGGCCCGGCCCAGGGCCGGCTGGCCCGGATGCGGCGCCGCTTCCCGGAGGCGGACCTGGTGGTCTTCGGGCACTCGCACATCCCGCTCGACGAGTCCGGCGAGGGCCTGCGGATCTTCAACCCGGGCTCCCCCACCGACCGCCGCCGCCAGCCGCACGGCACCATCGGCCTGCTCACCGTCGAACGCGGCGTCCTGACGGCGGCGGAGATCGTCCCCGTCACCTGATCCCGCCGCCGCTTCACCACGCGGTCCCGTCACCTGATCCCGCTACGCCACCACGCCGTCCCGTCGCCTGAACCCGCTACGCCACCACGCCGTCCCCGCCACCCGGTCCGGCTACTTCACCACGTCGTCCCGCGACTTCTCGAGGTTCGTCTTCAGCTCCTCCATCACCTTGGCGTACCCGAGGTAGCTGTAGCGCTCGGCCGCGTGCCACGGGTAGAGCTGGCCGGCCTTGACGGCGGGCAGCTTGGCCCAGGTCGGCTTCGCGGCCATCTCCTCGATCTTCATCGACTGGGCGCGCGCGTCCACGAGGATCACGTCGGCCTCGTACTTGTCGGCGTTCTCCCAGCTGAGCACCTCCCAGAAGCCGCCCTCACTCTCGGTGGGCTTCTCAGGGGAGACGACGTTCAGGCCGAGCTCGCCCCAGTACGTGATGTCGGGGTGGTCCGGCAGGTAGGCGACGTACAGGGACTCGGGCGTGCCGGTGACGATCATGACCTTGAGTCCGGGCCGTTCGGCGGCGAGGGCCTTGAGCGCGGCGCCGGCGGCCTCGAAGCGCCGCCTGGCCTCGACCACGGGCGCCGCCCCCGGGTCCGCGCCGAGGGCGGCGGCGAGCTGCCCGTACTTCTCGATGATCCGCACCAGGGGCTTGCCGCTGAGCTGTATGCCGACCGACGGCGCGATCTGGTCGGCCGCCTCGACCGACTGCTCGGGCACGTACCAGAGGCTGTTCTTCTGGTACATGCCGGCCACCAGCAGGTCGGGCTGGAGGGCGGCGTACTTCTCAAGGTTGAACTCCCCCCACACGTTGCCGATCGACTCGACCTTGGTGATGTCGACCTCGCCGACCTCGGGGTCGCGCCCGCCGCCCTTGAGCCGGTGCGGGCCGAACACGCCGACGGGGCGTACGCCGAAGTCCCAGAGCGCGGCGGCGGCGCCCGACTGGGCGACGACGCGCTGCGGCCGCTGCGGGAGGGAGATGGTCTTGCCGCGGTCGTCGGTCCAGGCCCAGGAGCCCTGCCCCGAGATGGTGGGGGCGGAGGGCGGCGAGGACGTCCCGCCGCACGCGCCGACGCCGAGTAGGGCGGCGACGCCGAGAGCGACGAAGGCACGTCGCGGAACGCTGGCCAATGGAAACTCCTCGATCACCCGAGCTTGATGGTCAGCAAATTAGCTTAGCCTTACCTAAGTTATACCTTCCATTAAGGTGTACGCGGACCTCCCCGCCTACGCCCCGCGACGTATCCCCCGCGGCGACGACCGGCGGATTCGGCGGCGGCCCCTGCCGGATGATCCTGGAGCCCTTCAGGCGCTTAAGGCCCGTGGTAAGAGGACCAGAACGTGGCCGTAAGCGCCCTCCAGCACAGTGATCCCAGATCACCGAGGACGAGAAGGGCCGCAGACATGAGCCAGCCGTACACCATCCAGGACGAGATCCGCCTGCCCGGTTTCACCGGCCCCGTGCACCTGCCCGGCGAGGCCGGCTACGACGAGGCGCGCCGCTCGCTCAACCCGGCCGTGGACTCCCACCCGGCGCTGGTCGCGGAGGCGTACGGGGCCGCGGACGTGCGCGCGGCACTGCTGACCGCGCGGGCCCACGGGGTGCCGTTCGCGGTCCAGGCCACCGGGCACGGCACGCACACCGCCTGCGACGGCGGAATCCTGGTCAAGACCGCCCCGATGGCTTCGGTCCTGGTCGACCCCGCGCGCCGGATCGCCCGCGTGGGGCCGGGCGCGCGCTGGGGCGAGGTGATCGCCGCCGCCGCGCCGTTCGGGCTGGCGCCGCTGTCCGGTTCGTCGCCGTCCGTGGGCGTCACCGGCTACACGCTCGGCGGCGGGCTGGGCTGGCTCGGGCGCAGGCACGGCTTCGCCGCCGACAGCGTGGTGCGGGCCGAGGTGCTGCTCGCCGACGGCCGGCACGTCACGGCGAGCGCGGACAGCCATCCGGAGCTGTTCTGGGCGCTGCGCGGCGGCGGGGGCGGGTTCGGCGTCGTGACGGCGCTGGAGTTCCGGCTGTACCCGGTGTCCGAGGTGTTCTCCGGGTTCGCGTACTTCCCGGTGGAGGCGGCGGCGGAACTCCTGACGGCGTACCGGGACTGGATCGACGACGCCCCCGACGAGCTCAGCACCGCAGTCGTGCTCAAGCGCATGCCCGGCGACGAGCGGACGCCGGCGGCGGTGCGCGGCAGGCACGTGGCGATGCTCAAGGTCGTGCACGCCGGACCGGCGCGCGAGGCCCGCGAACTGCTCGCACCGCTGTGGCGGGCGGCCGGTCCGGCGCTGCTGGACGAGACGCGGACCACCACGTACGCGGCCACGGCCATGGGCGGGACCCCGAACCGGCACATGGACATGTTCGACACCGTCCCCGACGCGCTGATCGACGTCCTGGTACGGGCCGCCGGGCGGGCCCAGACGGTGGAGATCCGCCACTGGGGCGGCGCCCTGGGCCGTCCCGGGCCGGACGCCGGGCCGGTCAGTCACCGTTCCACCCGGCTGTCGGCGATCGTGGACACGGTCGTGCCGGGGCTGGCCGGGGAGTTGCGGCCGTACGCGAACGGCGGGACGTTCCTGAACTTCCTGGCCGACCCCGAGCGGACGGCGCACGCCTTCACCGCGACGGACTACGCGGGGCTGCGCGAGGTCAAGCGGGCCTACGACCCGGACGGCTTCTTCCGCGTCGGCCACGTCGTCTCCCGGTGAACGCCACCGGGCCGAGCGCCCCGGCCACGGACGGCGGCGGCGGGCGATCGTCCACCGAGCGGCACGACCGGGCGGCGCCGGCCGTGCCACATCGGAGGTCACCCCGGCCGGGGGCCGAGGTCTGGGCATGTCACGGGCGCTGGGTGCGGTGCCCCATGTGCTCCGAGGTGCCTACGTGGTTGCGCTGCTTGCGCATACCGGCGAAGCCGAGCAGACCCAGCAGGCCCAGCAGGCCCCACAGGCCGGCGTTGCCGCCGCCTTCGTCTCGTCTGTCGTCCTGCGGTGCGGGTGTCACCTGGCTCTGCGCGACGGGCGCGACCGGCGAGTCGGCCGTCGCCACAGCAGCCGGAGCTAGCGTCAAGAAGAACGCCAGGCCCAGCCCGGTGAGGGTCTTGCGCATTGGGTTCCCCCGATCCGGCGGTCTCAGCAACCGCGGAGACCGCCTATCACGCCTTCTCTGAAGGCTCCCGATAGCGGGGCGATCTCCATATCCCCTGCTAAATACGCCTCTACCATTCTGCTGACGGCATCAAACACCTTCTCGACCCGCCCCGGAGCGGTGGCGGCCCGGATGCCCGCGCGTACACGGATCTCCGACATTTCCCGACAAATCACCCCACGATCGCCGCGCGAACCTTTGACGACAGTTCGAGGTCGGACGGTGGCAGAGCGTCGCATATCGGGGGATAAATTCGATTCCCTCCGTCGTACGCCGTCGCTACACTCCTTGATCGACGCCATTACGGGACGAGGAAGGGAGCCGGCCATGCGTGCCCACACCGCCGCCGTCGTCCCCCCGTCGCGTTTCGAGGTGATCCTGGTGTCTTCGCGGTCCCGGCGCCGGCTGCGCGGCCGCCGCCGGCTGCTGCCCTGACGACTTTCCTTTCGCCGGGGTAATCGCGCCGTCCTCGAACGACAACGTCCCGGAAGGGGCAAGGGCCGTGCGTGCTCACCTGCTCAACTCTCTGACCACCGTCCGTAATCTCGGCATCCTCGCCCACGTGGACGCCGGCAAGACCACCGTCACCGAACGGATGCTCTACCTCACCGGCGCCACCTACAAGCGCGGCGAGGTCCACGACGGCACGACCGTCACCGACTTCGACTCCCAGGAACGCGACCGCGGCATCACCATCTTCGCCGCCGCGGTGAGCTGCGACTGGGACGGGCACCGGATCAACCTGATCGACACCCCCGGCCACGTCGACTTCTCCGACGAGGTGGAGCGTTCGCTGCGGGTGCTCGACGGCGCCATCGCGGTGTTCGACGGCGTCGCCGGGGTCGAGCCGCAGAGCGAGTCCGTCTGGCGGCGGGCCGATCGGCACGGCGTGCCGCGCGTCGCGTTCGTCAACAAACTGGACCGGGCCGGAGCCGACCTCGACGCGGCCGTCGAGACGATCCGGCGGCGGCTGCATCCCGCGCCGCTGGTGGTGCAGTTGCCGATCGGGCGCGAGGACGGCTTCATCGGCGTCGTGGACCTGCTCGCCATGCGGGCCCTGGTGTGGCACGACGGCGTCTGCCAGGCCGGCCCCGTGCCCGACGACCTGCGCCAGGAGGCGCTGCGGCGGCGCCGGGTGCTGGAGGAGGCGGTCGCCGAGCTGCATCCGGCCGCGCTGGAGGAATTCTGCGCGGCACCGGCGGCGGATGCGGGGACACCGGATCCCGGGCTCACGGGTTCCGGGCTCACGGATGCGGGGTCCCTGGATGCGGGGACGGCGGTTTCCGAGGCGACGCTGCGTGCCGCGTTGCGCGACCTGACCGGCAGTGGCGCGGGGCTGGTCGTGCTGTGCGGTGCGGCGTACCGCGACCGGGGGATCGAGCCGTTGCTGGACGCGGTCGTCCGGTATCTGCCCTCGCCGCTCGACGTGCCCGCCGTACGCGGGCAGGACGGTGCGAAGCGGGCCGCCGACCCGGACGCGCCGCTGGCCGCGCTGGCGTTCAAGGTGAGCTCGACCGCGACCGGGCGGCTCACCTACGTGCGCCTGTACTCGGGCACCCTACGGAAGGGGGACACGGTGCTGGACGCCGGCACGGGCCGGACGGAGCGGATCAGCCGGATCCTGCGCGTGCAGGCCGACCGGCACGCCGAGACGGAGCTGGCGGCGGCCGGCGACATCGTCGCGCTGGTCGGGCCGAAGGCGGCCCGCACCGGGACGACCCTGTGCGCGCCGGGTTCGCCGCTGCTGCTGGAGCCGCCGGCCGCGACCGAGCCGGTGGTGTCCGTGGCGATCGAGGCGCGCAGGAGCACCGACGCCGACCGGCTCGCGGCGGCCCTGGCGCGGCTGGCGGAGGAGGATCCGTCGCTGGCCGTGCGGACCGACGCCGAGACCGGGCAGACCGTGCTGTCCGGGATGGGCGAGCTGCACCTGGAGGTGGCGGCGGAGAAGCTGCGCCGTGACCACCGGCTGGAGGTCGGCGTCGGCCGGCCGCAGGTGTCGTACCGGGAGACGGTCGGGCGCGGCGTGTCCGGGCTGCTGTACCGGCACGTCAAGCAGGACGGCGGCGCCGGCCAGTTCGCGCACGTGGTGATCGACGTCGAGCCGCTGGCGGAGGGCTTCGCGTTCGCCTCGGCGGTGACCGGCGGGCGGGTGCCGCGCGAGTACGTGCGCGCGGTCGAGGCCGGCTGCCGGGACGCGCTGGCGGACGGCCCGCTGGGCGGTCATCCGGTGACCGGCCTGCGGGTCACGCTGACCGACGGGGCCACGCACGTGAAGGACTCCTCGGAGATGGCGTTCCGCACGGCCGGGCGGCTCGCGCTGCGCGAGGCGCTGCGCTCGTGCGCGATGGTGCTGCTGGAGCCGGTGGTGGAGGTGACGGTGACCGTTCCCGACGACATGGCGGGCGGCGTGCTGGGCGACCTGCCGGCCCGGCGCGGCCGCATCTCGGGCTCCACGGCCAGGGGCGGCACGGTGGTCATCACCGCGGTGGTGCCGCTGGCCGAGATGTTCGGGTACGCCACACGGCTGCGCGGCCGTACCCAGGGCCGCGGCACCTTCACCACCCGCCCGGCCGGCTACGCCCCGGCCTGACCGGCCGGGCGGGCTGTCAGACGGTGAAGGAGATCCAGACGTCCGGGGGGACGCCGGGCCGGTGCGGTACCGGCCGGCGTTCCTCGGTCCACGCCTGGCCGGCGAGCTCGGTGGCCACGCGGCGCCAGAACGAGACGGCCGTCGTGTTGGCGTCCTGGAACGCGATCTCCCAGGGTCCTGGGTGGCGGGAGAGGACGTCCCGTACGGCCGTCATGCCGATCCCGGACCGGCGGGCGCCGCGGACCACGAAGAAGCTGTTCAGCACGCGCGCCGGGCCGGACAGCGCGCGGACGAACGCGAAGCCCACGGGATGGTCGTCGCTGGTGAACAGGTAGGCGGCCCAGTCGTCGTTCGCGAGCGCCGCCTGCAGCCGGTCGCTGTGGTACGTGGCGTCGCGGCTGGGCAGGCCGCCCTGGTAGTCGGCCATGTCGTGGCGGAACATGAGCCACAGTCGTTCGGCCACGGGACGGTCGGCGGCACTCATGGGCCGCACCGATGCTGGAAAAATGGTCATGGAAACACCTTCCGGCCGGGATCAAATCCGGCCGGAAGGTGTGAATCTAGCAGACTCTGATCACGGGCCTGATCACGGGCCTGATCACGGGTCTGATCACGGGTCTGATCACGGGCCTGATCACGGGCCTGATCACGGGTCTGATCACGGGCCTGATCACGGGGTGGTGACCGTGGCGCCCGTGACCGAGCTCGACCAGTACAGCGCCCTGGCCACCTGCGCGAACAGGCCCTTGGGGTGGTTGCGGAACATCGGCTCGGTGCCGAAGAGCACCACGGCCGCGCCCCGCTCGTCCCGTCCGCTGACCACGGCCGCCTGGCCCCTGGCCGCGTCCGGGCCGCCCGCCCCCTGCCCGTCGGGCCGCCAGTGGCCGGACACGAGGGGGCCGTCGGCCGCGTACGACTGCTCGACCGTGACCTCGGGCCCGAGACCGGTGAACCAGAGCGGCGAGTAGACGAACGAGTGCGCCGGCGATCCGCCGCCCACGAGACCGCCGGAGGAGACCGTGCGGACCACGCCGTTGGCGTCGCCGCGGCCGGGCACCGTGGTGGCGGTGAGCAGGCCCGCGTCGGCGTTGAAGCGGGCGCCCGTCTGGCCGCGGGTGATCACGCCGCCGCCGGCCAGGAACGCCTCCAGCGCCGTCCTGGCCGCCGGGTTGAGCCCAGCGTGGCTGAGGCCGCTGGAGACGTACAGGACGTCGGTGCCGCTCCAGTCGAAGCCCGCGTTGAGCACGGCGGTGGAGACGGGCGTGACGGGGAAACCCAGCTCGCGCAGCGTGAACAGCTCGTCGGCCGAGGCCGCGGCGGCGATGCGCACCTGCCCGAGCGGGGTCCCGGCGGCAGGATCCGCGGGGGTGCCCGCCTGAGCGCCTGCCGAGGTGCCCGATGACGTGCCCGCCTGAACGCCTGCTGAGGCGCCCGACGACGTGCCCAGGTGGCCGCTCGCCGGGGTGAACGCGACACCGTAGCGCTCTGCGACGGTCCTGGCGGCCTGTCTGGCCGAGGCCGGGACGATCGCCGTGCCGCCGTTCCAGGTCACCGCGACCCCCTGGGCCAGCAGGTCGTTGAGCGCCCTGACCTCCTTGGCGTCCCTGACCCTGAGCGCCAGCGGCCCCGGCGTGCGCGGGACCGAGCCGGTCGGCGCGGCCGCCTTGACGGGCACGGTGCTAGCGCGCAGCGACGAGACCGGCTCCACGGTGGCGCCCCAGAGCAGGGCATGACTCCAGCCCGAGATGTCATACATGGCATCCACCCGAGGGGAGATGTCCGCGCCGGGCTCCAGCATGACGTTGGCCAGGCCGCGCTTGGGCTGGCGCATGTCCACCACGTACGACCCGGCCGGATACGTCCGGCCGCCCGAGCGGAAGGAGCTCTTCGCCCGCTCGACCCGCACGTCGTTCGCGATCAGGTGGTCCACCAGGCGGGCCGCGGCCGTGGCCGAGCGCTGCCCGGAGCCGGCGGGGATGACGTACGCGCGGGGGAAGGTGGTGGTGTAGACGTCCTCGGGCCCGAAGCCTGGCACGATGCCGAGCGGGACGGGCTTGGCGGCTTCGCCGGCCGCGCCGCGCCTGAAGACCTCGATCTGGTCGGCGATCAGCCGGTCGTGGCGGGACCGGACGAAGCCGTAGGTCGCGCGGATCGCGGCGGCGGCCACGTCGGTGTTGATCGCCGAGCGACGGCGCAGCTCCTCGGCCGGGGTCTGGTCATAGACGGAGCCGTTGACCCGCAGTGGGATCTCCACGGTGTGCGCGGCGACCGCGCCGTGGAAGGGGGCGTACTGCGGGGTGAAGATCGGCGGCCAGTCGTCCCAGCCCTCGGCGGAGTCGCGGAACGGGATCTGCGCCGGCTCCACGCCGTCCTTCGCCGGGGTGTAGCCGAGCCCGTTGACCGCGGCCTCCATGCCCAGGCCGTTGGCGTAGGTGTTGGTGATGAACAGGTCGTACTCGTAGTTGGCGCCGTGCGGCGGCGTGGTGGGCTCGATGAGCGTGCCGTTGACGTACCCGTGCAGGTCGAGCATGGCCACCGGCTGGGTGTCGATCATGATCTGGCGCATCGCCCTGACCTCGGGCTGCGAGGCGGTGACGAAGTCGCGGTTGAGGTCGAAACCGGCGCCGTTCTGGCGGGCGTTGTTCACCCGGCCGTCGGGGTTGGCGGTGACGTTGAAGTACAGGCGGGTGCGTTTGAGCAGGTCGGTGACGGCCGGGTCGGTGCTGGTGGCGAGCTGCTCGATGGTGCGCAGGGCGGCGTCGGCGCCCTCCCACTCGTTGCCGTGGATGTTGCCGTTGATGAAGATCGGAGCCTTGTAGGTCCTGGCCAGCTTGCGGTCCCGGGCGGCGGCGGCCGGGTCGTTCTCGATGCGCTCGCGGATGCGGGCCTGCTCGCGCGCCTGGCCGGCGCTCTCGGGCGCGGTGACGGTGACAAGGTAGAGGTCGCGGCCCTGGGCGGAGCTGCCGATGATCTCCGCGCTGACCCGGTCGCCGCGCCACTGCAGCTCGTTCAGTTTGGGCGCGATGCCGTGGTACGGCACCAGGCCCAGCTTGATCGAGGCGTCGGCCGGGTTCTCCGCCGGCAGCGGAAGCCGGGTGCGCCTGGGGTAGCCGCGGTCGTGCGACCACCCGTACGGGCGCTCCTCGGCCGGGGCGCCGCGCAGGGCGGACGCCTCGCCGGTCGTGCCGGCGGCGACCTCGTTCCGCTCGGGGCCGTTGCCGAAGTCGCGCACCGCCGGGGGCGCCGGCTCGGCCGGATCGGCCAGCGCGGGCAGGCCGCCGGCCTGCGGCACGACGATCAGCGCGACCGCGACGGCGACGCCGAGCAGGCGGACGGGCAGCCGGGCCGACGATCCGGCGGACGGTCTGGCGGACGGTCTGGCGGACGGTCTGGCGGGCAGGCCGGCAGGTGGTCTGAGGCGCGGATCCATCACGGCTCCCGGTAGTCGGCGGCGATGCCGATCAGGGAGATCAGGCCCGAGGCGAACTCCATCGCCTCGGCGTGTCCCTCACTGAACGGCGGCTGGAAGCCCACGCCCTCCCATCGGCGCGTCGAGGGGTTCCACAGGTCGGCGCCGACCTCGAAGTCCCACCCGTACACGCCGTAGTCGTACCACAGCTCGTCGGCCGAGTTCCCGGCCGCCGAGTACAGCACATCCGTGACGGGGCCGGTCTGCTGCGGCCAGATGACGGTGCCGCGCTCGGCGACGATGGCCTGCTCGATCGTGCGGGCCGAGCGCAGGAAGTACGCCTCCTCCTGGCGTGTCGGCCTGGGCAGGGCGACCCGGCCGTCGAGCTTGTAGGCGCCGGGCGGCCACATGAAGTAGCCGCCGTAGCTGTGCACGTTCATGGCGAACCTGATGTTGCGGTAGCGCTGCGCCAGCCAGACGACGTTGCGGCTCTCGGGCTCGGAGTGCTCCGCCGGCCCGGCGTACGTGCCGGACTGGCAGTTCGCCGACGCGCCGAAGTAGCCGTCGGGCAGGGAGCCGACGGCGTAGTTGCGGTTGACGTCCACGCCCCAGGTGTTGCGCGCCGCCGGGTCGGCCTGCTGCGCCGGGCAGTGGTTGGTCATGTTCTTCCGCTGGGAGTTGAAGTCGTAGAAGCTGTAGTTCGCCCCGTCGGGGTTGACGGTCGGCACGATGAAGATGTCGGTACGGTCGAGCAGCCGCCGGGTGGCCTTGTCGCGGTCGTGGTTGCGCAGCAGCCGTTCGGCCGCCTCGATGGTGACCAGCGGCGTCACCCATTCCCTGGCGTGCTCCTGGGCGTAGGCCAGCACGCCGGTGCGCGAGCCGTCGCGGCGGGTGCCGATGCGCAGGGCCAGCACCTGCGCGGGCGCGCGGGAGACGTCGGCGGGGGCGCTGAGGAAGTCGTCGAGCTGGACGGGCGGCGCGGGCGCCATGACGCCGGCGCCGGGGTCGGTGCGGTAGACGGAGGCCCTGACGGGCAGGCCGGGCGTGGCGTTGATCGCGGCGGCGACCTGGGCGGCGGTGCTGACCGGCGCGCCGGAGTCGTCGGTGGCCAGGCTGACGGCGACGAGCTTGCCGTCGATGCCGACCCGGAGCGGGCTGCCGGGCGTGCCGGGCCCGACGAGCTCGACGGACAGGTCGTTGCCGCCCTCGGAGCCGTAGGCGGTGGAGGTGATCACGACGGCGGCGGCGGGCGCGGTGCCGATCAGCGCCTGCGCGTGGCGCCGGTAGCCGTTGGTCCGGTACGGCAGCGCGATCAGCTCGGTGAGCTTGGGGTAACGCCGGTTCAGCGCCGTGATCCGCTCGTTGAGCTGCGCGGGCGTCATGTACTGGGTGACGAAGTCCTTCTGGTAGCCGGGGCCGGTCTTGTCCGGCCGGTCGCCGCCGGGCCATTCGGCCACCCGCGCCTCGGCCTTGCCGCCGCCCGCCGAGGTGACGGTGATCCGGGTCGGCTGGGCGTCGGCGGGGACGGGGGCGCTGAGCTGGTGGCCCAGGTAGGCGCCGGCGTCCACGTACGCGACCATCTCGGCCTGCCCGCTCGTGCCGCGCCGGCCCTTCCAGGCGACGGTGAGTGTGGCGGCCTGGGCGGCGCTGCTGGAGGCCTCGACGGACAGGAAGTACCCGTCGCGCGACTTGTACCAGACCGCCCGTTCGATGACGATCCGGTCCTTCTCGGCGCCGGCCGTCGCGCTCGCCCGTGGCGTGGCGTCGGGGGCCAGGCTCGCGCCGAGCTGGGGCAGGGCGGCGAGCTGGGTGGGAGTGAGCACCGCGTCGACCTGGACGCTGCCGTCAGGCTGCGGGCGTACGCGTTCGGTGAGGTCGGCGCCGGACTCCACCAGCCGTTCCATCGCGGCCCTGTCGGGCACGGAGATGGTGACCAGTGAGACGGGCTCGGGATCGGCCGGCCCGGCGACGGCCGGGGCGGACGGCTGTGCGCCGAGACACGCGGCGCCGACGATCAGTGTGAGGACGGCGGACACCCGTAAGCCGTGCATGTAGCCCCTTCCAGGGATCACCTGTATGGGGATCATTCAAAGCCGACAACGGGCCAACCGGCAAGACCCGTGACGTCATCGCCCGCCGGGCGGGCGGCCCGTCACGAGGCCGTGACGGGCGACACCGAACGGCCGGTCACGAGGCCGTGACGTGCGGCACCGCGCCGCCGCTCACGAGGCCGTGACGTGCGGCACCGCGTCGTAGGCGGCCCAGTCGGCGCTGATCGCGCTCGCCGTCTTGAGCAGCAGCGGGAGGTGCTCCTCGGTCAGCTTCTCGATCGAGGTCTCGGCGGCGTGGGCGTTGACGTTGACCGCCGCGATCACGTTGCCGAGCCCGTCGCGCAGCGGCGCCGCCACCGACCTTATGCCCAGGGCGAGCTGTTCGTCGGTCATCGCCCAGCCCTTGGCCCGCACGGCGCGCAGGGCCGCCTCGCGCTCGCTCGGGTCGGGCCGCCAGCGCGGCTCGATGCCGGAGCGGCTCGGCTCGGCCAGCACTCGCTCCACCTCGGCCGGGGACAGCGCGGCCAGCAGCACCTTGCCCAGCGAGGTCTGCAGCGCGGGGAAGCGGGTGCCGATCTGCACCGACAGCGCCACGATCTTCGGCACGGCGACCCTGGCCACATAGACGATGTCGGAGCCGTCGAGCTGGGCGATCGAGGACGACTCGCGGGTCTGCGTGACCAGCGTCTCCAGGTGCGGCCTGGCCACCTCCCACAGCCCCATCGAGCGCACGTAGGACACGCCCAGCTCCAGCACCCGCGGCGTGAGGGCGAAGCCGCCCCGCTCGGCCCTGGCGTAGCCCAGTTCCTGCAGCGTGAGCAGGATGCGGCGGGCCGTCGGCCGGGCCAGCCCGGTGGCGGCCGCCACCTCGGTCAGCGACATGACCGGGTGTCCCGGCCGGAAGGCCCTGATGACGTCGAGGCCGCGGGCCAGCGCCTCGATGAAGTCAGGTCCGGTCTCACCACGTGCCATGTACGCCCTCACTCGCTCGGATCTGTCGGATCCGACTCTAGACGGTCGCCCGTCCGCACAGCGGCGGGTCAGAGGCGGTGCGTGGCGTCGCTGCGATAGTCCGTATACGTGTACGGGTTGTCCAGCACCTTCGCCGAGGGGATGTCGGGGTTCATGCCCTTCTCCCACGCCTCCTCCCCCATCGCGCCCTTGAGGTATTCGATCGTGCTGTCGGCCTGGGCGCGGACGGCGGCCAGGTCGACGCCGAGCAGGCGGTGCTCGTGCTTGACTACGCGCCCGTTGACCAGCACGGTGTGCACGTCGCCGCGCTGCGCCTGGAACGCCACGTGCCCGAACGGGTTGAGCAGCGGGAACGACACGGGCGATGCGTCGTTCTTGATCAGCACGAGGTCGGCCTTCTTGCCGGGCTCGATCGTGCCGAGGTCGTCGCGGCCGATGGCGCGGGCGCCGCCCCGGGTGGCCCAGTCGACGACCTGGTCGGCGCGCAGGGCGCAGTGGGTGACGGTCTCGCCCTTGGCGTGCGCCTCCAGGTGCTCACGCGAGCGGTCGGCGCCGAGCGTGGTGCGCATCGCCGAGAACAGATCGCCGCTCCACCATACGCTGGTGTCCATGGACAGCGAGACCGGGATGCCGTGGGCGCGGATGGCCCACGTGGGCGGGTAGCCCTGACCGGCGCTCTGCTCGCTCTCGGTGGAGACGGAGATCGAGCCGCCGGTGGCGGCGATGCGGTGGTAGGAGTCGGCCGACAGCGAGGCGGCGTGCACGTAGATGGTGCCGGGGGTCATGAAGCCGTGGTCGTACATGAGGCGGATGCCGTCGTCGCTGGTGGCGCCCCACACGCCGGCGTGGGTGGTGACCGTCGCGCCGAGCTCGCGGGCCACCTCGAAGGCGGGGCGCTCGGGGAAGGACGGGTCGCCCGTCACGTCGAAGGCGATCTGGAAGCCGAGCAGGTCGTCGCCGGTGACCCGGCGGCGGACGAAGTCGCGGAACTCCGGCGCGGCCGTCCACTCGGCGGGCGGCTGCTGGATGTTGCCGTAGGCGAGCACGTACCGTCCAGGCACGGCCTGCAGCGCGTCGGCGGCGGCGTCGGCGTGGTCGGGGGTGCGCAGGCCGTGCGACCAGTCGACGACGGTGGTGACGCCGGCGTCGAGGGCCTCGATGGCGGCCAGGGTGTTGCCCGCGTGCACGTCCTCGGGCCGGAACAGCTTGCCGTGCTCCAGGTAGTACCAGACGAAGTACTGGGTGAGCGTCCAGTCGGCGCCGTAGCCGCGCATCACGGTCTGCCACATGTGCCGGTGGGTGTCGATCATGCCCGGCATGACGATGCCGCCGGAGGCGTCGATCTCGGCGGCGCCCTCGGGCACCTCCAGTTCGGGGCCGACGGCGGCGATCCTGTCCCCGGTGACGAGGACGTCGGTACGGGTGAGCACCCGCCTTCCGTCCATGGGCAGCACGGTGCCGCCGCGCAGCACCACGGGGCGTCCGGCCTCGAACTCGTTCATGGCACGCTCCTCGCTTGCGAACAGTCGTCCGCTGTACGGTCAACGCCACTGTGATGAGATGCCGCCCACCTGTCAAGATGGTTGACGCATCGGCTTTTCAGTGCTGGGATCGCTCTAGCGGACATACGTCCGTTGAGCGGACGGAAGAGCTGAGCGAACGGAAGAATGGATCCGGATGACTGACCACGTGCCCGAGGGGCCACTGTCCGGTGTGCTGGTGGCCGACTTCTCCCGGGTGCTGGCCGGCCCGTACGCCACGATGCTGCTGGCGGATCTGGGCGCCGACGTCGTCAAGGTCGAGGGCCCCGGCGGGGACGACACCCGCTCATGGACGCCGCCCGCGCGCGGCACGGCGTCCACCTATTACCTGGGCGTCAACCGGGGCAAGCGGTCGATCGCGCTCGACCTGCGGCAGGAGGGCGACGCCGGGCTCGCCAGGGAGCTGGCCCGGCGGGCCGACGTGCTGGTGGAGAACTTCCGCCCCGGCGGGCTGACCAAGTACGGGCTCGACTACGACACCGTCAGCGCGGCCAACCCCGGCGTCGTCTACGCCTCGATCAGCGGGTTCGGGTCGGGGGCCGGCGCGCGGGTGCCGGGCTACGATCTGATGGTGCAGGCCATGTCGGGGCTGATGAGCCTGACCGGCGAGCCGGACGGGCCGCCCTACCGGGCCGGGATCTCCGTGTTCGACGTGATGGCGGGCAACCACGCGGTGATCGGCGTGCTGGCCGCGCTGCGCCATCGCGAGGCCACCGGGCAGGGGCAGCACGTCGAGGTCAACCTGATGTCGTCGGCGCTGACCGGGCTGGTCAACCAGAGCTCGGCGTACGTGGCGGGCGACGTGGTGCCGTTCCGGATGGGCAACGCGCATCCGAGCGTGTTCCCGTACGAGCCGCTGCCGACCGCCGACAACGACCTCATCGTGGCGGCCGCGAACGACGGGCAGTTCCGCAAGCTGTGCGAGGTGCTCGGCATCCCCGAGGTGGCCGACGACCCGCGCTTCGCCCGCAACGCCGACCGCACCGAGCGGCGGGAGGAGCTGCGGCCCCTGCTCGTCGAGCAACTGGTGAAGCGGCCGGCCGACGAGTGGTTCCAGCTGCTGGTCGAGGCCGGCGTGCCGAGCGGGCCGATCAACACCATCGACGGCGGGTTCGCGGCGGCGGAGCGGTTCGGGCTGGAGCCCGTCGTGGTGGTCGGCGAGGGCGATCGGGCGGTGCCGACGACGCGGCACCCGATCCGCTTCTCCCAGACGCCCGCCGGGTACGCCCTGCCGCCGCCCGAACTGGACGAGCACGGCGCCGAGCTGCGCAAGTGGCTGGAGGACGGACGTGACTGAGCACTCGCGCGACTTCCGGGGCCCTGGGAGTGAACGTGACTGAGTACCCGACCGCGCTAGGAGCGTCGACGCCCGACACGATCACCCTGCTGGGCCGCGACCTGGCCACCGACGTGATGGGCGAGGTGGGCTTCGGTGAGCTGGCCTTCTGGCTGGCCACGCAGCGCCGCCCATCCCCGGGCGAGGTCCGCGTGTTCGAGGCCGTGCTGGCCGCGCTGGCCGACCACGGGTTCACGCCGACCGCGATCGTGACGCGGCTGACGTACCTGTCGGCCCCGGATTCCGTCCAGGGGGCCCTGGCCGCGGGCCTGCTCGGCGGCGGCTCCCGCTTCCTCGGCGTCACCGAGGACTGCGGCCGCTTCCTGCACGAGGTGATCGCCGCGCACGACCCGCTGCCGGCCGAGGAGTCCGACTGGGACGCGCTCGCCCTGGACACCGTACGGGCCCGCCGCGAGTCCGGGCGCCTCATCCCCGGGCTCGGCCATCACGTGCACAAGAACGGCGACCCACGCACGCCCAGGCTGTTCGAGATCGCGGCCGAGGAGGGCCTGGCCGGGCCGCACCTGTCGCTGTTCGCCGCCATCGGGCGCGTGCACCCGCAGGTGCTCGGCCGCACGCTGCCGCTCAACGGCGCCGGCGTCTGCGGCGCGGCGCTGGCCGACCTGGGGCTGCCACTGGAACTGCTGCGCGGGTTCGCGCTGCTGGCCAGGACCGCCGGGCTCATCGGGCAGCTCGCCGAGGAGCTGCGCCGGCCGGTGGCCAATGAGATCTTCCTGTCCGTGGACCTGAACAACCGGTCCATTCCGCCCGAGCCGTTCCCATCCCCCGACGGAGGTTCGCATGACTGAGGTCATCGGAGGTTCGCATGGCTGAGGTCGTCGCGGTCATCGCGTCCACCCACCACCCCTTCTACTATCGCGCCAGCACCGCCACCGGAGAGGACCGCCCGCCGTTCGCCGACGAGTGGGTGCGCAAGGTGGAGGCGTTCAGGGAGACGCTGACCAGGGCCAGGCCCGACGTGCTGGTCATGGTCGGCTCCGACCACTTCCACCAGCTGTGGCTGGACAACATGCCGCAGTTCCTGATCGGCAAGGCGCCCTTCTACGACGCCAACTTCTACAACGAGGAGCGCGAGTTCGGGCTGCCGCGCATGGTGTGCCAGGGGCAGGAGGACCTGTCGGGGTACATCCTGCGCGAGGGCATCGACGCCGGCTTCGACCTGGCCTTCTCCAACGAGCTGCGGATCGACCACTCGATCACCTGCCCGATCATCACCCTGCGCCCGCAGAACGACCTGCCGATCGTGCCCGTCTACACCAACATCTTCGCCCCTCCGCTGCCGCGGCCGAAGCGGTTCGTGCAGCTCGGGCAGACGATCAGGCAGCTGGTGGAGTCGTGGCCGGCCGAGCAGCGGGTCGCGATCATCGGCACCGGGCACCTGTCGCTGGAGCTCGGCGGGCCGCGCCAGTTCGGGCCGCACGGCCCCGACCCCGAGTTCGACCGCAAGGCCGTCGAGTGGATCTCCTCGGGCGACATCGAGGGCTGTCTGGCCGAGGTCACCCTCGACAGCCTGCACCTGCCGGGCAACGCCACCCACGGGTTCATGGACTTCATGCTGATGATGGGGGTGGCCGGCGAAGGCCGCAAGGCGGACTACGTGGACACCTACGACCTGTTCCACACCATGGAGGCGTACTTCACCTGGTACCCGGACGGAGGCGCCGGCGCATGAGCAAGTACCTGCTGAACAAGTTCCTGTTCACCGTGGACCGCGATCCCGAGCTGGTCGAGCGCTACCGCGAGGAGCCGCGCGCCACGGTGGAGTGGTGGGAGGGCGAGTACGCCAACCGCATCCTCGGCTGTCACAGCGGCGAGGCGTCCACCTGGCTGCGCTTCGACGACGTCGAGCGGGAGGCGCTGGCGGCGCACGACTATCCGCGGCTGTTCGAGCTGGGGGCGCATCCGTTCCTGACGCTCACCCTCTTCATCGCGATGTTCGAGCGCGATCATCCGCCGCTGGGCTTCCAGACGGAGTACGCGCGGCGGCTGTCGCACATGTCGCTGCCGTACCCGGACATCGCCACCTGACCCTGTTATCGAGAGCGGCGGTCCCGGAGGTCCGGGGCCGCCGGTAGGCGTACGACGCGGGAGCCCGATGATGCGTGCCCTCCAGATCGACGAGTGCGGGCGGCCGCCGGCCGTGGCCGCGCGCCCGGAACCGGTGCCGGGTCCCGGGCTGGAACCGGTGCGGGTCGTCGCCGCGCCGATCACCCCGCTGGACCTGCTGTGCGCGACCGGAACGTCCTACTTCGGGACGCCCGCGCTGCCGTACGTGCCCGGCGTCCAGGGCGTGGGCTCGGCCGGCGGGCGGCTCGTGTGGTTCCCGACCGCGGCCGGGATGGCTCCAGGGGACGGCAGCATGGCGGAGCTGGCCCTGGCACGGGCCGAGGACCTGGTCGAGCTGCCCGAAGGCGCCGACCCGTACGCCGTGGCGGCGCTCGGGCTGTCGGCGGTGGCCGCGTATCTGGCGCTGACCTGGCGGGGCGAGCTGGCCGCGGGCGAGCAGGTGCTGGTGCTCGGCGGGGGCGGCGCGGTCGGGCAGGCGGCGATCCAGCTCGCCCGGCTGGCGGGCGCGCGCCGCGTCGTGGCCGCCGCCCGCTCGGCGGCCGGCCTCGAACGAGCCCGCCAGGCAGGCGCCGACGCCGTCGTCCCCCTCCCCCCGGCTGGTTCGGACGACGTGGCGGGGCTCGCGCGGCGGTTCGCCGACGCCTGTGACGGGCCGGTGGACCTGGTCCTCGACCCGCTCTACGGCGTCCCCGCCGCGGCGGGCGCCAGGACACTGGGCCAGGGCGGGCGGCTGGTCAACCTCGGGAGCGCGGCGGCGGAGACGTGCCCGCTCGACTCCGCCACCCTGCGCAGCCGGTCACTGCGCATCCTCGGCTACACCAACAACGAGCTGTCCAGGGAGCAGCGGGCGGCGGCCGTCACTTACGTCGCCGAGCAGTCGGCGGCGGGCCGGCTCGCCGTGACCCACGAGGTGGTCCCCCTGGAACGGGCCGCACAGGCATGGGAGCAGCAGTCGTCCGGCGCCGCCGACGGCCGCATCGTCCTGGCCTTCGACTGACGCCCCCTCTGGCGTCAGCTGCCTGACGGCGTGAGCACGAGCCGGCCGAACACCTCGCCGGCGACCATCTTGCGGTGCGCCGTCGCGGCCTGCTCCAGGGGCAGCACCTCGTGCACCACCGACTCGAGCTCACCCCGGCCCGCCGCGGCCAGCAGGCCGACGGTCGCGGTGCGCCGGTCGTCGTGCGGCACGGAGTCGGCGCTGAAGACCGCGAACGACAGCGACTTACGGAACGCCGCGAACAGCTCCATGCCGAAGTCCGCCGGCGGGAAGCCCGCGACCGCGCCGACGCCCACCAGGCGGCCGTTCGGGTTGAGCTTGGCGAAAAGCGACGGCAGGCCCGCGCCGGCGACAATGTCGATGATGACGTCGTACGCCGCGGGCGCGCTGTCGTCTCCCTCACCGGAACGGTCCAGCACGTGGGTCGCGCCGAGCTTGCGCAGCCGCTCGCCCCGCTCGGCCGACGACGTCGTGACCGCCACCGCGCCGGCGCCGTCACGGGCCGCGAGCTGGACCGCCATGACCCCGATGCCACCGGCCGCGCCGCGCACCAGCACGGACTCGCCGGGGACGAAACGGGCATGGCGGAGCGCGAACTGAGCCACCATGCCGGAGCTCCCGAGTGTCACCGCGTCGGCGGCGGACATGTCCGCGGGGAGCGGGACGAGCGCCGAGGCCGGGGCGACGGCCTGCTCCACGTAGCCGCCGCCCTCGCCGGTGAACGCCCACACGCGCCGGCCGAGCCAGGACGGGTCCACACCGTCGCCCGCGGCGGTCACGGTGCCCGCTATCTCGCCGCCCGGGATGTGACCTTCCTGGAAGCCGTACCCGGCCAGAGCACCGCTGAGGATCAGGACGTCGACACCGCCGACGCCGATCGCCTCGGTGGTGATCACCACCTGGCCCGCGGCGGGGCTCGGGTCGGGCACGTCGACGACCGCGAGTCCTTCCGGGCCGCCGAACTTCTGGATGGCAACTGCCTTCATCTGTCGTCTCCTTACAAGGTCGAAGCCCTGAGGACACTAGTGGACGCCCCCGTCCGTTTAGCTAAAGTGAGAACGGTGGACGACCGTTTGACTCACAAGCTGCGCTCCGACGCCCTCGACAACCGCGAACGCATCCTCGAAGCCGCCCGCACGGTCTTCGCCGCCGAGGGCCTGCACGTGCCGATGCGGGAGATCGCGCGCCGCGCCGGGGTCGGCCCTGCCACTCTCTACCGGCGGTTCCCGACCAAGGAGCTGCTGGCCACGGAGGCGTTCGCGGACCAGATGCGCGCCTGCGAGGTCATCGTCGCGGACGGGCTCGACGACCCTGATCCGTGGCGTGGCTTCTGCCAGGTGATCGAGCGGATCTGTGAGCTGCACGCCCGCGACCGGGGCTTCACCGCGGCCTTCATGGCCACGTTCCCTGGCGCGATCGACTTCGCCACGAGCCGGGGGCACACGCTCGACGCGGTCGCCGAGCTGGCCCGCCGGGCCAAGGCCACCGGGAAGCTGCGCCCCGACTTCGTGCTGGACGATCTCATTCTCGTCCTCATGGCCAACAACGGCCTCCAGGCGGCCACACCGGCGGGCCGGGTGGCGGCCTCCCGGCGCTTCGCCGCGCTGGCCGTCCAGGCACTGCGCGCCGCCCCCGGCGCCGAGCCGCTACCGCCGCCGGCCCGGCTGGCGCCCGGCCGGCCGCTCTCACCGACATCCTGAACGCCACCCGGCCGGGGCGATGCGTCACTCCCCGCCGGGCTCGGCGGTCTGCTCCCACATCGACTTCATCTCGGCGAAGCCCTGCTCCATGATCCGCACCATGGCCCGCCTGGCCCGCTCGCCGTCGCGCCGCTGGATGGCGTGGGCCACGTCGGTGTGCAGCTGCAGCGCCTCCTCGTCGGGGTAGTGCGGCATCAGGTGGTAGTGGTGCCGGCCGGCCAGCACCTCGGCCACGATCAGCTGGAGCTCGGAGAACATCTCGTTGCCCGAGGCGACCAGCACCCGCCGGTGGAAGTCGATGTCCAGGTCGAGGAAGCGGGCCTCGTCGCCCGCCTTGCCCGCGGCCCACATCTTGGCGGCGAGTCCCACTAAATCGCTCGCCTCGTCGTCGTGGACGCGTTCGGCGGCCAGCCAGGCGGCGTACGGCTCGATGGCCGTACGGAGCTCGGTGATCGAGCGCATCTGCGCCATCCGCTCGCCGGAGGCGAGCCGCCACCGGATCACCTGCGGATCGAAGACCTTCCACGCCTCGGCGGGCTGGATCATGATGCCGACCCGGCGCCGGGTCTCGACGAGCCCCATGGAAGCGAGCACCCGCAGCACCTCGCGGATCACCGAGCGGGAGACCTGGTAGCGGTCGACCAGGTCTTCGATGCTGAGGACGGAGCCCGCGGGCGGGTCGCCGTTGCAGATGACGGTGCCGAGTTCGTCGAGGACACGAGCATGGAGCCCAGCCTCGGCAGGGGCCTGTGGGCTGGATGCGCCCCTGGGGGAGGACTGGGTCACGGACAAAGCATATCAATTGAAAGACGATACTTGAATAAGTCAGCTTTTTTGGCCTAGCATCCCGACATTAAACGGATGTTACGAGTGCGTGGCGCTCTACCGGGGGGCGGCGACCATGACGAAAGGCGAGATGACGTGCGACATCGATCGATAATCGGCCCATCTCTGGCCGTGGTTGTTGCCATGAGCCTGTCCGCCTGCGGCGGCGGTGGCGACAGCGGCGAGGGCGGATCCAACACGGTCCGGGTCACGCTGGCCAACCACGTGTGGACCGACAACATCAAGAAGGCCCTGCCCGAGTTCGAGAAGCAGTCCGGGCTCAAGGTCGAGGTCACCCAGCTCGGTGAGGACCAGCTGTCCGACCAGTACAACGTCAAGCTCAACGCCGGCTCGTCCGACATCGACGTGATGATGTACCGGCCCCTGCAGGAGGGCAAGCTCTTCGCCAAGAACAAGTACCTGGCCGACCTGTCGGACCAGGTGAAGGCGAACGCGAACTGGGACTTCGCCGACTTCCAGGCGGGCCCGAAGGAGGCCACGACCTACGAGGGCAAGCCGGTCGGCGTGCCGATCATCACCGAGCAGGAGGTCCTCTACTACCGCAAGGACCTGCTGGAGAAGGCCGGGCTCGACGGCCCGCCGAAGACCCTCGACGAGCTGAAGGCCGCCGCCGCCAAGATCAAGGCGTCCGACCCCGGCGTCGCCGGGTTCGTCGCCCGTACCGGCAAGTCCGCGGCCGTCACCCAGTTCTCGAGCTTCCTCTACAGCTTCGGCGGCGACTTCGTCGACGCCGGCGGCAAGTCGGCGGTGGCCAGCGACGCGGCCAAGCAGGCGTACGCCTTCTACGGCGGCCTGATCAAGGACTCCGGGCCGGCGAACGTCAGCACCGACATGGGCTGGCCCGAGGCGATGGCCATCTTCACCCAGGGCAAGGCCGCCTTCTACACCGAGGCGAACTCCCTGTACAAGAACGCCACCGACCCGGCCAAGTCCAAGGTGTCGGACCAGGTCGGCTTCGCGCCGTTCCCGGCCGGCCCGGCGGGTTCGAAGCCGTACAACATCCCGTCGTGGGCGCTGGGCGTCAACGCCAGCTCCGAGAACACCGCGAACGCGTGGAAGTTCATCGAGTGGGCCACCGGCAAGGACCAGACGCTCGCGCAGCAGAAGTCCGGCGTGCCGGGCGCCCGCGCCTCCGTCTGGGACAACCCCGAGGGCATCTCGACGTTCCCGAAGGACCTCGCCGACTCCATCGCGGCCAGCACCAAGACCGGCGTGGGGCATGACCGGCCCCTGGTCGTGAAGGTCGCCGAGTCGCGCGAGATCGTCGGCCAGCCGATCGTGGACGCCATCACCGGCAAGGACGCCGCCGCGGCGGCCGACACCGCCAACACCGCGTTCCAGAAGTTCCTGGACGACGAGGCCCGGTAAGCGGCGCACGCGGGCGACGGGACCGTCGCCCGCGCACCTCCGCAGTTCCGCCTCATCTGGAGACCTCATGGCAACGACCACCACCAAGGCGCCGCCCGGCGCCGCCACCGCCCCCGCCACGCCCGGCTGGGCCCGCTGGGTCGATCACCACCGCAAGTGGCTGTTCGCCGCGCCCGCGATGATCTTCGTCGCCGCGCTGCTCGTCTTTCCCCTGGCCTGGACCGGCTACCTCAGCCTGACCGACGCCGAGGGGTCCGTGCGCGCGGAGAGCGAGTTCATCGGCCTGCGGAACTATCTCGACGTCCTGACCGACTTCGAACGGTTCTGGCCGGCCGTCGGGCGGACCGCCACGTTCACCGTCGTGGCGCTGCTGTTCGAGGTGGTGCTGGGGATGGCGATCGCGCTGCTGCTGTGGCGGCCGTTCAAGGGCGAGCGCTGGGTCCGGGTCGCCATCCTGCTGCCGCTGGTCGCCACCCCGGTCGCGGTCGGCATGATGTGGCGGCTCATCTTCGACCCGAACATCGGCCTGGCCAACCAGGCCCTCGGCTGGGTCGGCATCGGGCCGCAGCCGTGGCTGGCCGGCCAGCACACGGCCCTGCCCACGACGATCTTCATCGACGTGTGGCAGTGGACGCCGATGGTGGTGCTGATCCTGCTGGCCGGGCTCACCTCGCTGTCGGAGGAGCCGCAGGAGGCAGCGCGCATCGACGGCGCCAGCACCTGGCAGCGCTTCCGTCACGTCACCCTGCCGCTGCTGATGCCGACGCTGACGGTGGCGATCCTGCTGCGCGGCATCGACGCGCTGAAGACCTTCGACATCCTGTACGCCACCAAGGGCCGCGGCGGCGGCTCCTTCCACGAGGTCGAGACGCTCAACGTGTACGCCTACGGCCTCAGCTTCGACTACAACGAGTACGGCGTCTCCTCCACCGTCCTCATCCTCTTCTTCCTCATCATCATCGGGGCGATGTGGGCCCTGACCACCCGGCGCAAGGAGGCGCAGCGATGAGACCCCGGACCGCTTACCAGGTGTTCCGGGGGGTGGCGCTCACGGTCGTGGTGCTCGGGCTGATCGCGCCGCTGATCTGGATGGTCGCCGCGTCGTTCAAGACGAACGTCGACATCTACGACCCCGGCAAGGCGCTGGCCTTCGTCCCCACCCTGGCCAACTACGCCAACGTGCTCCAGCAGGCGAACTACGTCGAGTTCATCCTCAACAGCCTCTGGGTGGCCTTCGCCGCGACCGTGCTCTCGCTGATCCTGGGCGTGCCGGCGGCGTACTCGATGAGCCGGTTCAACATGCGCAAGTCGGCGCTGGTGGTGCTGATGGCCCGGGTCATCCCCGGCGTGTCGCTGCTGGTCCCCTGGTTCTACGTCTTCTCCAACCTGAAGCTGGTCGGCGGCTTCGGGGTGCTGATCATCAGCCACATGTTCGTGTCGCTGCCGCTGGTCGTCTACATCATGATGGGCTACTTCGACAGCCTGCCCGAGGAGCTGGAGGAGGCGGCGCTGGTCGACGGGCTGACCCATGTGGGCGCGTTCCGGCGGATCACGCTGCCGCTGTCGGTGCCGGGGATCGCCACGGCGGGCATCCTGTCGTTCATCTTCTCCTGGAACAACTTCATGTTCGCCCTGGTGCTGTCCGACGCCGACACCAAGACCCTGCCGGTGGCGATCTTCGACTTCGTCGGGTACGCCAGCATCGACTGGGGCGGCCTGATGGCCGCGACCACCGTGGTCACACTGCCGATCATGGTGATCGCCCTGTTCGTGCAGAAGTACGTCGTCTCCGGCCTGACCGCCGGCGCGACCAAGGGCTGAGGGCATGACGACCATCACGCGTGTCGAGACCTTCCTGGTCGCCCCTCGCTGGCTCTTCGTCCGGGTCGAGACCGCCTCGGGCGTCGTCGGCTGGGGCGAGGCCACCTGCGAGGGGCGTTCGGAGACCGTGCGCACCGCCGTGCACCAGCTCGCCGAGCTGCTCGTCGGCCGGGACGCATTGCGCATCGAGGACCACTGGCAGGTGATGACCAAGGGCTCGTTCTACCGGGGCGGGCCGATCCTGGCCAGCGCCGTGTCGGGCCTGGACCAGGCGCTGTGGGACATCGCCGGCAAACACTTCGGCGCGCCGGTGCACCAGCTGCTCGGCGGCCCGGTCCGCGACCGGATCCGCGTGTACGGCTGGGTCGGCGGCGACGAGCCCAGCGAGGTGCGCGACCACATCGCCGCCCAGGTCGAGGCCGGGCTCACCGCGGTGAAGATGAACGCCTCCGGCCGGATGAGCCCGCTCGCCTCGGTCGCCGAGCTGAACGGCGTGGTCGCCCGGGTGGCCGCCGCCCGCGAGGTGCTCGGCGACACCCGCGACGTGGCCGTGGACCTGCACGGGCGTTTCACCCTGGCCAACGCCCGCCGGCTGGCGCCGCTGCTGGAGCCGTACCGGCCGCTGTTCCTGGAGGAGCCGGTCGTCCCGGAGAACTCGCACCTGATCGGCGAGTTCGTCCGTTCGACGCCGGTCCCGGTCTCGACCGGCGAGCGGCTCTACAGCCGGCAGGAGTTCCTGCCGGTCCTCCAGGCCGGCATCGCGGTCGCCCAGCCGGACCTCTCGCACGCCGGCGGCATCACCGAGGTACGCAAGATCGCCGCGCTGGCCGAGGTGTACGACGTGCAGCTCGCCCCGCACTGCCCGCTCGGCCCGATCGCGCTGGCGGCCTGCCTTCAGGTGGGTTTCGCCACGCCGAACTACCTGATCCAGGAGCAGAGCATCGGCATCCACTACAACCGGGGCGCCGACGTGCTCGACTACTGTGTCGACGGGGCCGCGCTGGCGTTCGCGGACGGCCACATCGAGCGGCTCACCGCGCCCGGCCTGGGCATCGAGATCGACGAGGCTTCGGTCCGCGCCGCCGACAAGCGGGGGCACGCCTGGCGCGGTCCGATCTGGCGGCACCGCGACGGCTCGTTCGCGGAATGGTGAGCCCCATCCCTGTTGTGAGAAAGGCACCTCTGTGAAGATCATCGCCGCGGACGTCGTCGTCACCAGTCCGGACCGGAACTTCGTCACCCTGAAGATCACCACGGATGACGGCATCACCGGCCTGGGCGACGGCACCCTCAACGGGCGCGAGCTGTCGGTCGCCTCCTACCTGGCCGATCACGTCGTCCCCCTGCTGATCGGGCGAGACGCGCACCGCATCGAGGACACGTGGCAGTTCCTCTACCGCTCGGCGTACTGGCGGCGCGGGCCCGTCACCATGGCCGCCATCGCGGCCGTGGACGTGGCGCTGTGGGACATCAAGGCCAAGGCCGCCGGGATGCCGCTCTACCAGCTGCTCGGCGGCGCCTCCAGGACCGGGATCATGGCGTACGGGCACGCGTCGGGCCGGGACGAGCAGGAGCTGTTCGACTCGATCCGCCGGCACCTGGAGCTGGGCTACCGCTCGATCCGGGTGCAGACCTCCGTGCCGGGCATCAACGCCGTGTACGGTGTCGCCGCCCAGCCCAGCGTGGACGGCAAGCGCTACGACTACGAGCCGGCCCAGCGCACCCCGCTGCCCGCCGAGGAGGACTGGGACACCCGGGCCTACCTGCGTCACCTGCCCGGCGTCTTCGAGGCGGTGCGTAACGAGTTCGGCCCCGAACTGCCGCTGCTGCACGACGGGCACCACCGGATGACGCCGATCCAGGCGGCCAAGCTGGGCAAGGCGCTGGAGCCGTACGACCTGTTCTGGCTGGAGGACTGCACACCGGCCGAGAACCAGGACGCGCTGCGCCTGGTCCGGCAGCACACGACCACGCCGCTGGCGATCGGCGAGGTGTTCAACACCGTGTGGGACTACCAGACTCTGATCCGCGAGCAGCTCATCGACTACGTCCGCTCGGCCGTCACCCACACGGGCGGCATCACGGCCATGCGGAAGCTGCTCGACTTCGCCGCGCAGTACCAGATCAAGTCCGGCATCCACGGCCCGACCGACATCTCACCGGTCGGCATGGCCGCCGCGCTCCACCTGGACCTGGCGATCCACAACTTCGGCATCCAGGAGTACATGCAGCACGGGGCGGCGACCAACGAGGTGTTCCGGCAGTCGTTCACGTTCGACGACGGCTACCTGCATCCGGGTGAGCAGCCTGGGCTCGGGGTGGAGCTGGACGAGCAGGCTGCGGCGCGGTTCCCGTACCAGCCGGCCTACCTGCCGTTCAACCGGCTCAAGGACGGCACCGTCCACGACTGGTGAGCCGTTCACGACGACGCCTGGGCGCCTTTTACCGGCGCCTGGGCGTCGCCGGTGTCACGGCCGCTCCCCCGCCCGGCGCGAGCGTGCGTACCAGATCCAGCCGCTCAGGCCGGCGAACAGCAGCGCGACGAACGGCGATCCGGCGAGCAGGGAGATGACCGCGAACGACGCGCTGAAGACGATCATGATCGTGTACGCCTCTTTGGGCAGGAGCGGCGTCGCCGCTCGGGCCAGGCGTCGCGCGCCGGCGGCGAACGATCGGGCGAAGTCCGGATCGTCGTCTGCCAACCGGCGCTGAATGTCCCTTAGGGCCGCACGTTCGTCGTCGTCGAGCACGACACACCTCCAGGGCGATGCCGCTAACTTGGATTTTTGTATCGTAGCACGATATAAACTGGAATCCATGGACGCTGTCACGTGCGGCCCGAGGGCGCGCGCGACCTGGGAGAGGCGAGAGAGAGGCGACGCGATCGTGGGCGACGTTCTGGACGAAGCGCCGGAGCAGGACGAATCCATCATCGCACCTGCGGACACGGACGGAGCTGTTGTCGCACCTGCGGACACGGCCGAATCCGCCGCTGTACCGGCGGACACGGCCGAATACACCGTCGTACCCGCGAACACAGACGAGTCCGCCGTCGCACCTGCGGGCGAAACCGGAGCGGCGCGACCGGAGCCCCTGACCAAGCAGGACTTCGAGGCGCTGGCCAGGTTCCGTTTCGCGATCCGCGCCTACCTGCGCTTCAGCGAGGACGCGGTGCGCGCCGCCGGCCTGACTCCGCAGCAGTATCAGCTGCTGCTGGCGCTCAAGGGCTTCCCCGGCCGTGACTGGGCGAGCGTGCGGGAGCTCGCCGACCGGCTGCTGCTGCGCCACCACAGCGTGGTCGAGCTGGTAGGCCGGGCGCAGAAGCAGGGTCTCGTACGCCGGACCGCCCACCCCAGCGACGGCCGGGCGGTACGGGTGACGCTGGCTCCCGCGGGCGAACGCGTCCTGACCCGCCTGGGCACGCTGCACCGCGACGAGCTGCGGCGGATGGACACCGCGATCCTGCCCCCTGAGTGGGAGAGCGCCTCACCCCCGTTCGACGGAAACTGAGTCCCGGCACCGGCCCGCCCCGCCTCAAGGAAGGGATCATGGACACTCGGACGACGCTGACCATGGAACACGCCCACCTCCTGACCCAGGTCACCGACCGGGCCCGTGACGTCCTGCGGGTGGCCGGGCAGGACCGCTGGCCGAGCCGCGAACTGACCGCGCTGGCCGGCTACCTGCGCGCCGAGCTCATCAGGCAGGTCACCGACGAGGAACGGCTGCTCTTCCCGGCCCACGAGACCACCCCAGAGCTGTCCCGGCTGGCCCGCGACCACGCCCGGCTGCGCGCCTGCGTCGACACCCTCGCCGCCGCGGCCCGCGAACGTGGCGCCCGCTCCCCTGCCCAGCTCGCCACCACCGTCCGCGACCTGCTCACCCAGCTCGGGAACCACCTCACCACCGAGCAGGCGATCCTGGCCGCGCAGGACAGGCCGGCCACCTCCACCTCGGCCCTCGGCGCCTGCCCGCACCACTGGTACCCACTGACCGAGGGCCCTGTCGTCGACCTGGACGCCCTTCCCGCCGACCGCCTGACGGAGGCCATCGGCGACCGGCTGCGGCGGCTGTCGCGGGGCGAGCAGCTCGACCTGTGCTCAAGCACCGACCCGAGCGACCTGTGCGACACGCTGGCGGCCGGCCACGACGACTACGGTTTCACGTACCTGGCCTGCGGGCCTGACTTGTGGCGGGTACGCGTCACCCACCGCCTCGGCCGCTGACCCCGGCCTTCTGCGCCATCCCCAGCTCGGACACCGACCCCGACCCGCTACGCCACCCACGGCGAGAGCGGGCACCGTGTGCAGCATCGCGATCACCGCCCCGGCCACTGCCCCGGCTATCGTGCCGGCCGCCTGCCAGTGATCATCTCCGTCGCCCGCAGGACGATCGTCGTCGGCGACGCGCGCAAGTTCGCCTTGAACGCCCCGACCCGGGTGTGCGGCTGGGACGCGGCCGACCTGCTGGTGACGGACGGCGTCCCGGCCGGCTTCACCGGTGTCGGAGTGCAGCTCGCGCCATAGGCGTTTCCGCTCACCGCCCGCCCGGCGAATCGCCTTATTCCCTTTATTTCGCATTTGCCAGCGAACGCCCCAATTCACCGCGCCAGAAATCGACCGGTAACAAAGTCTTGACAGGAGCCGCTATCCACCAATACTCTCCCAGCTAAAATTATATCGATTTAATCAGCGGAGCTCGTGACCATGAGACCCCCCAGCAGCATCCGCCGAGCGCTCGCCACCGGCCTGGCCGCCCTGCTCTGCCTGCCGCTCACCGCGCTCCCCTCGGCCGCGAACACCGCGAACACCGCGGGCGCCAGGGACGCCACAGACGCCGACGCGACGACCGGCAGCACGGGCGCCGGAGCCGTGCACGCCTCGGGCACGTACAGGGGCTCGGAGAGCGCCCGCACCTCGGGCCGCCACCGCCCCACCCCCCGCCTGGAGCAGCTCGATCGCGGCCTGGTGGCCGCGTCCACCGGCGAAGGCGTCTTCCTGAGCTGGCGCCTCCTCGGTGACGAGGTCTCCGGCCACGGCCAGAACGGCATGACGGGCGCCACCTTCCGCGTCTACCGCGACGGCCGCCCCATCGCCACCGTGACCGACAGCACCAACTACAAGGACACCGGCGGCACGGCCCGTTCGGAGTACCGGGTGGCGCCGATCGTCAAGGGCCGCGAAGGCCGCAAGAGCGGCGTGGCCGCGCCTTGGCTTAAAACGTTTTACGACCTTCCACTGAAGAAGCCGGCCGACGGCGTGACCCCGGCCGGCGAGGCGTACACGTACGCGGCCAACGACCTAAGCGTCGGCGACGTGGACGGCGACGGCCGGTACGAGTACGTCGTCAAGTGGGACCCGTCCAACAGCAAGGACGTCTCCCAGCGCGGCTACACCGGCAACACCTACGTGGACACGTACGAACTGGACGGCACTCTGCGCTGGCGCCTCGACCTGGGCGTCAACATCCGCTCCGGCGCCCACTACACCCAGTTCCTGGTCTACGACTTCGACGGCGACGGCCGTTCGGAGATGATGCTCAAAACCGCCCCAGGCACCAAGATCATCCGGTACGGCGGCAGAGGCCAGGTCGTCTCCGAGCGTTATGTCACGATGCCGCGCGCGGACGTCAAAGCCGGATACGCGAATACCGACGACTATCGAAAAAGCGCGGCAGACTATTTCGACCATGTTGCCGCCATGTTCGAGAAATGGCATGAGCACCCGGAGGTCGTCGCCGGACGCTGGCCGGCCACGCTCGAAGCGGCGTTCGGGATCGCGCCCAAGTACCGTTACCCGCTCTCCCACGCGGACGCGGTCGAGCTGGCCACGTACTTCGTGGACGTCCACGCGCCGGCCCGCAGCGGCAACAACCGGCTGCGCGAGTTCGCCGGGTTCGTCCTGACCGGCCCCGAATATCTGTCGGTCTTCGAGGGCGCCACCGGCCGCGAGCTGCAGACGATCCCCTACAAGCCCGGCCGCGGCGACGACGGCCTGCTGTGGGGCGACTACGCGATGGCCAGGGTCGAGCCGGGCAACCGGGTCGACCGCTTCCTGTCCTCGGTCGCCTACCTCGACGGCAAGCGCCCGTCGGCGATCTTCGCCCGTGGCTACTACACCCGTACCACGCTGGTCGCCTACGACTGGGACGGCCGGCGGCTCAAGGAGCGCTGGTACGTCGACAGCGGCCACGTCCCGATGGCCAACCCGTTCAACGCCGCCCCGCACGGCGTGGACGGCAGCGACCCCGAGTACGCCACCCTCACCACGCAGGGCTTCCACTCGATGAGCGTGGCCGACGTGGACGACGACGGCAGGCAGGAGGTCGTTTACGGCTCCGCCACCATCGACGACGACGGCGACCTGCTCTACTCCTCCTTCGCCGTGGCCCCGCCGCAGAGCAACGTGCCCGGCCAGAACGTCCGCCTCGGCCACGGCGACGCCATGCACGTCGGCGACATCGACCCCGACCGGCCCGGCCTGGAGATCTGGACCGTGCACGAGGGCGGCCCCTGGGCCCCGTACGGCTGGGCGCTGCGCGAGGCGGCCACCGGCGAGGTGATCCACGGCGGCTACAGCGGCGTGGACACCGGCCGCGGCATGACCGGCGACATCGACCCGGCCGTCCGCGGCCTGGAGACCTGGTCGTCGATGCCGCCCGACCAGGCGATCCAGGCCGGTCTGTGGTCGGCCCGCGGCGAGTACCTGGGCCGCGACGCCCCCGGCACGAACATGAGCATCCGCTGGGCCGCCGACATGACCACCCAGATCGTCAACGGCACCGCCACCACCGAGCTGCAGACACCGACGATCGACGACCGCCGTCGCGGCACGCTGCTGACCGCCGAGGGCACGCTGACCAACAACTGGACCAAGGGCAACCCCGGCCTGGTGGCGGACGTGTTCGGCGACTGGCGCGAGGAACTGCTGGTCCGCACCGCCGACAGCAGCGCCGTGCGGATGTACGTCAGCACCGAGCTGACCGACAGGAAGCTGTACACGCTGATGCACGACCCGCAGTACCGGGTGGAGGTGGCCAGGCAGCAGACCGCCTACAACCAGCCCGCCTACCCGAGCTTCTACCTCGGCTCGGACATCGACTGGTCGAAGGTCCCCATCCCGTCCACCAGGTGACCGGCGGACGGCGGGCGGGCCTCCATGGCCCGCCCGCCCCGCACTTGGGAAAACCACTTGCCGCGCTCATCCACCCGTGCGAGGCTCCGCCGGGACGAGACCGGCGGAGGAGGCGGGCGTGAGCAGATCCTCGATCCTGAACGTGACGTTCGACTGCGCCGATGCCGGCTCCATGTCACGCTTCTGGAGCGAGGTCACCCGCTGGCCCCGCACGAAGGTGGACATGCCGGGCAACCCGTTCTGGTGGGTGGGCCTCGACCATGACAGCTCCCCTCACCTCGTCTTCGTCGAGGTGCCGGAGCCGAAACGCGGCAAGAATCGCGTTCACCTCGATCTCTTGCCCCAGGACGGATCGCAGGAGCAGGAGCTCACCCGGCTCGAAGCGCTGGGCGCGCGCATCGTGGACGACCGCCGCAGCCTCACCCCCGGCGGTTGGGTGGTGATGGCCGACCCCGAAGGCAACGAGTTCTGCGTCGAGGGCGGCGAGCAGCCGGGCCACACCCGCCACCATGGGCTCACCGAATCAGATGATGCGCACCGTGCGTTCCCGGGCACAACCACCTCCGTGCCGGAGAACGACTTCGACGAACACATTGCGCGGACGTACGAGGACAAATGGCCGGAGCTGTTCGAGCCCGCGGTCCTCGACCCCGCCGTGGACTTCCTCGCCGCCCTGGCCGGCCCGGGCGGCAGCGCCCTCGAACTGGGCATCGGCACCGGACGCATCGCGCTGCCCCTCAGCCGGCGCGGCGTCCGGGTGCACGGGATCGAACTGTCGCCGGCGATGGCGGCCCAGCTGAACGGCAAACCGGGCGCCCAGCACATCGACGTGACCATCGGCGACTTCGCCACCACCAGGGCCGGGCACGACTTCACCCTCGCCTACCTGGTGCGCAACACCATCACGAACCTGACCACCCAGGACGAACAAGTCGAATGCTTCCGTACCGTGGCCGACCAGCTCGAACCCGGCGGCTCGTTCGTCATCGAGGTCTACATCCCCGAGCTCCGTCGCCTGCCACCGGGCCAGACCGTGCACCCGTTCACCGTGACGCCGGCGCATCTCGGGTTCGAGGAGTACGACGTGGCGTCACAGCTCGCCGTCTCCCATCACTACTGGGTCGTGGACGGCCGGCTGGAGACCCGTTCGACGCGGCACCGCTATGTCTGGCCGTCCGAGCTCGATCTGATGGCGCGGATCGCCGGAATGACCTTGCGCGAACGCTGGGCCGGCTGGAACCGCGCGCCCTTCACCGGCGACAGCCGCAGCCACATCTCGCGCTGGCAGAAGACGTCCTGACCGCCAGGCCGCATCACCGCCGCTGTCGCCGCACCCGCGGGCGGTCGCCCGCGCCTCAAGGAGACGCGAGCGACCGTTACAGCAGACGCGGGCGACCGTGGTTCGCAGTACGCGGGCCGGCGTCATTCGCGGTGCACGGGCGGGCGTGGCTCAGCCGACGGCCGGGCCCGGAATCGGGGTGAACCCGCCGAACTTGTGCGGCGGTTGGAGCGTGGGAGAGGGGTCCACGTTCAGGCCCAGGGATCCGTTTGCGAGGCGGGCCAGCAGGAATCCGGGCCCCAGCGTGCTGACACCGGGGCCGAACGCCGCCGGGTTACCGGAGACGGCACCGTCGATCCGCTCGTAACCGCGCTAGGCGGCATCGGGCGAGGCCGCCTTGTTGACGTACAGGGCGTCGTCGGTGCCCCGGACGTACAGAGAGGTGACGTTGCCCTGGAAGCTGAAAGCGGGGTCGCTGGTGGCGGTCCCGCCGAGCGGCTTCCAGGCGTACGGGAGCGTGAACAGGTTGAGCGTCCAGAGACCGCCGTCCGCGCCCCGTGCGGCGATGAAGCCGCCGCCGAAGAGAGCATCCTCGGCGACGGCGATGTTGCTGGTGACCTGGAGGTCTCCGAGCGGCTCGAACGCGGTCACGCCACTGGCGCTCACCCTGCTCACGTAGACGCGGTGGTCCGCGCCCCGGACGAACACCCGGACGGTGTCGTTCGGGACGGCGAAGGTACGGGCGGCGGTGATGTCGCTGGTGGCGAAGCCGCCGAGGCTGCTCCAGCCGGCCCACGCGCCGCCGTTGAGGCTGTTGGTCCACACGGCTCCGTCGGGCCCGCGCGCGAAGATCCGCAGGCTGCCCGCAGGTGCGAGGTTGGGCACGAGCGCCTCGACATCGCCGGTGACCGTCAGGCCAGGCACCGTCGAGTAACCGGTGACGGCGCCGGACGGGGTGATCGTGTTGGTGTAGACCTGGTCATCGGTGCCGCGGACGAAGAAATGGATCCCACCGCTGTTCACCACCACCGACGGATCGCCGACGATCACCCCGCCGAGCGACTGGAGCGGCCCGAACGTGGTACCCGAGCGGGCGCTGTAGAGCAGCGCACCATCGGCCCCGCGCACGGCGACACCGGTCGCGACGGGCGGAGCGGCGCGATCGTAGGCCACGGCAGGGGTGCTGAGATCGGGCAGGTCAGCCGCGTACGGCGGCGGCACAACAGCGGCCGAGGCGTCGGATGCCGCGGCCGAGGCGGAGGTCGCGGGCGCCAGCACGCCCGCGGCGGCGGCCAGGATCGCTCCGGCCGCGAGGGTCTTGCGTAACCAGTGAGGCTGGACCATCGAAGTCCCTTCTCGGAGAGGTGACCTTGATTCGTCTCCCGGACGCCACTTGGATCACCGGGCGGCCGGAAAGGATCCACTTCGGAAGGACGCCTTTACAACGTAGATCGCAGGAAGGCCTCCATACCAGCGGCATACCGGCGCCTGCTTGGCTGTGGCCACCACCGAGCCCCTGCACGTGGAAGAGCGGGGCTCCTTGAAGAGAGGTTCGCCTGTGAAGCAGAGAATCGCCCTCCTCCTCGGGACGGCCATGGTCTCGATGACGTTCGTGGCGGCACTCAACGCCGCTCCGGCGCAAGCGAAGTCATGGCATTGGCACGGCCCCGTGAGCAAGAGCGTGTGCGTCTCGGAAGCCGCCGTGAAGCGGACCAAGGGCATCAAAGCAGAATGCAAGTGGACGCCCTACGGCTACTACTGGGGCACCTACTCCTGATCCCCGCTCTCTGCCGGCTCGTACGGACTCCGGCCGTCGCCCCTCGATCCACCGAGTGCGCGTCAAGCATCCCGTCGGCTGGTCGGCAGCCGTACGTGAAAGGGGCGCCCCTCGTGGTGGAGGGGCGCCCCTTTCGAGCGTGCGGCCGGACTGCGGCCGGCGGGGGAGGTCAGCCGGTGGGCTTCTTGACGGAGACCGGCTGGGTCACGGGGTGGGTGTCCTTCTCGGCCCAGGAGCCGGTGGAGAAGGCGACCGGGTAGTTTTTCCGGCCGACCCCGTCGCCCCACTTCGTGACGACGTAGTCGATCTTGATGTGGCCCTCGCCGCCGATGCCGTCCACGCCCAGGGTCTCCGGGTTGAAGCGGCCGCCGGTCAGCTCGGCGAAGGTCTTGGCGTCCAGGTCCAGCATCACACCACGGTTGGAGGGGTCGCCGGGGCCCCGGTCGCCCACGAAGAAGGGCAGCTTCTTGCCCTTGTAGACGACGTAGCCCTCGGTCATGAGCGGCCAGCTCGGGCTGGCGACCAGGCCCTTCTGCATGGGCTTGCCCGCGGCGGGCAGACCGGTGTCTCCGGCGCGGCCGGAGGAGTCGTCCCAGAAGTAGGACGCGGTGGTCGAGCCTTGCAGAACGCCTCGCTGTTCGGTGCCGGTCTCGGCGTGCGCGGTGGCGGCCGAGCCGATGGTCACCGCGGTGACGGTGGAGGCGGCGAGCAGAGCGATGGAACGCAGGCGAGCAGACATGAAGAAATTCAGGTCCTTTGTTAGGGGACGGGAACTTGCGCTCGCGGACGAACGTAATCTGGGCAGCGCGCCGTGACGGACGCTGCATGGAGCGCGGCTGGATCCACGGAGGTCGGGATCCGGAGGTCCGGCGGGACCACCTCGTCGAGACGTGACGCGATGGATCCTTCACCGGGGAACGAGGTCCACGTTACGGACCGAACCGGACAAACGCAAACAAAACACCATGAAACCGGCAAAGATCTACGTTGCGGGTAAAGGGACGTCAGTGCACGTCCTTCCTCAGCACCCGCAGAACGCCCACCCCCGCGGGGATGACGATCCAGAGCACCACGGACACGGCAAGCCGCGCGGCGTCGCCGCCGGTCAGGTCGGAGCTCATCAGCACGCTGATGGTCCTGTTGGGGTCGAGCCACTCCCCCGCCGTCTCCCCCACCGGGCCGAGCTGGCCGATGAAGCTCCACAGCATGGGACTGACCAGGTAGATCACGATCGCGGCGGGTGCGTTGAGCAGCAGCAGGCCCAGGGCGAGCCCCTGCGCGGTGGACAGGATCGTCGTCGCGATCCAGCCCAGCACCTGGCCGGGGTCGAGCTCCCAGGCGGCCTGCCCGCCCTGGGCGGCCGCGGCGACGGCGGTCGCCGGCACGGCCACCAGCAGCGCCAGCAGGCACGCCGCCACGGCCGCGACCAGCACGGGCAGGCACTTGGCCACCAGCACCCGCCCCCTGCGCGGCTCCAGTGTGAACGTGGTCAGCGCGCTGCGGTGGCTCCACTCGCCGGTCAGCGACAGGATGCCCAGCACGGGAAGCAGCGTCCCCGAGGCGATCCCGGCCGTGCCGGCCAGGGTGAACAGGTCGGCCGGCCCGCCGTACAGGGCCCGGCCGACGACGAGCACCACCGCGGCCCCGACCAGGACACCCATCATGATCATGCTGGTGCGCGTGTCGAGCAGCTTGCGGGTCTCCACCCGCAGCAGCCTGCCGAAGGGGAGGCGGTACGCGGTCGGCGTGTCGGTGGTCATGCCAGGCTCCGGTCTGCGTGGGTGGTGAGTTCGAGGAAGGTCCGTTCGAGGTCGCGGCCCCGGCCGAGCTCGGCGAGCGTGCCCTCGGCCAGCACCCGGCCGGCGCCGATCATCACGATGCGGTCGGCCACCTGCTCGACCTCGTGCAGCAGATGGGAGCTGAGCAGCACCGCGCACCCCGAGCCGGCCAGGTCGCGCAGCAGCCCACGCATCCAGTGGATGCCCTGGGGGTCGAGGCCGTTGGCCGGCTCGTCGAGGATGAGCGCCCTGGGCCGGCCAAGCAGCGCGTGACCGATGCCCAGCCGTTGCCGCATGCCCAGCGAGTAGCCGCCGACGGGCCGTCTGCCCTCCTTGGGGCTCAGGCCCACCATCCGCAGCACCTCGTCGGCGCGCGAGCGGGGCAGGCCGAGCATCATCGCACCCAGGGTCAGCACCTCGCGGCCGGAGCGGCCGGGATGCTGGGCGCCGGCGTCGAGCAGGGTGCCGACGTCGTAGCCGGGTCTCTCCAGCTCCGCGTACGGCCGCCCCAGCACGGTGGCCGTGCCCGAGGTGGGGCGGGACAGGCCGGCCAGGATCCGCATGGCGGTGGACTTGCCCGCGCCGTTGGGACCCAGGAATCCGGTGATCGTGCCCGGCTGGACGGTGAAGGAGACCTCGTCCAGTGCCTTCACCTCGTGGTACGCCTTGCTGAGGCGGTGGAATTCAATCACGGGTCAAGTTCACCGAAAAGGCGGCCGGATCTCATCGGTCCTGGGTCCAGCGTTGGGGGCGAGAATGTGGACCATGGTCGGCAGTGAGGTGGACCTGGGGTGCTAAAGCCCTGGACAGGAGGTCTCTAGGCTGGGGGACGTGCAGGACCACCCCGACGAGCGCCGACCGTCCCCAGGAGCAGGGCCGCCTCCAGCCCCCGAAAGCTCGCCGCCGGCGCCCGGAAGCGGCCTTCGTGCAGGGGCCGGCCGGATGCCCGTGGCCGATCGGTTCGGCACCGTCCTGCTCTATCTGTTCGCCTCGCTCCCCCTGCTCCTCTACCTGGTCATCCTGACCACGCTCGCGCCGGGGCGGCCCGAGTCCGGCGACCAGCGGCTGCTCCTGGACATGGGCGTCGGCGTGGCCGGTCTGATCGTGCTGGGGTTCCGTGCCAGGTGGCCGGTTCCGGTCACGCTGGCGCTGATCCTGCCGACCGCCTTCTTCTTCACCGTCACGGGCCCCGCCCTCGTCGCCTTCGCCTCCCTGGCCACGCACCGCCGCTGGCGGCAGGTCGTGCCGGTGGCGGTCGTCTTCTGGCTCTGTACGCTCGCCTCCACCCGCTGGCAGGACGGCTGGGCGCTGACCCTCGTCTTCGGCGCGATCGGCGCCGCCGTGCTCGGCGTGCTCACGGTCGTGGGCCTCTACCTGCGCGGGCGCCGCGAGTGGGCGGAGGCGCAGCGGGCCGCGGTGGTGGCGGCGCAGGAGCACCGGGTCGAACAGGCCAAGCTCGCCGAACGCCTGAAGATCGCCCAGGAGATGCACGACGTCCTGGCGCACCGGATCTCGCTGCTGACGATGCTCGCGGGCGGCCTGGCCTACCGTAAGGACCTCGGCCCCGAGGAGATGCGTGAGACGGCGCTGGCGATCCAGGACAACGCGCACCAGTCGCTCAACGAGCTGCGCGCCGTGCTCGGCACGCTGCGCCGCGACGGCGGCCTGGAGGCGCCGCAGCCGACGCTGGCCCACCTGGACGCCCTGTTCGAGGAGGTGCGCGCGGCCGGGCAGCGGGTCGAGGTGGACGACACCGTGGCGGGCAGGGAGCACTTGCCGGCGCAGACGGGGCGGCACGCGTACCGGATCGTGCAGGAGGCGCTCACCAACGCCCGCAAGCACGCGCCGGGCAGCCCCGTGCGGGCCGAGCTCGGCGGGCGACCGGGGGCGGGGCTGCGGATCCGGGTGAGCAACCCCGCGCCGGCCGGCGTCGCGGCCGGGCCCGGCGGGCGGCTGGGGCTGGTCGGGCTGGCCGAACGCACCCGGATGGCCGGCGGCACGCTCGACCATGGCGTACGGGATGGGCACTTCGTCCTGGACGCCCTGCTGCCGTGGGAGGCTTGACCTCGTGATCCGAGTGGTGATCGTGGACGACGACCCGATGGTGCGCACCGGGCTGCGCCTGATTCTCGGCGGTGAGCCCGACCTCGACCTCGTGGGCGAGGCGGCCGACGGGAAGCGGGCCATGGCCGTGATCCGCGACCTGCGGCCCGACGTGGTGCTGATGGACATCCGCATGCCGGAGCAGGACGGCCTGACCACCACCGAGCTGCTGCTCTCCCGGCCGTCCCCGCCCCGCATCCTGGTGCTGACCACGTTCGACGCCGACGACATGGTGATGCGGGCGCTGCGGATCGGCGCCCACGGGTTCCTGCTGAAGGACACGCCGCCGCCGAAGATGATCGAGGCCGTGCGGGCGGTGGCGAAGGGCGAGCCGGTGCTGTCGCCGAGCGTCGCCCAGCAGGTGATCGCGGCGGCCACCGGCCGTTATGAGCCGCATCGTCCCGAGGCGGCCCGCGAGCTGGCCGCGCTCACCGAACGGGAGCGCGAGGTCGCGATCAAGGTGGCCAAGGGCAGCTCCAACGCCGAGATCGCGCGGGACCTGTCGGTGAGCGTGGCCACGGTGAAAGCCAACGTCACCCGCATCTTCGCCAAGCTGGGCACCGACAACCGGGTCCACGTGGCCAACAAGGTCCGCGACGCCGGCCTGCTCTGACCTCTCCCGGAGGCCCGCCCTTTCCGGAGGCCCGCCCTTTCCGGAGGCCCGCCCTTTCCTGAGGCCCGCCCTTTCCTGAGGCCCGCCTGCCGGGAGGCCGGCTTTCGCAGGCTCAGCGTCCTGAGGTCCGGTTTCCGGAGGCTCGCGTTCCGGAAACCGGCGCGGGCCGTTCGTCCGTACGCGCTAAGGACGTCCCCGGCGTGCCGGGCTCCCCGGTGATCAGGTCGGATCGGGGTGGAGCCGGGCGGTGCTGCCGCGGACGACGAGCGTGGTGGCGAGCTCGATGCGGGTGCCGGCGGGCCCTCGCGGGTGGGTCAGTTCCTCGGCGACGAGCCGTACCGCTTCGTTGGCCATGTCATCGAGCGGCTGGCGGACGGTGGTGAGCGGCGGCGAGAGCATGTCGCAGAGCATCGAGTCGTCGAACCCGACCACCGACAGCTCGCCGGGCACGCGGACGCCGCGCTCGGTGGCCGCCTGGTAGACGCCGGCGGCCTGGAGGTCGTTGCCGGCGAAGACGGCGGTGGGCGGGTCGTCGCGGTCGAGCAGGTCGCCGCCGATCTCCTTGCCACCGGTGACGAGGAAGTCGCCGTAGCGGGCGAGCGCGGGGTCGGAGTCGACGCCGAACGTACGGTGGGCGGCCAGGTAGCCCTCGTACCGGTCGAGCGTGCACTGGGTGTCGAGCGGCCCGCCGATGAAGCCGATCCGGGTGTGCCCCAGTTCCAGCAGGTGGGTGGTGGCCATGACGCCGCCCAGCCAGTTGGTGGCGCCGACCGAGGACAGGCGCGGGTCGCGCTGCCCGACCGGGTCGACCAGCACCAAGGGCACGTGCAGCAGCTCCTCGATGGCGGCGATCTCGCGCTGGTCGGCGCGGGAGAGCACGAGGACGATGCCGTCGGTGTTGCGCTTGCGCACCATCCCGATCCAGCGCCGCAGGTCGAAGTCGGAGCGCGCGGACGAGGTCACGGCCAGCGAGAACCCCCACCGCGCCGCCGCCTTCTCGGCCCCGCCGATGAGCACCTGCGCCCACGGTGAGCCGAGTCCTTCGATGAGCAGATCGACGACGCCGGCCCTGGGCCTGCTGGGCGGACGCGGCGCCTCGTAGCCGGAGGTTCTGACGGCTTCGAGCACCTTGTCCCTGGTGGCGGTGGAGACGTGTTTCTTGCCGCTCAGGACCTTGGAGACCGTGGGCACCGACACTCCGGCGGCCGCCGCGACGTCGGCCAGCGTGGCTCTGCGCACCGGACCTCCCGTTGTGCCGTGGTGCCGCGTCTCGACGGCACAGGAGCAGAAAACTTTCGGCGGTCGAGATCGGCCTGGGTCGACGTGCTGACCTGGCGGTGTCGCCGTAGGTCGAGGACTGTTGACAGTGCTACGAGCGGGAGCCTAGCGTAATGACCCGGCAATGTCACGGTCATTTTTCGGAAACACTTTCTGAAACTTTCTGATCCCGCAGAAGGGCATGACAGGGGCGGGGCCGAGCAGTTCTGTTAGCGCTATCAACGCCGGGGGCGCGTGCGCGAGGCGTGTCCGACTTGAGGACCGAAGAACCATGGGAGCCACCGAGATGTCACGCATGGAAGCCTTTCGCCAGCGCGTGGGCGGTTTCGCCTTCGGCGGGGACTACAACCCCGAGCAGTGGGACCGCTCGGTCTGGCGCGAGGACGTCCGCCTCATGCGCGAGGCCGGGGTCAACGCCGTCAGCCTGGGCGTCTTCGCGTGGGCCTCGCTGGAGCCGAAGCCGGGTACGTACGAGTTCGGCTGGCTGGACGAGGTCATGGACCTCCTCCACGACCACGGCGTCAGCGTCAACCTGGCCACCCCCACCGCGGCGCCGCCCGTCTGGCTCACACACCTGCACCCCGAGGTCTTCCCGATCAGGGAGGACGGGCAGCCGTTCGGCTTCGGCAACCGCCTGCACTACGACCCTTCGTCGCCGATCTACCGCGAGTACGCGGCCCGCATCACCACCAAGCTCGCCGAGCGTTACTCGTTCCATCCGGCGCTGGCGATGTGGCACATCAGCAACGAGTACGGGCCCACGTCGTTCGGCCCGGCGGCCGGGGCCGCGTTCCGGCGCTGGCTGCAGCGCAGGTACGGCGACCTCGACCGGCTGAACGAGGCGTGGACCACGCGGTTCTGGGGCCAGGTCTACACCGACTGGGAGCAGATCGACGTGCCGCACATCCCGCGTACGTGGATGAACCCCACCCGCCGGCTCGACTTCAAGCGCTTCACCTCGGACGCGCTGCTGGAGTGTTACCTCGCCGAGCGGGACATCGTGCGCTCCTACCGCGACGACGTCCCCGTCATGACGAACTTCATGCGCTTCTTCCGCCACGCCGACTACTGGAAGTGGGCGCCGGAGGAGGACGCGGCCGCGCTCGACATCTACCCCAACCCGGCCGAATCCGACTCGCACGTGTCGGCGGCCTTCAACTACGACCTGTTCCGCTCGCTCAAGGGCGGGCAGCCGTGGATGCTGATGGAGCAGTCCAGCAGCGCGGTCAGCCAGTGGCGGCTCAACGTGGTCAAGGAGCCGGGACGGATGCGGCTCGGGTCGCTGCAGGCGGTGTCGCGGGCGGCCGACTCGGTGATGTTCTTCCAGTGGCGGGCCAGCCGGGGCGGGCAGGAGCGCTTCCACTCGGCGATGCTGCCGCACTCCGGGCCCGATTCGCGTACGTTCCGCGAGATCAGCGACCTCGGGCGGGAGATGAAGCTGCTGGCCCCCGTGGCCGGTACGCGCTCGCAGGCGGAGATCGCGATCGTGTTCGACTGGGACGGCTGGTGGGGGCTGGAGGAGGTGTTCGGCCTGCCGCGCAGCGACTTCAGCTACACCGACACGGTCATGCGGCACTACACGCCGCTGTGGGAGCGGCATCACGCCGTGGACGTCGTTCCCCACGGGGGCCCGCTCGACGGGTACGGCGGGTACAAGGTGCTGATGGTGCCGAACGCGTACCTGATCGACGACGAAGGGGTGGCCAGGATCCACGAGTTCGCCCGTAACGGCGGAACGGTGATCATGTCGTTCTTCTCCGGCGTCGTGGACGCCGACAACCGGGTGCGGCCGGACGGGTATCCGGGAGCGTTCCGCGAGCTCATCGGGGCCAAGATCGACGAGTACTGGCCGGCCAGGCCGGACGAGGTGTTCGCCGTGTCCTTCGCCGACGGGGGCGCCGCGACCGCTACCTGGTGGCGTGATGACCTGCACCTGGAGGGCGGCACGGCGCTGGCGACGTACGCCGACGGGCTGCTCGCGGGACGGGCCGCCGTGGTCGAGAACCGGTACGGGGCCGGGCGGGTGGTCTACTTCGCGACGCTGCTGGAGCAGGATGCGTTCGACGACGTCGTGGCCCGGGTGGTGGCGGAGGCGGGGGTACGATCGCGCTTCGAGGGGGTGCCGGCGCACGTCGAATGCACGGTGCGGGGGGACGACGCGTACGAGTACGTGTTCCTGCTCAACCACAGCGCGGCCGACAGCGTGTCCGTGCCCGTCGGCGGGGAGGGGACGGACCTGCTCACCGGGGCTCCGGTGTCCGGCACGGTGTCACTGGCCCCGCTGGGCGCGTCGGTGATCCGGATCGCCTGCGGCTGACGGCGCAGGCGGGGACCCGGTCCCCGCCGTACCGCTCGCCTTCACGGCCGCCATTCGTCCCGGTAGCCGGGGTGGTCGGCGTAGGGGGCGGCGAGATCGCGCAGGTCCGGGCACGGCCATGGCTGTCCGTCGTACTGACAGCGGGGCGCGCCGTCCGGCCCGGCCTCGGACGGCGACCCCGCTCCGGACGGTGACTCGGCGTCCAGCGGCGGGCCGGCCTCTGCCGGCGGGGCCGGGGTGTGCCGGGCCAGGGTGCGGCGTCCGGCCTCCGTTGCGCGCAGGGTGCGTGCCGGGTCGTGGCCGGCGATGTACTCGGCGTCCTTGGCGGACTGCGCGTGCCCGGCGTCGCCGGTGATGCAGACGGCGCCGCGGAACAGCGACATGCCCCCGTAACCGACGAACTCCTGCCCGTTGGTCATGGTGACGAAGTCGTCGCCGTCGTACCACTCCTTGCCCGGGTCGTACGACCACGGGCCCGGCGTCGCGTCCCGTGCCCCGCGCTCGTCTTCGTCGAGCCGGGCCCGTATGAATGTGATCAGCTCGTCCATCAAGCCCCATTCTCCTCCGTACGGCGCCCAGCCGGGGCGAGCCGGAGCCCCGGCGTGAACGGGCTCAGCCGGCGTGGGCGAGCGCGACCTCGATCGCCGGGTGGTGGGCCGCGATCTCGTCCCGGGTCCAGCCCTCGGGCCCATGCACCAGGTCAAGGGTGACGATCCGGTAGATGAGCGCACGTATCAGCATCTGCCCCCATTCGGGCAGGTGAGCCCAGCGGTCCGCCAGCGCGGGAGTGGCGCCGTACCAGCACAGGGCGTCGGCGACCGCGACGGCCGCCGCCCACGAGGGTGGCCGCCAGTAGACGGGCCAGTCGATGATCGCCGGTGGCAGGCCGTCGGCGAACAACACGTTGCCGGGCAGGTCTCCGTGGACGGCCTGGCAGGGCAGGTCGACCGGGCGGCGGGCCCGTACGAGCGGCTCCAGCAGCCCCGCCGCCGCGCCGGGGACGGGCAACTCCTCCCAGGCCACGCGGTCGCCGTCGGTCCAGGGGTCCTCGCGCCGGTCGAGGAAGCCGGGTCTGGGCAGGTGCGCGATGGCCTCGTGGAAGGCGGCGCCGGTACGCAGCACGTCGTCCTGCCGCCGGACGTCGGGCACGCCGGGCACCATCCTGGTCGCCTCCCAGCCCTGGCTCACCCAGCCGCCACCGGACGCCTCGACGGGACGGGCCACCCGGAAGTGCGGCGATTCGGGCAATCCGGCGAGCACGCCGGCCCGCCAGAGCGTCTCGGGCAGGAAGCCGGCCTGCTTGAGCGCCAGATCGCCGGCCCGCCACGCCCCGCCCATCCACACCGGCTCCCTCACCGCCCCGAAGGCGGCGAGCACGTCCGGAGGCGGCGGCTCCTCCCCTTCCGGAGCGGCCATCCCCTCAGGCGCGGGCCGTTCGTCAGTGGGCCGTCCGGCGGAGGAGGGCAGGCCGTCCGGGGTCATGAGGCGCCCCCATCGTCCGGGGCCGCCAGCCAGGCGTTCACCCCGGCCCTGAGCTCGGCCTTCACGTCGAACGGGGCGAACGAGGCGTCGATGGAGGCATGGGCCAGATCGGCCAGGTCCGCGTCCCCATAGCCGAAGACGTCACGCAGCCGGGCGTACTCGTCGGCCAGCGCCGTCTCCCCGTCCGTGTTGATCGTGACCGTCAGCCCCGCCTCCCGCATCCGCGGCAGCGGATGCTCGGCCAGCGAAGGCACCAGCCCGAGCAGCACGTTGGAGGTGGGGCAGACCTCCAGGGGGACGCCGCGCTCGCTCAGCTCCGCCACGAGCTCGTCGTCGTCGAGCACCCGGATGCCGTGCCCGAGCCGCTCGGCTCGGCCCGGGCCGAGCGCATCGCGGATGCTGTCGGCCCCGGCCGACTCGCCCGCGTGGTGCACCAGGTTGAGCCGTGCGTCCCAGGCGGCGGCGAACACGTCGGTGAACGGGGCCAGCGGGTAGCTCTCGTCGCCCGCCAGCCCGATGCCGATCACCTGCTCGTGCCGGATGGCCAGCCGGTACGTCTGCCACAGCCGCTCCACCGGCCGCCGCCGGGAGTGGTCGAGCAGCACCCTGCAGTCGATCCCATAAAGCTCCCGCCCCTCGGCGAGCCCGTCGAGCACCGCCCGCAGCGGCATCTCAGGATCCCCCACACGCTCCCCGTGCGCGGCGGCGGTGAAGGTCACCTCGGCGTAGCGGGTGCCCTGGGCGGCCTCGTCTTCGCAGAACTCGACCGCGATCCGCCGGAAGTGCTCGGCCGTACGCAGGACCTCGCGCACCTTGGCCCGCTGGTCGGCGAACTCCCTGAAGGTCGCGAACGTCCCGCCGTGCTCGGGCGGGCCGCCCAGCTCGCGCACGGTCCGCGGGCGTACGGTGCTCTCCAGGTGAACGTGCAGGTGGGCCTTGGGCAGGGCACGGACATCTCTCACGTACGACGACCCTACGTGCTGCCGTAAACGCCGCGCACCTGGTTATCAGCCGGCCCGGCGCCGGGTGATGCGGATCTTCGACTGCTTGTGCCGGTTCTCCCAGTCCTCCATGAAGACCGCCCGCAGCCCGTGCTTCTCGGCCAGCGCGATGAGGGTCTCGGTGCGGTAGTAGAAGTCCTCCCGCAGTACCTGGTGCTCCTTGCCCTCGGTCCGGTCGAAGGTGAAGTCGAACCAGCCGTCCGGCTTCATGATCCGGCCCACGTGGGCGAAGCACTCCTCGATCACGTCGGGCGGGGAGTGGGAGAAGACGCTGTGCGCGTGAACGACGTCGAAGTACTCGTCGGGCAGGAAGGCGAAGCGCAGGTCGCGTACGGGGGTCAGGTAGGGCAGCTTGTCGCCCAGCCCGTGCTTGACGATCGTGTCCTGGGCCGCCATGAGGATGTCGGGCGAGATGTCGATGCCGTAGTAGTTGCCGGTGTAGAGGTAGCCGACGAACAGCCGTCCGGCCCGCAGGTTGCCGCAGCCGATCTCCAGCATGCGGCATTCGGGCTTGAGCCCGTGTTCGAGCAGGTAGTCGAACTGCAGCCGGCCCAGGGCCAGCCACCGCTTGTGGGTGTGGGACCCGACGGCGCCCTCGGGGTCACGGGCGGTGTCGGACTTCATGACCGCCCGGTAGTAGGCGACGTGGTCGCGCGTACGCAGCCTGAACCACGTGTCGCGGGCCAGCCGCCGCAGATGGGGCATGATCTTATGGGGGTTCTTGGTCGCGTACGTCACCTGGTGGACGAGGCTCGAACGGGAGCGTTTCACGCCTTGGAATGTAGGTCACCGTGGAGGGGGTCCATAGGGCAACGGCGACACTCTTGAGTTCCCGTTTGCGCAGCCTTTCAGTCCGCACCTCGTACCAAGCGGCGAGCCGGGGTCAGCTCAGGTAGTCGCGCAGCGCCAGCGACCGGGACGGATGGCGCAGTTTGGACATGGTCTTGGCCTCGATCTGGCGGATGCGCTCGCGGGTGACGCCGTAGATGCGGCCGATCTCGTCGAGGGTCATCGGCTTGCCGTCGTTGAGGCCGTACCGCATGCTGATCACCCCCGCCTCGCGCTCGGAGAGCTGGTCGAGCAGCGAGTGCAGTTGCTGCTGGAGCAGGGTGAAGGAGACGGCGTCGGCCGGGGAGACGGCCTCGGTGTCCTCGATGAGGTCGCCGAACTCGCTGTCGCCCTCCTCTCCCAGCGGCGTGTGCAGGGAGATCGGCTCGCGGCCGTAGCCCTGGATCTCGCTGACGCGGTCGACCTCGAGCTCGCACTCCGTGGCGATCTCCTCGGGGGTGGGCTCGCGGCCGAGCTCGCTCTGCAGGCGGCGCTGGGTGCGCGCGACCTTGTTGATCAGCTCCACCATGTGCACGGGGATGCGGATCGTCCTGGCCTGGTCGGCCATGGCCCTGGTGATGGCCTGCTTGATCCACCAGGTGGCGTAGGTGGAGAACTTGTAGCCGAGCCGGTAGTCGAACTTCTCGATCGTCCGGATCAGGCCGAGGTTGCCCTCCTGGATCAGGTCCAAGAAGAGCATGCCGCGCCCGGTGTAGCGCTTGGCGATGGACACCACCAGCCGCAGGTTGGCCTCCAGCATGCGGCGCTTGGCCTGCAAGCCGTCGGCGGCGATCCACTCCAGGTCGGCGCGCATCTCGTCGGACAGGCCCGCCTCGGTGTCGAGCCGCTCCCTGGCGAACAGGCCGGCCTCGATGCGCTTGGCCAGCTCGATCTCCTGCTCGGCGGTGAGCAGCGGCACCCGGCCGATCGCCTTGAGATAGACCTTGACCGAGTCGGCGCCGACGACCGCACCGCCCTCGGCAACGTTGTCGTCCAGTTCTAGAACCTCTGCTGCTTGGGACAAAACTCACTCCTCGCTCGCTTTGGGGGCTGTGGACGGCGACATAAACTTAGGTCGCACCCAACATTAGGTTGCCTTCAAAGAAGAGTCAACCTAAAATAAGGTCGAACCTAAAATTTTGTGGAAGACTGCGGCTATGAGCATCGACACCTTGGGCTTGAGGGAACAGAAGAAGCGAGAGACCAGGCAGGCCATCTCTGACCACGCTACCCAACTGTTCCTGGTGCGCGGCTTCGACCGGACCACCATCGCCGACATCGCGGCCGCCGCGAGGGTGGCCAAGATGACCGTGACGAACTACTTCCCGCGCAAGGAGGACCTGGCCCTCGACCACCATGAGGAGTTCGTGGCGGGCCTGGCGCGGGTGGTGGCGGGCCGGTCTTCCGGCGAGTCGGCGCTGGCGGCGGTGCGCCGGGAGTATCTGGCGGCGCTGGAGCGGCGTGACCCGGTCATCGGCTTCACCGGGCCCGCGTTCGCCCGGATGATCGCCGACAGCCCCACCCTGGTCGCGCGCCTGCGCGACCTGCACGAGCAGCGCGAGCTGGCGCTGGCCGCGCAGCTGACAGCGGAAGCCGAGGCGGCCGGAGGTGACCCGGTCGTGGCCCGCGCCGTGGCCGCCCAGCTCGCGGCGGCCGACCGTCTGCTCTTCCGTGACCTGCATGAACGCATGCTGGCCGCCCTCCCGCCGAGCTCCGGCGACCAGACAACCCCGCGCCAGGACGGCCAAGAGACGGACCAAGAGCGGGGCGACGACGACGAGGCGATCGCGAAGGCGCTGGACGGCACCGCGCGCCGGGTGTTCGGGCTGCTGGAGCCCGCGATCGGCGCGTACGCCGTCCGCTGAGCACACCGCCGGCCCGGTCAGCGCATCAGCCCTTCGCGCGACCTCACCCCGTACCCCTCTCCGCCGGACCCCGGCATCGTGCCCCTCCCTTGGTTCCCCCGCTCGCGCGGCCGAAAGCCTCTGGGCGCCAACCATTCGCGCTCAGGCCCGAGCGCGGGAGTCACCGCGGCGAGCCGGCCTCCGCCTCGCGCAGCTCGTCCAGGGCCTCGCGCAGGTCGCCGGCCAGCTCCCAGGCGTCCGGCACCATCTCCCTGTCGGTGACGACGCCGATGTCGAGCGAGCCGTCGTAGGAGAAGGCCGTGATGTTCACGCCGCCGGACACGTCTGTGATCACCGAGACGGGATAGTGGCTGAGCAGCCGCGCTCCGCACACGTACAGGGGGAACTGCGGCCCCGGCACGTTCGAGACGATCAGGTTGATCGGCGGCGCCGCCTGGCCCACGAGGTCGAACGCCGAGCGCGAGGCCAGCCCCATGAGCGCGGCCGGCATCGACTCGCTGAACTCGCGCAGCCAGCGCGCGGGAGACAGTGAGAAGCGGTCCTTGATCCGGTGCATGGCGTGCCGTACGTGGTACAACCGCTCGACGGGGTCGGCGAGGTGCACCGCCAGCGGCGCGGTCATGATCGCCACCTGGTTGCCCGGCCCCTCCTCACCGACGGCCCGCAGCGAGAACGGCACGCCCGCCACCAGCGGCTGGTGCGGCACGCCGCCGTGCGCGGCCAGCCACCGGCGCAGCCCGCCCGCGCACACGGCCATGACCACGTCGTTGACGGTCACCCCGAACGCCTTGCGTACCTGCTTGATCTCCTCCAGCGGCAGCGAGACGAACGCGAAGCGCCGGTGCGCCGACAGCGGCCCGCTGAACGGGGTCCGCGGCGCGGGCAGCACCGGCAGCTCCGGCACCCGGCCGCTGCCGGCCAGGCGGCGGGCCAGGCTGGAGACGGTCGCCGCGCCGGGAAGCCAGGAGATGACGGGGATCTCGTCCAGGTGCGGGATGGCCTGGGCGGCGAAGCGCACGGCGTGGGCGGGGTTGCCCGCCAGCCTGGTCAGGCCGCGCACCAGCATGCCGGCGGGCCCGGGCGGCGGCGGGTCGTGCTCGGGCTCGCCCTCGGGCGGCGGGGCGGGCTCGGGCGTCAGGTCGAGCAGCGCGGCCAGCACGTCGGCGCCGCCGACCCCGTCCACGGCCGCGTGGTGGATCTTCGTGTAGAGGCCCATGCGTCCGCCGGCCAGCCCGTGGATCAGGTAGATCTCCCACAGCGGGCGGCCGCGGTCGAGCCGGCGGGCGTGCAGGCGGGAGACCTGGTCGGCCAGCTGCCGCTCGTCGCCCGGCGGCGGCAGGCCGATCTCGCGTACGTGGTAGTCGAGGTCGAGGTCGTCCTCCTGGGTCCAGTACGGGTGGTCGAGCCCCAGCGGCACGGGCGCCAGCTTGCGCCGCATCGCGGGCACGTACGGGAGCCGCTGCTGGAGCAGGGCCTGAAGCTCGGCGCGGTTGACGTCCCGGTCGAGGATCGCCAGGCCGGCGATGTTGGCCGGGTTCGTGGCGGTCTCGAAGTGCAGGAACTGCGCGTCGAGGGCGGTCAGCTGCGGCATCGTCACACCTCCGTCCCCGAACCAATCAGACCGGATCCGCCAGTTCAAGCGAGCGCGTCGCCGCGTCGGGCTCGGCGAAGGCCAGCAGCCGCAGCCCCTCCTCCTCCAGCGGCTCCAGCCCGGCCGGTCCGAACGGGCTGACGAGCAGCCTGGCCTTCTTGCCCGACCGTCTGATCTGCCAGGTCCCGGCCGCGAACCCGTCGACCAGGTAGACGGCCCGCACCCGCAGGTTCTTGGTGACGACGAGGCTCTTGTACTCGTCGGCCAGCACCCGGGTCCGGTCCTCGTGGCCGAGGATCAGCGTGTCGAAGTCGGGCAGGAAGCGTACGGGCGCGGGCACGTCACCGCCCGGCCGCGGCGCCCCCGGCAGGTCGAACAGCTCCCTTCCGGCGAAGTCGGTCACCCTGTCCAGCTCCATACCCTCCATGACCTGGCGCAGTCCGCTCAGCCCCGACCAGGTCTGCACGTCGGCGGGGGTGGCCGGGCCGAAGGCGGCCAGGTAGCGCTCGATCAGGGCCGGCCTGCCCGCGGGCGCCGGTTCGATGCCGGGCAGCCCGAACGCCGCCTCGCGCGGGAAACTCCACCGGTCCGCGGTCGGCTCCATGATCAGCGGGGTGAGCATGCGGACGGCGTACCCGAGCGCGCGGTCGTACGTGCCGGGGAACTCCTCCAGCAGCCGGGGCCGCAGATCGTTGAACGTCATGGGCCCCGCCGCCAGCAGCCGGTCCGCGGCGGCCACCACCGCCGCGAAGTCGATCCCGTCGAAGCGCCGGGCCGCGGCGGCCAGCACGGGCGCCACCTCCGGCCGGAAGGCGGCGAAGTCCGCCGCCGTCACCAGGTGCAGCGTGGCCCGCCACAGGGTGGCCCGGACCAGCGTGCGCGCGTGCAGCGCCGCGTGGAGGTGGTCGCGCTCGAACCCCTCCAGCCGGGTCCACACCCCCAGGTAGGGCGGGCGCGGCTCCTGGGCCTGCAGCCCGGCCAGCCGGTGCACGACGTCGGTCGCGTCCCCCTGGTGACGGGAGAGAAGATGCTGACGGGCCAGCGTGGCACGGTTGAGGTCGCGGAGGCTGAGCATCTACATATCATGCCCTTCCCCATTAAAGAGGTACGCGCCACGTACCCCGCGCTGTCCGACGGTTACGCCTATCTCGACGGCGCGGCCGGCACGCAGACCCCCCGGCCCGTGATCGACGCCATCGCCACCGCCTACCGGACGGGGATCGGCAACGTGGGCGGCGCCTTCCCGGCCAGCCACCGCTCCGACGCCATCGTGGCCGCCTGCCGCGCCGCCGTGGCCGACCTGGTCGGCGGCGATCCCGGCGGCGTCATCCTCGGCCCCAACATGACCACGCTCACCTACCGCCTGGCCGGGGCCATCGCCGGTCCCGGGGACGAGGTGGTGCTCTCCCGGCTCGACCACGACGCCAACGTGCGGCCATGGACGCAGATCGGCGCCACCGTACGCTGGGCCGAGGTGGACCCGGTCACCGGCGAGCTGCCGGTCGAGCAGTACGCCGATCTGATCAACGAGCGCACCCGGGTGGTCGCGGTCACCGCGGCCAGCAACATCCTCGGCACCCGCCCCGACGTGCCCGCCATCGCCGAGCTGGCGCACCGGGCCGGCGCGCTGATGTACGTGGACGGCGTGCACGCCACTCCGCACGGCCCGGTGGACATGCGGGCGCTGGGCGCGGACTTCTACGCCACGAGCGCGTACAAGTGGTCGGGACCGCACATCGGCGCGGTGATCGCCGACCCGGCGCTGCTGGAGACGATCAGGCCGGACAAGCTGGCCTCCTCGCCCGACACGGTGCCGGAGCGGTTCGAGACGGGGACTGCGGCCTTCGCCGACCTCGACGGGGTGACCGCCGCCGTGGACCACCTGGCCGCGATGGTGCCGGGCACGGGCAGCCGCCGCGAACGCCTGCTGGCCTCGATGAGCGCCGCCGAGGAGTACGAGACTGCGCTGTTCTCCGTGCTCCTCGGGGAGCTGGAGACGATGTCGCACGTCACCTTGTACGGCAAACCGGCCAGGCGCACCGCCACCGTGTACTTCAACGTGGCCGGGCACACCCCGCGCCAGGTGGCCGAGCACCTGGCCAAGCGGGGCGTCAACGTGTGGAACGGGCACAACTACGCCTGGGAGCTGACCGGCGTGCTGGGCATCCGCGACACGGGCGGGGCGGTGCGCGCGGGCCTGGCCCACTACAACGCCCGCTCCGACGTCGACCGGCTCCTGGAAGGGGTGGCCCGCCTGGCCTGAACGCGCCCTACCTCAACGCGCCCTACCTGAACGCTGGCGGATCCGGAAGCGGATCGTCCTGAACCTGTCCTAACGTGACGGCCATGACCTCCGATTTCCACGAGCAGGACCTGGCAGGGGCATGCTTCGAGGGCGTGACCCTGTCAGGCGCCACCTTCCGCAAGGTGTCGCTGGACGGCGCGAGCATGCGGTCGGTCGACTTCTCCGGCGCGCGGATCCGCGGCGCCCTGTTCAAGGACACCCGGCTGCGCGGCGTCGAGTTGGTCGACGTCGAGATCAGCGGCGAGCTGGGCCGCGTCGTCGTGAACGGCGTGGACATCGCGCCGCTGGTCGACGCCGAGCTGAACCGCCGCATGCCGGACCGGGCGAAGATGCGGCCCGCCGACGCCGACGGCTTCCGCGAGGCCTGGGCGATCCTGGAACGGCTGTGGTCGGAGACCGTGGCCCGGGCCAGGACGTTCCCGGAGGATTCGCTGCACCGCGAGGTCGACGACGAGTGGTCCTTCATCCAGACCCTGCGCCACCTCAACTTCGCCACCGGCGCCTGGGCGGGACGGATGATCCTCGGCGACCTCTCGCCGTGGCACCCACTGGACCTGCCGTGGGACGAGGCGCCGCAGTGGGGCGGCTTTCCGTGGGACCGCGCGGCCCGGCCCTCGCTCGACGAGGTGCTCGCGATCCGCGGCGAACGCCAGGCCATGGTCCGGGGCGTCATGGAGTCACTCACCGACGAGCAGCTCGCCTCCGAGGTCTCGCGCACCGAGCCGGGCTGACCGCAGGCCGAGAGCTTCCCGTTCAAGAACTGCCTGCGCATCATCCTCAACGAGGAGTGGGAGCACCGGCTCTACGCCGAACGCGACCTGACCGTCATGGAGAAGGAGAGCTCGGGACAGGCGCCCGTCCCGGAGGACAAGGACTGACCTTCGACCTGGAGAAGGACTGGAGAAGGGCTGGGGGCGGGCTCCGTTCTTGAAGAGGGCCGGGGCTAGCGGCGAGCCGCGGCCGGCCGCCGGGGGGCGCCCAGGCCGGTGGCGGTCTGGGCCAGCAACGCGCCCGACAGCAGGATCAGCCCGCCCACGATCTGGAACCCGCCCAGCCTCTCCCCCACCAGCGCCCAGGCCACCACCGCCCCGCCGACGACCTCCAGCGATGCCACGGTGACGGCCACGGCGGCCGACAGCCGCCGCACGGCGTTGACGCCCATGATGTACGCGATCACGGTCGCGACCAGCACCATCCACAGGTACGCCAGCAGCACGGGCAGCCGCTGGCCCCCGGCGGCGGGCGTGACGGACACCGTGAACGCCTCCCACGGCATCGCCCAGGGCCGCGCGAACGGGATCAGCACCACGGCCGCCCCCGTCATCCCCCAGGCGACGAGGCCGAGCGGATCCATCTCCGCCCCGAAGCCATCGTTCATCAGGAAATATCCGGCGGAGCACGCCGCCGCCAGCAGCCCCAGCACCAGACCGAGCGCGTCGAGCCGCACCTCCTGCCACACCTCGGCGACGATCCCGAGGCCCACGATCGCGACGACCGCCCCGGCGTACGCGGCGGGCGCCGGCCGGGCCCTGCGTACCAGCCGCACCCAGGCCACCACCATCACCGGCGCCAGGTAGACCAGGAGCAGCGCGATCCCCACCGGCAGGCGCGTGATCGCGGCGAAGTACAGGGACTGCACGCCGGCCACCGCCATGACCGCGTACAGACCGACGAACGCCACCCTGGAGCGCGGGATCCGCAGCGCCCGCGGCCTGACCACGGCCAGCACCGCCACGAGCAGCAGCCCCGCGCCCGCCATCCGCGCCCACACCGCCTCCATCGGCGCCAGTCCGGCGGCGTCGAGGTATTTGGCCATCGGCCCGGAGAAAGCGAAGCACCATGAGGACCCGAGCGCGAGCGCCAGCCCGGCGTACCGCACCCCCATCACCTGCCCTGACATCATGTCCAGCGACGCTGACACATCGGGCACCGGCCAAGCAATCGGATATCGCCGCCCTGGTCTTCAACGGTTCTCCGGTGGCCCCACGGCGCGTCTATGGTGGCTCGCCTGCTCGGCTCAGAGGTTCGTTCGCTCGGCGTAGGCGCTCAGGTGGCGGACGGCCGTACGCAGGTCGGCGGCGGCGGTCACGCAAGCGGCGTGGTGAGTGCGCACCGCCGCGCGCAGCCAAGGCGGCGCCGCGCCGGCCGCCTCCAAGGCCGCCTCGATCGCGCGCAGACGCTCGGCGCAGGCGGTGAGGATCTGCGCGTCCGCGCGCAGAACCTCGGCGTGGGCGGCGATCGCACTCTGTCCGGCGGTCATGGCGTCCTCTCAGGCGGTCGGCACGGGAACAGCGGCATCCCGGATCGTCTGGCGAGTGGCGGCCGACAGGCACAGCAGCGGGCGGGCGCCGTCGACCCCCAGCTCGCGCAGCCGCCGGGCCAGCGGATGGGCAGAGCAGGGTTCGACGGTCAGCCGCAACGATGGCGCGGGGTGCAGCCGGGCGAGCCCCCACGCCCGTACGGACGAACGCAGCAGAGCACCGGCTTCTCCCGCGTAACCCACCAGGCCGGGATCGGACAAGGGCAGTCCGGCGCCCAGCCTCCCCTCCAGCGTGAGGATCCCGTCGGCGACGACCAGCACCGACCGAACACTTGGCCCGCCACCGCGCCGCACGTCCAGGGTCGTCAGGTACGTCTCACCGCCCCACAGCCGGGGACCGAGCTCACGCACCATCGGAGTGTCGACCGCCGTGCCGAGCAGGAAATCGCCGGACCGGCGCAGCTCCGCCCTACGGAGCAAGCCTCCCCAGCCCGGCCAGACGGGCCGGCGCAGGGGGTGGCGGTGGCCTGGGCCGTGGACCGCGATGCCGATCTGCACCTCGCGGTGGCCGCCCACGCTGCTGTGCCGGTTCCAGGCGGCGTGCACGCCGGCCAGAGCCCGTCCCGCCACCAGCACGGGAACGAGACCGGTGCCCTCCAGCAGCCGCACCGCCACCGCCGGGCGGGCGGCGAAGTACGCGGTGAGGGCGGAGCCGTCCCGGCACCGGATCGGCAGGTCAGCGGGGGTGCCCGAGATCTCGACCGGGTGCGTGGGCACGGTCAGGAAGGGGAACTCCCCTGGGTCCGGTGGCCGGTCGAACAGCAGGTACGCCTGGGAGCGCACGACCGGCCCGTGGAAGGGCTTCAGCCGTTCGTCGATGTGCTCGCGTTCCTCGGGCAGGTCGTCGGCGAGGTTGGCCAGGTAGTGCTCGATGCCGTGGCAGAGCGGGAACAGGTGGGTGGAGTCGGTGTAGTCGACGACGTACCAGCCGGGGTGCAGGTCGAAGCAGGTGCCGGCGCCCTGGCCGTCGAGGGTGGGGATGAGGTCGTGCTGGTTGGTGACGCTGGCCACCCAGGTCCCCGGGTCTGCGGGCCGTTTGAAGTCGACCGGCGAGCCGACGGCGATGGCGTGGGTGACGCGGTGGCGGGCGCAGAAGCCGGGGTCCTGTGCAAGGTTCATGATCGCCGCCCCGCCCGCGCTGTGCCCGACGAGCGCGAGCTCGGCGTCCGGGGGCAGCCCGTAGTCGGCGACCGCTTCGGCCAGGGCGCGGCTGTAGGGGCTGCTGTCCAGGACGGCGCTGCTGAACGCGCCGAGCAGGTCCTGGGGCGAACGCCCGTCGGGGCGTCCCACCCGCATGCCGGGCGCCTGGAGGAGGTGGCGGATCACTCCGTCAGGGCCTTCGACGCTCTGGATGAGGGCCCGCCCGGTGGTGCCGATCGTGGCGATGTTGCCCAGAACGCCCAGCAGCGACCCCCGCGTGCTCAGCCGGGCCGACTCGTCCGGGGTCAGCTCGGTCCGGCGGGCGGCTCCTTCGCCGAGGTCGAGGAGGGCGACGGCCCTGTTGCTCAGGCCCATGACGGGGTCGGCGGTGGCGAAGCCTCTCCCGGTGGCGATCAGCCAGGCGGTGGCGTCGTTGAGCGGGTTCTCGTCCAGCAACGCCCGCAGCGCGAGCACCTCGCCGAAGACGGGGGCCAGGAGGCTGAGCGCCCGCACCGCACCGCGGTCTTTGAGCAGGGCACGCAGCGCACGTACGGCCTCCAGGTCCCGATCCGATGCGGCGGCCTCGATGAGCCGGGCCGCCAAGGGGTCCTCGGCCAGTTCTGGGTGATCGACGGCCACGGCGGCCACCCGCAGCCGCAGCGAGGTGGCCAGCACCCGAACGGCCAGGCTCTCGGCCCCTAACATCCCCCCGACCTTGGCGACCAAAGTGATGAGCATGGTGCCGCCGGTCGGGGCGGTGACCGGCGCGGCTCCGGTAGGCGGCGTGGTGGTGCGGGTGCCGGTGAGGGCGTATCCGAGGCCCTGCCTGTGCGTGGCAGCCCGCAGCAGCGCCCGGTAGGCGGAGCGGCCCGCAGTGGGGACGTGCGGCAGGGCGCGGATCAGCGCGACGTCGGTGAGGGCGGCGGTGGTGTGCGCCGCCGCGTCCTGGATGGCGATCCCGATGTCCACGAGCTCGCGCGAGGCGGCGCGCAACGACCCCGCCGGGTCACCGCCGTCATTCGTGGCGGAACACGGTGCTTCGTCGCCGCTGTTCATGGGCGTGGCTGCTGGGACATGCTGACGAAGCGTGGGGCCGGGTCCTCCGGGGTGTTGCGGCGGACCACGTCGGCGAGGCTGCGGGTGGCGGCGATGACGCGGATGCCGTACGGGGAGAAGGTGGCGGCGTTGAAGACGCGCGGGGCCAGGAGCGGGTTGGTGAGGGCCTGGGAGAAGGCGTCGATGGCAATGATCTTGGTGAGGAGCGGGGGCAGGATGGCGTCGGGTGACCCGGGTTCCTCGGCGAAGAGGCCGACGTACAGGTCGATGTCGTCCACGTCGCGATAAAGCTCCCGCAACGCACCACTGACCCGCCGATCACCGGTGATGTGCTCGAAGCGGCGCACCGCCGGGAAGCGGCAGTGCCGGCGGTAGCTGTTGTACGGGGCCAGCCCGAGCGCCCTGGACTCGGCGATGCTGGCCGTCTCGATCGGGTGCAGGACGGGGTCGGTGTTGAACAGGCCGATGCGGCCGGCCCGCTGGGCGGAGGCGTCCTCGAAGAGGCGGGCCAGGCCGGCCGGCGGGATCAGCGGCCCGGCCAGCAGGGTCTCGGCCATCGGCAGCTCGCGCCCGCCCACCGACAGCCGCGACGGGATCAGGCTGTGCCAGCGGTAGACGAGGTTGAACTCCACCGACGCCCAGTTCTCGCGGTGCCACGGCGCGCGGGCCAGCGCCGCCGACAGCCGGGGGTCCAGGGTGAAGCGGAAGTGGTAGGGGGTGATGTGGTTGATGTACTCCTCGACGACCAGTTTGATCAGCAGCACGATGAGGACGTTGCGGGCCGTCTGGAAAAGCCGTTCGTCGTCCCAGCGCGGATGGCGCCGGGCCAGCAGCCGGGCGACCCGGTTGTGCTCGCGCAGGAACAGCACCGTGAGCATGGTGAAGCCGATCTGGATGTTGCCCCGGTCGCTGCCGGTGGCGAACAGGGTGTCGCGTTGGGCGTCGGTGAGTTCGTCGAACTGGATGACGCTCAGCGGGGCGAACTCCGGTTTGATCTTGCCGTGTTCGCACAGGTAGGGCGGGAACTCGCCGCCGTCGATGAGCTGGCTCTTGAGCAGCCCGCCTTCCAGCGTGCGCAGCGCGGTGGTGGCCGCCGCGTTGAGTCCGTACACCTGGTTCAGGTCGATGTGGTGGTTGGAGCTGTTCTTGCGCGGGTCGCGCGGCACGTTGGCGTCGCTGCGCAGGAACCCGTCGGTGAACCATTGGGCGAAGTACGCGAACAGCACCGTGGAGCGCCGGCACGGGATCATGGACTCGCCGCGGGCGAACAGGCCGGCCGCGACCTCGGGGGCGGGCAGGCGATCCTCGTCGGCGTTTACCGGCGGCAGGTGTCTGCCGCTGTAGGTGCGGTCGGTGAGCGAGGCCCATGAGGTGTAGTCGGCCATCGTGCTCAGCGGCTCCGGTCGCGGCGGCATCTCGCGGACCGCGTGGTCGATCAGCGTGGCGTTGAGCCGGCGGCGTACCGGCGGGCACTTCTGCACCAGGTCCCAGAACGGCCGGCCGTTGGTCAGGGCGAGGAATCTGAGCCGGTTCGCCAGGCCGTCCGTGGAGATGCCGCGCGCGCTTGCCGGATCTTCCAGCGTCATCGGTCCTCCCCCGTTTCGACGCCGGTTCCGAGGACGAACGAGTCGGGGAAGATGCCCAGGGAACGCTCGACCCGGCCTCGCGGTGGCGGCAGCAGGCGTACGCCGGGGCGCAGCAGCAGGCGGCGTACGGTCTCGGCGATCACGGGGCCGGCCACGTGCACGCCGAGGCACGCGTGGTGGCCCGAGCCGAAGAACAGCCGGTGGTGGCGGGGACGGCCGAGGCGGAACTCCTCGGGCCGCGGCACCACGTCCGCGTCGAACATCGCCGAGGCCGGCGCCGCGAGCACGAACGTGCCCGCGGGGATCATCGTGCTGCGCGGGGTGCCGGCGGCCAGGACGTGATCGCGCTCGCAGATCCGGGGAATCAGCTTGAAGAACGGGCTGAACCGCAGCGCCTCCCACACGTACGGGTCGAACCGTTCGGGGTCGGGGGCGGCGGCCACGGCCCGCGCGAGCACGTCGGGGCGCAGCAGGAGCTGTTCGACCGCTTCCACCATGGCCCCCGGCGCGCTCTCCACGAAGCCCAGCGGCATGCCCGCCATGTTGGTCACGACGCGTTCGTCGGTCAGGCCGGCGCCGGCGGGCAGGGACGAGCGGACCAGGCGGGTGAAGACGTCGTCGGCCAGGTCGCGTCCGGCCTCCAGGTCGGCCCGGTGCCGGGCGAGGCGGTCGCGCAGGTAGGCGATCAGTTCGGCGCCCGCCTGCTCGGACGCGGCCCGCATCGCCGGGTCGCCGAGGAAGTTGGCGAAGCCGTCGGCGACGATGGCGCGCGTCCATCGTGACAGGGTGGCCGTGTCCGGGCCGGGGACGCCGAAGTAGCGTGCGCACACGCCGAGGGCGACGGGACGGAACAACGCGCCGACCGCCTCCACGCCCCCATCCGGATCCCCGCCTGAGAGGGCCGCGTCGAGGAGGTCGTCGGCGAGGTGGCCGGTCAGCTCGCGTACGCGGGCCGCGTCGCCCGGGTCGAGGATGGCCTGCATCAGGCCCTTCTCCCGCCAGTTCATCGGCGTGGCGTCCCGGCCCAGCATGAACGGCGCGCCGAGGGCGGCGTCGAGGCGTGGGCCGAACGCGCGCACCGAGAAGACCTCCTCGTGGCCGAGCACCTCGGTGACGTCGGCGAAGCGGGTCACGACCGTGAAGGCGGGGGTGACGAAGACGGGCCGCCTTTCGCGCAGCTCGGCGAACAGGTTGCGCCAGTCGGTCCGCATCCACTCCCTGACCAGCCCGAACGCCGCCATCGGGTCATGGGCCAGAGCCTGCTCGTACGCCTCCAGGTAGCCGCCCGTGGTCGTCTGTTCGACAGCACCCATTGCGCAGACCTCCACCGATACCGGAACGAACAGACATGATCACACTGTGCATTCACAATCTAAGGAGGGCGCCCGGCTTTCCTTCATGGCTACGGCGCGCATTCTTTTGCCTCCCGAGAGTAACCGATCCGTCACTGCCGGGACATTGCCGTGCTCCGGGGGGCTGCCCCTTCAATAGGGGCCTCATCTCTTGTCGCACCCGTGGGGGGAACGTGACGTCACCCATGCCGGGCCGGGCGGAGGCGGGCGGGGCGGAGACGGTGCCGGTCACCACCGGCCGCCGCGCGGCCTACCTGGTCGTCCTGATCGTGCTGCCCGTGCTGCTGCCGGTGCTCGCGATCCCGGCCGCCTGGGGCTGGGGCGTGGGCCCGCGTGACCTGGTCATCGCGGTCGTGATGTACCTGGTGAGCATCTTCGGGATCGCCATCGGCTACCACCGGCTGTTCACCCACCGCGCGTTCAAGGCGAACCGGCCGCTGCGGCTGGCGCTCATGCTGGCCGGCGGGATGGCCGTGGAGGGCTCGGTGACGCTGTGGGCCGCCGAGCACCGCCGCCACCACAAGTACGCCGACCGCGAGGGCGACCCGCACTCGCCGTGGCGTTACGGCGACAGCGGCCTGGCGCTGCTGCGCGGCATGCTGCACGCGCACATCGGCTGGTTCTACACGGCCCGCCGCCGCTCCAGCCGCGCGCACTGGGTGCCCGACCTGCTGGCCGACCCCGACGTGCGGCGCTTCGACGCCGCCTATCCGCTGGTCGTGCTGCTGTCGTTCGCGCTGCCCGCCGCCGCGGGCGGGCTGTGGTCGATGTCGTGGGCGGGCGCGTGGAGAGCGTTCGTGTGGGGCGGTCTGGTGCGGTACGCCGTGGTGCACCACGTCACCTGGTCGGTGAACTCGATCGCCCACACCTTCGGCGAGCGCCCGTTCCGTACCAGGGACCGCTCGTCCAACGTGCGGTGGGTGGCGATGCTGACGCTCGGCGAGGGCTGGCACAACTGGCACCACGTGGAGCCCGCGTGCGCCCGCCACGGCGTGCTCAAGGGCCAGCTCGACCCGAGCGCGCGGCTGATCCGCTGGTTCGAGCGGGCGGGCTGGGCCCACGACGTGCGCTGGCCCCGCGCCGACCGCCTGACCGGCCGCCTGGCCGCCCGGACCACCGATCCTGCGCAAGGCCGGGTCGCCGACCGAGGCGCGGGCCCTCCGTCCTGAAACCGTCGCGGTCCCCCGCCTCAAATCTCATCGTCCCCCCGGCCATGGAGCTCGCATGGAACGAACGGTTCTCGCCGCGATCGCGGAGCGTCCCGACGCCGACACGGCGCTCGCCGAGCAGGTCCGCCGCGTCGGCGCGGCGATGGGCCGGCTCGGCGTGCAGCTGCGCTGGACCTACCGGGTCCAGGACGCGCTGGCGGTGATCGGCTCGGACGCCTCGCTCGCCGGGATGCTGGCCGACTGGGACGCGCCGGGCGCCGAGCGGAGCCTGGAGGCGGTCCTGCGGCGCTTCCGCGGCCTGCCGGTCTTCCTCATGACCGCCGAGCAGGAGCTCCCCCTGTGGGTGTACGAGGTCATCCAGGGCTTCGTCTTCCCGCTGGAGGACACGCCCGACTTCATCGCCGGGCGCATCGTGCACGCCACCGAGGAGTACGCCGACCGCATCCTGCCGCCGTTCTTCCGCGCGCTGCGCGACCTCCAGGACCACCACCAGTACTCCTGGCACACCCCTGCGCACGCGGGCGGGGTCGCGTTCCTGAAGTCCCCCGTCGGGCGGGCGTTCTTCGACTTCTACGGCGAGCGCCTGCTACGTACCGATCTGTCCATCTCCGTCCCCGAGCTCGGCTCGCCGCTGGAGCACACCGGCCCGGTCGGGGAGGCCGAACGCAACGCCGCCCGCGTGTTCGGCGCCGACCGCACCTTCTTCGTGATGAACGGCAACGCCACCGCCAACCGCGTCGTCGGCCATCACGCGGTCGCCCGCGACGAGACCGCCCTGGTCGACCGCAACTGCCACAAGTCGCTCCAGCACGCGATGACGATCAGCGGCGCCCGCCCGCTCTACCTGGTGCCCGAGCGCAACGGCCTGGGCCTGGCCGGTCCCATCCAACCTGCGGCGCTCGATCCGGCCACGCTGCGTGCCCGGCTGGCCCGCCATCCCCTCTCCGGGACCGACCCGGTCTACGCCGTGATCACCAACTCCACCTACGACGGGCTCTGCTACGACGCCGTACGGGTCGCGGAGCTGCTCGGCGAGAGCGTTCCCCGGGTGCACTTCGACGAGGCGTGGTTCGCCTACGCCCGGTTCCACCCGCTGTACGCCCGCCGCTACGGCATGGCCGTGGACGAGGAGACGCTGCCGGGGCCGGGCCGTCCCACGGTGTTCGCCACCCAGTCCACGCACAAGCTGCTGGCGGCGCTGTCGCAGTCGGCGATGCTGCACGTCAGGCCGGCCGAGCGGGCACCGGTGGACTACGAGCGGCTCAACGCTACGTACCTGATGCACTGCTCCACCTCGCCGCTCTACCCGATGATCGCCTCCCTGGACGTGGCGGCGGGCATGATGGACGGGCCGTCGGGGCCGTACCTGGTGGGCGAGGCCGTCACGGAGGCGGTGCGCTTCCGCCAGGCCATGGTGCGGCTGGCCGGGCGCATCAGGGAGGACGGGCGGCGGCCCGACTGGTACTTCGGCGTCTGGCAGCCCTCGCACGTCACCGACCCCGTCACCGGCCGGGCGGTGCCGTTCGCCGAGGCCGACCCGGTCCGGCTGGCCACGGATCCGGCCTGCTGGGTGCTGGAGCCCGGCGCCGCCTGGCACGGCTTCGAAGGGCTGAGCGACGGCTACTGCCTGCTCGACCCCGTGAAGGTGACCATCGTCTGCCCGGGGGCCGACGCGGTGGCGGGCACGCTCGGCTGGGGCATCCCCGCCCGGATCGTCGCCGCCTACCTGCGGCGGCGCGGCATCGTGGTGGAGAAGACCGGCGACCACACGCTGCTGGTGCTCTTCTCCATGGGCATCACGAAGGGCAAGTGGGGCACGCTGATCGATGCGCTCACCGACTTCAAGCGCGCCTACGACGACGACCTGCCGCTGGCCGAGGTGCTGCCGGGCTTCGGCCCGCCGGCGACCACGCTGCGCCGCTTCTGCACCGACGTGCACGAGCGGCTGCGCGCGCTCGGGCTCGGCGAGCTGGTCAACGCGATCTTCACCGACCTGCCGGAGCCGGTGCGCACCCCGGCCGAGAGCTATCAGGCGCTGATCCGCTCGCGTACGGAGCGCGTGCCGCTCGACCGCCTGGCCGGCAGCGTGTGCGCCGCCATCGTCGTCGTCACACCGCCGGGCATCCCCATGCTGATGCCCGGCGAGGCGGCCGGGCCCGCCGACGGGCCGCTGATCACGTACCTGCGGGCGTTGGAGGAGTTCGACCGCTGCTTCCCCGACCTCGCCACCGACATTCACGGCGCGCACCGCGACGGCGAGGGCCGCTATCACATCGAGGTCGAGGCCGGTTGAAACGGGTTCACCAGGTGAGGTGCGGGCGGATGCGGTTCAGGGCCTCGGCCGGATCGGGGCAGGCGGTGAGGGCGGCGGCGAGCAGGAGGCGGGCCTTGGGTGCGGTGAGCGAGCCGGCGAACACGGCGCCCGCCTCGGCGAGGGTCGCTCCCCCGCCGGAGCCGTAGACGGGCACGGCCGGTCCCTGGCGGCAGCGCGAGGTGACGAGGACGGGAACGCCCGCCGCGAGACAGACGCGCAGCTCGCGCAGCAGCCCGGGCGTCGGGTTGCCCGCGCCCAGGGCCTCCAGCACCAGGCCGCGGGCGCCGGCCGCGCGCGACGCGGCGACGTGCACGCCGTCCGCTCCGGCGTACGCGGGCACGATGTCCACCCGGGCGTCGAGGGTGCCGAGTTCGTCCAGGTCGAACCCGGCGGGGCGGACGGGCCGGGCGGCCACGTGCACGTGCGAGCCGTGCACGTGGCCGATCGGGCCGTGACCTGGGCTGCCGAACGCCTCCGGCGACCGGGTGTGGACCTTGGTGGCGTGCCGGGCCGCGTGCACCTGCCCGGCCATGACGACGACGGCTCCGAGACCCGGACCGGCGCAGGCGGCCACGCCCAGGGCGTCGGCGAGGTTCCTGGGGCCGTCGCCGTCGGGTTCGCCGGCGTGCCGCTGCGCTCCGGTGAACACCACCGTCGGGCCGGCCCCCAGCACCAGGTCCGTCAGGTACGCGGTCTCCTCCATGGTGTCGGTGCCGTGGGTGACGACGATCCCGTCCACCTCGGGGTCGCGGGCCGCGGCGCGGACGCGGGCGGCGATGCGTACCATCTGGCCGAGGGTGAGGTTGAAGCTGTGGACCAGCATCGCCTCCTCCACCTCGACCGTCATATCCGGATTTGTCGGGTCAACGAGAGTGCTGCCGGGGACGGCGACGCTGACCGTTCCGTGCGGGTCGGGCCGGGAGGCGATGGTGCCGCCGGTGGTGATGACGCGCACGCGCGGGCCGCCCGCCTTGGTGCGGGGTCGTGACGTGCTCATATGGCCGGCGCCTCCTCGGGAGCGCGGGCCGCGAGGCGGCGGGCCGCGCGCCGGACGAGCAGGTAGTAGAGCCCGCCGGCCACCAGGCCGCCCGAGAGCCAGGAGAAGTCGGTGTCGTTCAGCAGCCGCGCGATGGGCCCGCGCGTCGCGGGCACCATGCCGAACTGCCAGCTCCACGCCGCCACCAGACCGACGCCGAGGCTGATCATCGCGCTGCGGTTCACCGGCCCGTACGGCGAGGCGTCGTCACGGTACAGGGACGGCAGGTCGATCCGGCCCTTGCGGAGCACGAAGAAGTCGACCAGGACGATGCTCGCCCACGGGGCGATCCACACGAGGATGGACACCATCCAGTGGTCGAACGCCTGGGCGAAGTCGTCGGCCCGCAGGAACACCGCCAGCACCCCCGAGGCCACCAGCCCGGCGCCCAGAGTGAGCTTCCACCGGGCGACCTTGATGCCGACGGACAGGGCGGCCAGCGAGCAGGAGTAGAGGTTGAGGATGTTCGTGGCGACCGGCCCGTGCATGATCAGCAGCAGGACGGGCACCGCCATGACACCGAACAGGCCGGTCACCAGGCTCGACGGATCGGCGGTGCCGCCTCCGCCGGCGAGGTAGGCGCCGAGCGCGGCCAGCCACACGGTGGGCACGTACATGCCGAGCGCGGTGGCCCAGAACACCCGCCTGCCGGGCGTGCCGGGGCGGACGAAGCGGCTGTAGTCGGCGGAGTACGGCAGCCAGCTGATCCCCCAGCCGATGCCGATCGCGGTGAGCAGCTGGGTGACGGCGGTGACCTTGTCGGCGGAGGTCACCGCGGTGGCGGCCGTCCAGTCGGGGTCGGTCTGCGCCACCGCGAGCACGGTCATGACCGCCATGAGTACCACGGTCGCCGGCACGGTGTACTTTTCGAACGTACGGATGGCGTAGAAGCCGTAGAGCGCCAGGAACAGCTGCACGGCCATGATGACCCCGGCCACCAGATACTTCAGCCCGAGGCCGCCGTGCACGCCCAGCTGCGCGAGGATCGCGAGCACCAGGTCCAGCACGACCCAGGTGTTGACCCCGACCCAGCCCATCGTCAGCAGCCCCTGCACGACGCCCGGGACGATCGCGCCCCTGCGGCCGAAGGCGCCGCGCCCGAGCACCATCTGATTGACGCCGGTACGGTGCCCCATCAGGTTGAACAGGCCGAACACCGCGCACCCGACGAGGTTGCCGGCGGCCACCACGACGATGGTCTCCACCAGGCTGAGGCCCAGGGTGATGCCGAGTGCGCCGAGCACCCAGTTGATCGGCGCGATGTTGGCGCCCGTCCAGATCCAGAACTGCTGCCAGGGGGTGGAGTCGCGGGCCGCCGCCGGGATCGGCTCGATGCCGTGGTCGTCGAACGGCACGGCCTCCGGCTCCGGCTCTATGCCGCCTGGGCCCGCGGTGACAGGGGTGGGGCTGGATGACATGGGTGCCTCCTCGTCGTGTGATAGGCACCACGTAAACATTCGCCTGGCCGGGGTAGAGAGTGGAGAAACCTCTAGCGATCGGGCCAGAAGGTGTCTAGATTCACAGCATGTTCACGCTCAACGCACTGGTGAGCGACGCGGCGCTCGACCTCACCGTGCTCGTTCCGGGACCGGCGGGCGCGCTGGAGGCGCCGGTGGCCTGGGTGCACAACACCGAGCTGCCCGACCCCTCGGCGTACGTCCAGGAGAACGAGCTCGTGCTGACCAACGGGCTGTGGCTCGGTCAGGTGACGGCGGCCGAGTTCGTGGCGAACGTGCGGCGCGCCAGGGCGGCCGGGATCGTGTTCGGCCTGCGGGCCGAGATGCCGCGCACCCCGCAGGAGCTCGTCGCTGCGTGCGCGGAGGCGGGGCTGCCGCTGCTGGAGATCTCCCCGGCAGTGCCGTTCACCGCGATCTCGCACGCGGCCTCCGCGATCTACACCGACCAGCGCCAGCGCGGCCTCATCGGCATGGTGCGCCGCGGCGACGCGCTGGCCACGGCGATCTCGCGCGGAGCGGGCGCGTCCGGCGTGCTGCGCGTGCTGACGAAGGACCACGACCTGCCCTTGGCGGTGGTCGACCGGATGGGCCGGCTGCTCGCGACGACCGGCGCGCAGCTCGACGAGGAGCAGTTGCGCACCGTGGCCGCGGGGCTGTCGCGGCGCCCCCCGGCGCTGGAGCTCGATCTGGGCACGGGCCTGGCGGCCCTGTATCCCGTGGGCGCGGTGGGCGACATCGACGCGGCGCTCGTCTGCCTGCGCCCGCTGTTCGGCCTGGCCCCCGCCGAGCACGAGGCGCTGGAGCAGGCCGCCAGGTTCCTCAGCCTGGAGGTGGCCAAGCAGCAGGCGGTCCAGGCCATCGAGATGCGCTTCGCCGGCGAGCTGCTGGAGATGGTGCTGTCCGGCGGGCGCGCGACGGAGGTGGCCGAGCGGCTGCGGGCGTTCGGGGTGAACCCGGCGGGGCCGCTGACGGTCTGCGCCGTCGCACTCGCCGGGGACGAGACGAGCACGCCGCACGGGCTCGCGCAGGTCATCGGCGACTTCCTCGCCTCCGAGGGGGTGCCGGCGGTCGTGGCGGGCGGCACTCAGGACGTCGTCACGGTGCTGGCCTGGAACCGGCCGGAGCCCGAGCTGTCGCTGCTGGCCGGGCGGCTGGTCAAGGCCGTGGACAAGCGGTTTCCCGGACGGCGGGCGGTCGCCGGGCTGGGCGGCCTGGCGCCGCACTCGGCCGAGCTGCGCCGGCCTCTGATGCGGTCGAGGGAGGCGTGCCGGGTGCTGCGGCGCAGCCCCGGCGGGCCGGCCGTGCGCGGGTTCGCCGAGCTCGGCACGCACCGGCTGCTGCTCGGGCTGGTCGACCAGGACACGCTACGGGCGTTCTCCCACGACCTGCTGGCGTCCCTGCGCAGGCACGACGCGCGGCGCGGCAGCGAGCTCGAACGGACGGTACGCGCCTTCCTCGACCACGACGGGCAGTGGGCGACGACCGCGGCCGCCCTGCACATCCACGTCAACACACTGCGCAACCGGCTGGCCAAGGCGGCCGAGCTGACCGGCAGGGATGTCAACCGCACCGAGGATCGGGTGGACCTGTTCCTGGCGCTCGCCATCGACGCCATGGCGTGAGCGGCGGCCGGCCACGAGACCTCACAAGCGGCGGCCGCCGGGCCATCCGGCCGCCGGCCGGGAACCGCTCAGGCGGCGGTCAGGCGGGGTAGACGTCCGGGTCGGCCTGCGGCGGGCGGGGCCGGCGGGTGGGCAGCTCCGGGTCCACCGCCGCCGCCTCGGCCACCTCCCGGCAGCGGGCGAAGCGCACGTCCCCGCATTCGAGCGCGTACTCGATGAACCGGCGCAGCGCCTCGGCCCGGCCGGGCCGCCCCGACAGGAAGGGGTGCACGCACAGGTTGAACAGGCACCGGTAGCGCCGCATCCCGTCCAGCTCGGCCCGCCACAGCTCCAGCACCTTCGCCGGCGACTCGATGACCGAGCCGACGTGCGGCGCCGGCAGGAAGGCGTACTGCTCCCAGTCGTCGAGCGACCAGTGCACGGGCAACTCGACGATGTCACCGGGACCCGCCGCGATCCGGTAGGGACGGTCGTCGCCCATCAGCGAGGAGTCGTAGCGCAGGCCGTGCTCGGCGACGAGGTCCGCGGTCTGCCACGACGCCTCCCACCCGGCCGCCCGGTGCCCGGCGATCTCGATGCCCTGGGCGACGAAGACCGCCAGCCCGCGCTCGAAGTCGGCGCGTTCCTCGGCCGGGGTCATCGAGGTGGCCGGCCGGTGGCTGTAGGAGTGGTGCGCCACCTCGTGCCCGCGTTCGGCGATGGACGCGGCCAGTCCCGGCCGGTGCTCTGCCACCCAGCCGGGCACGAAGAACGTGGCGGGGACGCCTAGATCGTCCAGGATGCCCAGGATGCGGGGCAGGCCCACGTCGGGTCCGTACGCCTGGTGCGACATCGTGCTCGCGTGCCCGGCGTAGTGGCGCCCCTGGGCCAGGACCGGCGTCTCGGCGTCCACGTCGAACGTGAGCGTCGCGACCGCCGCGGCGTCCCGATGCCAGTTGGTGGTCACACCGACCGCCTGCCTTTCCACTCAGATCCTGGCCGCTCAGATCCTGGCCGCCTGCCGCCACAGGGCGGCGTTGCCCAGGGTGGCCATGGGCTGCAGCATCATATGGTCGAACTCCGCCAGTGGCCGTCCCTGGTGCAGGCGGCGCGGCAGGTCGGGGTTGGCCAGCGCGCCCCGTCCCACGGACAGCAGGTCGGCGTGGCCGTCGGAGAGCACCTGGGCCGCCCTGGCGAGGTCGTGCATGCCGCCGTTCGCGATGACGGGCAGGCCGGTCACCTGGCGGGCCAGGCCGGTGATGGTGGCGCCGCCGTCCAGGCGGGCGGTCTCGATCCAGTCGCGTCCCTCGCTGGCGACGTGCAGGTAACTCGCGCCCGCCTCGGCCAGCGCCGCGAAGATGACCTTCGCGTCGTGGCTGCCGCCCGGCCAGCGGTACGTGAAGTCGTTCACCTTGGTCTGCGAGAGCCGGATGCCGACGCAGAAATCCGCACCCACCTCGGCCCGGATCGCGGCCACCACTTCGGCGGCGAGACGGACCCGGCCGGACACCGGGCCGCCGTAGGAGTCGTCGCGCAGGTTGGTGTAGTCGGTGAGGAACTGGTCCACCAGGTAGCCGTTGGCGCCGTGCACCTCGACACCGTCGAACCCCGCCTGCCGGGCGCGCACCGCCGACCGCACGAAGCCGTCCACCGCCGTCTCGATGTCGGCCGGGGTCATCGCCTTGGGCGCCGGCCACTTTCCGCTGCCACCGTACTCGGGCATCTTCTCGCCGCGCGGGAGCACGGCCGACGGGCCCGCCGTGTCGTCGCGGTAGCGGTTGCCCTGGGACAGGGCGCCGGCGTGCATGAGCTGCATGACGAACCGCGACCCGGCGGCGTGCACCCGCTCGGTGATCTCGCGCCAGGCTTCGGCGTGCTCGCCGGAGACGATGCCGGGCTGGTTGAGGTAGCCCTGGCTGTGGACGGTGTCGGTGTAGGTGCCCTCGCTGATCAGCAGGCCGAAACCGCCCTCGGCGTACGCGGCGTAGTAGTCGGCCATCTCGGGCGTCGGCGTGCCGTCGGGCGCCGCCGAGACCCTGGTCATGGGCGAGACGGCGAGGCGGTTGGCCAGCGTGAGCCCGCCGATCCGCTCGGGGCGCAGGGCCGGATGGCCGGTGACGATGTCGTTCATGAAAGTTCGCTTCCTCTCAGAGATGCTGGGCGTCAGGACCGCAGGTCGATGGCCAGCGACGTCGGCGCGCCGCCGTTGATCTCCACGAGGTCCTGCGGGCAGGCGGACACCACGACCACGCAGTCCGTGACCGCCTGGAAGGTGATCGCGTCTCCCGGGCGGCTGGCCGACGGCAGCCAGCGCAACCGCCCGTCGTCCTGCACGGGGATGCGCATGAACACGTTCACGGGCTGCGGCGTGAACGGAACGGACAGCCCCGTTTCGGCCAGGGCCCGCTTCAGGTTGTCCGCGCACGAGGCGTGCGCGCCCGCTCCCAGAGCGGCGTAGCGGGCCGGGTCGCAGGCCGGGATCAGCATGTCGTGCCAGCCGGGAGACGTGTCGGCGACCAGGGTGAGGACGGGGCGGCGGCGGTCGGTGACGAACTGCTGCCCCACCTCGGGAAAGAGCCGGTTCGTGGCGCCGCGGGTGTGCGCGGCGCTCAGGTGCTCGGGCGCTGCTCCGGCCCCCTCTGGTGCGGGGACGAAGGCGAAGACGTCGCCGACCTGGCCGCCCTCCAGATCGACGACGCTGACGCGCTGCCCGGCCGCGACCCGCACGGCGCGGCCTTCACAGGCGGGTACGACCGTGCGTCCTTCGGTGGTCATGGATCTCATGACCCCAGAGAACCATCCCCGTCCTCGCCTGACTATGGATGTTCATCCAGCGTATGGAGCTCTTGATGAAGCTATCTCCAGTACCCGGCTCAGGATTTCGCGCATTGCGGGACCGCTACCACGTGCCAGGAGAACGGCGCGCCGGCCTCGGCCTCCGTCGCGCCGGCCGTGCCGCGGTCGAGGGCGGCGGGCACGTCGAGGCGGTCGATCATGACCTTGTTCCGGCCGTACTCGCCGACGCCGGAGGCGATCAGCCCGCCCGCGCTGATCGCCACCGCGCCGGTGGGGCAGACGGCGTCCACGGACTTGGGCGCGGACGAATCGCCGGCACTCCAGTTCGCGGGCGTGACGAGGCCGGGAAGGGGGTCGGCGCACATCGCGACGGCCGTGACGGACCAGTTCCCGCCCAGGCCGGCCGCGTCCTCGGACGCGTGCAGCTGGCCGCTGACGCCGCCGAACGGCTGCAGCGCGTCCAGGAGGATCCGGCCTTCGAAGCCGTTGAGCCGGCCGCCGAGGCCGAGGATCTTCTTACCATTCGGGCAGGTCACGGTCCATTCCTTGGCGTCCGAGTCCCCGGGGCTCTGTGTCGAGACCCGCTGCAGGCCGGGCGGCGGGTCCGCGCACACCGCGACGGCCGTGACGGACCAGTCGCCGTCGTAGCCCGAGGCGTCCTCGTAGGCGACGGCCCTGACCTTGGCCGACATCGCGTCGGGGAGGAGTTCGGTGAGCACGACCTGGCCGTTGCCGCCGGTGACGTACCCGCCCAGGCCGATCACGTTCTTGCCGGCCGGGCAGGTGGCGGACGCGGCCTTCGGATTGCCGGTGGAGTTGGACGGACTGGTGGTAACGAGGCGCTGCAGTCCCGGGATCGCGGCTGAGGCCGGGGACGCGGGCAGGAGCATCGCCGCAGCCAGCGTGAGCAGCACGACCAGCCAGGCGGACCGGGCCGGCGCGAGAACGGATTTCATGATTTATCCCCTTCTTCCGTGGTCGCCGTTCAGCCTGGTACGGGGCCGGGTGGGCGGACAGGCCGAGGTCAGGACCCGCGACGACCGGAATCCGAACCTCTGGCAGGTACGGAATTCGCACTTCCCCTCGCGGCCCGGCGCGGCCATGGTGGCCGCATGCGGGGATACGGCCAGTACTGCCCCATCGCGCTGGGCGCCGAGGTGTTCGCCGAGCGGTGGACGCCGATCATCTTGCGGAACGTGTTCGTCGGATGTCACCGGTTCGGCGAGATCCTGGAAGGGGCGCCGGGGCTGTCGCGCAGCGTGCTGGTGCAGCGGCTGCGGCGGCTGGAGCGCGACGGCGTGGTCGAGCGCGAGCGGCGGGGCCGGGCGGTGGAGTATCACCTGACCGACTGCGGGATGGAGCTGATCGAGGTCTGCATGGCGCTCGGGGTGTGGGGCGCCCGGTGGCGGGAGGTTCCGCCGGAGTATCTCGACCCGTACCTCGCCTTGTGGATGTTGTCGCGGCTGATCGATCCGGCGACGCTGCCGCGGCGGCGGATCGTGGTCAGGTTCGACCTCACCGACGGGTCCCGGCCCGATCGTTACTGGCTGCTGCTGGCCAGGAGCGGGAACGAGGTGTGCGCCCAGCCTCCCGGGTTCGACGACGACGGCATCGTCACCGTGGACACCGGCTGGCTGGTGCGCTGGTACTCGGGGACCGTCAGCCTGGCGGCGGCGCAGCGGGCCGGGGGCATGACGGTGGTCGCGCCGCCGTGGCTGGTCAGGGAGCTGGCCGGATGGGGGCGGCTCAGCCCGTTCGCCGACGTCCTGCCGGCTCGCCGCGCCACCGCGGCGAGCGCCGGTGGTTGAACACCGTCCAGGCGTGCCAGGCGAGCACGTAGACGCCCAGGGCCACCGCAGCGCCGTCGGCGCCGCCCAGGATCGTGCTGCGGACGAGATCGTAGTCGCTCACCGCTGCCCGGTCGGAGGTCAGCCCCATGACGGCACCGGCGGCCGTGGCCAGGCCTGCCGCCGCCAGCACCACACCACGCACCCGCGTCGCCACGCGCGGCGGCGCTGCTGGGCGGACCGGCGTCTGCCGGTACCAGTGCGCGAGCCAGCCGGCCAGGATCAGCAGGCCGCCCGCGGAGCTGACGTACATCAGCACGTTGAACACCCGGTGCGCGCCGACCACCGGCTGCCGCAGCAGCTCCCAGTGCATCACCGCCGGGCCGCCGACCTGGGTGAAGGCGTCCCAGAGCAGGTGCGTGGCCATCCCCGCGACCAGTCCGGCCACCACCGCCACGGGCGCCGGGCGGGCGACGTCCGGCAGGCGGGCCCGCAGCCCGGCCGGAGCCAGCTCGGCCAGCGGGGCCCGCAGCACCTGGTGGAACAGCACCAGCAGCAGCACGCCCGCGGGCAGGCCCAGCAGCAGCGCTCCCCACCAGGCGTGCGTGCTCGCCGAGGAGAACGGCAGCGGCAGGTAGTACGGCGCGTCGGGCACCATGGCCCCGACGGCCAGCGCCGACGGCGGTAACCAGCGCCGTACCGGCAGGATCGCGACGACATGGCTCAAGGTGAAGGGCACCCGCCATTATCAGCCGGGGTCGTGGCGGCCCTCCAATCGGGTGATCGCCTGGGTTCCGGCGTTGCCGCGCAGACCGACGGCGTAGTGCCAGCCGTCCAGCGCGCCCGGCTCGGTGAAGTCGATCCGGCTCTGGGTCGTGCTCGACATGATCCGGGCCCAGCCCAGTCCGCGATCGACCCAGATGCCGATCGCGTTGCCGTCCAGGACGAAAGCCCACCGATCACCGGGTTCGAGTGGCGCGGAGGAGCAGCAGGCGTTGGTGAGCCTGCCGTCGATCCTGATGTCGATGCCGTGCTGGCCCTTGATCCCGGTCCAGGCCAGGACGTAGTTGCGCTCATCCTTGATCAGCCCGTTGAACAGGGCGTCCTGCCCCTTCCCCGTGCCGGCCCACTGGCCGTGATCGACGATCACCGCCGCGCGGGGGCTCGACGGCCCGGACTCATGGGCGACGATGCCGTAGTAGGCGCCCGCCCCCTCCGCCCGCAGGCTCCCGCCGCCGAAGGTGAGACGAGGCAGTGCCTCGGCCGCCGACGGCTGGAACACCTGGTAAGCGGCGCTGGAGTCGGTGTCGAAGGTGTCGTCCACACCGGCCTCGGCGTAGGCGTCGGGGGCGAAGGTCACCGTGGACGTGCTGATCGCCTGGATGGCGTGGCCACTCCAGCTCGCGGTGGCGGTGAAGTCCGCGCTCTGGCCGGTGCGCACGCCCGACCCGGCCCGTACGGCGAACGCGACGTGCCGGGCCTGTCCGGGCTTCAGCGACCCGATCACGTCCGGCTCGGCAGCGGTCGCGGTCCAGCCCGCGGGCGCCGCCAGTCCCACCTTGACCTTTCCCGCCGTTCCGGCGGTGTCGTTGACGACCGAGACGATCACCGTGCCGGTGCCGGTATCAGGAGAGATCGCGGCCGGCGCCTGGTACACCGACAGCCGGGAGTCGACGGCGCGGAACCGTGGCCGCTCGTCGGGCACGGTGATCCGCCCGCCGGCCAGCGTGGGCGGTGTGCCGTGCCGGCCCGAGCGGACGCCGAAAATCGACAGCCCGCCCCCGTCGGAGGTGAAACGCAAGGTGACGGTACCGGCGTCGCCGAGCCGCCGCGCCGGGATCGGGATGGCCACGCGGTACCCGTAGCGGTTGCCGAAGTCGCCCGTGAGCGAACCGCGTGATCGACCGGCCAGCGCCGTCGGGCCGTGGGGGTCGTCGGGCAGCTCGATCGCCGGCAGCGGGCTGCCGTCGACGGACACGGTGAGGCGGGTGGGGTTGCGGCGGGCGGTGGTCACGTTGTTGGGGTCGTACCAGCCGCGGGACTGGGCGGAGGCGACCTCCGCGATCAGGGTCGCCCCCGATCGGGCGGCGGCCTGGGGCACCTCGACCTCGTACTCGAAGTAACCGCGGCCGTGGCCGGTGACCTGGTCCGCGCCGCCGGTGGTCTGGGCCTCTGCCCCGCCGGTCCACTTCTGGGCGCTCACGGCGCCGGGAGAGAAGCCGCCGCCGGGGGCCGGGGTGTCGAAGGTGAGGGTGTTCTCGGCGACCGTTCGCCCACCGGCGTCGAGCCAGATCCACACGTACCCCGTCAGCAGTTCGCCGGGCACGGTGACCGCCACGGTACCGGCGTCGGTGACGGTGTAGCGGGCGGGGGCGACCGGCCGGGAACCGCCGCCGGCGGCGGCGATCCAGCGGCCCTGAGCGTCGTATCCGCCGATCTTCCACCGGAGCGTGGCCCGGGACAGGTCGGTGTCGCTGAAGTGGCTCATCTTGACCGGGACCTCGATCACACCGCCGCGGTCGACGGTCCGTGCCGACCTGCCCATCAGGGAGATCGCGTCGTCGCCCTGGAACATCTCGATGCCCCGGCGCCGGCCGCGATGGTCCATGAACTCCGGCTCGTTCGGTTGCCGGTCGAAGGTGACCGGGCTCTGCACTTCCTGCTCGGTCTCGGCCAGTTGGACGCCGACGTAGCCGTTGAGCTTCGGATAGGCGCGGAAGAGGCTCGCCGTGTGCGGGAACTGACCGGACTTGACGGCGAACTCGGACTTGAGCCACGGCTGCCCGCTCTGAGCGCCGTCGTCGAAGTTCCAGGTGGAGCCGGGCCGGACCTGGGCGTCGAACCCGTCGAGCAGCTTCTTCCACTCGTCGTAGGTGGACAGGTAGTAGTGGAAGTCGTTCAGGTCGGTGTCGAGGTGGCCGTTCTGGCAGCAGGCGGAGTTGTCGACGATCAGCCGCGACGGGTCGAGGTCGCGCGCGAGCTGGACCATCCTGCGCACGTACGGGAACGCCCGCGGCGGGATCGGCTGCTGCCACGGCTCCTCGTTGATGCCCCACGACTCGTTGAACATCGTCCAGATCACGATCGACGGGTGGTTGTGGTCACGCGCGAACGTGTTGCGCAGCAGCCCCTCGAACAGCCGCTCCGCCTCCGGGCCCAGGGAGTGCCAGCCCGCGTTGGGCAGGTCGTACCAGATCATCAGCCCGAGCCTGTCCGCCCAGTGGTAGTAGGCGGGCTCGTTGACCTTGAGGTGGTTCCTGATCACGTTGAAGCCGAGCCTCTTGGCGTTCTTCAGGTCGAGCAAGATGGAGCCGCGGCCCGGGTCGGCCTCGGTCCCGGTACGCAGGTCGGGGCCGGCGGTGACTCCGGTGTAGGTGTAGAGGCCCCAGGGGTTGTAGCCCTGGTCGAGGACGCCTCGCAGGTAGATCGGCCGGTTGTTGAGGTGGACGTACTGATATTCGCCGGTGTGTCCGGGCGCCCACGCGCGTTCGATCTCGCGCAGCCCGAACGTGGTGCGGACACCGTCACCGTCGCCCAGCCGGATGTCGGCGGTGTAGAGGGCCGGATCGTCCGGCTCCCACAGTCGCGGGCGCTCGATCGGGATCGTGGCCGTGCCCTCGCCGTCGCTGCCCTCGCCGTCGCTGAGCGACACCTCGGCGGTGCCGACGACCTTGCCTCGCGGGTCCTTCACCGTGACGCCGGCGGTGCCCGCCCCGACGCCGGCGACGTCGATCCTCGCGCTCGCCGTGGACGGGGTGCGCGCGTCCCCTTCGAACGTCAGCTCGGGTGTCACCCGTGTCCGCGTGAGCCGCGCGCCGGCGTAGGGCTCGATCCACACCGACTGCCAGATGCCGCCGACGTCGCTGAACCAGCCGGTGTCCGCCCCGTTGGGCTCACCCGTCTGCTTGCCCATCGGGTACGGGGAGTCCGCCGTCGTCAGCGGCGCCACCACCCGGATCGTCACCGTATGCGGCGAGCCCGGCGCGAGAGAGCCCAGCCCGGCGCTGATCTCGGTGTAGCCGTCGCCGGAGTACGGCAGCACGGGCTCGCCGTCCAGCCAGACCGCCGCACCCCAGTCCGCCGCACCGATGCGCAGCCGCACCTCCGAGCCGGAGAAATTCTTCGGGACGGTGAAGGAGCGCCGGTACCAGACCGTGCCGCGATAGCGGGAGAAGGCGCTGCGGAAAATCTCCTTGGTCGCCAGCTCCTCCTCGCCCCACGCGGCGAGCGACTGGTAGCCGAACGGCACCCGGACGGCCTTCCCGAACGCGTGGCTGGGGTCGAACCACCGCTCCCGCTCCCCCACGTCGCCGGGATCGAAGTCGAACGACCAGGTGCCGTTCAGCGACAGCCAGTCGCCGCCGGTGAACGGCCGCCGGTCGGCGTCGGGGCGCGGGTACTCCGAGCGAGCCGGATCGGTGTCACGGGCCAGCTCGAGTGTGACCGTACGGCCGACGGGAGCGGACGCGAAAGCGTATCCCTCCTTGGCGGCGATCACCAGGGCGGCGCTCTCGGGCACACCGGTCAGGACGAAGGCACCGTCCCGGCCGGTCGTGGCGAAGCCGGTGGTCCGCGAGGCGTGCACGCTCGCCCCTTCGACCGGCGCGCCACTGCGGGCGTCCACCACCCGGCCGCTGATCTCGGTCGTCGCCTCCTGGACGGCGGTCGCCGCCTGGGGAGCGGCGTTCGCCGGTTCTGAGACGGCGGTCGCCCATCGCGGAGCGGCGTTCGCCGGTGCTGAGACGGCACTCGCCGATCGCGGAGCGGCGGCGACGGCGGGCGCGGTCGCCGCCAGCAGCGCCCCGGCACCGATCAACGCGACGGCGAGCGCCAGGCGCCGCCGTAAGGGCGCACCGATCACCGCTCGTCCTGCTCGATCGCGGCCGGGCGCAGCTGGGCCGCGCGGATGCGGGAGACGTCCAGCTTGCTCGTGCGGTCGAAGCGGTAGATGCCGTTCTGCTCCTGGAAGACGTCGGTCAGCTGCGTGTAGCAGTAGCCGAACATCCTCGGATCGTCGAGCAAGACGGCGACCAGCCCGGCGAAGCGCTCCTGGAGCTCCTCCTCGCTCGTGGGGCGTTCGCCGTACCCCCAGGAGCTCTCGTCGGAGCGCACGTCCGGGTTCCACCAGATGCCGCCGAACTCGCTGCAGAAGTACGGCTGCCCCGCGTACGGCACCGACCAGGCGGTCCCGTCGGGGTCGGCGTTGACGTACGGGGTCCCGTCCGCCAGGCCGTTCATCAGCTTGCCGAACAGCTCGGGATCCTGCTCGTAGCAGTGGGAGTCGTAGACGTCGGCGCCGGGCACCCGGTGCGCGTAGCCGGAGGCGTCGACCACGGGCCGGGTCTGGTCGGCCGCCTTCGTGGCCAGGTACATGCCCCAGGTGACGTCGTCGAGCACGGTGATCCGGTCGTGCAGCCGCTGCCAGGTCTCGTTGAGCGGGCACCAGCCGACGATGGACGGGTGGGAGTAGTCGCGCTCGACCGCCTCCACCCACTGGGTGACGAACGACGCGGTCGGCTGCTGGTTGTCGCCGGCGGGCCCCTCCATGTTGGCGCCCCAGTCCCCGAACTCGCCCCAGACCAGGAAGCCCGCCCGGTCGGCGTGGTACAGGTACCGCTCCTCGAACACCTTCTGGTGCAGCCTGGCGCCGTTGAACCCGGCGGCCACGGCGAGGTCGATGTCGTGGCGCAGGGCCTCGTCCGTGGGCGCGGTCATCAGGCCGTCGGGGTAGAAGCCCTGGTCGAGCACGAGCCGCTGGAAGCGGGCCTCGCCGTTGAGCAGGACCGCCTGCCCGTCGATGCTGACCGAGCGGAGGCCCGCGTAGCTTTCTGCGGTGTCGGCCACGGCGCCGTCGCCGTCGAGCAGGTCGACGCGCAGGTCGTACAGGTGCGGGTCCTCGGGGGACCACAGGCGGACCCGGCCGGCCGGCAGCGGCAGCCACAGCTCGGGGGCGAGGTCGACGTCGGCGCGCGCCCCCGCCTGAGCGACCTCGCCGTTCTCGTCCGACACCGTCACCCGCACCTGGTAGCCGACCCGGCCGGCAGCGGCGCCGGCCGTCACCGGCACGGTGATCCGGAACGCGGACGCCGCGACGCTGGGCGTGATCCGCGGCCGGCCGAGGCGCACGGCGGGCACCGGCTCGCACCACACGGTCTGCCAGATGCCGGTGGTGCGGCCGTAGTGGGCGCCGCGGCCCTCGTAGCTGGTGGCCTGCTTGCCTCGCGCCTGGGGGCCGCCGCGGGGGTCGCGGGCGCGTACGACCACGGTGTACGTGTGCGCCGGGTCGGCCGCCGCGGCCAGATCGCACGAGAACGGGGTGAACCCGCCCCGGTGCCGGCCGGCCTCGACGCCGTCCACCCACACGGTGGCGTCGTGGTCCACCGCCTGGAAGTGCAGCAGCACCCGCTGCCCCGCCCAGCCCTCAGGCACCCGGACGGTGCGGCGGTACCACACGGCGGCGTGGAAGTCCGGGTCGCCGACACCGGACAGCTCGGACTCGGGGCAGAACGGCACGACGATCTCGCCGGTCAGGTCCCGGTCGATCAGCCCGCGTTCGAGCCCTGAGTCACCGGGGTCCCGCTCGAACTGCCAGGTCCCGTTGAGGCACTGCCATTCGGCGCGGACGAACTGGGGGCGCGGGTACTCGGGGCGGGGGACGGCGGGGCGTGCGGACATGGTGCTCACTTTCTGGATGGAGACGGGGATGGAGACGGGGCGGATCAGGACTTGACGGCGCCGGCGATGCCTTCGATGAAGTACCGCTGCAGCACGATGAACAAGGCGACGACGGGCAGCAGCGAGATCGTCGCCGCCGCGGCCATGCCCGACCAGTCGGTGGCGTTCTCGCCGATGAACGCGAGCATGCCGACGCTGACGGTGCGCAGGTCGGGCCGCGAGAACGTGAAGACCAGCGGCAGGAAGAACGCGTTCCAGGTGGACAGGAAGGTCAGCACGGTGACCGTCGCCGTCACCGGCTTGGCCAGGGGCAGCATGACGCGGAAGAAGACGGTGGCGAACCCGGCGCCGTCGATGAGCGCCGCCTCGGTCAGCTCCTTGGGGATGCCGCGGAAGTAGCCGAAGTAGAGCAGGATCGCCGCCACGTTCGCCGCGCCCGACATCGCCACGATCATGCCGGTCAGCGAGTTGAGCAGGCCGAGCTTCTGGGACAGGTCGACCAGCGGGATGATGGTGTAACCGGCGGGGACGAACAGCGTGGCCACCAGGACGCCCATGATGATCCGGCGCCCGCGGAAGTCGTGGCGGGCCAGGACATAGCCGGTCATGGCACACCGCACCACCACGACGACGACCGTGCACACCGTGACGATCACGGTGTTGAGCAGGTACTTCCCGAACTCCGCCTCGACCCAGGCGCGCTCGTAGTTGCTCCACGCGGGGTCACCGGGCAGCAGATCGAGCCCCTTCGTGAACACCTCGGCCGACGTCTTCAGCGACGCGGAGACCATCCACAGGAAGGGGTAGATCCAGATCAGGCAGCCGATGGCGAGCACGGCGGCGGCGATCCACCAGGGCAGCCGGCGCAGCGCCCGGCGCCGGCGGCTCACGCCATCCCCCTGGTCCGGCGGGTGGCGCGCATCGCGAGCAGCTGCAGCATCCCGACGAGGCAGACGAACAGGCCGAACAGCACGGCCGCCGCGGACGCGTAGCCGAGCCGGGGGACCGTCGCGGCGAAGGCCCACCGGTAGATGTACACCTCGATCACCTCGGTCGAGTAGAACGGGCCGCCGTTGGTCATGGTCAGGACGAGGTCGAAGACCTGCAGCGACGCCTCGATCGAGAGCAGGGTGATGATGACCAGGAAGGGCTTGAGCAGGGGCATCGTGATGTACCTGAGCGTGCCCAGCGGGCCGGCGCCGTCGAGGCGGGCCGCCTCGTACACCTCGCCGGGAACGGTCTGCAGCGCGGCCAGCCAGTAGACCAGCGTGATGCCGAACCACTTCCAGACGTACACGCCGATCGTCGTGCCCAGGGCCGTCGTGGACTGCCCGAGGAAGTCGATCCCGTCCGGCGCCAGGCCGGCCCCGCGCAGCGCGAGGTTCACCGGGCCGCTGGCCGGGTCGAACACGAACTGCATGACCACGCCGACGATCGCCGTCGTGGTGACCACCGGCAGGAACAGGGCGGTCCTGAACAGCTTGCGCAGCGGCATGTGCGGTGAGTTGAGCACGATCGCGATCAGCAGGGTGGCCAGCACCTGGACCGGCACCGCGAACAGCATGAACGCCAGCGTCAGCCGGAACGAGCTCCAGAACATCGGGTCGGCCAGGACTTCGCGGTAGTTGGCCAGGCCGATGAACGACGCGCTGGCGTCGAACCCGTTCCAGTCGGTGAGCGAGTAGACGTAGCTGCCCACGATCGGGTAGATCGTGAACGCGCCGTACAGCAGCACGGTCGGGGTCAGGAAGACCCAGATGTACAGGGTGGTGCGGTCGCGGCGGGGACGGGCCGCGGCGGGGATCGCGGCCGTCATCCGTTCATGCCTGCAGTGCTCTCGTCCACCATCAGCCGCCAGGGCGCCTCCAGCTGGACGGGCGGGCTCTGGTCGCCTTCGACGCGCTCCAGCAGACGGCTCACGGCCAGCTCGGCGATCTTCTCCTTGTCGGGCACGATGGTGGTCAGCGGCGGGGTGGCGAACCGGCCCTCCTCGATGCCGTCGAACCCGACGACGGCCACGTCCTCCGGGACGCGCAGCCCCCTGGCCAGCACCGCCCGCATCGCGCCGAGCGCGAGCAGGTCGTTGTAGCAGAACACCGCGTCCGGCGGTTGCGCCAGGTCGAGCAGCCGCTCCATGGCCTGCCGGCCGTCCTGGCGCTGGTAGCGCAGCACCGGCACGGTGAGCTCGGGCAGCACCGGCAGCCCCGCCTCCTCCAGCGCCTGGCGGTAGCCGGCCGACCGGTGCGCCGCGGTGTTGCCCGTCGGCCGGTCCACCAGCCCGATGGCGGCGATCCTGGTCCGGCCCAGCGCGGCCAGGTGCGCGGTCGCGCTCCTGGCGGCGTCGGTGTCGTCGATCGCGACGTGGTCCACGCCGTCCACCCGAACCTCGCCCAGCGTCACCGCGGGGCATTCGCCCGCCCAGTCGCGCAGCTCGTCCGCGCTCAGGCCGAGCGGGCTGAAGATGAACCCGTCGAAGAGGGCCGAGCGGTCGCGTCGCATGACGATCTGCCGCTCGCGTTCCGCCACCCCCTCCGTGCGGTCGATCAGCACCGTGTATCCGCGTTCCTCCGCCCGGTCCACCACGTGGGCGGCCAGTTCGGTGAAGTACGGCACGTCCAGCGGCAGCACGAGGGCCAGCAGGCTGGACCGCCCGCGGTTGAGGCTGCGCGCCGCGACGTTGGGCCGGTAGTCCAGCTCGTCCAGGGCCCGCTGCACCTGGGCGCGGGTCTCCTCGGACACGTACGCGAAATTGTTGACGACGTTGGACACGGTGCGTACGGACACTCCCGCCAGCCGTGCCACGTCTCGTTGGGTCACCACACTCGCTCGCCCTCCCGGCACACATTTCTGTTGAAGAACAGTCTTGCCGCGTGGCATGCCGCGTGGCAAGAATGAATTTGCCACGCGGCAACATTCTTCACAACACCCTTCTGCGGGCCGTGTGGTGGAAGGCAGGACCGATGACCGCGATGACTCGGCGAGGGTTCCTCGCCGCGGCGGGTGCTTTGACGGCCGCGGCCGCGACCAGCGCATGCGGCGGTGGCGGCGGCAGTGGCGCCGCCGGCAAGGGGCTGACCTGGTGGGATCACCAGAACCAGCTCCAGACGGCGAAGAAGGAGATCTTCGCCGAGTTCGCCAAGGGCTCCGGCGGCGTTCCCGTGCAGTACACGTACTACAACCCCGCGAAGATGGGCCAGGCGCTGCAACTGGCCAAGCAGAGCGGTCAGCTTCCGGACCTGCGCACCAACGCCGGCCTCACCCTGCCCGCCGCGGCGCTCGTCGCCGCCGGGTGGTCGCGGCCGCTGGAGCTCACCGCGGAGGCCGAGGCCAGGGTCAAAGACTCGCTCATCGAAGGCCTGCACACGTTCGACGGCAAGATCTACGCCTTCCCCATCTTCAGCCACCAGACCTACTCCGCGGTGACGTGGTTCAACAAGGAGCTGGTCACACGGGCCGGGCTGGACCCGGAGGCGCCGCCGCGGACGTACGACGCCTTCCGAGCCGCGGCCAGAAAGGCGCAGAGCGCGGGCGGCGGCCGATCGTACGGCTGGGTGTGGAACATCGGCATGCCGAACCGGCTGGGCGAGCAGGTCAACGACCTGGCGCAGGCGGCCGGATTCGCCGGCGCCGGCGGGGTCAGGTACGGCGACGGCGAGTACGCCTTCCATGCCGACGAGTACGTCAACGTGATCGAGTTCCTGGTCTCGCTGCGCCAGGACAAGGTGCTCGTGCCGGGCGCGAACTCCTGGCTGGACGACGTGGCGCGGGCCCGGTGGACCGCCGGGATCGCCGCCTACTACTTCGACGGCCCGTGGTGCCCCGGCGTGGCGCTGAAGGCGGCGCCCGACTTCGCCGAGAAGCTCGGCGTGGGGCCCATCCTGACCCCCGAGCCGGGCGGCGGCGTGGCCACCTACCACGCACCGCAGGCGGGAGACTACTGGTTGTCGGCGACCAGCAAGAACGCCGCTGTGGCGAGCAAGCTGCTGAGCGACCACTTCACCACCGAGGAATACTCCCTCCGGGTCGCCGGGACCATGTCACAACCGCCGCGAGACATCTCCGTCGTCGACCGGTCAGAGGCGCACCCCGCGTACAAGAAGCTGATCGCCTGGTTCAAGGAGAGCGTCTTCCTCGCCCCTGAGCCGATCGCCGGCAACCCGGACATCCAGCAGGTGCAGATCGCTTCGAAGCCGGTCACCCCCAGCCTCGGAGACATCGTCCAGGGCGCGCTCACCGGCGACGTCACGGACGTCCGCGCGGCGCTGACCAAGCTGTCCAGCGACAGCGCGGCGCAGCGGGACACGGCGATCGCCGCGGCCAAGGCCAAGGGCGCGCAGGTCAGCCTGGACGACTTCGCCTTCCCCAACTGGAAGCCGCGCTCGGACTACACCGAACCGATGTACGCGGAACGCTAGCGGAGGCCCCGACCCGTGAACCGACCGAACATCGTGCTCATCATGACCGACCAGCAGCGTGCCGACTGGACGGCCGCGAGCGGCTTCCCGCTGGACACCATGCCCTTCCTCGACGGGCTGATGGAGACCGGCGTGCGATTCCGGCGGGCCTACACCACGTCTCCGCTGTGCGTGCCCGCCCGGATCAGCCTGCTCACCGGACGTTACCCGTCCGCGCACCGGGTCCGGCAGAACAGCGCCGCCCGGCACGTGCTGCGCGGGCCCGACCTGGTGGACGTGCTTCGCGACGCCGGGTACGCGCTGCATCTGGCGGGCAAGACGCACTTCCACCGCGAGGCCGCCGACTTCGACACGTTCGCCGCCCCGTACTGGCACGACCGCGGCCCGGACGGCGCGGCCACACGCGATCAGGAACGCTTCGAGCGGTGGCTCACGAAGCTCGACCACTCGGTCGCGCACGAGCCGACGCCGTTCCCGGTGGAGTGCCAGTTTCCGTACCGGATCGTCGACGGAGCGATCGGCGCCATCGACCGCACGCCCGCCGACCGGCCGTTCTTCACCTGGCTGTCCTTTCCTGAGCCGCACAATCCGTACCAGGTGCCGGAGCCGTACTTCAGCATGTTCGACCCGGAGGAGATGCCCGAGCGGCTGGCAGGACCCGAAGGCGCCGCACGCAAAGGCGGCATGTACACCTGGCTGCGCGAGCTGACGGAGGAGAAGCGGCCCGGCTACGACGCCGAGTGGCGGCGCTACCGCGCCAACTACTGCGGCATGCTCAGACTCATCGACGACCAGCTCCGCCGGTTCTTCGCGCACCTGCGTGCCACCGGGCGGGACGCGGACACGCTGGTGTTCTTCGTCGCCGACCACGGCGACTACACCGGCGACTACGGGCTCCAGCGCAAGGGCGCGGGCATGGCCGAGTGCCTGACGCGCATCCCGTTCGCGGCCACCGGGCCGGGCGTGCGGGCGGCGGTCGACGCGGAGGCCTTCGTCTCGCTCGCCGACCTGCTTCCGACGATCTGCGATGCCCTCGGCGCCGGCATCCCGGCCGGCGTCCAGGGGCGCAGCCTGTGGCCGTTGCTCACCGGGAAACCGTATCCGGCCGGCGAGTTCGCCAGTGCGTACGCCGAGCTCGGCTTCGGCGGGCTGTCCTACCACCCCGGCGAGCGACCGCCGCTGCACTTCCCGTACGAGGGCCGCACCTTCGACGAGCTCAACACCGTCACCCAGTCGGGGACGACGGTGATGCTCCGGCGGGGGCGGTGGAAGCTGCTGCTGAACGAACGCGGCGGCGGCGAGCTCTACGACCTGGACGCCGACCCCGCCGAGCTGGACGACCGGTACGACGATCCCGCGCTCGCGGACACGCGTGCCACCCTCACCACCGAGCTGGCCCTGTGGATGATCCGTGTCCGAGACGATCTGCCGGAGGCGGCGTACACGCTCAAACAGGCCCCGCACAACTGGCGGTCGGCCGGCTCCGAGCTCAATGCCTCACCCTGAGCTTGCGAGACGCCGAGCCGGGGGCGGGCCCGGCTCCCTGTTCGCGGCGCCGCGGCCATGACGCCGTCTGTTCGCGGCGCCGCGGCCGTGACGCCGTCGTCACCGGCCGCCCCGCCCCCGCCCGGGTGCCGGCGGGGGGGTGGGCCCGCGACGGGCCCGCCGCCGCCCCGCCGGCGGGGGGC